>JAEZKA010000017.1 GCA_023436225.1 Bacillota bacterium
TGAGGCAAACCGCGAAACAGTTCGGCATTTCGAAGTCAACCGTACATAAAGACGTAACAGAACGTCTTACGCAGATTAACCCCTCCCTTGCTGAAAGAGCCAGGGTAGTCTTGGACCTCAATAAGTCAGAACGCCATATCAGAGGTGGTTTGGCAACGAAAGAAAAATACCTTCATAAGACGAGATACACTTCGGCATATTAATCAGAATTATGAGTATGTATGATTGGGAACTAGAACAGTGTAAATGATACAGTAGAAAGTACGCCACACGAACGCTCTATTGTCATGAGTCAAAGAGATTATCCTAAGGACCCCGTTAGGATGATCTCTTTTTCTCATGCTATGATGTATGAACTACCATTAACTCCATATTGATATCGGTTTATAGGGAGGGATATAATGGAGGCACAGATTGAAAGCACTACAAAAGAAGGCTGACCGAATTGGGATGGCCTTTTTTTATTGTTAATTAAATAACTATTCTGTCAAAATAAGTAGGCCTGTGTTATAATATTTTTTGTGTGTTTAAGGGTAAACACATTGTTTTACGATTAACAAAGTTAGTTTTTTATTTAACAAGAACATGAATTTGCTCGCTTTGTAAGCGGCAAGGTTTGTTCTTTGAAGAAATTCTAAAAACAAATAGAAAGAAGGAAATGGTCTTATGGGTAGGTCAACATTCCCGGGTGGTATCCATACATATGACGGTAAAGACATAACAATGGATAAACCCACTACTGTTCTTTTACCTAAGGGTGAATTGGTGTTTCCGATGGTTCAACATCTAGGTGCTCCTGCAAAACCGATTGTTGCCAAGGGCGATAAGGTTCTAGTTGGTCAGAAAATCGCAGAAGCAGGAGGCTTTATCTCGGCGCATGTGATCAGTTCTGTCTCAGGAACGGTAAAGGCAATTGAAAAAAGGCTGACTGTATCAGGCAATATGGTAGAATCCATTGTGATAGAAAATGACAATGAATACCTGAAAGTAGACGGCTTTGGTAAAGAGCGTGACTATAATACACTCTCAAAGGAAGAAATTCGTAATTATGTGAAAGAAGCAGGTATTGTTGGTCTTGGAGGTGCGGGTTTCCCTACTCATGTTAAACTTACTCCGAAGGACGACAATAAGATTGATTATGTCATTGTTAATGGTGCAGAATGTGAACCTTATCTAACCTCAGATTACCGAATGATGCTGGAGGAGCCAGAGAAGCTCATCGGTGGACTCAGGGTAATGTTAAAGCTATTTGAGAATGCGAAGGGGATTATTGCGATTGAGGATAATAAACCCGAAGCAATCAAGATCTTAAGTACAATGGCCGCGAAGGAGAATAATATCGAGGTCGTTGCTATAAAGACAAAATACCCACAGGGCGGTGAACGTCAGTTGGTGTATGCTGTTACAAAGAGAAAGATGAATTCAAAGAAGCTACCTGCTGATGTGGGTTGTATTGTTGATAACGTAGATACCGTAATTGCCATCTACAATGCAGTAGTAAAGAGTACTCCACTCATACGAAGAATTGTAACGGTATCAGGAGATGCCGTAAAACAACCACAGAATTTTAATGTTGCAATCGGCATTGACTATGGGGAGATACTCGAAGCAGCAGGTGGATTTGTAGAACGTCCCGAGAAGATGATTTCTGGTGGACCGATGATGGGTATCGCATTATATAATTACAATGTTCCTGTTATAAAGACCTCTTCGGCACTTCTTGGTTTTAAGAGGGATACGGCAGCAGTGGAGGAAAGTCCCTGTATCCGTTGTGGAAAATGTGCTGAAAAATGCCCGTTGCAGTTGATGCCATTTCAACTGGCTGCTCTGGGAAACCGTAATGATGAGGATGGCTTTGTGAAAGCAGATGGTATGGAGTGCTGCGGCTGTGGCTGTTGCTCCTATGTTTGTCCGGCAAAACGAAGCTTATCCCAATCCATCATGCAGACCAGAAACAGTATCCTAGGCAAGCGTAAAAAAGCGTAGTCCTAATTCAAATATGAAAGAGGTGTAAAACGTTGAGCGACTTATTTCATGTATCGGCTGCTCCACATTCCAGAAGCCCGATTACAACAAAAAGTATTATGCAGGATGTTCTTCTTGCATTAGTTCCTGCCGGAATCTTTGGCGTATATAACTTTGGTATTAACGCTCTGACTTTGATCGTAGTAACGATCGCAGCCTGTGTGCTAACAGAATACCTTTATTGCAAATTTATGAAGAAGCCGAATACCATCGGCGATTACAGTGCAGTGGTTACCGGTCTGTTGTTGGCATACAATCTGCCTGCTGGTTTCCCCATATGGATGGCAATTGTCGGCGGTATATTTGCAATCCTGATTGTCAAGATGCTTTATGGCGGCTTGGGTCAGAATTTCATGAACCCGGCACTGGCAGCTCGTGTCTTCCTGTTAATCAGCTTCCCGGTACGTATGACTGCTTTTGCAGTGGAGAAGGTTACTTCTCCCAGTACGATGGATTATATTAAGCATGGTTTTGTAGCACTCGATGGAGTATCCGGAGCGACCCCTCTGGCAGCTATGAAAACCGGAGAGTCCGTAGATTTAGTCAAGATGTTAATAGGAAATATCGGTGGTACCATCGGTGAGACAAGTGCAATTGCAATTCTTATCGGAGGAGCCTACCTGGTATTCAAGAAGGTTATCTCTCTTCGAATTCCGTTAAGCTATATTATTTCACTGGCCGTATTTGTACTCCTATTCGGTGGTAAAGGCTTCGATATGACCTTTATGCTGGGACATATCCTTGGCGGCGGTTTATTGCTTGGAGCCTTCTTTATGGCTACCGATTATGTTACCAGTCCGATCACTCCGGTTGGACAGCTTGTATTCGGTATCAGCCTTGGTTTATTAACCGGTTTGTTCCGTCTGCAGGGTGGTACGGCAGAGGGTGTATCCTATGCAATTATTTTCTGTAACCTTCTGGTTCCGTTAATTGAGAAGGTAACCAGACAGAGATCCTTTGGAAAGGAGCGTGCTGTCCGTGAAAAATAAAAAACCTCTCATCCGTTCCGAGCTAATCAGAGATGCGATTGCACTGTTTCTCATAACACTGGTATCCGGATTGGGTCTTAGCTATGTATATGAGATAACCAAAGAGCCCATTGCAGCACAGGCGGTGCAGAAGACGTTAGAGGCAAACCAGGAGGTATTTGTAGAAGCCTCTTCCTTCGAAGAAGATGAACAGCTGATGCAGCTGCTGGAAGGCACAGATCTGGTAAGCATGAATGCAGATTATACAGGAGTTACCATTGATAGTATTAGTAAAGCTTATGGCAGCAATAACGAGCTGCTTGGTTATAACATCACCGTTGCTACCTCCGCAGGCTACAAGGACGGAATCAAATTTGTATACGGATATTCTCTGGATGGTAGTATCAAAGGAATCTCATTCTTATCAATCAGTGAGACTGCAGGTCTTGGTATGAAGGCGCAGGAGCCGGAATTTCTGGATCAGTTTCTAAATAAGAAAACGGCACAATTCGTAGTAACGAAGACCGGTGCAACCAGTGAGGAGCAGGTGGATGCGATCAGTGGTGCTACGATTACTTCAAAAGCAGTAACATATGCAATTAATGCCGGAATTCAATTTGTGACAGATCATTCTACAGAGTTAGGAGGCGGACAATAATGAAGATGAATAAGTATATAGAGAGGATTTATAACGGTGTTATTAAAGAGAATCCTACCTTTATTATTATGCTCGGTATGTGTCCGACGTTGGCTGTAACAACCTCCGGCAATAACGGTTTATACATGGGACTCACCACTACCGTAGTTCTGGCCATGTCTAATTTATTGATTTCAGCACTTCGTAAGTTCATTCCTGATAAGGTTCGTATTCCTGCCTATATCGTAGTCGTTGCATCACTGGTTACGATAGTACAGCTTCTTTTAGAAGCATATCTACCGGTAGTAAATGAGTTACTGGGTATTTATATTCCGCTGATTGTAGTTAACTGTATTATTCTGGGTAGAGCAGAAGCCTATGCGGCAAAGAATTCCATTGGCTTATCCCTGTTTGATGGTATTGGTATGGGCCTTGGTTTTACCCTTGCACTTAGTATCATCGGATCCTTCCGTGAGCTTCTTGGAGCAGGAACGATCTTCAGCTATAAAATTACACCGGATAGCTTTGAGCCGATCACCATATTTATTCTTGCTCCGGGAGCTCTCTTTACCTTGGCGATCCTGACGGCGATTCAGAATAAGTTAAAGCTTCCCTCTGCAACCAATGGATCAGTGACCAACAGCATCGGCTGTGGTGGTGATTGCTCTCATTGTATGGGCAGTACCTGTACCACCAATCGGGAAGTGCTCGATTCAAAGGATGAAATGAAAAACAAAACGAAAAGTAAGGAGGATTGATTAAGATGAAAGAACTTATCATGATTATTGTTGGATCAGCTCTCGTGAATAACGTTGTCTTAAGTCAATTCCTTGGCTTATGTCCGTTTCTCGGAGTTTCAAAGAAAACAAATACCGCAGCAGGTATGGGAGCAGCTGTAATCTTTGTTATTACTGTAGCTTCTGCACTTTGCAGCATGATTTATTCCGGACTTCTAGTACCTTTGGGTATGGGGTATCTCCAGACAATCGTATTTATTTTAGTTATCGCATGTCTGGTGCAGTTCGTTGAGCTGGTACTTAAGAAATACAGCCGTTCGCTTTATAGCGCGCTCGGTGTTTATCTGCCTCTGATCACAACTAACTGTGCGGTACTTGGTGTAGCATTAATCAACGTAACAGAGGATTATGGATTAATTTCCAGTATCATTAACGGCTTTGGAACAGCAGCAGGATTTACGATTGCAATCATTATTATGGCAGGTATCCGTGAGAGAATTGAATATAATGATATCACAAAATCCTTCCAGGGCTCTCCAATTGTTTTGATTACCGCAGGTCTGATGGCTATGGCATTCTTCGGATTTGCCGGTTTATAGAGTAGGGGGGATCGATATGTCAATTGAGAATTTATTATATAATAATTTCCTTCCAGATATGGTCAATGTTACTGCATTAGTTAGCTTCCAAGGAGTTATGGTTGCAACCGCAATTGTTGCAGGTGTAGGCCTATTCATCGGATTGTTTCTGGGCTTTGCAGCTAAGACCTTTGAGGTTAAGCAGGACGAGAGAGAAATCTTGGTTCGTGAGCTTCTTCCCGGTGCAAACTGTGGTGGCTGCGGTTACCCCGGTTGCGATGGTCTTGCGGCGGCAATTACTAAAGGAGAAGCGCCTGCTAATGCATGTCCCGTTGCTAATAAGCAAGCTCATAAACAGATTGCTGAAGTAATGGGTACGTCTGTGGAAGATACAGAGAAGAAGGTTGCCTTTGTAAAATGTGTTGGAACCTGTGATAAGACCGAGGTTAAGTATGAATATTACGGTGTCCAGGATTGTAATAAGGCAGCGGTAATTCCAGGTAAGGGAAATAAAAAATGCTCCTATGGATGTATGGGCTTTGGTTCCTGTGTTAGAGTATGTGCCTTTGATGCAATTCATATTGTGAATGGTATTGCTGTTGTTGATAAAGAAAAATGTACCGGTTGTAGCACCTGTACCGCTCAGTGTCCGAATAAGCTGATTGAGATGGTTCCTGCAGCAGCAAGAACTTTAGTTGGCTGTAGTTCCCTGGATAAGGGTAAGGATGTGAAAGCTGCTTGCTCCGCCGGCTGTATCGGCTGTAAGCTTTGTGTTAAAGCTTGCGAATTTGATGCGATCCATGTGGATAACAATCTGGCTCAAATCGACTATAGTAAATGTACCAATTGCGGTAAATGTGCTTCGGTATGCCCGGTGAAGGTCATTCAGGTACAGGCAGGTTAAAATAAATGATCAAAAGCATACTTCACAAAGATAGTGTTGTGAATTTGAGAAGAAGAGATAGGCTGTAAGGGCCGAATACCAGAATGCATACATAGAAGTACTTCATACTGAAGCCTTTTGTGTATGCATTTTCAATTCATGACAATAGAAGGTTCACAGAGCGTACCCTCTATCGTTTGCGAACGTACACGTCATTCGGTGAAGAAATTAATAACAAATGTCGAATACAAGACGATAATGTCAGTTTTCTACTTGAATATTATGGTAAAATAACTTAAAATAATATATATAAATATCGAATAAATCGAAAGGAAACAGGGAAGGACCGAATGGCGACGATTCAAGATTTATCCGAACGCTGTGGAGTATCAGTCTCAACGGTAAGTAAGGCTTTGAACGGATACTCGGATATCAGTGAAAAGACACGTGATATCATAATAAAGGCGGCAAACGAGCTGGGATATTTCCCAAACACCAATGCCAGGGCCTTGAAACTCAAAAATACCTATAATATTGGTGTCTTGTTTAATACTCTTTCTAATCTTGGATTAAAGAATGACTATTTTGCTTATATTCTGGAGGCTTTTAAAGATGAAGCAGCCAGTAACGGTTATGACATTACCTTTATTGAACATAACATCGGAAGAAGGAAGATGACTTATCTGGAGCATTGCCAGTACCGGCGTTTTGATGGAGTATGTATCGTTTGCGCTGATTATGAGAATGAGGAAGTAATTAACCTGGTGAACAGCGATATTCCTGTCGTAACAATTGACTATTCCTTTCAGAAGGCCTTTTCCATCATATCGGATAATTATGGTGGAATGAAACAATTAACTAATTTTATCATTCGACAGGGTCATAGAGATATTGCTTTCATCTATGGTGTGAACTCACTGGTTACCAGAAACCGAATGGAGGGCTTTGCCGACGCGTTGAAGGAAAATGGTATCAAGGTGGTAAAGGAATATCTGCGTGAGAGTCTATATCGGAATACTCTTATGACAGAGGAGCAGGCCCTAAAGCTTCTCAAGTTACCAAACCGTCCAACCTGTATTATAGCTCCTGATGATACATCAGCTATGGGAATTGTAAGTGCAGTTCGGAAATCAGGTCTGCAGGTAGTTAAGGATATTTCCATAGCAGGCTATGACGGGGTTGACCTGCGTCATCATGTCGGAGTAAAATTAACTACAGTAAGACAGGAGAGAGAAAGAATTGGCAGTGAAGCTGCAAAGAGGCTGGTTCAGATGATTGAAGATTATGTGGAGTTACCTCACAGTACACTATATATGAAGCAATCCCTGATTATAGGCAATTCAATTAAGAAGATTAATTAGAAAGTAAATAATAATATGAGAGGAGGAACTTGTTTGAAAGCAGTATATAATTATATGCTGGAGAGCTACCCAATAAAAAGGGAAGTAATGTATCCGGTACATAAAAGAAGCGAATTAAAACGTATTTATAATAATATTGTCGATCTAAGTAGACGTTCCCCTCTTTATAAGATTAATCTGTCTAAGGATAATCAGGATTACACCTTTGGAATAAAAGAAACAGCAATCGAGTTGAAGTCGAAGCTCTCGAGAATGGATGATCCGGTTGCCTCCGGATTTGAATCAAAATCAATTATGGTAAGTGATGAGCATGTTCTATCGGCCAAGCTATTAAAGGAGGATACAGAGGGGCTGCCTGAAAACATCACATTTCAGGTTACTTCCCTTGCCAGTGTACAGATTAATACCGGTAAGGAATTATTGTTGGTCTCCAAGGGATTACCCTCTGGTGAATATGAATTTAATGTTAAGGTTATGGATCAGAATTATAAGCTGAATTATGTTCATGAAAACAGAGTTGAGAATTCAGAAGCCTTAAGGAAGATGTCGGAATTTATTAATATGGCAATAACCGGTGTCAATGCAACGGTAGAAAGAGGAAATTCCCCGGATTACGGTAAAATTGTTATTATCTCGGAACAAGCTGGCAGGAGTGGAGAGCCTGCATTTGAATTTTCAGATTCGGATCATTACGGGATTGGTGTCGTTGAATATTTTGGTCTGAATCGAGTAGAAAAGCCCTCCGGTACAGCGGAATTTATGATTAATGATATCTCCAGAAGGACCTCAACGAATACCTTCAATTTAGAGGGAAAGCTTCGAATTACATTAAACGGAACCAGCGAAGAGCCGGTTACCCTGCAGATTGTACCGGATAGTGAGAAAATCTTATCCTCTCTGGAAGATGTATTAAATACCTATAATCGATTGGTTCGGATCGCACAGAATAGAACACAGGACTATACGGACCATTTCCGCGCTTCCAAATTAATCAGTGAGATGAAGGGATTGGAGAAGGTCTATTCAGATGAGATAGAAGCCTGTGGTATTATATCCGATGAGAATGGGTATCTATCCATAAAGGATTCCCTCGCCGTTCAGGCTGCCATTGATGGAGGTATGGAGAGTTTGTTTAAAAGAGAAAATGGCTTTATCTCAAGGCTCAAGGATAAAGCAGAGCAAGTAGCAATAAATCCGATGGAGTATTTGGAAAAAACAATCGTCACATACCCGAACCGTGACACAAAAACCTTTCATAACCCATATGTAACCTCAATGTATAGCGGTTTATTTTTTAGCTCTTATTGCTAATATAAGAGCTGTTTTTTTATGTATTCACTTGGTGTAATACCGATTCGCTTCTTGAAAATTCGACTAAAATAATTTGGATCCTTATATCCTACCATGAAGCATACTTCCTTTACTGTCAGATCGGAGTTGGTCAACAGCTCTTTTGCTTTCTTTACACGGAGCATGGAAAGCCAGTCAATAAAGTTAAAGCCGGTGTTCTTTTTGATTAGCTTACTAAAGTATTGAGGACTGATATTTACCTGCGCGGCAATATCCTCCAGAGAGATATCCTCCGAATAATGACCCTCCAGATACTCCTGCGTCACCTTTACAATATGATTGGAATAATCGATATTAGTTTGTGGTTTTGCATAGCTGATCATGAAGATGAAATGCTTATATGCAATTTCTATCAGCTCATCTCCAGCTGCCTCCATCAATTCCCTGGTAATATCGATATAATTAGTGGATGTAAAATCATTCTGGCTATCCAGATGCATGGCATGGCTAGCCAAAACCAGAATCTCCAGGATCTTATTTCTCCTGGCTTCATCACTGTAAAAACGTATTTGATCCATAACAAGGCTGAAATAATCAAAAGCCTCTGATTTTCTAAGCCGCATAGCTTCAATCAGATGCTTTTCTGCTAGAAGGTAATCAAAACGAGAAGTAGTTTCAGTATGCTTAATATCCTGATAGCAAATAAAAGACTCAGAGCTGCAATAATATAGTGCAGAAAAAGCATCGATAAAGGAGGAATATATAGCGTTAATGGGGTGAGGACTACCGATGCCGATTGTCACGTTCATCTGAAATTGATTCTTTATGCCAGAAATAATATCATTGCAAAGAGAATAACTTTTCTCCCTGTGTTCATGGATCGTAAGAGGGGAATCCTCTGTGATAAGAAGAACTACCCTGTTTGCGATTAAGGGACCGATGCAAATATGGTTATCGATAAACAGGCTGTTAAGAAAGTGATAAATTGCCAATACTTCAGCAGCATCTTCACCCATACTTGATTGGGGAAGTTCTAAGTTAAGAATAAGTACATAACCATGTTCCTTGATGCTTAATATTTTACGAAGAGCATTCAGCTCCAAGGGGTGACAGTCTCTGGAGAATAGGGAAAACAATAAGCTGCTTTCGATGAGATATTTATAATCATTATGCGTAATATTCTGGTTTGAAGCTAGAATATCCAAATGCAGGCTGTCCCAAAAATCCCTTGGATTAGTGGAGCCTATTTGGTCGCTAGGATTATTCATTATTACACCTCCTTCGGATGCCAATTCGCAATGGCATGCCAGTTCGCAATGGTATTCTTCAGTATAGCATATATTCGTAAAAATTGCATCAGTAAATATAGGTAAATGTCGAAAGGGGTCGATTACAATAAAAAAATAATAATTATAACAATTTTGTTATAATTCTGCCACATAAATGCCAATAGTAGGGATTACGCTAACAATAGCAACAGGATACCTTTGGCAGTGGAGATAATATTATGAAGAACAAGAAATTCAACTTTTTAAAATTACATATAATACTCACGGCACTCGTTGCAATGGCTGCAATTTCCTTGTTGACAGTAGGTTTTAGTAACCGCATTGAGCAACAGGCTTATCAAGAAGCAGGCGGTGAAATTGTTGTAATATTCAGGGAGAAAATGTCTGAAGAGCAACTTCATCATCTTGTGCAGCAATATGACCGTGAGATAGAAATTGCAAGTCACATTGATGACTATGCTCTTCTTACCGTAAAGGACAGTTCATATTTTAATAATATATTACATAAACTGAAGAACGACAAAGCGGTTAAGGAAGCACAGGAGAATATTACCATATCAACCATGGGCTTTAGCAATGATACTTATGCCGATGCACAATGGGCAATCGATAATCAGGGACACTATATCAATATGACACAGACGGGAAGATGGAATGAACTATCCATTCCGGATATGGACATGGATGTTATTGAAGCCTGGAAAAAGCTATCGGATGATGTAATGCCCAAGAATGAAGTAATTGTAGCTGTGATTGATACCGGTGTGGATTATACTCATCCTGATTTGGTGGATCATATGTGGATCAATAAAGGAGAGATTCCCGGAGATAATATCGACAATGACGGAAACGGATATGTTGATGACTACTATGGGTGGGATTTCTATAATGGTGACAGCACGGTTTGTCATTATAGCTATTCTGATCGATTAAAACTAAATCTATCCTCACCGGAAGATAATGATGATCATGGAACTCATGTTGCTGGAATTATCGGAGCAACATTAGACAACGGCATCGGTGTAGCCGGAGTTGCTTCCAAGGTTGATGTTAAGATTATGTCCCTTAAGATTAATGGTGGTCCTAAAGGAACCGGCACACTTGCCAATGCGGTAGAGGCTATAAA
This sequence comes from Bacillota bacterium, assembly GCA_023436225.1. GTDB lineage: Bacteria > Bacillota > Clostridia > Lachnospirales > Lachnospiraceae > Mobilitalea. The sequence continues at coordinate 10,895 of JAEZKA010000017.1, forward strand.
GTATGCAACCAGCATGGGGGCCGATATCTGTAACTTAAGCTGGGGAACTTCCTCCTATACAGCAGCTCTGAAGCAGGTTATGAAGGAATCAGATATGCTGTTCATCGCTGCAGCGGGTAATACGGGAGATGACAACAATTTTCAGCCGATTTATCCGGCAAGCTTAAAATTAGATAATATGATGTCAGTTACTTTCATTAATTCTTATGGTGAACTGACCGAGCTATCAAATTATGGACTTGATTCAGTGGACATTGCAGCACCCGGAGAAAATATTATGAGTACGATTGTCGGAAGCTATGGATCCATGAGCGGCTCTTCTATGGCAGCACCTCAGGTCTCAGCCATAGCAGCTCTGATATATGCAAGCAATGATCATGTCTATCCTTCCGATGTGAAGGAACTTATCTTAACAAATAGAAAGGAATTACCTGATCTACAGGAATACTTAAGGTTTCCTGGTATTCCAAGTGCCTACCAGTCACTAATGGCAGCCAGCTCACTGACAAAGGATTACTATTCTCCAACCATGAGCTTTAGTACCATATATAAGAGTGGAGATATGGTAATACCAGTTCAGGTGACAGATATTGGTCCATCCGATATTCGTGTGGTACGATGGAGCTTGGGTGAGAAATCAATCAAAGATTTTGCAAGAGGCGTAAAGGGTACTGCTTTGGAAGATAATCAGATAACAGTATCAAAGGCAGGAAAATATACCTTCTATGCATCGGATTATGCAGGTAACGAGATAGTTCAGGTATATGAGGTGCTTGATGACAAGAAGGGACCGAGTCTCAATACGAGTTATACTGTAGCCGACGACTATCAGTCCAGAACCGTTACAGTCCGATACTCTGATACACAGAGCGGTGTAAAAAGAATCGAATATATGGCTGGTGCAAAAAAAGCCGAGGATTTTCTTCCAGCGGATGCTGGTATCGTATTAGATCATAAGGATGGTAAAGTAAAATTCGACGTTAAGAAGGATGGTACTTATACAGTCTTTGGTATCGACAACCGTGGTAATATGTCGATTAAAATAGTCAAAATTCGAACGGTGAAATCACTTATGCTTCAGCTTTCTCAATTGGATAGGACGATGAATATAAATGATACCTATACGCTGCGAGCGTATATCACACCAAGTACATCGACTGACCGAACCACATTCTCAAGCTCGGATGAAACGGTAGCAACTGTTTCATCCACAGGAAAGATAACAGCCCTATCAGAGGGAACAGTGACAATATACGTTAAGACCTCCAGTGGTCTTAAGTCTAGCTGTAAGATAACCGTAAAACAAAATACATCAGGCTAGGGAGAAGATGGGGGTGTCACAAATCAGGTTTTGAACTGCGAACATAGTAATTACCTCGCAGGACATAATTGATTTGTGACAGCCCCTCCGATTTAGGGGATATTGATCGAGTTCATTTGCTTAAAAATATAAAAAAATATTGCAGAATTCGGATTACTGTTATATAATACTGAGTGATTAGAAAAAAATATTGACGTACTCATTTGAGTATGATATAGTAAGAAAGCAAAGTAAGAGGGCTTTTTTTTTATGCCTAAAAAAGCCGAAAGCATATTAGCGAATGCGCTACAAGAGAAATCGGAGGTGGATATTGTGCGCGTAAAGATTACATTGGCTTGTACAGATTGCAAACAACGCAATTACAACACGACCAAAGAAAAGAAGTTACATCC
>JAEZKA010000045.1 GCA_023436225.1 Bacillota bacterium
TGATCGGTCCATCATATCGAACCAAGGATTATTATGATCTGCTTGATGTAGATGAGCAGAAAGCTAGTCGGTAAAAAACTGCATTTTCATATCGGAATAAATATGCATTTTGATGTTGACATTTACACTCTAGACTAAAGCAGTAAATAAACATTATAATGTTATTAGAAATATCATATAATGGTAGATATAAATTGGAAAAATATGATAATCTAACTATGTGATTACATCAGTGTATAATTAGAAAATCCCAAAGCTCCCCGGAATATATAAAATGAAATATCAGATCTGTTGGAAGAGATGGAAGAAATAATATTATGATTATATAATAAAAATAGAGAAACGAGAGAAAAGATGATGAATGTAAAACAATATGAAGAATACTATGAGAAGATCCGTGCTAACTGTTCCAAGGTTATTGTAGGAAAGGATGAATGCATCCGTAAAATTGTCATTGCCTATCTAGCAGGAGGACATGTTCTTTTGGAGGATGTCCCGGGTACCGGTAAGACTATGCTGTTTCGTGCGTTTTCCAAATCGGTGGGCGGTAGAGATAAGAGAATTCAATTCACCCCTGATATTATGCCATCTGATTTAACCGGAATTAACTTCTATAATCAAAAAAAGGGTGAATTCGAATTTCGACCCGGTCCTCTGTTTGCCCAAATGGTGCTAGCAGATGAGATTAACCGTGCAACACCAAGAACTCAGTCCAGCCTTCTTGAGGCGATGGCAGAAGGTCAGATTACAGTGGATGGTATTACCTATCCTATGGCAAAGCCCTTCATGGTAATGGCTACTCAGAATCCGCTGGAATCCGGAGGTACCTTCCCCCTGCCGGAGGCTCAGAAGGACCGATTTATGATGAAGCTATCCCTTGGATATATGCTAAGAGAAGAGGAGCTGTCCGTACTGACCAGAGAATCTTCCTTAAATATCCTGGAGCAAATCGGACAAGTTGTATCAACAGAGGAAACCATTAAATTACAGGAGAGTTACCATCAGATAGAGGTTAGTGAGCCAGTGAAGAATTATATTATGAACATAGTGGATAAGACTCGTAATGATCGCCGTATACAGTTAGGTGCCTCAACAAGAGCGGCCATGTCCCTATATCAGGCTGCACAGCTAATGGCGGCAACAGCTGGAAGAACCTATGTTATACCGGAGGATGTCAAGGATTTAACAGGCTCGATACTGGAGCACCGTATGAGCTTTGCCGGTGTAGTCAGAGATCATGATGCGACACGAATCTGCCGTGAGATCGTAGAGGAAGTTCCGGTTCCGATTGAAACAAGGTCTACCAAAGGAGAATTTTAATGGCTACATTTCTGGTAGTTTTGATACTGTTTGGTGCGGTGCTAGAGATATTGTCCTTATGGGACAGTATTACTGATCTCCGTTATCGTTGTACACCCTCTAAGCTTGGATGTGAACCGGAGGAGGTATTTAGTCTTAATACGGTATTGTCCAATTATGGAGCCAGAACGATTTCATTTCTTCAGATGGAGGAGCTGTTTCCAAAGGAGATAAAAATTCTTGGAGTAGAGGAAATGCCTTTGGGAGACCATAGATGCCGAATTCATGTGAGTATGCTATATATCCGTGGGAGACAAAAGATTACCAGAACCCTTCAGGTGTCCTTGCCGAATCGAGGGGTGTATGTCTTGGAAGGCTGTCGGCTAATTCGCGGCGATTTTCTCGGAATTAAAGAGAAACGCAAGGAAGAGACGCAGCATGAGGAGATTATTATCTTTCCGAGACTTCTTAGTGATGAGAATATTCTTAACACTTTGTCAGGGTATTACGGTGATTTTTCCTCAAGACGCTTCTATATAGAAGATCCTGTTCTGGTTAACTCATACTCCGATTATACCGGAAGGGAGCCACTACGCTCCATCAGCTGGACCCAAAGTGCAAGAAGAAATCAATTGATGGTAAAGGAATTTGACCATACGATGGATCTGTCAGTCACCATTTTACTGGATGTTTATCTTCACTGGTCTGAGGGAGCACACCGGGAGGAGCTGGAGTACTGCTTTTCACTGGTAAGAACCATTGCGGAGTATATGGAGAAGAGGAAGGTTTCTTACCGCCTGCTTACCAATGCTTATATCCGAAGTGAAAGCTCGGCCTACGAAGGCTTACAAAAGGCCGGACAAGGAGCACACCATTATACAACTTTACTCTATACCTTGGGGCAGGCAGATGCCAACTCCTTCCGCGATATAGATGATCTATATCAGCTGGCAGTCACCAATTTCTCAGGTGAAAATGCCATCTTCTATGTAGCACCCTTCATGACAGAGAAACGACAGCAGCTAGTTACTTCATTGTCAAAGCGCTTGGGAAGTCAGGTCTATCCGATGGATGCGGCTTCCTTAAGGGAGGTGAAGCAGGATGTTGTCTAGATTATATAAGCTGATTTTCGATCTGGGCGTCTGCTGTTCTTTGGGAGCCTTTCTATTATATTTCGTTGGAGGAGCGACTCTAAATGCAGGCGGATTTCTTATTCTTATTGTGGCAGCAGCTCTGACTCTGGTTAGAAGTGAGAAGAGGAAACAATCGATTCTGTTCGTGATTATCATCCCTGTGCTTGGAGGGCTAATCCTACGACTTACTTGGACCTCGCTTCTTATCTATTTACCGATCTGGGGCTATTTGGTATATTTATTGGTTTCGGATCGTCTTATTGTTACCAGAGGAGAGTTCTTGGATCAGGTCAGGCGGATTCTGCTTTTTTGTTTAATTCTCCCTTTATTCATGCTGGTGAAGCTTTCAACCTTCGGGCAAGCGCTTCGTGCAGCACTTCCCTATCTGGTGGTTACCATAGTGAGTGTTATATCTATGCTTCGCCATCTTCGAACTCTGCAGCTTAGGAAAGAGCAGAAGGGCTTCTATTCGCAGCAGCTATGGGAAATGATTATGTTCTTAGCAGTATGCGTGTTGTTAACGTTTGCCCGGGCTCCTCAGAATTTGTTGGTGGTCATTCGATTACTATATCAGAATTTGTTCCTACCCGTTCTTTCATTGATCGGATTTATCATTGGCGGAATTATATCTTTGATAATATCTATGTTGAGCATGGAAGGCTGCAGTAGAAAGGCTTTACCTCACGGGAATGATGATTGGATTGATCGATTAATTGATATTCCAGAGATTGAGAAAGTGACTGTTTCAAGCAATGCTTGGATATTGCCCTTGCTATATTCCTTTGGAATCATACTTGGGCTGATCGTACTTTTCTTCTTCTTTCGCTGGCTTATCGGAGATAAAGGAAATCATAAGCTTCCGGCAGGAGTCTCGGAGATTAGAGAAACACTGGAGGGTCCTAATGAGAGGAAGAACAATCGCCGTTGGAGGTATTCTAAGGAGCCGGCTGAGAGAATTCGATATTATTACTTGAAATATCTCCTCCATCTTCGAGCTAAAAAAATATCGATTTTATCCGGGGATACAACCAGAGAGGTCGATCAAAAATACTCGGATACACTTGCTGATCCTTCTTGTGAACAGAGAGAGGCATCCATAAGGCTGAAAAGGCTTTATCGAAAGGCACGATATCAGAAGAAAGAGGAGATAACAGGTGAAGAGGCAGAGCAGGCGAAAAAGCTTTATCATACGATTAAAGTGAAAAAAGAATAAATTAATGAGCTAATTGTTATAACTATAGCATCGAATATAAAGGATGGACAGTCTTCCACACGAAAGGATGGGAATTCGGTTCATCCTCTTTTTGTATTGTATATACATTGTCCTATATAGTAAAGTGCTCCGCAGCCCGTAGTCAGGCATTGCCTTTACTGCAAGTTATGTCGAAGCGACAGGAAGGAAAATGTGAGAATATTTATTTTAATACTTGACAAAAGTATTTCTTTTGATAATATTATAATAGTAATGATTACTATTATTAAAATTGAAATTAAAATATAAAAAACTATAGGAGGTAGCAATTATGTCATTAATAGGAACAGAAGTAAAGCCTTTTAAGGCTCAAGCATTTCAGAGTGGAAAATTTATTGAGGTAACAGAACAGGATATGAAAGGTAAGTGGAGTGTGGTTTGCTTCTACCCCGCAGACTTTACCTTTGTATGTCCCACAGAGCTAGAAGATTTACAGAATATATATGAGGATTTGAAGAAGCTTGGTGCTGAGGTTTACTCAGTATCTACCGATACTCATTATACTCATAAGGCTTGGCATGATAGCTCGGAAGCAATTAAGAAGCTAACCTATATCATGATTGGAGATCCTTCTCATGCGCTCTCCCGTAACTTTGATGTATTAATTGAAGCGGACGGTCTGGCTGATCGAGGCACCTTTATTATTGACCCGGATGGTGTGATTCAGTCGGTGGAGATTAATGCAGGAAGCATCGGTCGTGATGCAAGTATTCTCCTTAATAAGATTAAGGCTGCTCAATATGTAAGAAATCATCCCGGTGAAGTATGTCCTGCCAAGTGGAAAGAGGGAGCTGCAACCTTGAAGCCGAGTCTTGATCTGGTTGGAAAGATCTAAGCATCGAAGAAGCAATAGGTTAGTGTGAAAAAATAGGATTTTTCACACTAACCATAGAAAGTATGCTTCACGTACTTTTTATTGTCATGAATTTGTATTCTGCAGAGAGAGAAAATCAGAGATTTTCTCACATAAAGCTTGCAGGCTATAAGGAAAGGCTTGGTTATTATTATGATACTAGATGCTGAGATTAAGGAACAGCTTGCCCAGTACCTGACTCTAATGGAAGGCGAAGTACTTATTAAGCTATGCGCTGGAGAGGACGAGGTATCAAAGGACATGACCGCATTAGTGGAGGAGCTGGTATCTATGTCCTCCTTGATTAAGGTCGAACACACAGTACTGAAGAGAATGCCCAGCTTTAGCGTCAGCCGCCCCGGAGAAGATATAGGAGTGGTATTTGCCGGTGTTCCGCTGGGACATGAATTTACCTCCTTGGTATTGGCATTGCTGCAGGTCAGCGGAAGAGCACCCAAGGTGGATCAGAAGGTGATAGACCAGGTGAAGGGTCTAAAGGGTAATTACAACTTTGAGACCTATATCAGCTTAAGCTGCCATAACTGCCCGGAGGTGGTTCAGGCTTTGAATTTGATGAGTATCCTGAATCAGGGTGTCACTCATACAATGATTGATGGTGCTGCATATAAAGATGAAGTAGAAAGTAAGGATATTATGGCAGTGCCCTCAGTTTACCTAAACGGTGAGTTCTTCGAGAGCGGCCGCATGACCTTAGAGGAGATACTGCTTAAGATTGGCAGTGTACCGGAGGAACCTGATCTTACGGATAAAGAACCCTTTGATGTCTTGGTTATCGGTGGAGGGCCAGCGGGTGCCAGTGCTGCAATCTATGCAGCAAGAAAGGGAATCCGGACCGGTGTTGTAGCCGAACGGTTTGGCGGGCAGGTACTGGATACCTTAGGGATTGAGAATCTGATCAGCGTGGCCTATATTGAGGGACCCCAACTAGCGGCAACTCTGGAGGAGCATGTAAGAAATTATGATGTGGATATCATGAGTGCCAAACGGGTGAAGAGTCTGGAGAAAAAGGATTTGATTGAGGTTACCCTGGAGAATGGAACCCTTCTTAAGAGTAAGACGGTTATCCTCTCAACCGGTGCAAGATGGAGAAATGTTGGTGTACCCGGTGAACAGGAGTATAAAAATAAAGGTGTCGCTTATTGTCCTCACTGTGACGGGCCACTGTTCAAGGATAAGGATATTGCGGTAATTGGCGGAGGTAATTCGGGTATCGAGGCTGCGATTGACCTTGCCGGTATTGTAAGGCATGTGACTGTGCTTGAATTCATGCCAGAGCTGAAGGCGGATGCTGTGCTGCAAAATCGTCTCTATAGTCTGCCCAATGTAACAGTAGTTAAGAACGTGCAGACGAAGGAGATTACCGGAACGGATAAGGTAAATGGGATTACTTATATAGACCGTGCGAACGGGGAAGAGTATCACATAGCTCTGCAGGGGGTATTTGTTCAGATTGGGCTGGTGCCTAATACGGACTGGCTTGGCGACAGCGTTGAGCGAAATCGCATGGGTGAGATTGTTGTAGATGCTCGTAATTCTACTAATATACCCGGAGTATTTGCAGCGGGTGATTGCACCAATAGTCCCTATAAGCAGATTGTAATCTCAATGGGTTCGGGTGCAACAGCAGCATTGAGTGCTTTTGACTATCTGATTAGAAATTGATAGGATCTGAATGTCAAATCCTTGTATCGATGGTTTGATCATTAATTTGTACAATTTATATTATGTTATCTATAACTTAGATATCGTTCGATTTGTACTAATTCATGTAGATTAGCCTTGTTGAGGGACTTGACATTCTAAACAATTATTAAAGCTATTAAAAAATGATTATCCTGGCTTCTAGTTACAGGATAATCATTTTTTGTTAATACATGCAAATGATAGCTTGTAGTGAAAGCTTTTATTCGTACTTGATTTAGAATATTTGCGAAGCTGATATATCTGAATTCTTCATGAATGAAAGCTTGCAAGGCTGGCTTTCTTTAATACCTGCTCTACAGTTATCTTTAGTACCTCACTTTGTTGCTATCTAAGAGTTTTTAGCGTATGATATAGACATAGCGATAAGTCTGCCAAAATACGATGGAAAGGGTCTACTATGAAGATAAAAGTAATCAGCTTTGATATATTTCAAACACTGGTTGACGTGAATCAACGTATTCCTCAGATTTGGAAGGGCATTCTAGGAGAAGCCTATACCGTGGAGGAGGGACAGCGAGGCGCGAGAGCGGTTTTGGATAATTATCCGCATTCTCTCCATAAAGCTCTGGATGCGGGGCGTTTTTCTACCATGCGAGAGGTCTATTTGGAATGTGCATCGATGGCTCTTGATCAGATCAAGCTCTCGGTAAGCCCTGAGATTGTTGTCGACAATCTAATGATACAGCATGCAAAAGCACCACTATATAGAGACGTAAAGGAATGTATGGCAAAGCTACAGAACAGATATCACATTATTTTGTCCAGTGATTCTAATCATACGATGGTGAATGATTTGCTGAAGCACTTCACCTACGAGGAAGTATTCATATCCGATGATCTTAGGAGCTATAAGGGCAGCCCGGATGGAAGCTTCTTCTTGCAAGTGATTCACAGGATGGGGGTAAAACCGGATGAAATATTGCATATCGGCGATAGTGGAAGCGATATTATTGGAGCAAAGCGTGCCGGATTAATCAGCTGTTGGATCAATCGGGAAAAATCGGTATGGTCACATGAGATAAGTCCTGATTATACGATTGAGAGTTTATCAGAGCTTACGGAAATTCTGCAATTGTAACAGTAGTTTAAGTTCGTGACGGTAGGTTAATTACTACTGGAGGAGGCATATGAAAAAGAGATTATCTGCAATATTAATTATTATATTGTTACTTGGAAACGTGACAAGGATTGAACTATTTCCCGGGCGTGGATATGAGGAATGGTTACGTATAAGCTCCAGGGCAGATGCAGCCACCGAGGTTACTATTAAAAGTGAGAAGGAATTGGTTAAGATACTATATCAGACGCTATTAAATCGGGAAGAGAAGATTGTTATTAAGCATTCACTTTCGGATTATAGAATGGATCTTAATGATCTTCTTACAAAGATATATGCTATTGATGATGAAAATACGGCTAAAGACAGTGACTACCTGAAATATTCCTTAGTCAGATGGGGTTATTCAGGAACAAAGATCGGTAAAAAAACGACACTGAATTTTGAGTTCACCTATAAAACTACATTAGCAGAAGAGAAGGCGGTGGATAAAAAGGTTAAAAGTATCCTGCAGGAATTAGAGTTGGAGGGTGCTTCTGATTTTGAGAAGGTAAAGAAGATCCACGACTATATTATCAATCGTGTAAGCTATGACAATAGTCTTGAGAAAGCCTCTGCATATGATGCACTGATTGATAAGTCAGCGGTTTGTGAAGGATATAGTATGCTGGCATACCGCATGTTTACACAAGCCGGTCTTAAGTGCAAAATCATCGCAGGAACTGGTAATGGCGGCTCTCATGCTTGGAATATTGTAAAGGTTAAGGACAAATGGTACAATATCGATTTGACCTGGGATGATCCGATTTCCTCTGACAAAAAACCGATGCTGGTATATGATTTCTTCCTAAAAAACACGAAAGACTTTGTAGATCACAAGAGAAGTGCAGAGTATAAGACAGAAGAGTTCGTTAAAACCTATCCCATATCCAAGACAAGTTATAAGCTGAAATAATGATAAAGAAACGAATAGATCAAAAGAAAATCTCAAGACGATCAAAGAAATCTTGGGATTTTTATCGTTGATACTTTAAAATATTACTCTTTAAAATACAGACTTTTAATGTTATACTATACGGGATAAGCAAAGATTCGTGAAATAAAGGACAGACGTAAGTACTCGTACTTACAGGATGTCGATTATATCACGAAACGCGCAAGGCGAGCGAGTGAACGTTTCAATCACGAGCTACGGGGCTTATCCCGTATAGTGCAAGTAGGCAACGCGAGAGAGTGAATGCTACAATCACGAGCTACGGTGCTTATCCCGTATAGACACTTAAGCAAGGCGAGCGAGTGAACACTGATCCCCGTAAGGTCGTGAAGTATTTTAATGAGATAAAGGAGTCTTTATCATGAACCGTAGAATGAAACTTAGTGGTGCACTGAGAGTATACCTGCTCTGGCCGATTATTTTGACATCGGTATTACTGTGCATGAATCTGAGTATTTATCTGATAGACCGATTAGCGGGCTACGTTATGACGGCTTTTACTGTTATATATTTTGTAATGGCTTTAACGGTATACTTAGTAAAACGCCATAAAATAGCAGCTGAAATGGTGCGGTATGCCATGGATTACGGTCAGGTGCAGAAGCGTTTACTGAAGGAATTAAATCTGCCCTATGCTATTCTTGACCTGGAGGGAAGAATGCAATGGGGTAATGATGAATTCATGGATATAATACAGGAGAAGAGTGCAGCCAGACGTTCTATCTCGAATATTTTTCCCGAGATAACGGAGGAAGTCCTTCCGAAGAAGGAGATAGATGAGGTTCTGCATGTGGTTCTCCATGGCCGAAATTATAAGGTTCTGCTTCGAAAGGTAATTGCCCCTGATTTTGAGGAGGATTTCAATTTTAATCTGAATGATAACGAAGGTGCATGGGAAGGCCGAAATGCGCTGATCGCAATGTATCTCTACGACGAGACAGAGATTATCTCTCTATTGAAGGAGAATAAGGAACAGAAGCTGGTTACAGGATTACTATATATCGATAATTATGAGGAAGCTCTCGAAAGTATTGATGAGGTTCGACGATCTCTATTAACTGCCTTGGTTGACAGAAAAATCAATAAATACATGCAGGGAATCGATGCGATTACAAAGAAACTGGAGAAAGATAAATATATCTTCGTGTTCCAGCAAAAATACCTGCCTTTCCTTCAGACAAGCAAGTTCTCATTACTGGAGGAGGTTAGAGGCGTTAATATCGGTAATGAGATGTCCGTTACGATCAGCATTGGTCTAGGAGTGAATGCGGATACCTATATCAGCGGCTATGAATATGCCAGAGCAGCTATCGATTTAGCTCTGGGTCGTGGCGGTGATCAAGCGGTTATCAAGGATCGGGAGAAGATATCTTACTATGGAGGTAAGAGCATTTCCGTTGAGAAGAGTACTCGTGTTAAGGCCAGGGTAAAAGCCCATGCTTTCCGTGAATTTGTGGAAGGCAAGGATAAGGTTGTTATTATGGGACATAAAATCGGAGATGTGGATTCCTTTGGATCTGCCATTGGTGTATATCGCATCGCCAAATCCTTTAACAAGAAGGTCCATATTGTAATTAATGAGGTTACCTCCTCTCTCCGTCCGATAATGAACAAGTTTGTGCATAATCCGGATTATGAAGAGGATATGTTCCTAAAGAATGATCAGGCAAAGGATGTAGTGGACGGTAATACGCTGCTGGTTATCGTAGATGTTAACCGGCCGTCCTATCTGGAATGTTCGGAGTTGCTGGAGCATACGAAAACCATTGTTATATTTGACCATCATCGCCAGACAAATGAGGCGATTGATTCCGCGGTGCTTTCCTATATAGAGCCTTATGCTTCCTCGACCAGTGAGATGATTGCAGAAATCATGCAATATATCGGTGGTAATCTAAAACTGAAGCCTGTAGAGGCAGACGCTTTATATGCAGGTATCATGATTGATACCAATAACTTCTTGACTAAGACGGGAGTACGTACCTTCGAAGCAGCAGCATATCTGCGAAGGAGCGGTGCTGATGTAACCCGAATTCGTAAATCCTTCCGAAGCGAGATGGCTGACTTTAAGATTAAAGCAGATGCAATCAGCAGCACAGAGCTTTTCCTAAATCATTATGCAATCGCAGTCTGCGCAAGCTCTGAGGTGGATAGCCCAATGATTCTAGGCGCTCAGGTTGCAAATGAGCTTTTGAATATCAATGATATCAAAGCAACCTTTGTTCTAACAGAATACAATGGTAAGATCTATATTAGTGCTAGATCCATTGATGAAGTGAATGTTCAGATTATCATGGAGAAGCTGGGTGGCGGTGGTCACTTGAGTGTAGCCGGAAGCCAATTAGAGAATACAACCATTCAAGATGCAATCATAAAAGTGAAAGCAACGTTAACTAAGATGCATGAAGAGGGAGAATTGTAGCGAGATTCAAGTGACGCTTCAGAACCAAGCTCGAAAATCTACGATTTTCTTAATATTTGGCTCACGTCATACAAGATGAAACGATACATCAATTCACTTGTTATGAATAAGAATATTTAAAATAAGCCGTAAAAAGTAAGCGATCAAGTCTTATTTTGAATATTTCTGATTGGCTCTGAATAGTACAAATTTGATTGATAAAGGAGAGAGACACATGGAGATTATTTTAACACAGGATGTAAAGGCCCTTGGTAAAAAAGGTGAAATTGTTAAAGTGAATGATGGTTATGCGAGAAACTTCATATTACCGAAAAAGTTAGGTCTGGAAGCGACTAAGCAGAACCTCTATGATTTGAATATGCAAAAGGCAGCAGAAGAGAAGAAGCAAAAGGAGATCTTGGAGGAAGCAAAGACCTTTGGGAAGAAGCTGGAGGAGCTTACAATCAAGCTGTCCATCAAAGCCGGTGAAGGCGGCAAGACTTTTGGTTCTGTTTCTACTAAGGAAATCGCGGAAGCGGCAAAAAAGCAGTTCAATCTGGATCTTGATAAGAAAAAACTTCAGTTAAATGATCCGATTAAGCACGCAGGCTCTTATACCATCCCAGTGAAATTGCATCCGCAAGTGACCGCAGAGATGAAAGTTGTGGTTGAGGCTGTTTAAGGTATGTAATAAATGCTACGGGAGGATTACCAATGGATGAATCATTTATAAAAAGAATACTTCCCCATAGCGCTGAAGCAGAGCAGTCAGTCATTGGATCAATGATTATGGATAAGGATGCGATTGTAGCCGCTTCGGAAGTAATTACTAGTACAGATTTCTATGAGCAACAATATGCGATACTATTTGAGACTATGCTGGAGCTGCACAATGAAGGAAAACCGGTCGATCTGGTCACTCTTCAGGATCGATTAAAAGAGAAGGATGTACCGCCTCAGATCTGCAGTCTGGAATTCATACGAGATCTGGTGACAGCAGTGCCGACCTCGGCGAATGTCAGGTATTATGCTCAAATAGTAAGAGATAAAGCAGTCCTTCGAAGATTAATCAAGGTATCGGAAGAGACTGCAAATGAGTGCTATCTGGATAAAGAGAAGCTGGATGTAATCATGGAGAAGACTGAAAAGCAGGTGTTTGATATTGTCCAGAACAGAGGAACCAAGGAATTTACGGATATTAAGGAAGTGGTTCTTCGCTCCATTGATAGTATTGAGGCTGCGGCTAAGAATCAGGGCAGTGTAACTGGTGTAGCAACAGGCTTTTATGATTTGGATTATAAAACAGCAGGTTTACAGCCTTCTGATTTAATATTGATTGCAGCCAGACCTTCCATGGGTAAGACTGCATTTGTACTTAATATCGCGGAGTATGTTGCTTTGAAATCCAATGTAACAACCGTTGTTTTCAGCTTGGAAATGTCACAGGACCAGTTGGTTAAGCGTATGCTGGCCATGAATTCCAGAGTTGATTCCCAGGCAATACGTACCGGTTCCTTATCCGGAGAGGACTGGGCACTTCTGATGGAAAGTGCACGTGTCATCGGGAATTCTAACCTGGTGATCGATGATACCTCGGCTATCTCGGTAAGTGAGCTTCGCTCCAAATGCAGAAAGCTTAAACTGGAGAAGAATCTGGGGCTGATCATCATTGACTACCTTCAGCTGATGACAGGTAGTAAAAAAGCAGAATCCAGACAACAGGAGATTTCTGAGATATCGAGATCCTTAAAATCCTTAGCAAGGGAAATCAATGTACCGGTCGTTGCACTTTCTCAGTTAAGCCGAGCGGTAGAGCAGCGTCCGGACAAACGTCCGATGCTATCCGACCTCCGTGAATCCGGTGCTATTGAGCAGGATGCCGATGTTGTAATGTTCATTTACCGTGATGATTATTACAACAAAGATACGGAGGAACCCGGTGTGTCAGAGATTATTATCGGTAAGCAGAGAAATGGTCCGGTAGGTACAGTAAAGCTGGCTTGGCAAGCAAACTTCACCAAGTTCGCAAATCTGGAGAGATAAGAATAGGAAGCGCTAGGCAGCGATACAATAATACAATGAATTTAAATACAGCTAGGTTGGTACCAATCCAAGAGGAAGCTCTGGATGAGTACCTATCTAGCTATTTTCTTTCACAGGACTCAGCCTTACTGGGTGAGACTTCCTCCGTCAAGCTTGATGTCGATAGTCTTTGAAATGGTAGAATATGTATATCATTGCATTTTATTCTCTTTTCTTATTGACAAAAATATATCAAATTAGTACAATTGGTTCTCAACGGATTAATAAGTATCATGTTTCTAAAAGAAATGGAGGGGATATTCTTGGAAACAAAGCATGCGAAACTTACTTATCTCGGATTGCCTAGAAGTGTATATGTTATATTTTTTGCTAGAGTTGTTAACTCAATGGGGAATTTTGTACATCCTTTCATGACCCTGCTATTAACCTCTAAAGGAGGAATGGGGGAGGAAAAGGTCGGATTATTTCTATTGTTGTCTGCCGTAGTTCAGGTACCGGGCTCCTTACTAGGAGGAAGGCTCGCCGATAAGATGGGAAGAAAAAAGATTATGATTATCTTCATGGGACTCGCTGCGTTATGCTTAATTCCATGCGCATTCTTGTTGGACAATCAGGAACTATTTCATTACATACCATGGCTTTTAATCCTGTCCTCCTATTTTGGAAGTGTAGCCGGGCCAGCAAGTGGAGCTATGATGAATGATTTGACTTTACCTGAGAACCGTCAGGCTGCATTCTCACTGCTTTACATGGGTATGAATGCCGGAACAGCGTTAGGCTCTATTATTGCCGGTGTTCTGTTTAATAATTTCATGAAGTTCCTATTTATTGGAGATGCAATTACTACGTTCTTTTCCATTATCCTGTTGGTATTCTTAGTGAAGGAGACGAAACCGGAGAAAGAGGAGTTAGAGCAGGTTATTATGGAGAGAAATGAGGAGAAGGCAGAGACGGGTGGCTTACTTTCTGCATTGTTAAAACGTCCGGCTCTCTTGATTTTTGCCAGCCTTGATATGCTCTATGCCTTCGTTTATGCACAAACCAATTTCAGTCTGCCATTACAGACCAAAGCGGTATTTGGAGAAGAGCTTGGTGCGCGTTTCTTTGGAACCTTTGCGACGATCAACTGTCTTGAAGTAATATTCCTTACAACATTAGTTACTCTTCTCACAAGAAAGATCCGTGCCGTATATAATGTAGCAATAACGGGTATTTTCTATGCCATAGGCTTTGGTATGCTTTACTTTGTAGAAAGCTTTTGGTTGTTCATTCTTTCCACAGTGATCTGGACGGTAGGAGAGATTATCAATGCAACTAACATCGGTGTGTATATTGCGAATCATACACCGATTACTCATCGTGGGCGTTTCAATTCCGTCATAAGCATTATTACGGGAACCGGCCAAGCAGTTTCACCTTATATTATGGGAGGCTTTATAGCAAGAAATAATGTAACGAATGTATGGCCAATTATCTTTGTCATATCCCTAGTAGCTGCTTTTTCCATGTACTTACTTGGAACATATGAAAAACGCAAACAAAAAAGATTTGAAGAGAATAATGCAATAGCATAAATATAAAATAGAAAAAGCCAATGGAATATTTTCATCTTATTATTCCGGCATTCTATGTTATTATATGAAAGTTATGTAGAAAAGAGGAAACTTCTATGGGGTTTCCTTTTTTTGTGTCGATAAGTTATATGGGAAATAATGGTAATTATATTGCAATTGAGGTTTGCTATGTTATAATGTAAAAAGTGGAAAATAATTACATAATAAGGGAGGGTGTTGGAGTGGAGGAAGTTAGGTATATGATTTCTGAGGCCTCAAAGCGTGTCGATGTAGAAGCCCATGTTCTCAGGTACTGGCAAAAGCAGCTGGGTCTACCGATTTCCCGAAATGAGATGGAACAACGATACTATAAGGAAGCAGATATTGAGCTTTTTAAGAAAGTAAAGTTATTGAAGGATCGGGGGTTTCAGCTGAAGGCGATTAAGATGCTTATATCTAATTTAGATAAGCCGGAGATACTTGATACGGACGCTGAAATATTACTTGGAGAAAGGCTAGTTGGGAAGGAGCAGCACATGCAACAGGAAGAAAAACTACAGGAAAATGAAAGTGGGACAAGCTTAATCACCGAGAAGGAGAAGAGTGAAATTGCCGAGGACCCGAGTTCAAAGATGAGCCAGTTCAAAGCTGTCTTAAGTCATATCGTTTTGGAAGCGTTAAAGGAAAACAACGCAGCACTGTCGCAGGATATCAGTTCCAATGTTTGCGATGGTGTGATAAAGGAAATGAACTATTTGATGCGTATTCAGGAAGAAAAGGAGGAAGAGCGTTACCGTAAGTTTGATGCAACCTTAAGAGACTATCAAAAGGGTAGAATGATGGTGGCGGCAACCTCCGAACATAAGAGAAAGAAATCGAAATTCTTTAAGAAAAATCATCCTTATATTTAGGTGTATATCATCCATGGATTGGACAAGCCTTACATCGTGTCAAGGATATCGTAATAGAAAAAGAGAGTGAAACGGATACGTCGTTTCACTCTCTTTTATGTAATTTACACAAAGGGAAAGCGAATTGCAACCAAAATAAAGGTTATTTATACGCACTCCCGTGATAACCGAAGAGACTTATAGTCAGTTTCTATCGGTTGTCATTATGCTGAAATTGCTGATGTAGGGCATGTATCTGCACATGCTCCACAGTCGATGCATGCATCAGCATCAATTTCATAATGATTAGCTCCTTCGGAAATTGATCCGGTAGGACATGTATCTGCACATGCTCCACAGCTAATACAGTCGTCACTAATAGTATATGCCATTGTCAAATTACCTCCTTTACCTGTAATCCCTTACATTTTAATATATGATTTATCTAAATGCAAGGTTATTTTAAAACTTTACATGTATTGGTTAAAACATCACAGGTCCGGTATTTGATCTGGAGACTTGACGATACGAGCTCAATGGAATATAATAGTGCCTAAGCTATTGCGAATGCGAAGGTAACGCATTATAATAGATATGATCCTAGTTGAAAAATGCTTTATGGAGGGCACAAACTTCCATCTAGGTTACAATATTTCATGAGTAAGGAGGAATATACGATGGCTAAAATTACGAAGGACATGACAATTGCACAGGCAATTTCCATCGATCAGAGCATCATTCCTGTGTTATTAGATATAG
>JAEZKA010000018.1 GCA_023436225.1 Bacillota bacterium
GCTTTGAACAACTCAAATCAATTACATGGAAGGCAGATAACTAAGGGATTAGGTCACCTTGAGGAGATACAGTTGGAAACTGGAAATAATCAAGGGATGCAGAGTAATGATTCGGCGTTACCAAAGAGAGAAAGAGAAAACGATGTAGAGATTGAAACAAGTGATTTACTAGATAGAATACTAGCAAGAGAAAATATGAAACTTGCTATGAAACGAGTGATTAAGAATGATGGAAGTCATGGTGTAGATGGTATGGGATGTGATGAACTTCGCACAAATATCATTAAGCACTGGAACAAAATCAAGATTAAGTTACTTGATGGAACCTATAAACCATCACCAGTAAGAAGAGTAGAAATCCCCAAACCTGATGGAGGAAAAAGATTACTAGGAATACCTACTGTAATGGATAGAATGATACAACAAGCAATCGCCCAGGAATTGAATAAGATTTACGAACCTACCTTCTCAGAAAGTAGCTATGGATTTAGACCGGCAAGAAGTCAGCATATGGCTATTAAACAGGCAAAAGAACATATAAGCGAAGGTTATAAATGGGTAGTGGATATGGACTTAGAAAAATTCTTTGATACGGTGCAACATGATGTACTTATGAGCAAATTATCTGAGAAAATAAAGGATAAAAGAGTCCTTAAACTAATAAGGAAATATCTAGAGAGTGGTATCATGATAAATGGCTTAATGCAACCAAATGAGGAAGGCATGCCCCAAGGAGGTCCGCTTAGTCCACTTTTATCAAACATCATGCTAGATGAGTTAGATAAAGAATTGGAGAAAAGAGGACACAGATTCTGTAGGTTTGCAGATGACTGTAATGTCTATGTTAAAACCAAAAAGGCAGGAAAAAGAGTATTGGAAAGCATGAAGAAACTCATCGAAAATAAGTTGAAACTAAAAGTAAATGAGAATAAAAGTGCAGTAGACCTAGTAACAAGAAGAAAATTTCTAGGGTTTTCCTTCTACTTTACCAAAGAAGGAGTAGAGATAAGGATACATGAGAAATCATACAAGAAATTCAAGGCTAAGATAAGAGAAGCTACAAATAGAAATACTGGAATAAGTATGGAAGTGAGGCTCAAAAGACTTGGACAAATTACCACAGGATGGATTAACTACTACGGTATAGCCAAAGGCTTATCTAAACTTAAAGAAATAGAAGGATGGATAAGACGAAGATTAAGAGCGTGTATCTGGAAGCAATGGAAAAAGATTGGGACTAGACACAAAAACCTAACAAGGTTAGGCGTGCCAAGCTGGAAAGCATGGGAATATGCGAATACAAGAAAAGGCTACTGGAGGATATCCAATAGCCCCATTGTATCGACCACTCTTGGAAATAAGTACCTAGAGCAACTAGGGTATAAAAGCATAACCAAGAGATATCAATTAATACATTAATTCTTTAATGAACCGCCGTGTACCGAACGGTATGCACGGTGGTGTGAGAGGACGCTAAATAAAATAATTATTTAGCTCCTACTCGATTGGAGGTAACTACTATGAGCTTTTTTACAGATGAACTTATGAAGTGCACCGAGGGATTTGAAAATCGAAAGTGCATCGGCAATGCCATGTATATCCCTTTGGGTGAAAACAATCGCTTGAAGCTGTTCTTCACCACCCTTGGATATGCAGACCATTATGAGGGCGTCAGCATCAGTGCTGTAGACAAGAACAATGGCGTAATCGATAGAAACACCATTAAATTTGCAGATGTTTGGGGCAGAAAGCAAGTGAGCAATCCAAACTTTCGTGAGGGCATTATCCCATATATTTGGAAGGACGGCAATCAGGCACAATGGTATGTGTATAAGCCCACACCAAGAGATATGGAACTGCTCTCGGAACAGATTAACGATTATGCAGAGCTTTTTATGGAACAAAGCCATGAGCTGACAGAAGCAAACGAACCTAAGATGGGTATGTCTATGTAAAACTATATACAGAGGTAATTGTTGATATTTCGTATAGCTATTTACTACATCTTGTGGTAATGTGTTGTACTTGAAAGAGAGGTGATGGAAATGCAGAAAGAAAAAATACTGAAAGATTTATACCGTGGCAGAATAAGTCCCACATCAGCACCAATTCAGCATGACAGCGATTACCACAACAGTTTAACCGAGGTTTGCAGATTGGAAGAAAAACTCAATCAACTCCTTGACGAACAGGGAAAAAAGCTGTTGCAGGATTTTATGACAGCACAAAGCAAGTTAGGCTATGCAAATGCTGAGGAACAGTTTATATGTGGCTTTCGCTTGGGAGCAAGAATGATACTGGAAATATTCGAAAAGGATGACGAGCAGTTAAAACCGATAATCGGTTAGCTGCTCGTCATTTTTTATGCCAAACCAAAGGGTGTATCGTGAAAACGGCATGCCCTTATTCTTTTACGATTGGAGGTGGTCGTTTTTGTTTATATGGGATTTTATCCTTGGCGATGTAATGGATCAGATCATTGACTGGCTTTATGGACAGGTGGTTGGCTTTCTTGGCAACTTCTTTTCCCAAATGGGCAACATGGGTGTCGAGCTGTTTGAAATGACTTGGGTGCAAAGTATTGTGCTGTTTTTCTCTTATCTGGCATGGGCGCTGTATGTAGTCGGTCTTGTGGTTTCCTGCTTTGAAACAGGGATCGAATACCAAAACGGTAAAGGCAGCGTTAAAGAATCCCTCATTAATGCACTCAAAGGCTTTATGGCGGTATCGCTCTTTACTGTTGTTCCCATCAGATTGTTTGAGCTTTCGGTCAATCTGCAAAGCAGTTTAACGGCAGGCATCACGGGGTATGGCAAGAGCTTTGGTGAAGTGGCAAACGAGATTATATCAGGACTGTCTACCATAGATGGCATTGAAAGTGCAATGGGTACTGGCATCTTCGGAGGGCTCAGTGCCATAACAAGCCCAATTCTGATGCTGTTTATTATCATCATGATGGGCTATGCAGTGATTAAAGTGTTCTTCGCAAACCTAAAACGTGGAGGTATCTTGCTTATCCAAATTGCTGTAGGCAGCCTATATATGTTCTCTGTTCCGAGAGGATATTATGACGGCTTTATTCAGTGGTGCAAGCAGATCGTAGGGTTGTGCCTTACGACATTTTTACAGGCAACAATCCTCACTGCAGGACTGATGGTGTTAAAGGATCACTGTCTGCTTGGACTCGGTCTTATGCTTACCGCAGGTGAAGTGCCAAGAATCGCCGGTGCCTTTGGACTGGATACCAGTACCAGAGCCAATATGATGAGTGCTGTCTATACTGCACAAGCGGCAGTGAATACCACAAGAACCGTGGTGCAGGCAGTAGCACCAAAATAATACAGAGAAAGGAATTTGCCTATGAAGCGAATTTATGTTGCATCCCCTTATGCCGGGGATATCGAAAAAAATACGGAGTTTGCAAAGAATGCGTGTCGGTTCGTTATGGAACAAGGACACGCTTTTTTTTGTCCCCATTTACTTTACCCCAATATTTTAGACGAGCATAACCCCCGGGAAAGACAGCTCGGTTTAGACATGGGACTTGCCATGCTTCAAAACTGTGATGAGTTATGGTGTTTCGGGGATCATATCTCCCTTGGCATGATGTCCGAAATTGAGGAAGCCCAAAGGCTGTCTGTTCCCACCCGCAGAGTAATGGAATATGAGCAAAGTTTTCGTGTTGGCGAAGTGAAAAATCAAGCTCCACAAATGCAAATGGGTACACTCTGATGATGAGTATGGGGAGCCTCTTCGATGGAATCGGTGGCTTTCCTTTGGCAGCCATTCACAGTGGAATTACCCCTGTTTGGGCAAGTGAGATTGAAAGCTTTCCCATCGAAGTAACAAAGGTAAGATTTCCCGATATGCTCCATGTCGGGGATATCACAAAGCTAAACGGAGCAACCCTCCCTCCTGTGGACATCATCTGCGGTGGCTCGCCATGTCAGGATTTATCTGTTGCAGGCAAGCGAGCCGGACTTGAGGGAGAGCGTTCAGGGCTATTCATGGAGCAAACAAGACTGGTAAAGGAGATGAGAAATGCAGATGGAAAACGAGGTATCCCAGCTCACCTTATTCGACCAAGATACATGGTGTGGGAAAATGTCCCCGGAGCTTTCTCCAGTGCCGAGGGCGAAGATTTCAGGGCGGTCATCGAAGAAATTATCCGCATTAAGGACAGCACCTGTAATGTTCCTCGACCTGACTCCGGGAAGTGGCAATCTGCTGGGATTGCCATATTGGGAAATGAATTCAGCTTGGCTTGGCGTGTCATCGATGCTCAATACTGGGGAGTCGCCCAGCGACGTCGTAGAATCTTCCTTGTCGCAGATTTTGGAGGACTCACCGCTCCCCAAATATTATTTAAGCAAGACTGCTTGTTTGGGGATTTTGCGGAGAGCCAAAGCGAGGGATAAGGAACTGCCTGTGCAGCTCAAAACAGCACTTGAGATACAGGCAGGACTGACACCTACAGAAGAAACAGTATCCGATATGTCAGAGTTAAAATCCTATCATATCAATCAGCGAAATGAGGGCATTGACCTTGATAATTTGTCGGGGGCATTGATGGCAACACAAAATATGCAGATGCAGACCTTTGTGAAAGAGCCATTAAAACAGGAAGAAAAAATAGGCTTTGACGGATACGCAGGAGATGTGACAGGACAAGTAGCCGCTACTCTTGGCACCAACTGTGGGAACAGCACCGGCAGAAACGGTGTCATAGAACCAGCCATTTGTCTCAATGACCAGGGCGGAGAACGCATGGATATTACCGAAGATATTACTGCTACCCTCCGTGCAGGAATGGGTGGAAACCTGCCAATTGTAATGGCAACACAGCAAGGCGGTGCAGAAATTGCCGAGGGTGTATGCCCAACCATTACGGCCAGTGCAGGAATGTCGGGAAACAATCAGCCTGTTTTGTTCGACAATCACGGTAAGGACTGCCGCTACAATGGACCGTTAAAGGT
>JAEZKA010000076.1 GCA_023436225.1 Bacillota bacterium
CGGCAACCGAGTGGGAACGTGTCTCTGTTGGATTGATAGTCACGCGCTATTTTTGTAAATCTAAATATGTGATAAACATCACTAACGTAAAAGGGGCGCCGCACATTTAGTGCGACAGCCCCGTTTACTGTTTATTGGAATTAATTAAAAACCACAGACATAGGTCGATGTGTCGCAGACCAGATATTGGCGATTTACGCATTAATAATTATGATATCATAGGACTTAATTTCATAGTCATTCCTACAAGGTATTTCTAATTATAATGTAAGCTTATTGCGAATTCTTCCCCATATATAGCTTTGAAAATAACGATAAGCCATATCATAAACAAACAATACTGCCTGACCTGCCAACAGCATAACGACGATAATCATTGGATTAATCTCTCCCTGGTAAATCAGCTTCGGGAGAAACAATACCATCGGTATATACATTACATTAAAGGTAATATATTTTATCAGCCAGTAAAGCTTCGCTCTGCTCCTGTTACCCTTCAGGTTAGCAAGACGGTCAAAGGAGTATTCAATCACGAGAATGTAAAAGCCCATGACCGCAAAGGTGATACAATAAAGCTTATTTGGTGCCAAGATAAGTCCTAAGAGAATAGCACCAAGATAAAAACCGGTTCCATAACGGATATTACTTTCCCGAACTGCTATTCCCACTCCGTAAGAAGCAGCTCCTAAAAGAAATAAAGTATTGAATTCTATGATACCGCTTAAAGCAATGAGTAACACGGTTACTGCCAGCAGTAATCCGAGAAATGCCATCTTCTTCGCATTTAGCAGCATGAAATCAAATCTCCTCCCATACATTCACATAAGGAATCCGCACACCATAAATCACAGCACAGATTACCAGCATTGTAACCGCCGCCGGTACTGTTATAACGGGTACTGCTATATCTTTGGTTCTGCCATTGAAGCTGATTAAAAAAATTAGTATATTCCGGATTGTTCGGCTCCATATTCATAGCCTGAGAAATATGTTCATTTGCCATAACATTGTTCCCAATTCCGGCATTTGCAATTGCACTGTAATAATACCATCTGGCTGTATGATTGGGTATTCCGGACAATACATTCAAGGCTTCCCGATATCGACGGGCATTCAGATAATTTGCTGCCGCATTCATCTGGGCATTATCACCGCCTGAGCTGCTGCTATAACTGGTCTGACCATAGTTAGAATACCCTGAATTATATGGATTGCTGCCGTTCTCCCGCTCCTTCATGATCTGATCATAGGCTTCCTGAACTTCCTTGAACTTCTCCTCAGCTAGCTCGGCCAGCGGATTACCCGCATAGGAATCCGGATGATATTTCCGACTTAACTCTCGATAAGCCTTCTTAATTTCCTCATTCGATGCACTGGGTGATACTTCAAGTATCTTATAGGGATTCGTTATCATGTTCTTGTTCCTTCCTTATACTTCTCTCTTTTTGTATTTTGTCAAATCTAGTCCATACTCCGTCATAAAGAATATTACGAAGTATATCGATATCCAGCAGACAGGGAAGCTTCTCAAATTCCTTCGTACACTGCGCCATCATCATAGTTAGCATACTCTTACAATCCTCATCGATGGATGCTTTTCCTTTATCCGATAAAAAAGGATTGTAGCTGTTATGCTTTCTATCCTTCTCTATATCATCGTATGCATCCAGAATGTAGATATACTTACCAAGGTAAAACCCTATCCTTCGAAGGCTTTCTTCCCATCTGTCCTCAAAATAAACGAATAGCTCTGCCATTAATTCTCCAAAGCATCGGGAAACCAAATCGATATTCGTCTCTCCCCGACTCTCACAATCATGAAGCTGTCTAAGACTCTCTTGAATTGCCTTACATTGTCTCGGATATTGGTTGTTGATTCTCTTATAATACCTTTTAAGTGCGCTTGCCCCTGCCAATCCGGCAACATTCTTCTCATCCTGCCAGTCATCCATCAGGTGATGGTAGGTCAGGGCTATGTTCATATCTGCCACGTAGTACGTAATCTCATTTACTAAGGAGTCATGTTTTTTCACCGGATGAACAATACATCGGTTTTGAAGCTTTGTCGTCTCACTCTCATATAGCGAGGTTAATAACAAGATCAGAAAGGTCATATCATAGGATAATGTCATCTGTCCAAATCGTCCATACTTATCCTTTAAGGTCTTACATAAGCCGCAATAATATGCTTTATACTTATAAAAATCCTTCATTTTCAGTTCGGGCTTATATACGTTGACATATCCAAACATAGCTCCTCCATACGGTAACCACTGTGCAGAAAGCTTCCGTAAACCTATATATTATGGCTAGAGAGTCAAAAGACTTACAAGTAACTTGTATTCGACAATTTAAACATCTCTATCCAGATTTTATCGTGATACAGAATTTAATTTCTTACAATTTTATTAGTATAGCATAGATTTTTCATAAGTAAAATGGTTCTGGTGAAAGTCACAGAAATTTAATAAATCATTTATAAATCTATATTTTATTTAATTGAACTCTAAGCTTTTCTCTTTACCCATAGAAATCCAAAGGCGGCACCACATAAACCACCGGCGATATGGGCAGCATGTGCTATCCCGTCAGAGGCACCCAGACTATCCGTAAGCTCTCCTCCCAGATATACAATTACAACTAGAATTAATGTTAAAGGTATCTTACCATTCTGCATCCCTGCAGCCGAAGACAATACAATCATCATGAAGACAATACCACTGGCACCAAGAAGAGCTGCATTCGGATAGAATACCATGTAAATCAGACCGGATATGACTGCTGTTACTGCAAACATTTTTAACAATGCTTTAGAACCATACTTTTCCTCCAGTAATGGCCCCAACACAAGAAATAAAACCATATTTCCGGCATAATGACCCCAATCTGCATGTCCCAGAACATGGCCGAATAATCTAACATAAGTAAGCGGATCCGTAAGTGAGGATGGATAGGTGCAAAAAAGCAGGGTTGTAGATACATTATTCGTTGCATATCCAAGCAACACGGCAAGGAAGGACAGAAATGCAAAGGTTAATGTTACCGGAGAATTATATTGTATAATTCCAAGGGATTTGGTAGTAGTTCTCTTTTTCATTGTTTTCCTCTTCACGAAATTTATTTGTTATTTAGAATAGCTGAAACAATAAGTAACCATTACTTATTATACCATTATTTCGCTGGTGATACGAATATTTTTGTTGATTTATTTAAGAAGAGCAGCATCTAAAGGAACATAATGTTCATCGGTACATTTTGGTTCATGCTACCGGGTAGAATCAGAAGAGGATGCTCCAAAAGCAATCATATACATTCTCCGTAGGGATATGAACCACGAAGTATAATAAATTTAGCTTTGAAGCATCCTTAAATAACATTACCGTATTCTTCTATTGATTGATCATTATCTGTGATTCCTTCATCTTCAAGGTAAAGGGTACCTCAAGTATCGTAGCTGCAACAATAATCAGCATCGGGAGTCGAACGGAACCGGAGGCTTTGCCTATCGCTTCGAACAATACGACAAATAAAGAGCCCGATATCTGTCCCATGAGCAGAATAAGTCCGAAGGAGGTTCCCTCCTTCACCGGGTAAGCCACCTCAGCACCATGCTGGAAGAGAATCGGTGCTACCCCCATGACCGTAAAGCCTGCAATAGCAGACACCAAAGTAACAACCATAACTCCATTCAGATAGGTTAGCCCAAGATAGAGGGGAACCAACAGAGCGATTGCGGTGATAAATAGCGGCGTTCTGCGACGAAGCTTATCCGAGATAATCGGCAGTATTACTGCCCCCAGCACACCGGCTATCACGAATACGGCTCCAACCAATCCTGCTTCTTCCATGGTCATTCCTCGAGGTTTTAGAATGGGTTCAATTAAGGTAAGTAAGGTATTAAAAATACCCATGGATATGAATACAATTACCAATACATAGATGAAGTTCCGATTTCGGAATAGCTTCAGCATGGATGTAATACTGATATCCTCTTTGATTGCCTCCGGTCCGGGAGGTGTCGCAGGATGTTCCCTTGTAAATGCGATTGCAATGACACAACAGACGCAACCTATGACCGCATATATCTGATATACTGTAGGAATTCCGTTCTTCTGCGCCAGGATCGGTGACACTACCATAGCAGCTACAAATCCGAGGTACTGCGCCATTGTGAGTATTCCCGAAGCAATAGAACGCTCATTGACCGGGAACCAATTAGCTGGCACCTTGGTTGAGATATTAAGTAAGAAGGGCTGCCCGACAGCGATTAAGAATTGGCAAAGTAGAGCAATCATATAATGATCGGCAAACAACATCCTAAAGATACCAAATATCGCTGTAATGATGGCTCCGATGGTTAAAGAATGTCTAAACCCGAATTTATCGATTACCCAGGAAGCCGGGAGTGTGAAGATAATATACATTATCATATAACACGTACTAAACATAGATATTTCCAAGCTTCCAACTCCATAGTACTGCTCTGCCATACTTGAAATTGGTGCTAAGGTCAGCCAGAACATCTCAGTACAAAGTATCATCGGGACAATGGCTGCAAGTATAACCCATCGATATCGAAAAACCCTGTATCGCTCTTCCACCTTTACGATCCCCCTGTTTTTATGACTTATGTTTCCCTAGCCTTTTTTGCATAGCTCTTTTTATATACGAAATGCATCAATTTACAATCAAAGCTGCTGAGTGCCTTACCACCTCCAAGGAGCCAGGCGCCAATCTGTGTCTTCGCATTCTTCTCCATCACGATATGAACTGCCTGAAGATCCGATTCACTGGCTGCACAGCAGAGCGCTCCTGCCCCCGGCAGCAGTACTCCGTATCGTCCCCTCAATGCTTCTTCTACCGAACCTGGTTCCAGTAACTTTGCATATCTGGCACTAGTCCCAACCAATTGGGCAAAATCATCGAGCAACGGCTTCAGCTTGCTACCGGTCATAGAAAGTGCTACCAATGCCATATCTAAATCCTGGTCAATGTAGTTGATATCCGGTCTTTTTTCATAAATTCTTCGATGAAGCTCCATTTCCACTGGTAGGGTATCAGAAAAACGGTATTCCTTTGCATCTGGACCTTCTAGTATAAACCCGCGCTCAGTCCGATGACTTCCTTTGATAGCAAACGGCTTCTTCGGTAAGCTTACATCCTGTTTGGTATTTGAGGAAACATAGTATTGATACAGTCCCTCCTCATCAAAAGCCTTATCCTTTGAATGCACCAGATATTGGTCAACGATATATTTATGACACGCCTCCTCCAGCTGTTTCGCACAGGTAAAGGTCTCCTCGTAATCCTTACCGAAGCATACCGCACCATGGTGAGCCATAATTACTGCATGGGAGGAGCTGCCCTGCACGGCTTGCTCAACACCCTTTCTAAGCTTTGCCGTACCGGGTAAACCGTATTCTGCAATCCTCACCTCATCCCCCAAGAGGGGATACCCTTTGACAGAAATACTATTAAGACCGGAGGCACTAAGAACCGAGGCATATTTCTGGTGGGTATGTATTACAAAATTCGTTTCGGGATACATTTGATAGAGCAGGGCATGAAGTTTCTTCTCAGAGGAGGGCTTAATATCTCCTTCGTAGGAGCAATCCTCCACCTTACAGCGAACAATTTCCTCAGGTTTTAACGTCTCATAAGGCCTTCCGCTCGGTGTTATCACAAAAGTATCCTTATCAACTCGACAGCTTACGTTACCCCAGGTTCTTGCAATTAAACCGCTTTCCACGAGCTTAAGACCTGCATTTACTACTGTTTGCCTTGCTAGCTCTTCCTGCATATATTCCGCCCCTTTCCATTTGAATAAAATCAGTATCAATAATATATATCAATGTGCAAATTGCACGATACCATATTTAAAATGGATTTGATACTCTATTCAGACATTATTGTTGCACTGTAATATTCTGAAATACTCTTTCAAAGCGAAGTAATGCATCGTCAATCATCTCTTCGGTATATGCCGCACTCGTATAAAGTCTGCTTCCTGCCAGGGTAACAAGACCTTCTGCCATATATGCCGCGCCCATATGTTCCATCTCTTTCTTTCTCTTACTTGTTTCCTTTAACACCTTCGGTATCGTCCAGGGCTTTGACCAGTTGATCGAGAAATGCATGGTTCCTACTGTTTCAAGATGACAGATGGACCCCTGATTAAAGGCAACAAAGGGAAGGTTGTATTTATGGATCAATGCCTGCAGACCTGCGTTAAGACGATCGCCCATTCGCCCAGCCACCTGAGCAGCATTGGTTCTCTCAATCTCAGATAGGGTATGATAACCCGCTACACAGCTAATCGGGGTTGCAGCCATGGTACCGCCTATTAACGCTTTTTTATGCTTGTCACCGGTCTGTATTCCGGCAGCCAGATACTTCATATATTCCTTCTTTCCGCCAAGGCCGCCTGCACCTGGGTATCCGCCAGCGATTACCTTACCAAATACAGTCAAATCCGGTGATACCCCAAAGTAGCCCTGGGCACCTGCCATACCGATACGGAATGCCGTAACTACTTCGTCGAAGATGAATAATGCACCATACTTCTTACAAAGAGCTTCCACACCCTTATTAAAATCCATGTCAACAACTCTGGTTCCGCTTTCAGGACCGATTGGTTCAATGATAACCGCTGCAGTACCTCCATGGAGACTGTTTCTTCTAAGCTTTCGCTCCAAATCCTTTAAGTCGTTCGGGAAGAATTCCTGTGTATGCTTAAAGATAAAATGAGGAACACCGTGGGCTTGTGTCCATTTTGATCCCGGAATACGTATTCCAAAGGCCAATTGATCACTCCAGCCGTGATAGGCTCCTCCCATCTTTATGACATTCTTTTTCCCTGTTGCCAATCTTGCAACGCGGATTGCAGCCATACAAGCCTCAGTTCCCGAGCCAAGCATACGAAACATCTCAACTGATGGAATATTATCCGAGATCAGCTTCGCCAATTTATATTCATATTCATGGAACAGTCCCGTGGACGGACCGCAATCCTTCAATAATTCAATTACCTTGTCACGAACATATTCCGGATTACTTCCCAGAACCGTAGGACCTCCTGCTTGTAGAAAATCGTAATAACGATTTCCGTCAATATCATATAGATAAGGTCCCTCCGCTTTGGTAAATACAAGTGGGAAAGGATAATTGAAGGCCAGATTATGCTGAACACCTCCGGGTATAAGCTGCTTCGCTTCCGTAATCATCGCTTTGGATTTCGCGCATTTCTTATCGAAATATTCCTTTTCGTAAGCTGCCAGAGCCTCCGGCTTAATGGTTGAGATAGGCTTAGCAATGAGTTCATTCAATTCCCGATTGATTTTTTCAGCCTCGGGATAATTAGAAATTGCATATCTGTTATCCATTCTATATCCTCCTTAATAATAGCATTAACAAAATGAGTCACTGCTCACTTTATAATAATTATATCACCCCACCATAATATGTCAATCGTAGGATGCCCTCCCAATATGAATATTTTAACATTTTTTTCAAATTATTTGTTTCGATATTGCATTTTTATCAATATATGCTAAACTAATAATGAGTAATGACTCATATTTTAGGAGGAATCAATTTGACAGAATTATTCGGCCGAATTCCGGAAGAAAAAAGGATCCGGATTATTGATGCAGCAATTAACGAATTTGCCACTTATGGTTTTGTAAATGCTAATACTAATAAAATCGCAAAAAGGGCCGGAATCAGTGTCGGTAGCCTTTTTCAATATTTTGAAAATAAAGAAGATTTATTTCTCACCATAGTAAAACACTGCGCTACCATTATGATGGCGGCACTGGAGGATATCCTGGTCGGAGAAGAGGATATCCTAGTGAAAGTTGAGAAGCTCCTTCGAACAATACAAAAGCATTCCAGAGAAAACCTCAATATGATACGTCTTTATAACGAGATGGCGTCCCAAAGCAATTCCAAAATCATAGGTGAGATTGTTAAGGATATGGAGACCTTAACCGCTAAGCTCTACGCCGAACTTATTCGGAAAGCACAAAGCGAGAAGGAAGCAAGGGCGGATTGTGATCCAGGAATGTTTGCCTTTCTCCTTGATAATATCTTTATGATGCTTCAATTCTCCTATTCCTGCGATTATTACAGAGAACGTTTTAAGATATACGTTAAGGAAGATGTCTTTGAACAGGATGATTTCGTCATCGAACAAACTCTGAAATTCATAAAAGCCGCCTTCTCCCCCAAGATACCAAAATAAATATAATATTGAATCCCTATCATCCGGTAAGCTAGTTTATGAACCTGAATATTTAAACAACGAATTCAGAGCGCATTTAAGCGTTTGTCCATCATAATCTAGGAGGCCATTATGACAAGCAGTACGTATATTATTGCATATGATGTAGGTACCACAGCGGTGAAAACCTGCTTATTTCTAGTTGAAGATAAGATCAATCTCATCGAGTACGCCGGAATGGCCTATCCTCTGCAATTATTAGAAAATGGTGGCGCAGAGCAAAATCCGGAGGATTGGTGGAATGCGATGTGTGTTACTACAAAGCAGGTATTAGCTGCCGCTCAGGTTCCTTCTACTGCGATCAGAGGGATCTCTTTCTGCTCCCAGATGCAGGGCTTGGTTCTGGTCGATAAGAACGGAATACCTGTGCGTCCGGCGATGAGCTATATGGATCAGCGTGCAACCGAGGAATTACGGGAGGGCCTTGCTTATGGTCTTCAGGTTGCCGGATGCAATATCATCCGGTTGTTAAAATCACTATATATCACAAAGGCTGTTGCAGCCAGTGTTAAAGATCCGGTTTGGAAATATAAATGGGTGCAACATCATGAACCGGAATGCTTTTCCCGAATTTATAAATGGCTGGATGTAAAAGAATATCTCCTACACCGTTGCACCGGCGAATTTGTTATGACTACCGATTCTGCTTTTGCTACGCTCCTCTATGATACAAGAAAAGGTCATGAAGGTTTTAGCCGGAGTATGTGCAACATGTTTGGTGTAAACTATGAGCATATGCCAAGGGTGATTGAAGCCTCTGAGCAAGCTGGTTGTTTAACGCAAGTGGCCTCGGACGGACTGGGGCTTGTACAGGGCATACCGGTGTTTGGAGGTGGCGGTGACGCTTCCTTAATCGGAATCGGTGCGGGCGCGGTCAAGGAAGGAAGTACTCATATTTATTGTGGTACCTCCGGTTGGGTATCCACTGTAGTAAAAAAACCGATGGTTGATACTAACTCCATGATTGCAGCCGTGGTCGGAGCAAAAAAGGGCTTATATCACTATTTTGCAGAACTGGAGACGGCCGGAAAATGCTTAGAATGGGTTAAGGATCATCTTGCCTTAGATGAAATTGATATTTATCTGGAGAAAAAGAATGTTACCGAAGCTCATGAGGCCATCTATACCAGCCTATATGATTATATGATGCACACAATTGATCAGATTCCAGCCGGAAGTCATGGTGTCATCTTCACTCCCTGGCTTCATGGCAATCGATGTCCTTTTGAAGATCCACTGGTTCGAGGTATGTTCTTCAACATTAGTCTGGATACTGGAAAAACACAGTTAATTCGATCCGTACTCGAGGGTGTCTGTTATCATATGCGCTGGATGTTGGAAGCTGAGGGAAACAAGATAACTACCTCCCGAACCATTCGCTTTGTCGGAGGCGGTGCTTTATCATTATTAACCTGTCAGATTCTGGCTGATATCACGAATCGTACCATAGAAACGGTTCCAAGTCCTCAGAATGTTGGTTCCATTGGAGCTGCAATTGTAGCTGCAGTAGGTCTGGGTGTAATACGTTCACTGGAGCAGGCCAGTGATTTTGTCACAATTTCAGAGACTTTTACACCTAACCCTAAGCATCTGGAAGTGTATAATAGAGGCTATAAGGTATTTCGACGACTCTATCACTCAAATAGAAAGAATTTTAAATTACTCAATAGAAGTATCTGATTCGAATTTCAGAGCCCGTAAGACGAACTTTATACATATAATGTTTATATCGATAAATTCGTTATCATAAGCTGACAACAAAAAAGACACCCATCTGATATAGCGGGTGCTTTTTTGTTGTCTATATGATATATTGGCTAATGGAGCAAATCATTATCACAATGTAATACTTCAAATGGGTATAAAATATCTCTGAACGTTATGTATTATCACCTATTGAGCAGACATTTTTTTCTGTTTTGTCTAATTTATTCAATTCATAATATATGGTAGAATCAAAGAAAGCTTGTAATCTAGTATCATCTGTTCCTCCTACTATAGAATGGAGGATCTTATGTCAAGAACAAAAAAGTATCTGTTGTCATTTGTATTATTCTTTCTACTCCTCTTCTTATCACTAACCACCCAACCTTACCTTGCTAATGCTGCTTCGATTGAATTCGTAATCTTGTCGCAGTATAAAGCCTCTATGGATATCGGTGATGAGCTATACTTATTGGCCTTTACTACCAATGGAGATATGCCTTCGTGGAAAAGCAGCTCCTCTACGATTGCTTCTGTAAATACCTATGGTAAAATCACAGCAAAAAAACCCGGTACTACAACAATAACTGCAAAGATTAAAAATGGGGAAGCCTCTTGTAAGGTAACGGTCAACAAGACAGATCTTACAATCAGCGATACAAAATTATCCATGGAGCGGGGAGAGAACTATCGTTTATCTGCCTCAACTTCAAATTCCTCTGTGGTTACCTGGAAAAGCAGTAAGAAAAGTGTTGCTACTATCGATGAACATGGTAATGTTACCGGTATCAAGCCAGGAGAGACTACAATCACCGCCACTGCGGATGGCACCTCCAAGACCTGTATCATTACCGTTAAGAAGCCAACCATACGTCTGAGTCAATCTAAGATCAAATTATATCGCAATCATACAGCCATACTATCCGCTACTGTATCCTCCAATGTCAAGCCCACCTGGAGATCCAATAAATCAAGTGTAGCTAAAGTCGATGAGAACGGTACCATCACTGCGATGAAGCATGGAATTGCTTTTATTACGGCCACTGTCGATGGTATCTCCAAAAGCTGTGAGGTTACGGTGGAACCGCCTGTAATCCAATTAAACAAGACAACTCTTGATCTTAATGTTGGCTCAACCTCAAAGCTTATAGCTACAGTATCCTCCGGTAATCCGGTTGCCTGGTCGACCAGCAATGAGAAAATACTTTCCGTAGCTTCTGACGGGACAATTACAGCCTGGCAGAAGGGTCGTGCATATATATATGCCAGTGACGACGGTACTAAGGTGCGTTGTGTTGTATCTGTAACAGAAATCAATTAATTCATAGGAGGAACAGATGTACAAGCTTAACAGGTCTCTGTCACCCAAAAGGGTTGGCAGAGACCTGTTACCGTTCAAATTATCAACCTAGAAGCCATAGGAAGGCACCCACTATAACAGCTACCACACTGATTACAATTAGGCTTAACCCGACAAGACGCTTCTGAATCATTCTTTTTTCAGTTCTAAGGATCAATGTATCGCACTCAGATGCCAGGTCATCTGCATCCTTATAACCACTGATTTTACGAAATTCCTCTGAGGCCTTCCTGTAATCCTCGGCATTTTTTGCAGTGTCCTTTATATTAACGGCATTCTTATATATTTTCTTCTTTATCTTCTTCTTGGTATCCTTTGCTAATAGCTTACATTCTTCAACAAGCTGAGCACTGTCCTTATAATCAACCATTGCCTTGAATTGCTTAGTAACCTTCTTGTACATCTCTAGCTTATCATTGCAGACTGTCATGCAACGGATTGCCTTCATTAATTTTACATAACGCTGGTACTTCTCCTCTTTAGTTAAATCGATCATTTCTTCTTCGGCTGGAGATTGTTCTATGGGGTCCTCATTCACGATTGTCTGGCTATCCTCTAATAAAAATTCGAAATCCTTTTCTGAGAATCGGTGATAGCTGGTATGTCCATAATCAAATTTAATACAGTACCGATAATCATCTATAGAACTATCTTTAAAGAAGATCACATAGTCAAATTCATCCGATTCACTTTTTTCACATACCACCTGATCTGAAAAACTATGGAATACTTCCAATATCTGTTCCAAGGTGCAATTATGTTTTCTTATTGTATCAATGAAAGCTACAAGAAACGGATTGTTGCTATAGTTTTCATTTACATATGCTGCTCCTGCCGGTGGTACCAAGATACAATACCGATCACCATCATGACTGACCTGTACCTTCCCTAATTTACTTTCTACTCTATCTGCAAAAACAGTCAGCGCCTCATCCATCCTTCCTGCCTCTGCAATATCTTCTTCTAGAATATGTATTAGAGAATGCATCGGATAATACAACCGAATGGTCTCCTTCTCATAGCCCAGCTTGATTTGCTCTTCTTTGATAGCATCACATACTACTTTTTCAAGCATGTCATAATTCATGAATAACGTCCTTTCTAACACTACAAAAATCATAAAAATAATTGTATTTCTGCATACCTTCGAAAATTATATTAATCCATTTCGCAGCTTTATCTTACCATTATTCAGAAAAGGAAACAACATAAATTATTAAATATTCTCGATTAAGATAATTCGAACTACCCAAAGGAAGCTTTTCTATGATACAGCAACATAGTTTATTCCACCCTGCTTGGTATATTAAAACTAAATCCACATAATAATTCAACCTTAATTAATAAGAAGACAATACACTGTTTTAATTATTTTAATACCAAAATTAATTTTATTAATTATAATATTAATATTTGTAATTTTTATATTGACAATATTTATTCACTGGTGTATATTAAAAGGCATAAATTTACATTAGGAAGGTGAAGCAAATGAAATATAAAGCTCCAGGCAAGTGTCCGGTATGTGGTGAGAAGCTTGCTATCACTAAGTTAGGCTGTCCAAAATGCTCTACAGCGATTGAAGGAGATTTTCAACCCTGTGAGTTCTGCCGACTGCCGGAAGAGGATCTTGAATTTCTCAAGGTATTCATTAAATGCCGTGGAAGCATTAAGGATGTCGAAAGAGAACTTGGCATCTCCTACCCCACCGTTCGCGGAAAGCTGGATTCCGCCATACGAGGTCTGGGATATGAGGTTCCTACCAAGGAAGAAGTCAGGGATAAAGAGCAAAAGGAACAGGCAAAAAGCGAAATCCTGGAACAGCTGTCCCGAGGAGAAATTTCTGCTAAGGAAGCAACAGATCGCATTAAGAGCTTGTGATTTCTTCAAATCAAAGAATAAAATAGCGTAATCAAAAGGAGGATATAAGATGAATGAGCAATTAAAAATATTAGAAATGATCGAAAAAGGACAGATAACAGCAACAGAGGGCATGGAGCTTTTGGAAGCGCTGAATCTGACTAATGATACGGGGGCTGAGGCAAACACAGCCATAGCTGCCAGAGCCGTTCAAGCAAAATACAATTATAAGTTTTTAAAGATACGCGTTACTTCTGACAACAGCACAGTGAATGTGAATGTAAATGTTCCCTTACGGCTTCTAACCACACTTGGAGAAATTGCTACAAAGTTGACTTCAGTTATACCAGCTGATGCAAGAAAAGAGATGGAAAGCAAGGGCATTGATATAACTACTATTGATTTTGCTCAGATTATCGAAGAAATTGTAAATGGCACTCTTGATGATCCAAATATCGTAGATGTAGAAGCCTGGTCAGAGGAACAGCATGCTATGGTGAAGGTGAAGATCTATGTGGAATAGAGGCTTCCGTATCCTATGGATTAAAATTCATACGACCGGAGAACGACACTTTTATTTTAACTTACCTGTCAGCCTTTATGTATTTCAGGAACTGTTTGACTGTATATTGGATCTCATAGAATTTATCTGCTTATTCATACCGAAGAATCCTCCCACCCGGTTGCCCAATGCCATCTCGGCAAAAGAAATAAAGGAATTGATTCATGCAACCGATAAGCTGTTATGTTCCTTAACCGATTGTGAGCCCTATGATCTCGTAGAGGTAAATACGAAAAATGTTACAGTTTCAATAAAAATACGATAATCCATGAGGAGGGAACTATGTCAAAACTTCTGTTAAAATATCTGTCATCAGTGGCTACCATATATCTGCTGTCTTTGATAATTAACACAATTAAGATTAAAGATATTCCATCGTTACTGCTTATGGGATTTGTCTTATTTATCGTTAATTTACTGGTGAAGCCACTGCTGTTATTATTAACCCTACCAATTAACATAATTACATTTAATATCTTCAGCTTTGTCGTAAATGCTTGGACCATTATGCTAGCAGATCTTATGGTTAAGGGCATCAATATGAATGGCTTTATGAATTCATTGCTTGCAGCCTTCCTTATTTCCATTCTTCAGCATCTGTTGTTTGATGCTGCAAAGGCTGCGGATTAGAATTTTTTAACTTGAATGTCTTTCCTTCATGCCATATAATGTTTACTGATAATATATTCCCCCGTTATGTTTATTCGGAATGAAAGATATGCTCAAGGAGGTAAGACATATGCAAATGGAACAATTACAAAAAGACATGATCACAGCAATGAAGGCTCACGATAAGGTTCGTAAGGATGCCATCTCGTCCTTGATTTCTGCTGTAAAAAAAATTGCTATTGATGAAGGCTGTCGTGATAATATCCAGGAGGAATTAGTAGACAGAGCTATCATAAAGGAGATGAAGCTGGTTAAGGAACAATTAGAAACCTGTCCCGAAGAAAGAGCAGAGTTGAAGGCCAGCTATCAGGCAACCTATGATATCATTAAGGAATATGCACCTGCTATGATGTCTGAAGATGAAATCAAAGCCTTTATTACCGAAAAATACTCTGAACTATTAGCTACCAAGAATAAGGGTATGATTATGAAGGGCGTTATGGTTGATCTAAAGGGAAAAGCAGACGGCAAATTAATAAATGAGGTTGTCGGTAAGCTTTGTTAACCAAATATGTATAAACGAACCCATGACGACAGAAGGTACATTTTGCGAACCTTCTATCGTCATGAATAATAAAATAGAGCTGAGGTACAATTGTACTGACCCCAAAAAGTTAGACCTAAAAATCTAACGATCGGAGGTCAGTACACATTGTGCTAAAGCTCTATTTCACTTTCTTATACTACAATCACCAATCAAACATTTTTCTTTTATGACATAATACTCAGCAATCTACTTATTAGGGGCTCTACCCTCTCCTCAATCATCTCCCAGTCTTGTAAGATATCAGGAAATATGGCACCTTCTCTGGTCTTTAAGCAGTTATCATCCCTTAAGCCAAAGCATACTCCATTCGGGTACTCATCATTTGCTCCGATGATTTGAAATGTAAGAGAACGTAATGTCTCTGCTACTCTAGTAACCAGCTGGTCATAGTAATAGCTTAAGCTTTCCTGGGTTTCCACCATGCCTCCATGCGCGATGACTACAGCAGGTATATTACACCATGATGCTTTATATTCCGAATTCTTCAACCAGCCGGAGTACATAATTTCATTCAACTTTTCAAATAACATAATCAACTTTGCAGGTATGGGTGAATAGTGGGGAACAATGAATACGATCCCATCTGCTTCTTCAATAAGCGTTAGGAGATGGTTAAATTCCTCATCATAAACACATCGACTATTGCTATTGCAGCAACCACATAAAATGCAAGTCTTGAGATCATAATCCATCAGTGAAAGCACCTGGACTGTAATCTTATCCTTTACTTGATTATGAGTTATATTCTCAATCAAATACCCCACTTTCACTGAAGTACTATTATTACCAATTAATTTCGTGTTTGATGCAGAGATACAGATCAGTTTCTTCATTGCTTTCTCCCCATTATACTCACAGGGGAGTAAAGCATAAATCACAACTTCTGCCTAACTCCCCTGGATTAGAAATTCTATTTAATTATTTTAGTTGGCAAAATAATCCTGTGTAGTGTTAATAATAGCATAATTATCATTGTATTACTTAACCATGGTACTACTTAACCATTGTACTATTAATCATGTACTACTTAATTATTGTACTATTTAACAACAATATTTAGGATTCTGTTTGGTACATAGATTACCTTTACGATTGACTTACCCTCCAATGCAGCAACAATCGCCGGTAGCTCCATTGCCTTAGGTTCTACCTCTTCCTGCTTCTCATTTAAAGCAATATTCAAGTTTGCCTTTACCTTTCCATTGATCTGAACTGCAATTTCAACGGTATCTTCGATCGTTTTACTCTCATCGTATACCGGCCAGGACTGCTGATATACTCTGCTCTTCTCACCGATTAGCTGCCATAGCTCCTCCGTAACATGAGGTGCTACGGGATTCAGAAGAATTAACAAGGTCTTAAATTCGCCTTTGGTTACAGAGCCAGCCTTATAGAATTCATTTACCAGAGACATCATTGCAGCAATTGCCGTATTATACTTCAAGTTCTCATAGTCAAAGCTCACCTTCTTAATCGTCTGGTGCATCTTTATTTCTAAGCCAGCAGAATACCCTTCTTCTTCGGTAACCGAATCCTTAAGCTTCCATACACGGTCGATGAATCGACGGCAACCCTTTACTCCTTCATTACTCCATGCCGCGCTTAAATCGAAGGCACCGATGAACATCTCATAGGTACGTAGTGTATCTGCTCCAAACTCTTCGATAATCTCATCCGGATTTACCACGTTACCTCTGGACTTAGACATCTTCTCGCCGTTCTCACCAAGAATCATACCATGACTGGTTCTCTTCGCATAAGGCTCGGGAGTATTCACTAAGCCCTGATCATAGAGGAACTTATGCCAGAAACGGGAATATAGCAGATGGAGTGTAGTATGCTCCATACCACCATTGTACCAGTCAACAGGCATCCAGTAATTCAATTCCTCCTTGCTGGCAAAGGCATCCTTGTTATGAGGATCAATATATCTTAAGAAATACCAGGAGGAACCAGCCCATTGAGGCATCGTGTCAGTCTCTCTCTTCGCTTTCCCACCGCAGCAAGGACAGGTTGTCTCAACCCATTCCGTCATTGGTGCTAACGGTGATTCCCCATTATCCGTGGGCTCATAGCTCTCTACCTCGGGAAGCATCAATGGAAGCTCACTCTCAGGGAGCGGAACATAACCGCATTTCTCACAGTGAACAATCGGAATAGGCTCTCCCCAATATCTCTGGCGGGAGAATACCCAGTCACGAAGCTTATAGTTTACCTTCTTCGCACCAATTTCCTTTTCCTGCAACCAATCCAAGATCTTTTTCTTTGCATCGGCAACCTCAAGACCATTTAAGAAGCCTGAGTTAACCATCTTACCGGTACTGGTATTCGTATATGCTGCTTCCTCCACATTACCGCCTGCCACTACTTCGATAATCGGAAGGTTAAACTTCTTGGCAAAGTCCCAGTCTCGCTCATCATGTCCGGGTACCGCCATGATCGCTCCGGTACCATAGGTCATTAAAACATAATCGGAGATCCAAATCGGAATCTCGTTACCATTTACAGGGTTGATTGCCATAAGTCCAGCGATCTGAACGCCACTCTTCTCTTTCACCAGCTCCGTTCTTTCAAAATCAGACTTCTTCGCAGCCTGCTCACGGTAGCTAATTAATTCCTCATAATTGGTTAACTCATCCTTATATTTATCGATCAGAGGATGCTCCGGAGAGATAACCATATAGGTTGCTCCAAATAAGGTATCCGGTCGTGTGGTAAATACTCTCAGACTGTCATCCTTTCCTGCTATTTTGAAATCTACCTCTGCACCAACCGAACGACCGATCCAGTTTACCTGGGATATTTTAATCTTATCAATATAATTTACCATATCAAGATCATCAATGAGCTTATCGGCATATTCTGTAATCTTCAGCATCCACTGACTCTTAACCTTACGGACAACCTCACCGCCACAGCGCTCACAAACACCGCCGACAACCTCTTCATTGGCAAGGCCTACCTTACAGGAGGTACACCAGTTAATTGGCATCTCTGACTTATAAGCTAGTCCCTTCTTGAATAACTGTAAGAATATCCACTGGGTCCATTTATAGTAATTCGGGTCTGTTGTATTAATCTCTCTGTCCCAGTCAAAGGAATAACCAAGTGCCTTTAACTGTTCGGTAAAACGCTCTACATTCTTCTTTGTTACGATCTTCGGATGAATATGGTTCTTTATTGCATAGTTCTCTGTCGGAAGTCCAAAAGCATCCCAGCCCATGGGATATAAAACATTGTAACCCTCCAGTCTTCTCTTTCTTGCAATAATATCAAGTGCCGTATAAGGCCTCGGATGTCCTACATGCAAGCCCTGCCCGGATGGATAAGGGAACTCTACCAATGCATAAAACTTAGGCTTTGACTTATCGGTACCTACCTTAAAGGCTTTTTCCTTCTCCCAAATCTCCTGCCACTTCTTCTCCACATCACTTGGTGAATAAAATTCACTCATCTTTAATAGCCTCCTTAAAATAATATAAAAACCACATCAGAATGAAGCTACAATAGAAACATACTTTTGCACTCTCTATTGTCATGAATAAAAAAACCCCCTCATCTCATAATCTAGAGACGAAGAGGTTCAAAATTCATTGAACTCAAATCCGCGGTACCACTCTAGTCCATTGACTTTAAGCTAATATCAATGTCCTCATTCCATCTATAACGGGATGACCCGCTCCGCTTACTTATGTTCAGCCAGAGAGCTCCAAGGCGAGTTCAAAGTTCTTATCTGCCACCTTCCACCACCGATGACTCTCTGTTAAGACAGAACACTTCTACTACTCCTCTTCATTGCCATAATAGAATATGATATTTCGATATTCAAGCAGTAACGATCATCTCGATCCATCTTGAAACGAATTAAGTTAATTCTAACATTTTTGTTCCTCTTGTCAAGTAAAATGTAACAAAAAGCGTTAGCCTCCGATTGTTACCCTATTCTTACCGCTATTCTTACTTAGGTACATAATCTCATCTGCTTTTTTAATCACATCATTGAGTGTCATGTACTCATCCTGCTTGATGTATACTCCAATACTTACGGTAATCGAAATTGAAGCTTCATCATAGGATATCACTGTCTGTGCTATTTCCTTACGTATCGCTTCGACGCGCTGAAATACCTTATCATGATCCGTGAAGTTTTGGAAGAAAATAATAATCTCATCTCCGCCATATCTGGCAACAATATCATTGGCTCTGGTCGCCTTCTGTATCAGCTTTGAGACCGTCTTAAGGGCCTCATCTCCCATGGGATGACCATAAGTATCATTGATGCGTTTAAAATTGTCTAGGTCTACAATTGCGATACAGTAATTCTGCTCGGTAAGATTTGAGACTGTATTCAAGGTCTCAAAGAAATAACGCTTATTAAAGATATCCGTTAATCCATCATGGAAAGCACTGTCCCGAATTCTCTTATATAAGAAATTATTCTCAATCGCAACACCGATGTGGTTGCCGATTAAAGATAAGAATACAGCGTGATCCTTCGAGAAATAATTCTTCTCCTTGTGTTGAATCAAAATAAAACCGATAAGACGATTATCCACCTTAACCGGCACACCCAGGCAGGAGTGAATTCCCGCTTCAGAATTCATCGTATCATAAAGGGGATGATCCACACTTATGATGAATTCCTCCTGATTATGCTTTGTTATAAGGTTCTTCTCAACCTCACTCTGATCCTCCTCAATATTCTGGGATACTGCCTCATAAAAATCATTTTCCTTGCGAATATAGATAGTAGAATGTTCTGCACCAAAGACACCAACCAACATATCATTGATTAAATTAAATAGATTCGGATCCTTAATATACTGATTTATATATTTACTTATCTCAAGAAGATTGGTAAACATGTCCAGCTTCTTTTCAAGCAATGTAACCTTCTGGGATAAGTTATATATCGTTTTTTCAGTAAATTCTTGATACTTCTCTAATTGATTGGTCTCCATATGGCTCTCTCCTTACCTCAAATTACAATAACCATAGATTATACAAGTTATAGGATATTATACAATCTTTCTGTTTTCTTAATTCGGTAATATTCAACTTTATTATAAAAAAATAGGAAAAATGTACTACTCATATCATTATTATAGCATTGATCAATCAAAGATTCCAGTATTTTATTTCTTTATATAATATGTAATCTTCTCCAGTCTACTATACATTCCTATTCTATGGATCAGTCTGTGCCATCTTCGACGTATTACTACTATTATTCGATTATCTTTGGGTTTATCGTAGCTGTTTCAGAATTAACTACATTGTATATAGTGGATGATACAATAACAATTATCGCACCTACTATAGCAATAGTGGAAATCATTTCTCCATAAAAAATCGCCGCCCAGATAGGATTGAGTATCGGTTCAATGGTTGATGTTAAGGATGCGCTGATCGGACTGACCTTCTCCAGCCCCTTAGCGAGAAACACATATCCAAGGCCCATCTGAACCACTCCAAGTATAATAACCAATATAAAATTTTTAGGCGATAAATCTGTCTCTCTAATATAAGAAGGGATGAACACGATAAAACTAGCGAGCTGAGATAAAAGGATAGAGGATTCAAAATTGGCATCCTTTACCTTCTTCATCAGAAATACCATTGCATATAAGATACCGGACAAAATGGCCAGAATATTTCCAATCTGTCCGGTTAAAGTTAATTGATCAAAGAAAAAGCATAAAATCCCTCCAAAAACAAAGGCACAGGTAATGATTGCTTTCCAATCCGGCTTATGCTTCCAGAAAACCCATAAGAATAGTATCAGAAATATTGGTTCTGTAAACTGTAGTACAATCGCATTTCCTGCTGAAGTTAATTTTGTCGCCATGACAAAGGTCAAATTCATTAACAGGTTACAAATCGCCCCAAGTATTACCACACGATTTATAACCAGCTTGTGGCCAATTTTCTTAAGATAGATAAACATAACCAGAAAAGCAAATATATTTCTGACACCATTGATGGTGAGGGACGACCAGGATATCATTTTAATCAATACACCTGCCAAACTAAAGCAAATGGCCGAGATTAATACATAGATGGTGCCAATATTGATTTTCCTTGTTACGTTCATTATATCCTTCCTCCTCATTCGAGCTTGCTAATGGTATGAATTATAGCATTCTTTGGAGGAAAGTCAATTACCTTTATAATCAACAAGCATCCACTTAGGATACGATATCATCCAATACTCCGAAGGTATAACCCATCTCCTCCCATTTGGTTAATAGCTCATCCAATATCTCTGAATTTGTTTTAGAGGTACTATGTAATAAGACGATTGCGCCGGGATGTATCCTGCCCAGAAGCTTTTTAAAGGCTTGTTCTTTCGTGGGTTGCTTATCATTATACCAGTCTACATAAGCCAGGCTCCAGAAGAAGGTCTTATATCCCAGGTCCTTGGCCATCTTCAGATTATTGACACTATATTTACCCTGTGGAGGGCGGTAATACTTTGTCATCGGCTGTCCACAGACCTCCTCATAGGCCTTCTCTAGTTTTTCCAGTTCGTTCTGAAAAGCTGACTGAGTTGAGATACTTGACATATTCGGATGGGTATAGGTGTGATTTGCTACCTGATGTCCCTCCTCCAGCATTCGCTTAACTAATTCCGGCTGGGTTGTTACATAATTACCGACTAGAAAGAAGGTTACCTTCACCTTATGTTTCTTTAAAGCATCCAGAATAGCCGGAGTATAGCCGTTCTCATAGCCTGCATCAAAGGTAAGATAGATTACCTTTTGATTCGTATCTCCAATAAAGTAAGCATCGTATTTCTTAAGCTCCTGAGGAGTAGCCATACCACTCGGCGGCTGACCCTCTGCCCCGAACCCCAGCCCCCAGTTATCTGCTTCTGCCTCCATTAGTGTATCTTTTGCATAGGCATTTTCTAATAATGCAATACCTCCTCCCAGAGAATATAGGAGTACAATGGCTAGCACAAGGATGATCCATCTTTTCTTTTTTAATATTTGTACCATAAAAAAACCCCTCTAGTATACGTTAATACAGTATATTAGAGGGGGCGTGTCTTCCATGACAA
Organism: Bacillota bacterium; assembly: GCA_023436225.1. GTDB lineage: Bacteria > Bacillota > Clostridia > Lachnospirales > Lachnospiraceae > Mobilitalea. The sequence goes on from JAEZKA010000076.1 coordinate 22,047, forward strand.
TCTTCTTATTGTCAATCGCCAAATTATTATGTGATGTTATTATGCCTCCAGCATCTGAAGTATTTCAGCCTTTGGCTTGGTACCGACCGACTTTGTAACAACCTTGCCATTCTTGAAAACTAGAAGCGAGGGAATCGTCATGATGCGATAGCGCTCAGCTAAAGTCCCTTCTTCGTCTACATTCACCTTACATACCTTCACATCAGTAAGCTCTCCAGCTAATTCTTCGATGGTAGGTAACAGCATCCTACAGGGACCACACCAGGGAGCCCAGAAATCTACCAATACGGGAATATCAGAATTGATTACCTCTTGTTCAAATTCACTTGTCGTTAAATGTTTTGCGCTCATAGACATTCTCCTTTATATATAATTATTTTTATTTTTATTTAATCATTCAGTAAATTCTTCACTCTTAACTGTGCTACAATTACTCATCGGAAACCCTAACATAGTTAATTGCTTATCTATCTTACATTGTTTACAATTCAATTTTATACAATTTCGCTCATTTCGTCAAGTACTTTCTCAAACTTAATATATCAACCTATGACTCGTTGTATCAATAAAGTGGTTTTTATCATATTAATGCAATTTATAAAATTGGTAGCGTCCTCTTGGAAGTATAGGATTCGTTAAAAATCATATACTGATAATAGAAAAACGATAGGTAACTAATTAAGGAAACCCATTAATTCACAGGTGAATTTGTGCGTTATGTGAAATTTAAGATTTTCTCACATAAGGATCGCCGGTAACAAGAAAGGCATGGTTAATATTATGAATGATAATAAAATGAGAAGCACTAAAAATCATAAGAAGGATGACGGGACCTTCCATTCCAAGCATATAAAGCATGATCCACAGGCGGAAAGTGCCAGAGCGGTATTCGGTTTAAAGGATAACAATCCCAAGAATAAAAGCAGTGATACCAGTCGTTAGCAAAGCTAGATGCAATGTTATTCCACACAAAAAGCCCTGTATAAGCTGACTCCTCGGTAAAGTTATTTTTCTATTCCGGGGAAAGTCTTTTATATCTAGGGCTTTTCATTCATATCTGGAAAAAGTTATTTAATTCAATGATCGATAATTGTGTCATTCTAATTCTTAGGGTAATACATTTCCTGCCGAACGATAAATTTCATACCATTCTTCTCTTGTAAGATAAATTTCTGATGCCTTAATGCAATCAATCAAACGATCTACGTTCATTGTTCCGGTCACCGGCTGCATATGTGCCGGATGTCTCAACAACCACGCTATTGCAATCGTAGTATTCGTAACACCATACTTTCCTGCAATCTCATCAATTTTAGCATTCACTTCAGGAAATTTATCGTTATTTAAGAATACACCCTCAAAAAATCCATATTGGAACGGCGACCAGGGTTGTATTGTTATATCATTCAGACGGCAATAATCAAGTATACTGCCATCTCGATTAATGGCAGCCTCATCTTCCATATTGACATGGATTCCGGCAGAAATCATGGTTGCATTGGTGATGCTAAGCTGAAGCTGATTTGCTATAATTGGCTGCTTCACATACTTCTTCAAAAGCTGTATCTGCATTGGATTCTGATTGGATACACCAAAGTTACGAACCTTACCGCTACTTTGAAGATGATCAAAGGCCTCTGCTACTTCCTCCGGTTCTACAAGAGCATCCGGGCGGTGTAATAGAAGCACATCCAGGTAATCCGTCCTCAATCGTTTTAAAATTCCATCCACACTACTTAAGATATGTTCCTTTGAGAAATCGAACATTCCCTTTCGGATGCCGCATTTCGACTGCAGAATTATCTTCTCTCTTATTGTTCCATTCATGTGAATCGCATCTGCAAATATCTCTTCACAGGTTCCACCACCGTAAATATCTGCATGATCAAAGAAATTAGCACCGTTATCCAAGGCTGTCTGAACGAAGCGTTCTGCTTCCGGCTTTTCTAAACCATTAATACGCATACATCCAACCGCCAAAACCGGTACCTCAAGCTGGGATGTCCCTAATTTCATAGTTCTCATATTCTTATTCCTCCTTAATAAAACCTGCAACATAATAGCTTGCTAAGCTGAATTATTACATAAGGCATAAAAGTCTATGATCCTGACTTTAAGTTAACATAATTCATCTCGCTTTTATATCCGACTCTCATCGTTATACATGAATTATAGTCCTTAAACTTAACTTTAAGTCAATATAAATCGTATATGATCTTAGTAAATTATCTTAGTAATTTATCGTAGTAAATTATCATCGCAAATAATCGTCATATATTATGGTATATGGTACGTATTATTCTCGTAACTATTGAAACAGATAACCGGTCATCGATAAAGAGCCCAGAATACAGGAATCATTAAATACTTTCACCGTATCACCCTGTTCTGTGGCACCTAATACATATAGTAACGGATCAAAATGCTCCGGAGTAAAAAATGCTATTTTAGAGGCCTTACCTGACTGCTCATAATGAATAACCTTCTGATGATTCCCTTCTAGAATAGCCTCCTTGATATAATTATCAAATTCCTCGGCCCAGGGATATCCTCCCTCCAGCTCCCAGTTGATTTTAGCTAGGTTATGGACAACATTGCCGCTGCCAAGCACTAACACCCCCTGCTCCCGTAATGAGCAAAGCTTCTGTCCCAGTCTATAATGTTCCTCTGGACCCAGCCTTCGATCAATACTAAGTTGATATACGGGGATGTCTGCTTTCGGGAACATATGACATAGCACCGACCAGGTTCCGTGGTCAATACCCCAGCTATTATCGATCGTTATATCCCCGGGAAGCACATCCATAGTAATATGAGCAAATTCAGGTGATCCTAATGTCGGATATTTTAGCTCATATAGCGCTCTGGGAAAGCCATACATATCATAAATCTGTTTGGGATGCAATTCATCACAAATCCTTACTCCATCGGTGAACCAATGAGCCGAAACTGATAATATTGCTTTTGGCTTGGGTAAATTCTCACCAATACGAACCCAGCTTTGGGTGAAGGCATTATCCTCAATCGCATTCATCGGTGACCCATGCCCAATGAATAGAACAGGCATTTTACTCATATCCTTTTTCTCCTTTCTTATCTCAAACCACTATCTCTAATAGTGATGATATCCCAAAATAATTCACCACAAATTTATTATTCTAGTCCTTTGCGCTCATCTTTATTTCTTTTAATCATAACCATAATTGCCAATTGCATTATCCCCAACAATAAAAATACAAGATGTAAATTCGTCATATCCGCGAAAAGACCACAGATTGGAAATAGGAAAAACATAAGAACAGAAAATATCATACTATTCACTGAGATAATTGTGGCCCTCTGCTTTGACGGAATAAGCTCATTGATTGCTGACGACTGTATTGGGTACAATACCGAATTTGCGTAATTAATTACAGCAAAGGCCAAAATCGATACAACGAGATTATATCTGCTCATAAAAATGATACCACATCCCATGAGAATCGAGGCGATATACTTTGCTTTATTACCAAATTGCTTTAAAAACCATTCACTGCTTAAGGCTCCCAATATGGATATCACTCCTGCAAATAGCATAACGAAGCTAATCTCAATTTTATTCAATCCGAGTAGACTGAAGAACTCCTGCCCATAAAAGAATACAATGGTATGAAAGGTAAACACCATCGGATAGTAAAACAGAATCCTCCGTAGTGCAGCATCACTTTGAATTACCTTCATGCTGGTGATAAAATGAGCCTTAACCATGTTAACGACACATATCTTACCATCAGAAGGTATCACCTCATGGTTGTCTGATATTTTGTCATCGTTTGAATTACTTTTTTTCACATTGTCTGCTATCTCAGGTTCCACGAAGAATAATGCGGGGGCCAGAGCCAGTAATGCTACGATTACCGAAATGATATAGCACCAAGCGAAGGAATATTCTGCAATCACTCCTCCCGCCACGGTTGCAATTCCCTGTGCTATCTCTATAATAACATTCAATCGACTATTCACCTTAAGGTACCGATCCGACTGTCCAAGCTGTTTCATACTGTCATATAACAACGCTTCCTCGGAGCCGGAATTCAGATTCTGACCGATGGCAGATATCGCAAAGGCTATAGCAAAATGCCACATGTTCCCGCCAAACAGACAGACTAAGGAAGAGAGAGCACTGCAGATTCGCCCTGCCAAAATAACTTTTTTTCGTCCTAAGAGATCTGCTAACGCTCCGGACGGTACCTCACACAAGAGACTGGTCAAATGATAGATCCCTTCCACAATGCCGATCTGCCATAATGACATTCCCTTATACACCATATACAATACCCATATGGAACTGGATATATCAAAATTCTTCATGAAGCAGTAAATATAGTCGGTTCTAATATTGCGGGACACATTCCCTTTTTTTGTTTTTAATTTATTGTTTATATTAGTATCAAATTCATTTATTTCTTCAAGCATTGTTGCACTATGTGATTGTTTCATTTCTGCATTCATTTGTATCACTCCTCATTTTCTTCATTCTACAGAACTTCACTACCCACCCAGATAAGCGTCGTTACTGCACTAATATGAACCCATGAAAAAAGAACATAAATCTTTTCTCAAGACTAATGTTCCTCGGAGCTACTGCGTTCTATTAGAAATAATCTATGGGCTTCCCTAAAAAAGGGCGCAGTAGTCCCGTAAAGGCTTCTGAATGAATGCTTTTATCAATGAACTGCTACTGCAAATTGGTAAATAACCAAAGGTGCTCATAAATTATCTCCTTCCGTTTACTTTTTTACTAATATTAACACTAATCGAACTAAATTACAAGGTTAAAATTACTTTTATTAATAATTCTGATGGATAAACTCCCCATATCCCTACAAAACGAATGTTTCAGCTACCCACTGACACTATTATTCCATAATTCCTGCTATCAATTTATCTTCAAAGAATTCACTTATGATTAATAAATCTCATCCTATACCTCATATTCAATCATATTATATATGATATCAGCAAGCGCATTTTCATCATTGCTAACTGTAATTCTGTCGGCAATCTCTTTTAGTGAGGATATTGCATTTTGTGTGGCAATACCTACATCAGCCACTTGCAACATTTCAACATCATTGTAGTAATCTCCTACGGCATAGATCTTATCGTCAGGATATATTCTTTCCTTAATATACTGTAAGGCACTTCCCTTACTAATATTGTATGGCAGATATTCTAGGTAGACCTCAGAAGAGAAGACCCAGTTCAGCTCCTGTTCAAGACCATTGATTATCATTTGCTTATTGAGAGCTTTCAAATCCTCTGTTTTCCCAGAAAATAAAACTTTGATCCAGGGAAGGTCATAAATATCCTCAATCTGGCAGAATTCACAGGGCTGATGAATTTCAATGATATGATGGTCAGCTTGTGTAATAGGAGAACCACATATTCACCATCTGCTACACCTTTATATACTGCGGAAGAACCGCTTAATAATTTAGCATCAAGGTTCTCACATAATTTATCAACATAATCCCATCCAGCCTCCGGATTGCCGTTACCCATAGCATAAAGCATATTAATTAGATGCTCATAGGAGGATGAGGATTTGGAAGGATCACAATGAGCAATCTTTCCCTTTAATTCAGGGTTAAGGAGGTCTTCATAACCATTTATCTCGATATCTCCGATCAAGTCTGTATTAACCATTATTACACTGGGAATATCAGTAAATCTAGTGAGAGGACCTTCTACATTCTTCATTCCTTCTTGAATGAATTCTTCATTTACAGACTGATAATTCTCAAATAGATTCATTTGAGGCTTCATAGTGGAAAGAGAACCTTCCCAGAATATATCACCGAGAGGATTGGCCTGCTCAGACTCTACTCGCTTCAGAAGCTCACCGGTTCCGGCTGCAATCACTTCAACCTTTATTCCAGTCTGTGATTCAAATTCACTAACCAATGGATTAATGAATTCTAATGGGTGAGGACAATAAATAACTAAATCACCGCTTGCCTGATTAGCGTTCTCTTTTGTCTCGCCTGCTGGAGTGGATCCCCTTTTCTTTATTTTGTTTGTAGGTTTATTTTATCCGATTCCTCCACAGGAAAAAACCTAGTTTTCAGCTAAAATGTCTTAAAAAATGAACTAGGTGAATTATTTTTGTTCAATATTGAGTAATTATATGTGAATATTATAATTCTTTGTATATAATGTACAATGTGATGATGGTTTTATTGATGTGTTATGCCAAATTGTCTTGTAATCATTGCAGGATACCAAAACCCATAAGAGTGACTGAAAGCTCGCATTACGAAGTATCTATTGTCTTGAACGATAGAAGATACGCTCTGCGAACTTCGACTGTCATGAAAAAAGAGTGAGAACATTGAACAATTTACCCAAAATATGCTTGGGTAATATTCAATCATTCTCACTCTAGACAATCTATGATATAAATCATTTACTTAACATATCAGCTCGCACTCCTCGAATAATCGTGCAACTACTTCCTCATAATCACTGCATCTCTCTGCTTTTCTTATCTTCTTGGCATACTTTTCGCTATCTGCAAAGGCTTTACTCAGGTAGAACCAGATCTCCTTCATTTTAAATAATACATTCCGATCACCGAAAAGAATTGCCTTATAATCTCCATAGATTCTTTCATAATAGGCTCTTAGTAACTCCTTACTTAGCTTCTCACCCTTTGTGATTGCTGAGATCAACCCAGGATTAGATAATAAGCCACGTCCCAGCATAACCTTGGTGATCTCCGGATTATCAGCTATAAACCGCTGATAGTCCTCCACCGTACAGATATCCCCGTTATAACAAATGGGGTTCTTACTATGAGTTACTGCGTAACGGAAGATATCCATATTCGGCGTATTCTTATAGAAATCCTTCTGAATTCTTGGATGGATAATCAGCTCCTCCATCGGGTATTTATTATAAATCTCCATTAATTCATAAAATTCCTCTGGATGATCCTTCCCAATTCTAGTCTTGATGGATATTTTTGTTACCGCCTCCGAGAATATCTCCTCTAAAAATGCATCCAGCTCCAATTGCTTTGCTAAGAAGCCGGAGCCTCTGTGTTTTGACACAACGGTTCCCGAAGGGCAACCGAGATTAAGATTGATTTCATCATATCCCAGTGTCTTTAGCTTCTTCGCAGTATGGATGAAATCCTTGGCATTATTCGTTAATAATTGTGGGATTAGTACGATACCCGGATTATTCTCAGGAAGAATATCCTTTATGTCTTTCCCTTTCAGACCGTCATGCTGATTCGCAAAGATGAACGGTGCAAAATACTTATCTACCTGATCGAAATAAGTATGATGAGCATTTCTATATAAATATCCGGTAATCCCCTCCATGGGGGCAAAATAAAAATTCATCCTACCGTTACTCCCTTGTCCAATCTTCTGTAAAAGAGGTCATAGCTTAATTGACTATACCATCTTTTTAGCTTCTTTATATTTAAATCAACGTTTTAGTTCTTAATGTTTTATCTTTATGTTTTTGATTCTTGTCCTTGATCACACCTTGAACTTCTGGCGAAGAACCATCGGCAAAATGCCACCGTGCTTATAATAATCGAAATCAACATAGGAATCAAAGCGTATCATGGCAAAGAATTCCTTTGTCGAACCGTCCTTTCTAGTGGCGGTGACCTTAACATGATCTCTGGGCTTCTGATTTGCATCCAGTGCAATGGCAAATATCTCTTCCCCAGTCAGCCCAAGGCTTGCTGCGTTCTCTCCGGCCATAAACTGAAGAGGTAGAATTCCCATCATAACCAGATTGGAACGATGAATTCGTTCATAGCTTTCTGCAATAACCACTTGAACTCCCAATAAGCTGGGACCTTTCGCAGCCCAGTCTCTGGAGGAACCCATTCCGTAATCCTTTCCTGCCAGAATCACTAAGCCGGTGTTGGTCTCTTTATACCTAAGGCTGGCATCATAGATGGACATCACCTCTCCCGTCGGCCAGTAGGTGGTATAACCTCCTTCTGTTCCGGGTGCCAGCTGATTACTAATTCGTACATTGGCAAAGGTACCACGCATCATTACCTCGTGATTTCCTCTTCGGGAACCATAGGTATTAAATTGACCTACCTCTACTCCAAGCTCTTGAAGATATCGACCTGCCGGTGTATTCTTACCGATGGCACCTGCCGGTGAGATATGATCCGTTGTAATTGAATCACCGAACTTTGCTAAAGCTCTCAGACCTGTGAGCTCCTTAATCTCCCTTGTCTCCATGGAGAAATTCTCGAAGAATGGTGGCTTTCTGATATAAGTTGAAACAGCTTCAAACTGATATAGCTTGCTCTCCTCGGCATGAATTTCATTCCACATCTCATTCTCATAGATAGCCGCATATACGGATTGGAATAATTCAGGGCTTACATAATCGGTAATCGCCTGCTCCAGCTCTTTCTGCGTCGGCCAAAGCTCCTTGAGATAGACTTCCTGCCCATCCTTACCAATTCCCAGAGGCTCCTTGATAAGATCAATATTTACCGTTCCGGCCAGAGCGTAGGCAACGACAAGAGGCGGTGATGCCAGGTAGTTTGCTTTAACCTGAGCATGTATTCGACCCTCAAAGTTACGATTACCGGATAATACGGAGGATACCAGAAGATCATTCTCATTAATCACGTCTGAAATCTCAGGAAGTAAGGGTCCCGAATTACCGATACAGGTAGCACAGCCATAGCCTACAATATGAAAGCCAAGTTGATCCAGATACTTCTGCAATCCAGCGGCTTCCAGATATCCGGTAACCACCTTGGAGCCTGGAGCTAAGGAGGTCTTTACATGGGCCGGAACCGTAAGTCCACGTTCAACCGCCTTCTTAGCCAAAATACCTGCACCAAGCATAACGGAGGGATTTGAAGTATTGGTACAGGAAGTAATGGAGGCAATCACAACCGAACCGGTCTCCATCGTACTGGTTCTTCCATCCTTTAGGTGCAGCTCCGCCTTTTTGTCAAGAACCTCTTCTGATAAACCATGTCCCTGATTTCCCTTAGGAGCTGTAACGGAGTTTAGAAATTTCTCCTTCATCTGCTCCAAAGGAATAAGATCCTGAGGACGCTTCGGACCGGCTAGCGCTGTTGTCACAGTAGAAAGATCCAGTGTCAACACCTCTGTATATACCGGCTCTGTCTGATAATCATTCAACAAATTATTTTCTTTTAGATATGCTTCTACAATTGCTACCTGTTCCTCACTTCTACCAGTCAGTCGCAAATAATTCAAGGTGACCTGATCCACTGGAAAGAAGCCACAGGTGGCACCATACTCCGGTGCCATATTGGCAATGGTGGCACGATCTGCTAAGGATAGATGCTTTACTCCTTCACCGAAATATTCAACAAATTTGTCTACCACACCACGCTCACGAAGCAGCTTCGTAAGACGAAGCGCTAGATCCGTAGCGGTTGCTCCCGTCGGCAATTCTCCAATTATTTTAACCCCGATCACTTCTGGAAGCGGCAGATAGGATGGTTGTCCTAACATCCCTGCTTCTGCTTCAATCCCTCCGACACCCCATCCGAGGACGCCCAGTCCGTTAATCATTGTGGTATGGGAATCGGTTCCCACCAAGGTATCAGGAAATAATACTGTTTTTCCTTCTTCTTCCTTCTCCAGTACCACCTGAGCGATATATTCCAGATTCACTTGATGAACAATGCCGTTAGCAGGAGGGACAACCGCAAAATTATGGAAGGCTTTTTTAGCCCAATTGAGGAATTGATAACGCTCCTTGTTACGTTCGAACTCTAATTTGCTGTTCTCCACGAGAGCCTCGGAGCTTCCATAGCAATCTACTTGAACAGAGTGATCAATGATAAGATCTACTGGTACCTCTGGATTAATCCGGTTGATCAAGGTATCGATATCCTTATTATAATTCTTTGTATACTTAACTGACAATTCTTCAATGGCCGATCTCATGGAGGCCAAATCGAGAATGGCAGGTACTCCGGTAAAATCCTGAAGAATAACTCTTGCCGGCTTGAAAGGCACCTCTTCTAACCCTGATTTATGTTTTGCCCAGTCCGCAAGTCCTCTGACATGCTCCTCTTTGATAACATAATCATCCTGCTGTCGTAGAACCGATTCCAATAATACCTTTATGGAATAGGGTAGATGACTGATATCATATCCTTCTTCCTCGAGAGCCATAAGGGAGTAATAAGAATACGTCCTCCCTGCAAGCTTAAATTCTCTAATCGCTTTCTCTTTCAGATTCTTTGTGCTATTATGCTTCATTATCCATATCCATCCTTTCTGTAGAATGTCACTAGGTGGCTAATAACTAATAAATATAAGTAATAAATTGTATTTCTATCCTATTTTCAATTTTGTATCAATAATTATACCATACAAATTCTTTTTAGAAACTCTAAATTATAATTGAATTATTTTCCTTTTTAGGGGAGGTAGCTGACATAGTCAATAATAAAACCCTTAGGAGCGATTGTTTCATCTACCCTAAGGGTCAATAATCCGTTCTATCATGCTGTTGAAAGCACCTTGTCTAATACAGAGCTTCTTACTACATTGGACTTCTACTGGCTATCGCTCTCACTTATTCAGTGACTAATTCCTGACTATTGCTGGTGTTATTATATTGCGCCAAATCAAGCTCATTCTCACTTCTTGCTACAATTAAAGCGCTGGTGGCCGCCGCACTAACATTCGTTGCAGTTCTAGCCATATCTACAATAGAACTAATGGGTGACAGGATAACAATAATCTCAATCGGTAAGCCTGCGGCTGCAAATACAGCGGTGGCTGTGATGGTAGCGGTACCGGGTACCCCTACGGTACCGATGCTTACCAGAGTAGTGATAAGGATCAGTAAAAGGTACTGCCCAATTGAATACTCTAGATTTAGACCTTGAATTGCAAATACTGCTATGATGGTAGGCCAGATTCCGGCACATCCTGGCATTCCGATATTAGCACCAAGGGGTACTGCAAAGGATGTGATTTTATCCGAAACACCGGCCTTCTTCAGGCATTTTTCAGTCGCGGGTATGGTACCGATGCTGCTTTGCGTTGTAAAGGCAATTACTTGGGCAGGCCAGATATGTTTAAAGAATTTAAGCGGATTGAGTCTTGCTAATCCTCCGATTAATAATGCATTTACTCCATAAGTCTGAACCGCGCATAGGAGATAGGAAACCAACAGGATCGATAATAACAGTAATAATTTATCTGCGCCATTATTGGATACCGCATTGGCTACCAACGCTAGTACGGCATAGGGAGTAAACTTAATAATATAGGAAATAGCTTTATTGATTACCTTAGAGGTGGAATTCACAAAATCCTGGAACGGTTTTACCCCTTCCGGATCCTTGGATGATAAGGCTACTACGGCAATCCCAATTACTAATGCAAACAGAATAACCGGCACTATTGTATTCGTTGAAGCCTGTGCAAAAAAGTTCTTCGGAAACAGATCAATAATAACCTGAGATATCTGAGGAATCGCCTTGGCTTCATAGTCCGTCGGAAGTACGATATTGGCACCCTTGCCAATCCCAAAGGCTAAGGCAGTGACAATGGTTAAGCTGGAGGCAATAAAGGTTGTTGAGGTTAGTAAACCGATACTCTTCACCCCAATTGTTTTCAGTCGATTGATGTTCTCCAATTTCGTAACGCTAGTGATAACACTAAAGAATAATAATGGAACAACAAAAGCAGAGATCGCATTGGCATAGATAGAGCCGATCGGCTTTACATAATCCATATGTCCCTTGAAGGCGATACCCAGACCAATACCAAATATCATAGCAATTATTGTTCTAATTCCAAAATCAACATGTTTCTTACGTAAGAATATCAATGCTCCAATTAAGATAAGGCCTGCTCCTAAAGCGCCTAAAGCTAAGAAATCTATACTCATATAAAAAACCCCTTTCAAGATTAATAAAAACAATTTAAGTACTGTAGGATATTACTCCCCCATAGCAAGTATCGTTACGATTAGTGGGGTATCTATCACAAATCCATTAGGCTTAAGATTGATAAATATACTTAACACATACAGCGTATACAACAACAGCAGGAGCAACAAAGGAGGGTAACCTCTCTCTTATCTTCTATCATAATTCTTTTCATCATATTTGTTTCTCCTTTCTATATCATAGTATTCATACTGTTTTTGTATGATTTATTGATATTATATGTTAGGAGTACTCGTATTGTCAATCATCTTTTTATCAATTTATATAAGATATTTCAAAACTAGAAGGCACACGCAGTGAAAGTATCTCCGGTTCGCACACAAAGTCGCATATATAAAAAAACTTCGTAGATATATCACCACTCTACTTAAGTAATGATTCTATCTACGAAGTTTTTATTCGAATTATAGCTCCGATGGTTTTTCGATATCTCGAAAGGCCAATAGGTAATTGGCTCCGGAGACAATTACGCCTCCTCCGATAAAATTACCAAAAGCGGAAACAGACAGATTATAGAAAATCTGAGATAAGGTGATTTCAGCTCCGCTAAAATATGCCGCAAATAGGTAATACATATTAGCGACAACGTGCTCTGTACCACTAAGAACAAATACTGTGATAGCCAACCATACTACCACTACCTTACTAATCTCTTCACGACAGCTGTAAGCAAGACAAACACCGGTGGATACAATGAAATTACATAAAATACTGCTCACCAGCAGTTTACCAAAGGGCATATGAACCTTATGCTCTGCTTTCTCCATGATTAGACTTAAGGTCGCATCATTGAAGATGTCAGCCGAGGTAGTCATTAATGCTACTATAATAGCTCCGATTAGATTCGCAATCAATATTAAAAGAAGAATTTTAAAGATCTTGTTTATCTTCGTATGCTTTGTATAAACTGCCAACATTACCATACTATCACTGGTATATAGCTCCGCCTGCATTAAAAGGACAGCAATAATTCCTACCGGAAAGACTAACGCACCAAGGAAATTACCAAGTCCGGGATCACTTAAACCCGACGCCAGCTTTAGATATGCGATTGCACCTACGGCAATATACATGCCTGCTAAAATCCCCTGAACAAGTAGTATTGGGAAGGTCTTATTTGCTTTGTGTCTGCTTTGATATAATATGTATTCTGTGAGTGCCTTTGGGCCTGAATAGGTCTTCATCCTATCAATCCTTTCTACAAAACGAGATAATTACCATGCGAACGCACGGGCTTTAAAATTATATCACATGATTCATCGATAAAAATGTGATTTGAATCACATTTTCTATTAACCCAATTCTAATGTTAAATAATTTTTATCTCACTTTTTGGTGATGTTTTGCTGCTTTACACTATATTTTCCATACTATTTTTACAAGGGTTATTGACATTAAAGTTACTTTAACCTTTATAATGTCGATTATAATATAATCAATTATGAATACAAAGAACCGTCATAGTAATACTTTTAGTGTCAAACTATGAAAGGCTTTTATTATATTGCGAAAGGATATGATATAATGAGAGCAAAATATGTAATGTTAAACCAAGAGGTAACCAAAAATGATGCTATCGTCATTATGAAGTGGATGGAAAATAATGAAGTTACAAAGTACTTGAATGAAGTATCTAATATCTCCTCAGAGATCAGACAAACGATAGATCGGGTCAATATGTCTATTATGACACATCTGTTTAATCGTGACGGAAGCTTCTTTCTGATACATGATGAGGAACAGCATCCCATCGGATTTCTAAAGCTGGTACGCAGGGCTGGAGAAGCAGAGATGGTAATTGTTATCGGTGATCAAAAAAAATGGGGTCTTGGTTTAGGTCAATTATCAATACGTCAAGGGCTTAATATTGCATTTTTCCAGTGGAGAATTCCTCGTGTAATTGCAAAAATTAACAAAAAAAATATACGTTCAATGAAAGCTTTTGAGAACTCAGGCTTTACTTACGAAAATGAATCTGAAAATTCAGTCCTTTTATCTATCAATCAGGAGGACTACATCAAAAGCATAATATAAATAGTCAGTTATGAGAAAGGCATGGTTATTCGTATGAAAAACACATTTACTATCGGTGAGATATCAGAATTATTAAATATACCCAAGTCAACGCTTCGTTACTGGGAAAGCGAAGGTCTGATACAGATGCAGCGGGATGATGAAAATAATTACCGTCAATATAACCCCAATTCTGTATATACGATTTCCGATTTAGCCCATTACCGTTGTCTTAGGATGTCCATCGAGGAAATGAAAAGGCTACCTCAACTGACACCAAACGAATTAGAAGCCTCACTTTCAGATTTGAATCAGAATCTGGACGAGAAACTACAGGAATTATATACTGCTAAGGCTTATATCACCAAAAAGACAGAATATATTAGAGAGTATCAGCGGCTAAGTGAACAGCAGTACTTAAGAGAAATACCTGATTATAACAGTATCTATCAATTTTCTATTGAGGATAATCAAGCCTGGGCCATCTATATTAAGGATCAATATCAAAGTATTCTTCTCTACAATGAAGCACGAGGCTGCGTCGAAACAGGTCTGGCGATTCCAACCACCGACAAACACCCAAAGCTATGGGAAAAGGATGATAACGCAGTCTATCTTACCTTTATACTTAAGGTTCCTTACAGTAATCCGTCCGTGGCTGACTTCAGGCCTCATATGGAACAATTAAGCCAACAAGGCTACCATGTTACTAATCTTTTTGCGAGATACTTATTTTCAGCCTGTGATAAGCAGTATTATGATTATTACAAGGCCTTTGCCGAGGTTCACTCTGATAATTCACTTTAGTATTTCATTAACAAAGGGGGATACATTATGTCTCAAGACATCTATATTACACAGGAAGATAAAAACAGAATTATTACTCTGATCGATAAAGCTGATTTGGATCAACGGAAAGATACTCCCTATCTTAAGGCTCTCGAAAAGGAAGTCAATCGAGCGAAGATCATATCTTGGGAGGATTCAGAGAATAAATTTATAAAGATTAATTCAAGAGTAATGCTAATCGTAGATGGCGTTCCGGAGGAGGTCACTCTGGTCTATCCGGAGGATACTAATCTAAAGGATAATAAGATATCGGTATTATCTCCTATGGGTACCGCAATCCTAGGATTAAAAGAAGGCAGCAGTATAGATTGGAAGATACCAAATGGGATGATACATATTCTTGTAGATAAAGTAGTGACGCAATAAACTTGGCTCAAAGCAGTGATATCGGTTTTAGGATAATTCCCTCACAAATGATGCAGAATAATACAAGCGTAGTGAGCATATTATATGCTTGCATATAACTATGCGATCGGAGCTGATGATCATGAACATGATTTATGTTCATGATATAATACAAGCGTAGTGAGCATATTATATGCTTGCATATAACTATGCGATCATCATAAACCACAGGGAGCCATATGTATGCATTATATTGTATTGGATCTGGAGTTTAATCAGGAGCCTTCTTCCTTAACTATTTCTGCAGACAAGGCATCCTTCTGCCCATTTGAAATCATACAAATCGGAGCAATTAAATTAGATACTGATTGGAATGCATTAGCAACCTTTAACCGTTATATCAAACCAGCCATCTATCTTAAAGTCAATGATTTTGTATCAGAATTAACCGGGATAACCACACAAAAGCTGATGCATGAAAAGGAATTCCCTCCTACCCTGAATGATTTTATTCAGTTCATGGGTGATGATATTGTACTGTGTACCTGGGGCATGATGGATATGAAAGAATTGTATCGCAATGCTCTCTTCCACCGCTTCGACCTGAGACAATTACCTGACAAGGTTATTAACCTTCAGCCGTATATTTCCAACCGTCTAAAACAACCTGCTAAAAAATTGATGAACCTGAGAGCAGCGGTAGAAGCGCTCTCCATTCCGGTTACCTATCCGTTTCATAATGCACTCTATGATGCCTATTACACTGCTCAGCTATTAAAGAAACTATCCAGAACAGAACTTCTACCCGAACAGTATCATCCTAATTTTCGCAAAGAACGATCAGCCAAGCCTAAGCAGATTGTTGATTATGAAAAACTATTACAGCAATTTACGAAGATGTATCATCGTGAACTAACCAAGGAAGAGCAGGACATGATTACCCTATCTTACAAAATGGGCAGAACGCATCAGTTTGTGATTAAGTTAGATAATTAATACATTCTATCATAGAGACCCTAGCGTAAACTTTCATATTTCTGACACCATAAAAAACACATTGCCACGGGTGTACCTATGACAATGTGTTTTTCATTCAACCTATAATAAGAGTCTTATTGCCGCTATGGCTGTCATAACGATAACGATATAACGGAAATACTTTTCATTTATTTTCTTAAGAACAAGGAACCCCAATACTGCACCGATGGTAATGACCGGTATCATAATTATAGTTGTAGACAATGAGTTTAACCCGATATTATGCCACACAAAGATCTGAAGAGGCAGCTTGGTAAGATTAATTATGAAAAAGAACCACGCATTGGTTCCCATGAAATTATTCTTCTTAAAGCCTAAAGCAAGCAAATAGATACTAAAAATAGGCCCGGCTGCATTACCAATCATGGAAGCGAAGCCACTTAAGATACCTACTAGAATATAGAACCAGGCATCGTTAGGAACTCTGAAGTCTTTCCCCTTCTTCTCGGTATAAATGAGAATTCCCAAACAGAGTAGGACAATGATACCGATCAATGTAACAAAGGTTCTGTCGCTGATATAATTTCCTACAACGACCCCAAGTGCTAAGCCAATCACTGCCCAAGGAAGGGGTGTAAAGACATTGCGCCACTGTACGCTTTTCCTGTAATACCAAATCGCAAAGAGATCACCGATGAGGAGCATCGGCAATAGTATACCTGTTGAATCCTTGCCACCGAAGACGGTTGCCAGAAGCGGGATCGCAAGCATTGAAACACCACCAATCCCTGTCTTAGAGAAGCCAACAAATAAAGCTGTAATAAGTATCGTCGCCCATTGAAGTCCATTAAAATCCATCATTTGTATCAAATTATTCACGTCAATAACCAAGCCTTTCTTAATAGCAGTAACCGTTAAGCTTTAAGTGAAGATGTTGTTTCCTCTCACGTATCGCTACCCAGGTATGCAATGTTCTTTTGTACTATATGCCATTTCTACTTTTTTACATAGCACATATAATTTCTGTCAAATTTGATTCCTAAATAAAGGTAAGTTCTACTTTCGAAATAGTCCCATGAAATCAGCATATCCTTCCTGCTCCATGCATTCTAATGGGATAAACTTCAGTGATGCACTATTAATGCAGTAGCGTAATCCACCCAACTCAGCTGGTCCGTCTGGAAACACATGTCCCAGGTGAGCATCTCCCGTCTTACTTCTTACCTCTGTCCGAAGCATACCATGACTGATATCTCTTACCTCTTTGATTGCTGCCTCATCGATCGGCTTTGCAAAGCTAGGCCACCCACAACCTGACTCGAACTTTTCCGTAGATAGGAAGAGTGGTTCACCGGTGGTGATGTCAACATAGATGCCGTCTCTGAATTCTTTAAAATATTCATTTTGAAATGGTGGTTCCGTAGCATTTTGCTGGGTCACCTCATATTGAAGCGTTGTTAAGCTCTGTTTCAGCTCCTCGATTGTTTTCTTATGAAAAATCTTCATATAAAAATCACTTCCTCTCATCAAAAAGATTGTATGCGATTCATATAACAATCTTACAATAGCGATTACAGTTACTTTTGTCAAGCTATATAGTATTTATTTACACTATAATGATTATTAATGCAATGGATTATGTTATATTCATGAAATAAGCTCCGTGCCTAAAGTAAGCAGCTTCCCTCTTGGACGATCAATGATCCACAGGGTGCTCTTCCTTGAAGCCGGAGCTTAAGAATTCGGTATTACAGCGCTAGAATTCTGTAATACAACGATATTATTTGATTTTAAAGGTGCAATGGACAACTGCAGTTATCTCTTTTTCTAAGGAAGTGGTGTCGCTGATTCCATAATCAGAGATTTCATTGGAATAAAGAGGTGTAATCTGCATAACGCCCATGTCTGCATAGGTTAAGCTTCCTAGCTCACTTCCGGCATTCTCAGCAATCATTTGGGCACGTTTGGTTGCATCCTTGGTTGCCGCAGCAAGCATCTCCACTTTGAGATCCGCCAGCTTAGTATACAGGTATTGAGGCTCATAGGATTGGAACTGAACTCCGTCGTTCAAAAGCTCCGTTGCACTTCTGGAAAGCTCTGTTACCTTATCAATCTCACTGGACCTAATATTCACCGTCTGGCTCAAATCATAATAGTCAACCTCATTCGTATATGTGCCATTTTCATTAAAAACATAAACAACATTGGTTGAGATCGCCGAGAATATGAGGT
Source organism: Bacillota bacterium (assembly GCA_023436225.1). Classification (GTDB taxonomy): domain Bacteria; phylum Bacillota; class Clostridia; order Lachnospirales; family Lachnospiraceae; genus Mobilitalea. The sequence goes on from JAEZKA010000076.1 coordinate 40,450, forward strand.
CAGCTTCCGCAATTCCTTTATCAATCAGATAATTCTTAACCTTGTCACGACTTGTCTCAAGCTCAGTATATGCGTCCTTTAATACCTTTGACTGAGAGTGGAAGTATCCGGTCCATACAATTAGATCCGATGTGATCTGTTGTTTGGCTGATCCGGTTACAACGATACTGGTTCTTGTACTTTTCACCTCAATGATGCCATTGACTGCAATGATCGATGCAGCAATCAGACCTGCCACCAATATCAAAGCCACTATAATATTTCCTATGGTCCTATGTTTGTTTTCATTCATAATTCGATCTCCTATATGTTCCTTCTATTGAAAGCAATATATCTCATGCAATATATGCTATATAAAGACTTATATTACATAAACACATCAAACGCAGCTTGACTATTGTTTTATTTTACTGGTAGTTATCAAGTTATACAAGTAGTAAATTTTTCATAATTGCATCTGGCAACTAATACGCACTTTCAGTAGAAAAACTAGCACTCGGATAAGAAGTTGGTCATCTCACCCTGATATGTCAGGGTGAGCTTGTGCATGCTTCTGGTACAGGCGATATATAACAGTCCCCTCTCATAATCCGAATGATAATTAACTGTATTGGCGAATGGCACTATTACCTCATCAAACTCCAAACCCTTTGCCATAAAGGATGTCGTTATGGTTATTCCCCCTGTGAATTTCGTACTGCTAAACTCCAGAAGATTAATATCAGGTTTTGCCAGTTTGTCATAAAGCTCCTTTGCCTGTTCCTTCGTTCTGCAGATGATGCCCAGGGTGCTATAGCTACTATTCTTATGATCATCAATAAGCTGAACCATGCTTTCCAGTTCTGAATTACTGTCATCACAGGAAATAATGACCGGTTGCTCTCCATGTCTTTCGATTGGTTCAATTTGCTGTTTCTGAATCTTCTGCGCAAATTGTATAATTTCGCAACTAGAACGATAGCTTTTTGTCAGTACAACATATTCTATACTCTCGAATAGGCGGGTAAACAGCTCCTTTGAGGTGGAAATGTAAGGATGTACCGCTTGTCCGATATCTCCCAGAATAGTCATTTTGCAGGAAAACAGCTTTTTTATCACAGCATACTGTACCGGCGTATAATCCTGCATTTCATCAATAACCAGATGACGGATATCTCGATACCTTCCGTTTGCCTCTATGAATAACTTGATAAAAAGATAAGGATAGACATCTGGGGCTTCTAGTCTGCCATTGATGATCTTAAGCATTAACGGTTGATCACAATATTCATAAAAAGCCTGATAGTAAACCATCACCTTATCAGGATGAAGTGGGGTACCCTTCCCCTGTAGGTGGCTCAGGTAATCCTCCAGCCTCACCAAAAATTCCTCGGAGGATTTAAAACAGAGTCTTTCGATATAATCCTTATCCTTCCCTGCCATTACCTTATCCATCTGTTCATCAATACTTTCGTAAGTTACAGAGCCCTCCAATTGTTCAGTAGCGATATCCTCAAAGCTTAACTCTGTAATTGGTTCCTCTCCCAGCTCAGGCAAGACATTGGAGATATAATCAGCAAACACCTTATTTGGTGATATGATGACGATATTCTCTGCTGTCAGGCGACCTTTGTATTTATATAGAAAATATGCAACTCGGTGCAACGCGATCGAGGTTTTGCCGGAACCGGCCACCCCTTGAATAACCAGAACCCGTGCTCTCTCATTTCGTATAATTTGGTTCTGTTCCTGTTGTATCGTCGCAACAATATTCTTCATTTTCTGGTCAGAGGTATGACTCAGCTCTCTCTGTAGTACCTCATCACTGATACTGACTGAGCTTTCAAGAGCATATTCCATTTTGCTGTTTTTAATCTTGTATTGTCTTTTCCTAAGCACTTCTCCTTCGATGACACCAACTGGTGCTTCATAATATGCATCACCCAGCTCAAAATCATAGTACATTCCGGATACCGGTGCTCGCCAATCATGAATCATAGTCCCCTTTTCTCTGTCATAATAAGAAAATCTACCGATGTAGAAGGTTTCCTCTTCCACCTCACCCCTAAATCGAAAATCAATTCTTGCAAAATAGGGCGAATCAATCAGTTTCTCAAGGACATTACGTCGCTTCACTGAGAAATCCCCCTCGTTGACCATCAAACCTATCGACTTTTCATTGGTGAATTTTTCCATGGAATCCATATCGCTTTTATGTTCCCACAGGTATTTCATTGCTTCCTTATAATCTTCCTGATATCGATCAATTGTCCGATTCGTTTCGATCAACGCTTCCTGCAGCCTCTCTGTAATCATGGTAAGATATTGTATCTCCTCCGGATCATTTATCATATAATCAGCCTCCTTATTCATTATCATATAGCGTGATAATCCTCGTACAACCGGAAGAAACACGCTTCGCGAATTTCCTAGGGTTTGAACAGCACCACATTCTATCGTTATGAATAAAAAAGTATACCACCAAGCTTTTTACTGGTGGTATACTGGAGGGTTTAACAAATTATTCGTTTCAGTAAGCATTTCGTAACTCGCTCAACCATGTCGCATGAAGCTCATACATCCTAGCATGTCGGATCAGTTCTTCGTTCTTCGATTGTATCCCAAATTGCTTTGACCATTCTGCGAGTGCATGTAATCTTTTTACTACCTTAGTGATTACTTCCTGTGTTCGATATCTTATTACAGTCTCACCTTTACTGTATTCCTCAAGAAAATCTTCCAATCTTTCGATCATCCGCTCAAAAGAGAAAGGGGAAATCTCACCGTAGGTATCAACGTCTTCAACCGGAAGAAGCGGAACGAAGCGATATAGGGCATAGGCTATATCCCATAGACGTGATCCCGGTGAGCACACATCAAAGTCGATTACACCAATCAATTGCTGGTCCTGAAACACACAATTATAAGGAGCGAAATCATTATGGCATATTACTTCCGGTTCCTCATCATTCTCCAGAAGCCAACAACCGTTCTTCTTCTCAAAATTAACGGTAGCATCATGCCATTGGCGCAATTTTTTAGCCGCCCCCAACAAGGTTGTCTCCTCCCATAACCATTCCGGTGTATCATGGGGAACCTCACCCTCGAGATAAGTCAATACATGTTTTCCCTCCGGATTGATTCCTTTGGATTCCGGTACCCAGGTGATACCGCGCGCTCTAACATAGGTTAGTAGCTCATGGATCGTCTGCGAGGCTTGTGTAGCTTCCTTATAAATCATCTGGTTCCTTCGGATGGGAGAATTCATGTTTCCTCCCGATAATAGCTCCTCTGGAATTTGCATAATAACATCCCCTTACTCAATATACAATATTCGTTATACAAGTTACTTGAATCAGATTGAATGTTAAAAAGGTTTCTCATCCCGAAACTGATTAATTTTCCTTCATTGTCCAGCTTTGTCCGGGATAATTGACCTCTACTACCTCGGCCCCATTCAAATAAGAGCTTCGTTCCTGTTTCAACTGGAGAATAATCTCCGGCTTACCCCAAAAATGCATCGGAAATACCCTACTGACCTTTGCTGTATTTAACAGCTTCTCCATACCAAGATAGTACCACTCCTCCTGCCTAGGGTCCAGTGGAGCAAAAGCAATGTCAATGCTCTTATCCTTAAGAAAATCCATCTCCAAATTGAACCTTACTGTCATATCATTATTGCTCTGCTTCGTCTCCTCCTTCCATATCCAATGGTTAAGGTCCCCGGCATAATAGATCGTCTTTTCTTTGTAATTTAATACAAAAGCGACACCACTATCGGTGGATTTAAGCGTTTGCAGCCCAATCCTATCATTTTCACCAACCGATATCTCATAATCCCTGTTTGGCTTAACAGAGATAATTTTGTCCATGATCTCTTCTTTTACACCATACTTATTAGCATTTTCTTTCACTATTTTGATATCAGAGGATATCACATACAATACACCCGGATATTGATCTGCCAAATGAAAGATCTCCGGGTTAAAATGATCTCCATGCTTATGACTTACGAATACGATTAGTCTCTTCTTTGGCTCCAAAGGGGGTATTTCACCGGTATAATAATCAAAGAGCCAATAACAATTCTCCCATTCCATTAGAAAACCACTATGTCCGATATATGTTATATTCATACTATGCCTCCATCCTGTCCTGACCCGCTAATTTGGGTCACGTCACATTTTTGTCAATTAAATATTGCATTTCTTATAATTTATTTCTCTCTTCCAAGGGATATGTTGCTTCCTCATACTTGTTCACTAAGACCACCCTTTTTTACTAGTTGAAATCACATAGGAAATCAGATTTCTGTAGCAGGCTCTTTACCGGGCTATAGTCGGAGATTTGATTTCCTCCCAAATATAATTCCTTCAACTCACTCAGCCCCTTCAGGGACGCGATAGAGGAGATTTTATTATCCTTTAGATACAGCATCTCCAGTCCGGTTAGCTTACTTAAGGGCTTCACGTTATTAATTTTATTACCGTTTAGCGAAATTAATCGCAGCTTCTTCATCGAAGCTAATATACTGATATCGCTAATGGCATTTCTCTGCAGATAGATGCTTTCTAATCCGGTCAAATTTTTTAAAGCTTGAATATCGGTAATCTGATTATTGTCCACTGCTAATACGTTCAGACTTTTTAAGTTTTTTAATGCATCAACCTTTCGAATATTGTTATTTCCGATTTCCAGTATCTTTAGCTTCGTTAGCTTACTCAGCGGGGTAATATCCGATATTTTATTCTCGCGCAGATACAATTCCTGAAGCTTTGTCTGCTTCGATAAGGCATCTAACCCTGACAATTGATTCCCGTTCAGTGATAATATCTCCAGTTTAGTTAACTTTTTAAGCGTATTAATATTGGAAATACTATTTCGCTGAAGATAAAGCACTTTTAACTTCGTCAGGCTGCTTAAACTACTGATATCCTTAATCCCCAGCTGCTGCGCATCCAGATATTCCAGATTCTTCAAATGCTTCAGGTCTTTTAGACTTTTTACTCCCTGTGGCAGCTTCAACCGGTAGATTCCCAGGGTGTCGGTAAGGGTCAATTTGCCGGAGGCCTTATCTAGCTTCTCACGAACAGCCTCTTCTACGACAGAATCAGTAAAACTGATATACTGATTTTCTCCCTCTAGCGGTTTATGAAAGGCAGCCATCTGATTGAGGAGTGTCGTCCATCCGTCCAGATGAAATTCCTTCCCCTTCTTATCGATATAATCAGGTACGTTAGCAATGCTCCACACTGAGATACCGCCAAGTCCATATGCTTTTGCCAAATCCACCTTAGCCTTAATGCTGTTGCTGTCCTCGTACAGCATGATATTCCAAGACTTATCAGAGGTATTATAGTATTGAATGTAGGGAGTCTGTAGCTCGTTATTATAGCCATAGGTAATCTGCTGGCCCTTACCATCGGTATTATCAACACGGGCCTTAATCGACTTATACAGAGGCGTCACTCTGCCTTCACGACTTAGTGTGGTGTCTTTCAGACTTTCCCAGCCCTCTGCGGAGCTCACATCGAATTGCCACTGCGCACTATCAAAGGTAATCTGAAGCCAGACCTTTGATAAAGTACCTTTTTCGGATGCGGAAGCTTGGATTTCATTCAGCGCCTGCCTGATTGGTAGTATCGGTGCCATGCTGTTAATCGGCTCCAGAGCATTGTAACCAGTATATTGCTGTACTTGATTTTTCTGAAGACGCTCTGTGGGCTCATAATCATGAGCCATCAGTATGACCCGATCAGCCACATCCATAATGGCTGAATAATCATAACCATCATAATACAAACCCGGATTTACCGCCACAAAGAGCTTCTTACCGATGGAGGAAAGCTGGTTTTCCAGTTCTGTCAAAAATTGAATAAAATAGGTTCCAATCTGCTTACCCTCATAAATTAACGGGGAACCATCCACCGCTGTATTACGTAGACCTTCAAAGTCTATGACAACGCCGTCATAATAGACCCCATTTGAGGATGATATATCCGTCTCTACAAAATCAACAATTGCCTGAAGCATCGTGCTCCGTTTATCATCATAGGGCAACACTTCGGTACTGTCCTTCCCATCCATATAGATGTTAATCTGAACCGATTTGCCTTTGCTCTTCGCATACTCTACCGGCTGAAGATAATCACTGGGATAGAAGAAACTTTTATTTCCATTGCTTCCTTTCACAGTATTCACCACCCCAGGCTCCTCTGAATCAATTCTTGCCCAGGCAAAGCTAAGGGAATCCACCTCATCGATGTATTTTTTCAACTGCTCAGAATATTTAGCATTGGCAGGATAAAAGGCATGGAGCTCAGACTTCTTACTGTTAGCTGCAGCATAGACATGCGTTGGATTGGTATGAACGATTGTTGCAAAAGTGAAGCATATCAAGAAAATCATGATGCTTCTTACTAATAAATAATCGCTTTTCTTTTGATCTGGTTTCATAACATTTATAACTCTCATTATTTTATAACCTCCTCTTGCTTCCTCTCCCTATTAATATCATGTTATTAATGGCAATAAGCTCCTCGCAAAATACGGATTTCCTCAGCATATCCCTCCAGTTCGTTCGGTGTCTCAAGATAAAAAGGTAATCCACATAGTGCAGGATGATTAATGATTCTAGTGATTGCCTCAATCCCAATGCTGCCTTTTCCGATCTTCTCATGGCGATCCTTATGACTTGCGAAGGGATTCTTACTGTCATTGATATGGATTGCTCGGAGTCTCTTCAGCCCTATAATACAATCAAACTGCTCCAGAACCCCGTCCAGATCCTTCACTATATCATAGCCTGCATCATAAACATGACAGGTATCCAGGCATACACCAATCTTATCGGATAACTTAACTCGGTCCATAATACACCTTAACTCTTCGAAGGTACTACCTACCTCTGTTCCTTTACCGGACATCGTCTCTAATAACATAATCGTACTTTGCTCTGGGGTCAGAATTTCATTCAAGACCTCTGCAATCAGTTCGATACCGACATCAATTCCCTGCCCGACATGACTTCCTGGATGGAAATTATATAGATTATTCGGAACATACTCCATACGTCTCAAATCATCAGCCATAGTCTGTTGTGCAAAATCACGGATTTTGGCATCTGCTGAACAGGGATTGAGCGTATAAGGAGCATGTGCCAGAAGTACTGCAAAGGAGTTATCCTTAGCCAGTTCACGAAGCATTAACGCATCCTTTGGATCAATGTCCTTTGCTTTACTACCTCGGGGATTCCGGGTAAAAAACTGAAATGTATTCGCGTCTATGGTGAGTGCCTCCTGCCCCATGTGCAGAAACCCCTTTGAAGAGGACAGGTGGCATCCTATATTTAACATCAATGATCACTCCATTCTCTAATTAAGCTCAGAGCCTTCTCCGTCTCAGGCTCTGATTGCTATAATTATTTGATATTCATCAAACAGTCAAAAATCTCATTGACTATTCTCTATTGTATAGCACCTTATTTTTTTTGTCAAAAAGTTCCTGAATAATGTATTGTAATTATATTAATGAAAATTTCATTTCAAATCACAGCACTTTTGGTAATTCGGTCGAATTTGTGATTATTTTTTAAAATAATAAGTATAATTTGTCGAAATTTTTAAATTACCTATTTCAATTTTGGTGGTAATAATGTATAATAAACATATTGCAAATGATGAAAGTGTGGTGATATTCTACATAGCAATATTCAAATAATATGAAAATTTAAAAGCTTCTATTAATTTGAATATTATTTTTTTAACCATGTTTTAGATTGATTAATCAAACTAGGAATTAACATGCTTAATTAATTAAAAACCTAGTATAAGTTTGTGTGAAGTATGCTTCAATTCTTTAATAATACAGTCACAAACTTCCAAGCGTGAAAAATGTATTTGATTTTCACAATATTTTATTTGTTAATCAATGATCGCAAGATATATTGATTATTTATATGCCGATTACTATGATCAAAAAACGAAAGGAATTAAATCCATGAGTGCAAAGAAATCAGCAAGAACAACAGAAACAACATTATTTGAATTAAACGGAAAGCCCAGTTGGGGAGCTTCCGTACCTCAGGCTTTGCAGCATGTACTTGCAATGCTTGTAGGTAATATTACACCACCAATTCTGGTTGCCCAATTACTTGGGCTTCCGGAAGAAGAGAAAATTCTTCTGATGCAAGCAGCAATGATTATCGGTGGTCTTACTACCTTAATCCAGCTATTTCCTATCTTCGGCTTTGGTATGGGATTACCGAATGTTATGGGTGTTGCCTTTGCCTATATGCCTATTTTAACAGCAATTGGTATGAATTATGGCATCCGTGCTATCTTCGGTGCCCAGCTGGTTGGTGCTTTTGCATCCATTTTCATAGGGGCAGGAATAGGCAAGATACGAAAATTCTTCCCTCCTATCGTAAGCGGTACTGTAGTATTAAGTATTGGACTATCACTATATAGTACTGCTGTTACATATATGGCAGGCGGCAATGCAAAAGCCGAGAACTTTGGTGATCCTAAGTATTGGCTTGTTGCTCTTGTTGTACTAGCCATTACTCTTGCTTGTAACTTCTTCGGAAAAGGATATATTAAAGTATCCGGCATGTTAATTGGTATTGGAGCTGGCTACATTCTATCCATTGCTATGGGCGGTATGATTAGCTTTGATAATGTTGCTAATTCAAGCTGGATTGCTCTTCCCAAGTTTCTGTACTGGGGTGTTGAATTCCATCCCTCCGCAATACTGGCTATGATCATCATGTACATCGTACAAGCAGTACAAACCATCGGTGACGTTTCCTCCACAGCAATTGGTGGTTTCAACCGTGAAGCTACTGACAAGGAAATCGGCGGTGCGATCAAGGGCCAGGGTATCATGGGTATGCTCGGTGCATGCATCGGAGGTCTACCTACCGACCCTTACAGTCAGAATGTAGGTCTGATCGTAACCACCAAGGTCGTAGCAAAACGAGTATTCGTTATTGTAGGTGCAATTATGCTTGCTGCCGGTTTAATCCCGAAGTTTGGTGCAGTTATGACTACCATTCCCTACCCGGTTCTAGGTGGTGCTACGATTACTGTATTTGCAGCCATCACTATGTCCGGTATTCAGTTAATCTCACAGCAGCCTTTAAATTATCGTAACAAAATGATCGTGGGTATCGCTTTGGCACTTGGAGTAGGCATTAGTACTGTTTCTAATTCCTTGCAATTCTTCCCCACAGATGTTCAGAACATAATCGGTAAATCTCCGATCGTTGTATCCTTTGTAGTGTCCTTCTTACTTAATATTATTGTTCCAAAGGACGATACTGCTGAAGAGGATTAATAAGAGCTTGCATAACCAATAGATAGAAAGTCTTGCGAACCTACTATTGGCATAAATTATCAGGGGCTATTGCATACGAAAATTTCCGTATGCGATGGCCCCTGATTTATATTGAAATTTATGCATTCAATAATTCATGATTTAAAGAATTCAAAAAATTACTTTCTATTGTTGTAACACATTCTAAATATCGAGCTCTTATTTTGATCGTTCGTATTGTGTCGGCCACTTTATTTCTTCCTCTAACTCTTTAGCTGCATGAAGCGGCCAATAGGGATCCCGTAATAATTCTCTTCCTAAGAAGATCAGATCTGCCTCGTCCTTCTCAAGGATTTCTTCAGCCATAAGTGGTGATGTTATTAATCCTCCTGCGATAACAGGAAGTCCCGTTTCTTTTTTTATCGTCTTTGCGTATCCAACCTGATAACCAGGATAAGACTTTACACTCACATTTACAACACCGCCTGAGCTCACATTAACCAGATCAATGTTATCACTTTTAACAAGCTTCAGTATGTTTGAAACAAGATGATCATGATTACCTCCATCACTAAAATCTTCTGCCGATACTCTTACGATGATTGGTTTTTCTTTAGGCCATACGGTGCTTACTTCCTGAAGAACCTCTTTTAAGAATCTGGCGCGATTCTCTTCATTCCCGCCATATTCATCAACTCGCGCATTCGTCAATGGAGATAAGAATTCACTGATCAGATATCCATGTGCACCATGAAGTTCAATCACATCAAATCCGGCTAATTCTGCTCTCCTTGCTGCTTCTCTGAAGGCGGCCTTCACTTGGTCGATATCATCCTTTGTCATCTCAGTTGGTGTTCGGTATCTCTCACTGAAGGCGATCGGACTGGGTGCAATATTTTGTTCTGCCATAACCTCTGATTTTCTTCCTGCGTGGGCTAATTGAATTCCCACCTTGGCACCGTGCACATGGCAAGCATCCACAATCCTTTTTAGTCCGGCAATCTGATCATCCTTCCAAATACCGAGATCCCGGTCTGATATTCGCCCCCTGCTCTCCACTCCTGTTGCCTCAAGTATTATTAATCCAGTCTGGCCAACTGCTCTGCTAGTATAATGAATAAAATGGAAGTCATTTGGATTTCCGTCATTATCCGCGCAAAACATACACATAGGTGCCATAACAATTCTATTCTTTAATTCCATATTCTTTACTTTATAAGTGCTATATAATAATTTCATGTTATTTCCTCCAAATTTCTGTTAGAAGCAGGTTAAGCATCTCCTTTTCATTAGCACGCCAAATTAAGACGTGTAGATTGATACAAACATAAAATTTGTACCGTGTATTCCTTACACATTGATTACACAGGTACAAACTTCGATATTTGATTTATTCTTTTGTATTTCCCATAATCTATATTTCTTAGCTTAAATTTAATTTCTGAGTATATTCTCTGATGACCGATACAGAATGCTTAAATTTCACTTCCTCCTCAGGAGTTAAATGTACTTCTATGACATCCTGTACTCCGGTTCGATTGAGTATAACCGGAACTCCGCAGAAGACATCTCGCTCACCGAATTCTCCCTCTAATAGGGTGGACACCGGTATAATTCGATTCTCGTCATTCATCACTGCCTTAATAATTCCTACGACAGCTGTAGCGATACCATAACAGGTAGTTCCTTTTACCTCCAGGATATCTAAGCCGACGCGCGCCACTCGTCTCACGATTTCATCCAAATCGACATTCTTATATTCCTCATTGTCTTCAATAATATCCGTGAAACGTTTTCCTCCGACCGTAACATGGGACCAAGGGCACATCTGGCTGTCACCATGCTCTCCCATTGTATATCCCTGCACGCTTCTAGGATCTACCCCGATCAGCTCTCCAAGGAAATGCTTGAGTCTTGCAGAATCCATTGCAGTACCAGTACCAATTACCTGATTTTTCGGAAGTCCGGACAATTTATATACATAATAAGCTATGATGTCAACGGGGTTTGATACTACGATAAAATGTCCTCGAAAGCCAGAGGCCATAATCGGCTCCACAATGGCCTTTGCGATATTGGCTGACAGCTCCAAGGTGTCCAGCCTGGTCTGCCCGGGCTTCGGAGGTGCTCCTGCTGTGATTACAACGATATCTGCATCCGCACAATCCTGATATTCTCCTTCAGACACTTTAACATTTCTATTTAAGTACTCTACGCAGTGGCATAAATCCATTACCTCTCCGCGTGCTTTGTTCTTATTGATATCAATGATCATAACTTCATCACAAATACCTTGTGTAATCAAGCTAAATGCAGTAGAGGACCCTACCAGACCTGCACCTACAATTACTACTTTACTACGATTAATCGTCATTCCTGTTTCTCCTTTCATACAAACCAACACTTCGGATTGAAGTATCAAAAGCCATACCAATAACTCACCTCGTCAATTTGCACGACTACACCTAATCTTTAACGTGATGCAGTATATATTTCTATGAGCAACTGTATGAGGCCGTTGGTAACAATATTTAGCATTGTCCTTTTCCATCAAGTGAACAAGAGCTATAAACCTGCATAGCCTCGGACGTCTTCAACTTAACATACTCTTCTATCTCGAAGGTCTTCGTACCATCCTCGAGAAGAAAGAACGGAATTCCGATTCTCCCCTCTTCCTTCACCGACACAAACATCGCCTCATGATCACGATAAGCCAAAAATTCCTTTAATATCTTTGTACTTTCTGTTATATTTCTATAGTCTAAATCGATACTTTCATCCAAGCTCAAGTGTTTCTTTGCCTCCACACAATCGGGACAGATTTCAGTACCATACATTGTTATCTTCATCAGTTTCTCCTTTCATTAATAAATAATGGTTAATTTATCTCTACATCTATTTATAATAACATCTTCTCAATAGTATTAATATTTCTTGATGTTAATTTATTCTTGTATATTCACTTTGCGATATCTTTCATCCGTACTAAGACTTCATGGCTTTAAAACTGACCCAGTATATCATCAAATTGGTCCCCGATAAAAGCCCTGCCTCCCGGCTGATTATCTAGATAATCTCTGCGGATTTGATCTCTGACGCGGTTGATCTCTTCTTTTAAATCATTTGCCGAGAAGCGGATTGCTCCTTGTCCAAGAATGATTAGTTGTTCCAACGCATCCGAGGTTGCAACGGTAACGTGATGATGTCTGGCCATTTCATGGGTTACTTTCTCAATATATTCATCGGCAGTCTCCGCTTCCTTCGTATACACTACATGAATGTTATGATAATCAAATACTTCTCCCGGTCCGCCCTTCACCTTATAAGCATCAAATACAAGGATCAGAATACACTTTTTGAAGCCCTGATAGTTGCATAAGATATCCATCAATTTGCTTCTGGCTGCATCCATATTCACCTTCGCCAGTTCATTCAGTTCCTCCCAGGAAAAAATAATATTATAGCCGTCTACCAGCAGATATTCCTTCACCGGTTCTTTCTGTTTTATCTCAGCCTGCTCTCTTACCATCGTCTTATCAACATTGGGTTTCTTCTCATAACCGAGCCCAGCGGAAGAATACGCTAATTTTCTCTTGATGGGACCATAGGTGCTGGTAAATATGGCCTCCAGTTCTTTATCCTCCTGCAATGAACCACCGTAGGAGCCACGTGACTTAGGAGCAATTGGTAGCTCCTCGGTTATCTCCTTCTCACTCTCCAATGCCGGCTGTTCGTAAAGGGAATCCAGATGCATATAGTTATGAACCTTATCCCATTCCACCACAAAGCCTGCTCCATGAGAACAGAATACAGATCCCGTAGGATTATAGGGATCTCTTTCACTATCATAATTCATGGTCTGAAGCACCTCATCCGAATTATGACAGGGCAGATAACCCCTTAATGTACAGAATAATCTTCCCCGACCTTTGGTATAAGCGGTCACTTCTGACTGATACCCCATCATCGTGGCAACCGGAGCATAACCATTCACGATGGCGATATCTTCCGTTACCTCAGGAGTATTGAAGCTGCCACTCATTCTCACGATATCGGTCATTGCTCTTCCGACCGCGTCCGCGGGAATTTCCAATCTGAAATTATAGTACGGCTCCAATAGAACACTCTTGGCTTTCTTTAAGCCCTGCCTCACCGCACGGTAGGTAGCCTGTCTGAAATCTCCGCCCTCCGTATGCTTTTGATGAGCCCGACCTGCAATTAATGTGATTTTCATATCTGTGATCGGTGATCCGGTCAATACACCCACATGCTCCTTTTCCTCCAGATGGGTCAGTACCAGCCGTTGCCAGTTACGATCCAGAAGGTCCTCACTGCAATTGGTATCGAAGGAAAGCCCGCTTCCCAATTCGTCAGGTTCCAGCAGCAAATGTACCTCTGCATAATGACGCAGGGGTTCAAAATGCCCCACACCCACTACGGGCTCCTTAATTGTCTCCTTATAAACGATATTACCGGTTCCGAAATCAATCGTTACATCAAACCGCTCTGCAATGATACTCTTAAGAACCTCGATCTGCACCTCACCCATGAGCTGTACCTGGATTTCCTTCAGCTGCTCGGACCATACGATATGAAGCTGCGGATCCTCTTCCTCCAGCTGTCTAAGCTTCAACAGCATACTATGAGGATCACACCCCTGTGGTAGTATAATCTTATAGTTTAATACCGGTTCTAATATTGGCATATCAGCTACCGCTTCAATTCCAAGCCCTTCCCCGGGATAAGTCCTGCTAAGTCCGGTTACTGCACATACACTACCGGCTTTTGCCTCCTCGACTGCTTCATATTTTATTCCGGAATAGATACGGATCTGATTTACCTTCTCCTCCCAGCTCCCTGCCTCCATCTCGCCCTCAGCTGATCCATTTGCTGCGGTTGTCTTCCTCTTCTCCCCATTATGGCTCGAGAGTAAATTCTTAACTTTGAGGCTTCCACCGGTTATCTTCATATGAGTCAGTCGATTACCCTGCTCATCCCTTGAAATCTTATAAATCTTGGCACCAAAGCTCTGTGAATAGGTGGGGGAATGGGTATAGTGCTCCAATCCATCGAGAAAGGCATCCACTCCCTCCAGCTTTAAGGCTGATCCGAAATAACATGGATATACTTTTCGGTCTGCAATTGCTCTAATAATATCTTCTACCTTAAGTGTTCCAAACTCCATATACTGTTCCAGCAGTTCTTCATCACACATTGCCAGATGATCCATAAAAGCTTCCGAATCATGGTCTTTCGAAAAATCGATGCATCCGTCCCCCAGCTTCCTTCTAAGTTCATTCATCAAAGCGGAACGATCTGTCCCTATTAGATCCATCTTGTTAACAAAAAGAAAAGTCGGTATGTGATACCTTATCAAAAGTCTCCATAAGGTTTCTGTATGGCCCTGAATACCATCACTTCCGCTTATCACCAGAATTGCATAATCAAGAACCTGCAAGGTTCTTTCCATCTCAGCCGAAAAATCCACATGCCCCGGTGTATCTAATAGTATGACCTCTGTATTTTTATAGGATAAGACAGCCTGCTTTGAGAAGATTGTGATTCCTCTGGCACGCTCCAGTGTATAAGTATCCAGGAATGCATCCTTATGATCAACTCTGCCCAATTTTCGGATACTACCGGTCAGATAAAGCATACTCTCTGCTAAAGTTGTCTTTCCCGCATCTACATGGGCTAATATACCGACTACCAACTTTCTCATTCCTTATCTCCTGCATCATATTGTGTCTTCTATCAAAAGTTAATGATTATTTATCCCATTTGTCTTGTTTTCTCATCAATTAGGGCTCTAAGCTGCTCAAGCATTTCGTGATTTTGAAAGTATTCCTTGCCATATCCCAGATTAAATTGATAATCAAAATCCAGTGGATTGTCACCCTGATTGTGTTGTATAATTGTTTCGGCTTTATCCAGTGCCTTGACTAGCTTTGCCTCCGGAGTTGTATTGTTATTATACTCCAGCCATAGGTCCAGCATTTTGGTCGCTTGTCTCTCAGGAAGAAGTGAAAATACTGATTTCGCTGCGCTATACTCCATCTCATACTTGTCATCCTTATCAGGACAAAGTGCAGCAGAAATATCCCCTTCGTAAATCTCTCCAATATCATGAATGAGACACATCATGATGATTTTGGATAAATCCAACTCTGGATAGTATTCTTTCATAACACCTGCCAACAGCGCAAGCCTCCAGGAATGCTCCGCAGTACTTTCTCTTCGTCCGTTGCTTGTCCAAGCGGTCCGAACAACTGATTTTAGTTTCTCAGCTTCTTCAATAAACGCTATATATTTCTTAAGTTCCATCGCATTCACCAACCTATCCTAATCTCATTCTTAACAACACATTCCTAAGTTGAAGTACTTGGTAAAGAACCAGTTTTGAGAAGCTTTATCTATGACATTAGAGTACCTTTCACATTATAAGAGCTATGTCTAGTTAACACGGTATCGGATTGCTAATCCCTTTAAGAAATTTCTGGCATACCGATCACCACACTCCTTATAATTACGTTGTCCTTCTTTTCGTAACACCGCACTCAATTCACCGTTCGAAAGATTAATTCCTGCTGCTTTAAAGATCGCAAGCATATCATCGCTGGTCAATGCTAGAGCGATTTTTATTTTTTTTAGCATAACATTGTTAACTGATTTGCTATCTTTTATGATATAGGCTTGCTTTTCCGGCTCACCGGGTTTCGCTTCCTGCTTCCCTCTCTTAAAGGTTATAAATCCATTCAAAAAGGACTCCAGCATATAGTTATTGCATTTTCTCATATTATCATCAGCGACAAACTCATCGTCATCCGCTTCAAAATGATTGATATTCTTAGGTTTTAATAATATCCTCTGAAGCTCCTCCCTATCCATGGTGATACCACCAAGTTTGAAGATCTCTATCATATCAATATCTCTGATATCTAAGGCATACCGTAATCGTATCAAAATATCGTTGTTATTCATAAGCATCCTTCTTACTTTTATTATTTGGTAACTATCATTTCATCTTTCATATCATCCGAATCGTTTTCTGTAACCGCATTTTCTACAGAGTTCCTCAACAGCTTCCCGTCTGGAGAAACCATCGACAATATTAGTCGCTCTATCCCCTGCAATAATCTCAGAAAATGATGTCTCCTTAATATTTCCTAAGGTAATAATTCCTTCGCCGTCCAAACAGCAGGGTACTACCGTTCCATCAACCAAAATTGCCACTTGGTTACGTAGTCCGTAGCAAAAACCGTTACCATCATCCTCGACCTCTCTTAAGTCCGGCCATTTGAACTGATAATCCTGATTCAAATAGATACGTTCCGCAATCTTAACACCACTTCCGGGTGTGACCTTCTCCAAAATCTTAAAGGGTAATTCGAACTCCTTTTCAATGGCAGTAAGCAACTCATTGTTTCTCTTCTTCTCCTGATTAGTCACATTATTCTGTTCTAAGTTCCATAGCCGTAAAGCTATGATCAACCCTGTATCCTGGGCTTCTTTGATAAAACTCAGAATTTGATCGATATACTCCGACTTATCAGTTACACCCTCATTCCCATCAAAGCTATGCAGGGAGAAATTAATCTGCCTAAGTGAAGGTTTAGAAAGGATTTTACTTTTCACCCGGTGTATCTGCGTCCCATTCGTTGTAATATTGACTTGAAAACCCTTCTCTAGGCTGATATCCAGTAAATCATCAATATACGGATGAAGAAGGGGCTCCCCCTTCACATGAAAATAGATATAATCGGTGTAGTCTTTGATTTGGTCTAAAATACTACGAAAGGTATCAACACTCATAAATTCCGGTTTTCGCTGTGTCTGTGGGCAGAAGTCACAGTTCAGATTACATACATTGGTTATTTCAATATAGAACTTTTTAAATTTTTTCACTCATTCGTCTCCTGCAATCCTTATGTAATTCAAGCTAGACTTCTGATCTCATTCTCAGTCAATGCTCGGTATTGTCCTTTTTGAAGCGTCTCATCCAATAATAATCCACCGATGGAAACACGTTGCAAATAAGCTACATAGCAGCCCACTGCCTTCAGCATCCGCTTTACTTGGTGCTTACGGCCCTCTGTAATTGTAATATACCCACATACAACTCTCTGTCTTGCAGCATCTATCCTGATATCCTTGAGATTGACCATATTCATTCGGTTCTTAAGCGAAGAATACAGCCCCTCCTCTTCTACGTTGATTCGGACTGCCTTTGCCAAGGGTTCTCGTTCTCCGATCATGACACCTGAAATCAGTTGTTTCCTTGCCACATCATCCAGACTGCCAAAGGCCCAAAAGAAATATGTTTTCTCAATTTGCTTTTCTGGAAACATCAGTCTATGACTGAACTCACCGTCATTTGTAATAAGTAGGAGTCCCTCAGTGTCTTTATCCAGCCGTCCGACCGGAAACAATCCCTTATCATGCTCCGCTTCCAAATAGTCCATCACCGTCTTACTCGTACTATCCTTTGTAGCAGTAATACAGCCCTCCGGTTTGTGAAGCATATAATAGAATTTTCCGGGATAAACCACTTCGTCTCCTAAGAAACATATGATATCCGACTTTTCATCTATTTCCAACGCAGGATTATCTACTTTTTTCTGATTCACTGTAACCTTGCCTTCCATCACATAGAGGCGTACACTCTTCTTAGTTCCGACACTTGCTTGTGCTAGGAAACGATCTAATCTCATTTTGTATTAATTATCCTCTGCTTTTCCATTCACTTTTCTGTGTTACACTAATTTAACACAGATAAAAGCTATAATGCAATACAATTGTATCATGGTCTATTCTCCGTTCATAGTTGCTTTTTCATAAGTTTTGATATATTCCTGAGAATTCTCAATTTGCTGAGAAACGCTCAATATCTGTGTACGGAGTTTTCCTCTCTCTATTTACTGATTATAACGTATTCTAGTAATAATATTCTCTCCATCTGACTTCATATCAAGGATTGTATATCCTTGTAAGCTTTGCTCCTCCAATACAGTTGTCTGTGTTTCGGTCTTATCATTCCAGCCATAGGTGGCATAACCGCTTGCCTGCAGATAATGCAGCCCAATGCCTTGATATACAATAGAGTAATCATTAACATGGTCATGACCACAATATACATCCTTTGTACTTCCAAGCTCTTTCATTACCTCGAATAAACCACTGTTATATTCCGCGCAGCATACCGGCTCTCTCTGCAAACCACTAATATAGCTGCAATCATCGGTATCCTTGATCGTGCCGTTAGCCTCATTATAGATTTCATCCCAACCCAGTGCATATTCACAAAGAGGGATATGAATAAACAGACTTGACTTGTTACCCTCTGGCATGGATGCAATTTGCTTCTTATACCATTCAATCTGATCTGCCTTAATATAAGCATAAGATCCTTTGCTTACGTTCAAGTTCTTAATATCCTCTTCTGTTACATAATTGCCGCTATCCATGAAAATCAGACTCTGGTTTATGCTTCCTTCCGATGTCATAAGATGAACTACATAATTACCATTACCAGATAGCTCCTCCGGTCCTGCTTCTACCAAGCAATGAGGATATTTCTCATCATCCGCCCACAGCTTGATCAGGTTTTCTCTTGAGAAAGACAATGGATGCTCACCTTCATGATTACCAAGCACGGTACACCAATAGATCCCATAGGTTTCCATAAGGGTTGCAAAAGTCTCAGCCCGTTCCTTATTGAAGATTGCAGTAATAATATCACCTGTAAACACAACCAGATCCGGATGTTCGTGATCGATCGCTTTCAGAAATTCCTCCATTGTTCGGTCCATTGCCTTTTCATCCATCCCATCAAAATGCATGTCAGTAAAGGCAAGAAGCTTAAAATCATTCTTTCCTTCTTTTGCAAGATAGGTCACTCCATCCTCCTGCTTCAAGATTTTTACATCATAATCCTCTCTTGTCATTATCATATCCAAATTCACCTCCAGGACCTCTCCATATGTATTTTTGGCATATAGAAAAAGTATAGCAGCTGCTACTACCAGTAATGCCAATACGATTATACTTGCCTTGCCTTTCTTGGTTACTTTCATTTTGATCCCCCTGCCTAATATATTTGCCTCCTCCTCATTCACTTCGAACAAAGTTTGCTTCGTATGTGCTAACAATATCTCTCCATTTCATTATACCAGATAATGTAATACTAGCAACTAATGTAACCTTTTTATATAAAAAAAAGCCCACTGCAAAGCCGAAGTAATCACAGCAGGCAGGGACAACTCTTATTAATCATTATGTCTCACATAGCGCCTTACCTTTGGCACAATGAAGGAAGAATCTGAAACCGGGTGTGGATTTACCACAGGTATTTGCCCCTATGATAACACTGATTTTTTAAGCAATGGATATAGTCTATTATATAACATTCCTTTTGTCAAGGTTTTTGATAATAATTATCATTATTATATATTGTTATTATTTAGTTGTCTCAAAAATAACTTCAAATATGCTATTCATTTGCTTTTATATTATGTATTTGGTATGATATAAAATGTAACTATAATAAAAGTGTTAAAAGGTAGGAACATCAATGGATAATCAAGAACAGAAGCATCAGCGGCGGGTTCGATATAAAGGTACGCATCCCAAGGCTTATGATCAGAAATATAAAGAATTGCAACCGGAGAAATATGCAGATACTGTAGCTAAGGTGATTCAAAAGGGTAATACACCGGCCGGTATGCATCGTTCGATTTGTGTTAATGAAATTATAGAATTTTTGCAGATCACTCCGGGACAAATCGGACTCGACGCCACTCTAGGCTATGGAGGTCACTCTCTGGAAATGCTAAAACGCCTTAATTATAAAGGGCACTTATATGCAACCGATGTAGATCCCATCGAACTGCCCCGTACCAGAGAACGTTTAGAAGGCTTGGGTTACGGCCCGGACTACATAACTATAAAGCAAATGAACTTCTCTGAGATCGATCAAATTGTGCTCGAAGCAGGTCCTTTGAATTTTATTCTAGCGGATTTAGGTGTTTCTTCCATGCAGATCGACAATCCAGACAGAGGCTTCTCCTTTAAAACTGAGGGCCCGCTGGATCTTAGACTGAATCCTTCCAAAGGAATATCAGCAGCAGAAAGGCTAAAAACCATAACACAGGATGAACTCGCAGGTATGCTATGGGAAAACTCAGACGAGCCATATGCTACCGAGATCGCTAAAGCCATTACTCTAAAGGTAAAGCGAGGGATTGAAATCTCGACAACTACCAAACTAAAGGAAGTCATCGCAGATACTCTTAAGTTCATACCAGTAAATACCCGTAACGATGAGATCAAGAAGTCCTGTCAACGAAGCTTTCAAGCATTACGGATTGATGTGAATAACGAATTTGAAGTTTTATATGAATTTTTAGAAAAGCTCCCAGCTTCCCTTACAGAGGGAGGTCGTGTCGCTATCCTATCCTTTCATTCCGGTGAAGACCGCCTAGTGAAGAAATCCTTTCAAAAATATCTACGGGAAGGAATCTACCGTGAGATATCTCCTGATGCGATACGTCCTACCCCAGAGGAATGCAATACCAACAGCCGCGCACGTTCTGCCAAGCTACGCTGGGCAATCAAAGCATAGACATTAACCAATCCGATTAGCTAATTTGCCGAAGGTAGCAAATAATATTTAATAAGAACAAGCCAGCGATAACCGGAGAAGCTCGCGTAGCGTGTTTTTCCGGTTTTATATTATAAGTCTTCTACATAGTGCTTAAAATGATCTAGGATTGACTGCCACCCGGCTTCAAAGCCAAAACCACCATCCTTCGCTTCCATTCTAATGAATTGATAAATCATTTCATCTTGTCATGAATCAGAAACGTCCGCACAAAGTAAAAGCATGCGGACGTTATTCTATGTTAGTGATACATTTTTGCTATTTTAAGTACTGCATCAGCCAGGCAATCCACTTCTTCTCCCGTATTGTAGATTCCAAGGGAAGCACGTACTGAGCTTGCTAAACCAAAGCTGCCAAGAACCGGTTGCGCACAATGATGTCCTGCCCTGACTGCAATCCCTTCATAATCAAGATATTTTCCTGTTTGTTCCGGAGAGCATCCATCGATCACGAAGGATAATACGCTGATTTTATTCGGTGCTGTCCCAATCATTTGAACACCTGGTATCTGAGATAACCGTTCCATGGCATATTGGGTTATTTCTCTCTCATGCTCCTCCACTCTCTCCATACCAATATTGCTCAAATAATCAACCGCTGCTCCTAAAGCTATGGCATCTGCAATATTTCCTGTCCCCGCCTCAAATTTGTAGGGCAGATGGTTAAATGTCGTATGGTCAAAGCTTACCTCATTAATCATTCCACCTCCTCTTTGCCAGGGAGGCATTCTATCCAATAATTCTTTCTTTCCGTATAAAGCGCCGATTCCTGTAGGAGCATACATTTTGTGTCCGGAGAAGACATAAAAATCCGCGTCCATTTCTCTAACATTGATCGGTATGTGAGGGATGGATTGTGCACCGTCAATTACCACACAGGCGCCGTAGGAATGTGCCAGCTTAGTCATGCAATCAACGGGATTAACCGAACCAAGGACATTGGAAACATGAGTAATTCCGACGATTTTAGTGCGGGAGGAAAGAAGCTTTTGATACTCCTCCAGCAGGATTTCTCCGCTATCATTGATTGGTATTACTTTAATAATTGCTCCTTTTTCCTGTTGCAGCTTTTGCCAAGGCACGATATTGGAATGGTGCTCCATCATGGTAAGCAGAATTTCATCCCCCTCATGGATACTCATATTACCGTAGCTTTCGGCAATCAGATTGATCGCCTCCGTAGTTCCACGGGTAAAGATAATTTCTTCTCCCAAAGATGCTCCGATGAACTCTCTTACCTTCTCTCTCGCATCTTCATATGCTTTCGTTGCATATCTTGCCAGGGTATGAGCACCACGATGTATATTGGAATTGTAATTACTGTAATAATTATTCAAAGTATTGATTACTTGATTGGGTTTCTGTGTGGTTGCTCCATTATCAAGCCATATTAATGACTTCCCGTTCACCTTCCTATGTAAGACTGGAAAATCCTTTCGAACTGCTTGAACATCAAAGCAATTATTCCAATAAGGCGCCATTATCCAGCTCTGTTCACCATTATGTGTAATCATAATAGTATCCTACCTCTACATTTTCTAGCATTCCGAGCGAATCATCCGATAGAACAGCATTTCCAAAATATAATGACAAAACATAGGAAGCGATACCCTTGTTATCAATTCCTGCATATTTAACAGACAGGCTTGGTATGATGCCTTCATCCGGTATACCAGGTTGATGCAAGCCGATTACTCCCTGCTCTCTTTCCCCGACTCTCATTAAAAGAATATTCGTCTTGCCGGCAGAGGACAGATTACGTGATTTTCCGTCTATTAATAGTTTATCACAGGGTAAGATAGGTACTCCTCTCCAGGTGAGAAACGGCGTTCCAAAGATGCTTACCGTCATTGGAGGAACTCCTCTGCGGGTACACTCTCTACCGAAAGCAGCAATCGCTCTTGGGTGTGCGACGAAGAAGGAGGGCTTTTTCCACACTCTGGAAAGTAATTCATCCATATCATCCGGCATGGGAATACCGTATCTGGGTGTAACCTTCATTCGAGGAGAGACCGAATGTAGGAGTCCATAGTTTTCATTATTTACCATTTCCCATTCCTGTCTTTCCTTCATAGCTTCAATGGTTAGTCTCATTTCCTGCTCTTTTTGATCAAGGGGGGAATTGAAGATATCCGTAACGTGAGTGTTCATCTTCAATAGTGTCTTTACAGCACTTAAGGTATACTCTTTTGGTGTTTCCTCGTAGTCGGTAAAGGTCTGCGGAAACTCTCTTTCCTGTAAGTTATCAGCAGTAACCCTTGGTAACATTTCAGGGTTCTCCATTGCCTCCACTGTAGAATCATAGCTTCTTCTTTTAACCTGATTTACACGGTATACACCGGCTTCTACGGATACCCAGGGAAGGAAGGTAAGAAGCCATCTTGGCGTGATTGCCTCCATGGTAGGAGCAGTAATCGTACTATGCGATAAGTTTCTCGCAACATTTGGATCTAGACTGAAGTGACTCATAACATTATCTGATAGATCCATCTACGCACCTCTTTCATAGCATTCTTTACATTATATTCTTAATACTTAGAATGATACAACTAATAAATCTACGTTATGCGACATATCACCCCATAGCTGCTGAGCTATTGATTACTATTGATTAGTAACTTTGCGGATTAGTATCCGTCTGCTTTATTTTTACGTATGATTTAAAAAAGATTTTCCTATGTTTTATGTGTATATTAGGCTTAAAACCAATACTTAACATTATACTTTTTAATAATCCCCTCTTATCATTTAGACCGATACAAAATTCTGTATGTTTTCCATCATTAATAATATTTACAATGCAATTTATGAATTGTAGCATATTATTCATAGAAGCTTCCTTAACAATAACCTTAGTCATATCAATATAGAGGCTGTTTTTTGATAATTCTATGTGATTATTAATATCCGGTATTTCTATATCATTATAATTAATCCAAAGGCATTTCTTGATATTACCTTCCTCGAAAAGAAAACATCTTTGTTTTTTGTAGAAGTGCTGAACAATCTTGGGTGGCCGCTCGTTCTCTATTTGGCATAGCAGTTCGAGGTCCATTAAGTACGCCTCTTTAATTTTGCTATCCGATGCGATATCCCCAATCTCTATATTCACCTTTTGGCCTTTAGCCGTAGCACAATGATCCTCTGTTCTCGAAATATTCCTGGATATATCAAAGGTCTTTTCATATATCATGTACTCATTATAAGAATATAGGTTTTTTGCCGCTTTTTTAAGAAAATCTATCAACTTACATTTTACTACATCCTTATTTAGCTCTATTAGATTATTGATCATCTCCCTATAATAAACACCTGTGTATAAGCAATGAAATATTCCCAGTAAAGTTATCTTTAAAGTATCATAAAATCTTATTTTTTTAAGCTTTTCAATTGCTTTTTTTCTTACCAAATACTTATAAAAAAATAATCGGGAATATCCAGATGCGAATGTAGCAACAAATTCGTGGACGATTTTCTTGTCATCCGTCCATTCAGATTTATACCTCGCATATCCTAGCCCAAGGTCAATAACCATTATGTTACTTTGAAAGCAGTCTTCAAGCAATTTCATAAGTATAATTTTACCAGGACCATATACTGAGAAATCACTATCATGAGAAATCCGGTAAAGATAATATGTTCCATTGCATAGAAAGCCAAAGATGAACGCAATTAGTCGGTCCCCAAGCTTTAAACCATAAACCACTACCCGAAAAGACATGTTCGTATCATTCGCGATAGTCCGAAAGAAATCTTGATGTTTTCTTTTCAAAAAGTTGCTGGCATCGTATTTTTTCTTCCATCTCTTTTCGTAAAGTTGAATGATGTCATCAAACTCCGAATTACTTAACTTTTTGTATGTTACGTTTGCTGTGTCCTCCAGTTTACTCCTGCTTCTTATTAATGTCTTAATAGAGCTATATTTAGAGCGTTTCTTTATATAAGATGTAAAATCTCCATCAATCTGAATAACAGGAGCTTCAAAGCTCCTTACAAAGAAATCACCTTTACTTTGATTGAAATAATCCATTAATACCTTGTCAGAGTAGGCTTCCTCATGTATACCGTGTAGATGAAGAATGAAGCTGCCCTTCAAATTCTGAATAAAATTCAAAGATGCCTTAATACATGTATCTCTTTTTTCACTGATAATGATAAAATCCATGTAACTGGCTTCTGGAAATCCAATGAATGTTATCTCCTGATAAAACCTTCGATCTAAAATCATGAATGGGCAAAATCCAACGATTCTGTCTTGTATTCGCATAACAATTATAAAAAGGCTATGTCCTTTTCCAAAAAAATTACACCAATTTTCAATCCAGTCATATTCAAGAAAGGGGTTCGTATTTTTACTTTCAGTGAGTATTTTTTTCCACTCCTCTTTATAACCGGATAACTCTTCCAGAGAATTAATCACTTTTATTTCAGGCAGTTCTGAGCCGATCGGATAATCATAATCTGTCTTATGCATCATGACGAAGCATCTCCTTTTTTTACCGAATGGTTCATCGGTTTACACTTTAATGAACATGACAGGAAAGGTTACAAGAGAATCATCTTGCACCTTTTCCTGTCAAAACTACGACTACTGTTTTCAAAATTATAATTAAATCCAACCGAAAGGACCGATTTTTAATATAGTAAATATCCTTTTCTAATTTCTCCTGTGGTGTTAGTTCATAACCTCCCGCTACCTGTGCTACCCTGTAAGACCACTTTTGACATTAAATCGCTTTCTATAATCCGGAATTTCTACATCGAATTTCCTTACAAATTCAGGTCTTTCCGGTCTTGGTCCAACAAGGCTCATATCATTCTTTAGTATGTTAATAAGCTGTGGGAGCTCATCTATTCTTGCTTTCCGTATTATTCTGCCTACCTTAGTAACTCTCGGATCTTTTTTTTCCGCCCATACAGCACCATTTTTCTCCGAATCTATATACATAGACCTTAATTTATATATAGTAAAGCATCTCATATTCCTCCCCATTCTCTTCTGTGAGTAGAAGCAGCCTCCTGGGGACTCTATCATAATAGCTATACAAAAAATTATTATGATTGGTATTGCAAAAAAGAGAGCGATAAGGCAGAAAATGATATCGAATCCCCTCTTAAATGCTTCATATATAATAGGATTATTTCTGTCAGCTTTTTTCATCATATTCACCATTTATCGATTTATCGTCAGGATATAGCGAATTGAGGCCAATCTCAATACAATATATCTAATATAGAATATGATAATATGATGAAATATGTCACAAAATATCGACTTTTATGAATCGGTAAACAAAGATAGAGCTACTTATGTCTTCTCTTACTATAAAGTATATAAAATTCGTATAAAACATTCTTATCACATAGAATAACAGTCACAAGATAGAATATCGCACAAATTACTATAGAAATAAGCTGCCCGCTCTTACTTGTATATAACTGTCTAAGCGCAATTGCTAATAATGACATTAAAATGGTACACAAGAATGGTAAAGCTATGTTCTTAATTAGTATCCAAATTCTATATTTAAAGAAGATACTGACTAACAACAGACCGGGAATGATTAAATCTAGTCTGACAAAGGATCTGGCATATACCAATGACCAAAATCCGTACTCTTTGCTAATCATACAGACCGGAACTATGATTCCTAAGTCCAGTACTTGTAAAACAAGGGATAATTTCGGTTGTCCGATCGCCTTTAATGCTTCACTATTAAGATTTACAAGAGTTATTTTTATAGCTGTAGTTAATGCAAAGATTCCGATAATATTACTTGCCTCCATCCAATTCTTCCCCAGGATTATATTAGTAGCAATATCCCGATATAAAAAGATGCCAATGCCGATGGGAAGCAGAAAATAAGCTATCATCTTTTGATATTTTAAGAAGGTAAAATAGAATAGTATTTTATCATTTTGCATTCTAGATAAGGCAGCAAAGAGTACCGGTGTTATTGCACTCGTAATCAATGACATCAATGCATTTACCATATTGTATGAGGTCATATATAGCCCAAGATAATAATCACTGAAAACATTCCCGATCACAATAATATCGACCCATGTTGTAAGCCATATAAAAAAACCTTCTAGAATTGACCAAGAACTGAAGGATAACATTTCTTTTAGGATTTTCAGCCTATAAAGCAAAGAAGGTCTCCAATCCGATTTGATCGTAAGTAAAGCGGTACTAAAAATGATACCACTCGTTGACCCGATTATAATGGACCAATGTCTCAAGCCTAGGTAAGCCAAAGGAATTGTTACTAAAATAGGAATAATGGCTGATACTACCCTGATCTTAAAGATATCCTTGTATTTAAAGCTTCTGCTATATAAAGCACTCTGAATGCTCGATAATGCATTGATGGGTAATTGGATACAAGTAATCGCTATCACATAGTCCAGACTAGAATTACCGGCTATGGTAGCAATTGGATGCTGAAATATGATTATAAGCATCCATAGCATAAATGCTACTGCAAGATTAGTCCAAAATGCTACATTGGTATATTCTTTTTCTTCCTCTAAATTATGAAATTCATGCTGTATTAAATATTTGGAGAAGCCTGTATCTATAAAGATATCCGTAAAGCTTATTATAATCATTACAGTTGCTACAATTCCAAATATTTCAGGCGTTAAAAGCCTGGCTAATATTATATTGCTGAGCGGAGAAAAAAGCTTTGTGACCAATTGAGTAACCGTGGACCAAATAGTTGCATTTCTAACCTTATTTAAAATTGCTTGTTCTTTCACTCTGCTTCCTCATTTCCGGCCATACTCTTTGAACTTTTAAGATAACCCACTTTTGCTAAACTGTGATTGCTCTATCTTTTTAATAAACTCAAGATTCTCGAACTTTCTACTTGCCTTTTTCAGACCGGATATAGCACCTTTTACAGGCTCAGCTGTTTTTTTTATGATAGAATTGATGAATGCATCAATAATGGTACCAATCAATGCCCAGATAGTGGATATGATTAGCCTTCGCTTCATTAATCCAGAAAACCTGTATTGCAAATATTTTATTAAGGCTGTCTTACCTTCATATCGATTGAACAGATTAGGTTTTCCAACCGGGTGTTTCATATGGTATGCAATTGCATGGGTGCATATTGCCAATTTTGCTCCTTGATAACTAACCCTCATTGAATACTCTTTATCTTCACCTAAAGCATATCGTATTAAATTCTCATCGAATTTACTATTTGCCAAGAGCTCCTTCGTGTAAGCCGCTAAACCTCCACTTAATACATTTGTCTTTGTATAGAGCTCGTATTTATGGAATTT
The DNA here is from genome assembly GCA_023436225.1 of Bacillota bacterium. Taxonomy (GTDB): domain Bacteria; phylum Bacillota; class Clostridia; order Lachnospirales; family Lachnospiraceae; genus Mobilitalea. The sequence continues at coordinate 68,698 of JAEZKA010000076.1, forward strand.
TCTATATACACGTCTTCGTTTATCCTTCAAATAACCACGAAAGAATAGATTCGTATATAGTTCTTTCATCCACCCTTCATCTGCAGTATTTTCAAACAATACCCCGGATACCCCGTTAAAACCCCACTTAAAACCTTCCATAACTCCCTTTATAAAGCCTGGAAGCAAGATAATATCATCATCTAAAAAAAGTACATAACGACCCGATGCTTTTTCAATTCCGATATTTCTAGCCTGGGTTAGGCCGGATAGGTCAGGGAAATGATAATATTTTACGAAGCTCTTCTCTGCTACATAGGCTGCAATTTCAATAAGTAAATAAAGCTCCTTCTCCAACATTGATATCTCTGTCTGATCGATTATGATAAATTCAATCGGATATGAAATCTCCTGAGATATAAACGACGACAGTAGGTTCTTTAAAATATCCTGTCTGTCTTTTGTAGGTATGATAACCGATAATTTCACTTCCATATATTAAGTCCTTCTTTATCTGTTAAATAAAGCTTTACATATTTCTCTCCCATACCGCGACATGTAATATAGCCAGAAGCATGAGCCTCTTTAAGTTTTAATGCTATATCTCGCTTCGTCTGGTTTTGCCCATATAAATTTTTCTCTCCTACTATTTCACGGATACCTCCGACATCGGTTGATAGTACCGGTATTTTTAATTCGATTGCCTCTAAGATGGTTATCGGTATTCCTTCCCTTATCGAAGTCATAAAAAGCAGGTTAAAATCCACCAAATAACGTTCCGCATTATCACGAAAGCCAACAAAGAACACCTTATCACTCAGTCCTAATTTTTTAACCAGTCGAGTGACCTGACTCATCAATGGACCATCACCGATCCAAATAAATACGGTATTCTCCTTCGGATATAGTTGATAGTATTCGTTCGCAATTTCTATAAAACGTATCGGATTTTTCACCTCATCTACTCGGGATACATTACCTATAATTCTCACCTCTTCATTCAGGTGCAATTCCGACTTTAATACACCCTTTATCACTTCTGGCATTGTTATGGAATTATAGATCAACCTTGTTTTTTCTTTGTGATAAAGCTTTAATTGCTTTGCAATTCGAATGTCATTGTTCGATATATAAACCATATCCGTGGTTCGCTTTTCCATCACTCTTTCTACCATAACAGCAGCTTTTCTCATTAAGCCATGAAATTGAAGAATCGGCCATAAGCCATGCACCGTATACAGTATCTTTTTTACCCTTAATTCATAAGCAGCAAGCCTGCCAAGGATTCCGGCTTTTGTAGAATGGCAATGTACCACATCGTATCTGCCTTTGGAAATAATACTTTTTATTTCTTTATAGCCTTTATAATCAACAATCGGATTGATATCATGCTTTAAATTATTGAGGATATGAACCTTGATGCCCATTTCCCTTAGCTTCTGAACCAGAAGTCCATCGTCACCGACCGCTACATCAATCTCTATTTCGTTCTTATAATTATCCCGCATATATTTACATAACTCATAGACTACCCTTTGAGCACCAGCCCAGTCTGCCTTCGTGATTATCTGTAATATTCTTAATTTCTTCAATTTATGTCACCACACTTACAAAAACATCGATATATAACAGATTATGTTATAGTAATTAAAAAGTTCAAAAAAGAGAAAATTATATACTGGATGACCATTGCATATAACTTTCTCTTTTCAATAATTTTAATCGCCTTTGAACTTTTTTCTTACAATCTCCTCAAGTCTGGTGAAACCCTTCAATCTTGCTATAAACATAAACCTGTTATCGCTTCGGTAAATGGGCATGCGCTTAAGTCTGAAATAATTCTCTGGTTCTATCCGGTTATTAATAGTTACCCCCTGATATATCAAAACTCCGGTTTCATAGAATTCTTTTAGTATTTTCTCAGTACTTTCGTCATAGATACCCTTTGGATATGCAAAATGAATTATTTTTGTTTCTAGCTTTTCTTCCAGGATTTTCTTTGATTCTTCCAGCTCATTTCTAAGCGTTGTAATATCTAAGGTTTTGACATCATAATGATTTAAGGTATGTGAGCCAAAATTTATGAATGGTTCTCCCTTTAACTCCTTAATTTGCTCCCAATTTAGTAATTTACTTTGAGTGGGATCTTGATCCCAAGTAAAAACTTTGTCTGTCTCGATATATCCCGGAACTAAATATAATATGACAGGATAATTGTATTTCATCAAGATAGGATATGCTTTCTCATAAAAATCTTCATATCCGTCATCAAATGTGAGTACAATATATTTTTTATCAATGTTTTTGTCTTTTATCTTTTGATACGCTTCATCCATTGATAATACGATATATCCCTTTTTCTTCAGATACTCCATCTGCCAACCAAATCTCTCCTCTTTCACTGCTATAGCTTGATCTATTCGGTTATTTACCCTATGATACATTAAAATAACTATTTCCTGATCATTCCTACTATTTGTGTATAATAGCATTCCGATAAGTGCTAACAGATTCCTTATCAGCAGATAAAATACTGCTTTTAAATCCTTACCTAACTTATGCAAATGTGCTTCAAGTAATTCCATTACTTCCTTCCAGCTTAGGCTATGATTAAGGGTAGGTTGATAAGAATTCAAATAGGACATACTTAATCCATAAAAAAGCCATAGATGTCTCCAGTGGAGCGTATCAATCACCAAGCTATTGACTAGTAACGAAACCAGAATTGCAATGTACACTGAATTTATCTTTAAATGACTTTCTATTTTACGCACTCGAAACAATTTAATTATTACAATAACAAATGCAAGCACAAGTAATGTAAAACCAAATATGCCATTTTCAAAAATTATTCTGGCATATAAGCTGTGAGCTGAATATTCTTCGCCCATTACTCGCAACATGACATGTTCATATTGACCCGGCCCATATCCGAAGACATGATCCAACGCTTTTGAAAAACCAAGATATTGAACTGCAAATCTGTCCGAATCATAGGCCCTGATACTTAACCGCTCAAGGAAAAAGCTCTTTGTAGCAATACTAAAAACTTTATACCATAATAACAATCCAATTGATATTATGGCGCCTAGATAAAGTGATAATTTTCGTAAATCAATCCGTTTAAGGTTCATTAACATCAGGATTAAAATTCCTGTAGCGAGTGAAACCCAAGCACCTCTGGAATAAGAGATTACAATCCCTATGATATTAATTACTATCAGAAGAGTGTTGGGTGTTATTACATAGCTTAAATATTTCACAAGCTTTATTTTTTCAAGTTTTTTATTTCCTTTCGGTAAAAAAATCCGGGATCGATGATCTCCGATCAGTAAAATAACTGCTGGAGTCAAAAAAGCTCCAAAAACATTAGGATCTTTGAATAAGGATTTGACTCTATAAGAATCAAATAAGAGATAATCGGTAAAGAAACCCAGATATCCTAAAATACCCAAGCAAGCTGCTAAAGTACTTGATATAATGTACACTCGTAGAATATTAATATAATTCTTTTGGTCTGTATTAAAAAAGATAAGTAAGCTATAAACCATTAAATATAAAGTGATGCCAAAAAAACGAAAACCGATATAATAATCATTAATATATGGGAGGGACATGGCTGTCACCGCCATAAAGGATAATATAAGCCAGATTTCGAGTCTCATTTTACTGTACTTCTGATAGGAAAATTTCTTATCTTTGATGCTATATATTAATAATGAAATAAAAATGTAGTCTGATGGAGAGGGTTCTATTAAAGCAATAAACAGTAAGAAAACATTTGCAAATAACAAATAATCAATATTAGTCTTAAGCTTATACAAAAGTATATTAATGAAAATAATTACTGATGCCATGATCAGTAGAACGGTAAATGTTGGTTGTTCAATGACATAATTCATTACTCACCTCAAATAATAACATTCCTTCGATACGATCGAACGCTTTAGATACTATTAAGATATGAAGGGTATGAGTAATTGTGGCTAGTACATACTTTATCTTACAATCTGTAAAAGCGAATCTCGATAAATGAAAAGAGGAGAGATTTTCTCTCCTCCCCATGAACTAGTAACCTGCATTAGCACGATCCTGTTTTGCGCCATAATAAGAATATTTCGGTGCCAGATTTCCATCATACAACAAAGGACTACGATCTCTTCTCCAAGACAGGTTATCTGCAAAGCCCCAGAAGGTGATCCCGGACACCTTGGTGTTTCCTGCCGTATTTTCTTGGGTGATTTGGTTAATCAGTTCATAATAATACTTCCCCTGTGCCTTCAGAGTATCTTCTGTTGCACTTAAGATATTCTGCCAGGTACCAAGACTGACATCCAGCTCAGTTATCTGAATATCAAGCCCAAGAGCACTGAACGCCTTAAGTGTTCTCATATAGCTGTCTATCGAATCCTGGGTATATAGATGTCCCTGACATCCGATTCCATCTATTAGAGATTTACCCTCTTCATCTACTAAGGATTGAGCCAATGTCACTATGTAGTTCGTCTTAAACTGCTCATTATAATCATTATAATAAAGCTTTATACTTTCGGGAGCATATTGATCTGCATAATGGAACGCCTGCCAGATATAATCATCTCCAATAATCTGCTTCCACAGACAATCACGATAGCTTCCATCCTCCATGATGGCTTCATTTACGATGTCATATGCATAGAAGATATCAAGATATCCAAGATCCTCCAGCTGTTTAAAGGTCTGCTTTATATAGCTTTCCATTCTTGCCAGCATTGTGTCACGGTCAACCAGTTTGTTGCTCTTATCAAAGCCCTCATAGAAAATCCAGTCCGGTGTCTGACTATACCATACCAGTACATGCCCACGTACTGCCATGCCATTGCTCTTGGCCCAGTCCAATAAAGCAGTTGTATTTTTATTAAACTCAACCGTAAGCTCTCCTGTCTCAACGCTTTTATTCTTATTCAGAATATAATCAGGCTTCAGGTAATTCTCCAGAGTAATCTGATTAAAATTCTTTGTAATGATATCTGTAAATTTTTCATTTGCTATCATTGCATCCGATAAACAGGTTCCTGCCTTCATTCCAAACTTAGCATATACCTCCTTTATTCCACTTTCATTTTCTTCAGGCACTTCGGTCACTGCTGGTACCTCGGTCACTGAAGGTGCTTCGGTTACAGAAGGCTTTATCATCTCTGCCTTCGATGTATTTTGGTTTGATTCACCCTCTGCTATCTTAATCTTTTCACTGGAAGTCTCCTTATAACCGGATTGAATATCTTCTGTTTTAGAGCAACCGGCAATAACCACCAACATCCAAACCATCATAAAAATCGCTACACTTTTCCATAATTTCTGCCCCATACGAATTTATTATTCCTCCTTTTATACAAGATGAATGGTTTTACTTATAATGAATTTCATCGCTTAAGCAAGTCGAAATTGCTTTGTATATCGTATCAACAAAATATATCATTCCATTCATGTTATGTCTAATCATATATTGTGGTCTTTTTATCACGTTTCCATCTTTTCACTGTCTAGACTCCGAATTTCATAAAATTGACTTTAATTCAGAACAACATGTCAACTTTTGCGAAGAAATTGGATTGCAATCTTGTTATAATATCTTTTATTAATTAATAAGATGATGGAGATAAGAACATGGAAATTATTACAAACCCTAACCAACCCTTAGTGACTCATATTTTTACTGCAGATCCATCTGCACATGTTTTTGAAGGTAAAATTTACATTTACCCTTCTCATGATTTAGATCATGATGGTCCCGATAATGATAATGGAGACCAATATAGGATGGAGGATTATCACGTCCTTTCTTTGGATGATATTGGCTCCCCCTGTGTTGATCACGGCGAAGCCCTTCATATGAAGGATGTTCCCTGGGTAAGTCATCAGATGTGGGCACCTGACGCAATCTATAAGAATGACACTTATTATCTCTTCTTCCCGGCAAGAGATAAAGATGGTATCTTCCGAATCGGTGTTGCAACCAGCAAGAATCCGGCCGGTCCCTTCACACCGGAGCCTGATTATATTTCTGGAAGCTTCAGTATTGATCCCGCTGTATTTCTCGATGATGACGGTAAAGCGTATCTATATTATGGCGGACTCTGGGGTGGCCAGTTAGAAAAATGGGCAACCGGTACCTTTATACCGAATGCAGAGGGTCCCGCTGATACTGATCCTGCCTTAGGACCGATGGTAGCAGAGTTAAGCGATGATCTTCTTACCTTTAAGGGTGAACCAAAGATGATAACAATCCTTGATGAACATGGCAATCCTTTGACTGCCGGGGATGAGGACAGAAGATATTTTGAAGGTCCTTGGATGCATAAGTATAACGGATATTATTATCTATCCTATTCTACTGGAAGCACTCATTATCTTGTTTATGCCATCAGTAAGAATCCGGAAGGACCCTTCACTTATCAAGGAAGAATTCTGGAACCGGTAATTGGATGGACAACGCATCATTCTATTATTCAATTTAAGGATAAGTGGTATCTCTTCTATCATGACAGCTCCTTATCGGGAGGAGTTAACCATAAGCGCTGTGTTAAATATACAGAGCTTAAGTATAATGAAGACGGAACTATCGTGACTATTAAACCCTATGAGAATGATACGAATGCTTAATAGATGTATGTAAGAAGACGGATAGGCTCCTGACACTTCGGAGCCTATCCGCCTTCTTATTCAAATATCTTAGCCAATTACGCCTTCAACAGGACATTAAAAAGCTTATGGCTACCACGAAATCCGTCTGTGAGATAGCACAACAATGCGCCTTTGATCAAAGCTACTTTGATGTAACACTGACCGAATATAGGAAAAGTGCTTTAAAAGCTGTTTCCCCATTCTTCATCTTCATTATAATCATCTTCCTCTTCATCGTCATGATCATTATCCAAATCTGATAATTCAATCCTATCACGTTCTAAATCTAATATTTCCATTATAGAGTACATTATTTAATTCACTCCTTGTCACATGCCTTATTCAGTCTGTTATACCGACATCGCTAATTAGTTATCATTACATAATTATTTTACCTCTATAATGTATATTCTATTATCATTTTATTGTTAAAATTATGTTAACAACTTTCAAAGCTATCTGCTGATATAAATAAAAGGTACCACTTTAGGAAATATTGTGATATACTTTATAACTGGTTTTACTTATTACAAATCGAAACCAGATTGGAGAATATAGAATGTCTTTTACCACTTTAATGTATCACGAAATACGGGAACTAAGTATGCTTCATCCAGATCAGTCCTCTCCCATCAAGGTACGGCAGAATTATGAGGATAATCTTCCCTCTCCCCTCTTTGTATCATTAGAGAATTTCCGTGAGCAGATGGAATATCTATACGAAAACGGGTACCAAACCTTAACTCTTGCGCAAGTTATTAATTTCTATCACAGTGGGACCGAATTACCGGAGAAGTCAGTATTATTGACCTTTGATGATTGTTACCAATCCATCAACCGTTATGTATATCCTCTTTTGAAGAAATATCAATTTAGTGCTACTGCCTTTGTTGTTACCGGTTGGTTAAATACAATCCGTGAGCCTTTTGATCCGGAACGGTCCGCGTGCCTTACGGAGGAAGAGCTTGCATCTATGGCTGATGTTTTTGAATATGCAAATCACACTGACCTATTTCATACTAGAACAGGAATGACAACCAGCATCATGATGGAGGTCAGCGACCAGGAGCTATCAGAGGATTTGGATCGATGTAACACAAATCCCCTCATAAGTGCAAGGACTGTCTTTGCTTATCCCTTTGGCCTATATACTGACCGAAATGTGGAATTACTTAAAAGCAAGGGCTTCCAGCTGGCCTTTACCAGTGAAAATGGCAAGAATGATATCAATACCGATCCATTGCTTCTAAAGCGTAATGTTATCCCTTATTTTATGGCCTTGGAAGATTTTAAGAATCTACTTTAAAAGGAAGAAATATTGACTACAAAAAAGGAGACATAAATCAAATGAAGAAAGTACTCAGAATTGCTCTATTTCTAATAGCTGCCCTTACATTAACCGCATGTACAAAAGAAACAAAGGATATTACAGCACCAACCCAAGCACCAACTCAGGCTCCTTCCCAAGCTCCTGAAGCTGCTCCAACTACAGAAGCTGTTAATGAAATGGTTCCCTCCGGTCACGAGCTCACTATCGGCATATTACCGGCCGAGTCTGCCATTCCCATTATTCTCGCAAAAGAAAAGGGCTTCTTTGAGGAAGCGAAAGTGAATGTAACCATACAAGCCTTTTCCTCACCAAATGATCGTAATGTAGCTGTTCAGGCTAAGGAACTGGATGCGGTAATCGGTGATGTCATGACCTGTGCAGCCTTTGTGGATAAAGGAATTGCCATGAAGATCACCTCAGATATCAGCGAGGATTTCAAGATATTATCCTCCCCCAACTCCGGTATCCTTAAGATGGAGGAACTCAGTGGAAATAAAATTTCGCTGGTACCCAATTTCATTCTTGAATATATCATGGATGAATTTGCAGCTGATTTAGGATTCAGCTATGAAATAGTGGAAATTCCTTCTTTCTCAGGAAGAGCAGAAGCTTTGATGTCTAATCAGATTGATGGTGTGTTATTTACAGAGCCTCAGGCCGGTATGTTAGTGGAGCAAGGTGCTCATCTGCTTGGAAGCTCAAAGGAAGCCGGAATCAAAGGCGGTACTCTTCAGTTTACTGAGGAGATGATAACGAATTATGCCGGCGACATCAAAGCCTTCTACCAGGCTTATAATAAAGCAGTTGATTACATGAACAGTACTGAAGTAGCAGAATATAGCAGCATATTAACAAATTATCAATTTCCTGATGCAATCGGTAATTACCTTACAGGCATGATCGGAGATTTCCAGTATGCGGGAACAATTGATCAGGACCAGTTTGATAAAATCATCGCCTGGACGAAGGATAAGGGGATGATAAGCAGAATTTACACCTATGAAGAGCTGACAGACTTCAGTCTCATGGAATAAAGGAAAAAGAACAATAAATAAGAGTTCAAGGCTATCGCATAATGAATAAGCCTATAAAGAAAGCTGGATCAGCTCCCTTCACACAATGCTTGAGGGGGGTACTGATCCAGCTTTTTTATTTTGCTGATACGCCATATGTCAACCTCTCTTAATACTGATTGATTTAAGCGATTTGTTCGACTTTTGTAACCTTATTTTGTCCATGGTACACAGATTACTTCTAGTCTGTCCAAGATTAAAAACATAATTATACCAAGGAAACCCAAGGATAAAATACCGCCGAACATCTCCACATAATTCATCTTTGTCCAGGCGCTCAGAATATAATATCCAATACCATAGACCGTAGCATAATTCTCTGCAAAGAACAGTGACGCCAATGATATTCCGATACTAATTCGTAACCCTGAAAAAATCTGAGGAAGAACTGCAGGCAGAATCAGATATCGATACCGCTGTCCGGTTGTGACACAAAAGCTGTCCATTACCTTGAAAAATAAAGGCGATATCTGCTCCACTCCATCCCGAATAGACAACACAATCTGAAAGATAATGATCCAAATAATCAATATAATCTTCGAGGTATTTCCCAGTCCATATAACAGCATGAAGACCGGAAGAAAAGCCACCTTGGGAATCGGATAAATGAAATACAACAGCGGTGATAATAATCTGTTACATGTTTTATTTACTCCTATTAGCACTCCGACAGGAACCCCTATGATCAGAGAAATACTGATTGCAGTCAATACCCTCAAAAAACTGGCCATACAATGATAAAACAGCTTTTTCCAAACAGTAAGCATGTATTGTATGGTTTCCAAGGGTGCCGGAATTGTATGCGTATTTAAAAGTAGATATAGAAGCTCCCAGAGGAGTAGGAAGCTGATAAAGCCGGTTAACAGACGAAACAGGATATTTTTTATTTTTTTCATACTAACATTACAAGCTCCCCTTTGAATTAGTTTGTGCTATGTGTGCAACGCATGCTTGCACCCCATAGGGATTCCGGATTAAGGTATCGTCTTATTGTTCGATCTTAAGCCTCTGCCTAAGCTTAATGCATTCCTCATAAAATCCAAGCTGTTCTCTGGGGTTATCAATCATATAATAGGGGTTCTCAAGTTTTAATACCGTCTTATCCTCTCCCAGCAGCAGGATATACTGTCCGAGAAGCATAGCCTCCTCTATATCATGTGTAACAAACAGCAGCGTAGACTCTCTTCTTTGTTGCTCGCTTAGTATCAGCCTTTGAAGCTCTTCCTTCGTCATCGCATCAAGAGCAGAGGTTGGCTCGTCCATCAACAAAAGCTCGGGTTCACTGATTAAGGTCCTGGCTAAAGCCACTCGTTGACGTTCTCCACCGCTTAGTTCCTTAGGATACTTATCCTTGTGATTTTGAAGCCGCAGATATGTTAACATCTCTTCAACTGCATCCTTACTGCCCTGCCTGCGACCCAATAATTTTAATGGCATTGTGACCGCTTCTTCGACCGTCTGCCATGGAAATAATCCTAGCTCCTGGAATAGAAAGGCTGTCTCTCTTCTTGGTCCCTTTATCATCGTTCCATTCATCTTAATTATACCGCTGTCCGGTTGCTTAAAACCGGCAATCAGATTAAGTAAGGTAGTCTTCCCAGAGCCGGATTTGCCAATCAATGCGTAAGAGCACGCCTTTTCCAAAGAAAGATTAACATCCTTTAGTACTTCTTGCTGTCCAAAGGAGTATGATACATGATCGATATGAATAAAATCCTTCAAGTTGTTGTATTCCTCCCTTGATTATCTTAATGTAAATCATTCAATGCATTCCATTATCAGCTTCTACGTTACCCTTGACCAGATAGTCTTTAGAACCACCTTACCTTAGTGGAATTATTATGTGATAACATCACAGAAGCAGTCGCTGACTGCTGGTATAATTAGGACTCAATTTGGCAATATATTGACCGTCTTAACTAACTATTATATGAGGTGAAACATGCGAAATCATAAGTTATTATTCTTATTTACAGTTTCTTTCTTTATTCTTGGCTTTGTAAACATACATTTTTCATTACTCGGTATTATCTGTATGAGCCTACCAATCATTCTTTTGTTAAAAAATCGAAAAAAAACCTGGTGTCAGGGATATTGTCCAAGGGCAAGTCTTTATACCACCTGTGGTAAATCGAAATGGTGGAATTCACGTAAAACTCCACTGTTTTTTGTGAAAGGCAAAATGAAATGGATTATGCTGGCCTATTTCGGGGTAAGTCTTTCCTTTATCATCCTGACCACCTTAGGTGTAGCCCAAGGCTCAAGACCTGCATTGGAGCAATTGAGATTTCTAATTATAATTCCAATCCCGGTGAAATTTCCACAACTACTCGATATCGTAAACATAGCACCCTGGCTTACACATCTGTCCTATCGTTTTTATTCCATGATGATGACCACAACCTTCTTAGGCTTACTGTTAGCACTTATTTATAAGCCCAGAACCTGGTGTACCATATGCCCCATTGGAACCATATCCGAAGTAGTCCTAAAAAAATAACACGAATAATTGGCTTGAAAAGAATAACTATGATGAGCCAAAGAAGCCCATACACTTACATTCACCCATGAAAGGGTAAGACATTCCATACAATTATATTCGCCAGAAAGCAGAGTCTTCCTTTTTGTCGAATATATTAAACTCAATTAATTTCTCGAGTAAGGAATAATCGACTGGACCATCCCATGGAATCCGAATCAGTTCTTTGCTGTAATCATAACCAGCTAGCTCTATTTCCTCCGTAAACCGATTAATTCCAGCCTTCTCCGGTGCAACCGCAAAATGCTTTTTCGCTACACTAAAACCGATGATAAAGGTACCATGATCGGTAAACATTGGCTGATTCCATGCAATCCTGGGTACTAAATTCGGAAAGCGTTGTGCTATCCATTTTAGTACCTCCTCCATTCGGGCCCTGTTCTGTGGGTTATCAATATTGGCCAGATATTCTGCAAATATCTCCATGTTGGTCCCTCCGTTTCTAAAATGGAAAATATATACCAATAAGCATCCTAATTCATTGAGATTTACCAAATAACGATACTCTACCTATAGTATAAGACATCTTTTGCATTTTCTCAATCATCCCTTTAAAATTCGTATAGAAAACCAGTCACCTCTCATTGTTTCTTAAACACCTTGAATGAGGGAGCGGTGCCACAATCACGCCCATGTATGACGTACAAAACGAGCGCAAAAGCAAAATATACTTTTACGCTCGTTTTAAAATATGATTTATGTGCTGATTAATTTCTCACTTTATCCATTAAAAGCTTAATATATAACCCGCCTTGTACGCTTCGATGCTGAAAACCGACCTGCTTTGCGGACAAAGTGTCATACCAATCCGTCATAGGCACTCTTGATTCTGTTTCATGATAAGCCTTCCATAACGGCTCAACCATTTGTTCAAAATCCTCCTTATTCTTCATGAGGGTTGCACTCCATACGAGCCAATCGGATTTTGTATAGGTTGCCCTGTTATCCAGTGGCATACCATATGGATTAATATGCTCCAGATAGCCCTTCAACTCTTTCTCCAGAAGCCCATCTGCGAAGATACCCGTCTTAAAGATTTGATCCCAGATTACGTTATATTTCATACTGAAGGTATCCGGCTGATCGAAGGTCAATCGGAAAGTACCATCCTCATTCATTGCTCGCTCTACCCAGCTTCTTGCCATTTCCTTAGCCGTATCATAATAATTAGCTGCTTCTTCCTTACCTATAAGCTTCTCCATGATAATACCGAAGCTTGCAATACCCATGATTGCTTTCACTGACAGATTACAGTTATGGGCAAGGTGACCAGCAAAATCATCCGTACATAATTGATTTTCAGGATCCGAGCCATACTTGATAAGATAATCGGTCCATTGCTTTAAGGTTGGCAAATGATCGGCTGCAAAGTCAAAATCTCCACTTGCCAAGCATACTGCAGCCATTGTTACCAGCATATTACCACATTCTTCAATCGGCATCTGATCCTTCAGGTCTGTCCCTCCTCCGTAAACCTGTCCGTTTATTAATGGATAGGTTCCAACATCATGAGGTGCAAAATCGTGATACCAAATATCTGTTGCTGCATACTTAAATACCGGTCTCAGCATTCCTTTCACCAGCTCCGGATTGTACAATAAGAATAACGGTATGGAAGGATAGGTAACATCCACGGTTGCTGCACATGCATTGCTAAAGCACTCTTTGGAAATGAACAGTATATTACCCTTCTTATCCTCACATAGCTTGTGTGCAGCGATTACCTGCCGATAAGCCAGAGTCAAAAGCTCTGCATATTTTTCTCCGCCGCTTGATAAAGCAGTATGGTATAATTCGTCACCGAAGCTGTTACAGCACTTCACAACAGTATCATAATCGTGATAGGATCTGCGGATGATTTCCTTGATGTCATCCGATTCCTTAACCCAATACCCCTTTAGGTTCTCTCCAAAGTACTGGAGGCAATTGATGTCATCATATGCAAAGGTAAATAAAGCACTGTTCTGACCTGAGGTGTCAAGTGTTGCACTGGCTTCTAGACTGGTTGCCTCGCCCTGCTTATTAATATGTACTTCCGGTAACCCAGCCTTAACAGCCAGATAAAAATATCCCCAATTAATTCGAACATCATCACCCGCTTTGCCTAAAACAGGTTGAAGAACGCTTCCCATTCTTGCGCATGCAATCCCGGAATCAATAGTAATACTCATACCCTCTGTGGGACACTCATGACGTGTATCCAGGCATACATCATCCTCTACCGTTAAACTGATTCTTGCCTGATGGGAGACATTGTCCAATCCACGAAGCTCAGCCATCATATAGGATACCGGGCGAGATAGTATCTTCAAATCATCCAGTAATAAAGGTGATGTAAAGGTAATCGTCAGTTCAACCGAATCGGTTACAAATTTATATATTGTAGACATTGCTTTGATGTCACATTCCGTTTGAACCATCTTTACCGTGTTCTCTTTATTGCCCATAAAAAGATATTCCTGATTATCTATTGTAAGTATACCTGTTATGGGGTTGGGTTTACAGGTCCAGTGTACTGTTTCTCCAGAATTTAATTCATCACTCACTGACCAGATACTGAAATAGGGATCTATTGTGATCAGAGGGGTCGCAGGTGCTCTTAGTTTCATTGTCATCATTATCTCCTTTTGCCTTTTACTTGCCTTTACTTGCCTTTTACTCCTTTTACTTGAAAATCAGTCCTTGAAAATCGGTTTCTTTTATTATATTATTACAATCAGTAAGAATACATTGGTTATATTAACAAAAAGGTGAGGAATATGCTCAAAACTACTGTTATTCAAGTAAAACCAAAAGTATAGTACGTCCTTGGAGAGGGACTATAAATACTACTACTATAAAACACGAGGAATAGTCTTAAAAATTATGACGAAAGAAGAATTCATTTACTGTCCATTAGAGAACAGCACCGATACCCTTGGGATTGAAATGGCCGGAAAATCCTTCTGTGACGGAAGCTATCACATATCTAGGCAGAAATCCGAGGTTTTCGTATTAGAATATGTTTTGTCCGGTTCCGGCACCATCATCCAAAACGGGCATGAATACACCGCTTCTGCCGGAGAGGTCTATCTTTTGCACAAAGGCTCCAAACATCATTATTTCTCTGCAAAGGACAATCCATGGGTAAAGATATGGATCAATTTGAAGGGAACGCTCATCGAGCATCTTTTGGAGGTATATCCACTGGAACAAGTGGTATATCCCGGTAATGATCAGGTATTAGAATATTTTAATACCTTTCATCAGGAGCTTACATCAGGAAAGCCTCCCCAGGAACTTCAGAAGTCCTGTGCACTCCTGCTTCATGGTATCCTCTCTTCCCTATACTTTGGCACTCTTTCCCTTCATCAACAGGAGTCGGATGATGCTTTAAAAATAAAAAGATATTTGGATCAACACGTTCTTGATTCAGTGACCCTAGAGGATTTATGTGACCATATCTTCAAATCAAAAGCACAAATCATTCGTCAGTTTAAGAAAAAGTACGGTACTACACCTTATTCCTACTTATTGGATATCAAACTGCAATATGCCAAAAAGCTCCTCACACAAACAAATATCCCTATCAAAGAGATCGCATCAAGGCTTCAATTTGCAGATGAACACTACTTTTCAACCTATTTCAAACAATCAGAGAAACTCTCACCCTCCCAGTACCGTTCTAATTCTCGGTATTGATTCAAAAAGAGGCTGATTCATGTGTTATGAAGCAGCCTCTTCCTATGCTATTTAATTAAATTGTTATTTACTTTCAAAGAAGGTCAAAACACTCCCATCAATAGTAGTTACAGAACAGGTTTTTCCACCCCAGGGCTGCTCCTTAACTTCTGTAATCTCATTCCAGCCATTCTTTTTAACAAAATGATATAATTGTTCAACACCTTGAACCAACATAAATCCTATCATCATTTTCAACGGTTCACCTCTAAACATATGAATTCCTGTAAATGGAGCAATATGAAGAGCTTCCAGCTCGATAGGAATATTATTGACACATCCATATGTGCCTATATTTTCTTCATTTCTTGCCTCAATCTGTCCGTACCAGCCTAAAACTTCCTTAAACCATTGTAGGGTATTGTCCATATTCTGGGTGTAATAGACTGCCCCTGTTTCTTTTACAACATAACCTCTTTCTGAAAAATCGCTCATAAGTACCTTACCTCCTGATAAATTAGATTTTACGGAGATCCGTGAGAATGCTATTAGGTTCGAATGATTCTTTCTGGCATCCGACGGAGTCAACCCATGAAATCTGGTAAAAGCTCTGGTAAAGCTTTCGTGGGTCTCATAGCCATACTTTAAGGCGATGTCTATGATTGAATTATCTGTAACTATAATTTCATAACCCGACAGTGTCATTCGTCTATTTCGTATGTATTCACTTACAGTACAATTACATAAGATAGTAAAGACTTTTTGAAAATAAAACTGCGAGGTAAACACTCTTTCTGCCAGCATATTGATATCTAACTCATCTCCGATATTATCTTCGATATAGTCAATTGTTTGTTGAATACATGTCATCCAATCCATATTCTCACCTCCTCGTAAGGTAAATAATATACTATTTCCATATCATTTTCTTGATTATCTATGCACATTTTTGTTGCTTTCTTTTAATCATAAAGCTTAATTATTTGTTACTTTGCATTACTTTCTTAATAAATTCCTCCGCTTTTCTGAAATCCTTATCATTCGGATGCCCAAGTGCGAATCTGCTCATAAAATCAAATATTCGATTATCGCTGAAATCTCTGCTGACAAAACTTCCTTTGCAAGCAAAGCTTCCCTTGCAGCTTGATCCCTTTTCCTCTAGTAGCTTAATTAGTTTATTATTATAGTGCTTCATTCCGGCACCGCTTGTAGAGAAGACAAACACACCTTTATTCTTTAAGTTCAATCGTTCAACAAAGCTATATATTTGCGGTGCCATACTTTCCTTATATACCCCAGACCCAAACCCTATCAGATCATAATCGTCAATTAATATTTCCTTGGTCTTTTTTAGATTGATCATATCTGCATTCATTCGCTTTGCGAATATCTCCGCAATTTTTTCAGTATGGTTTTTATATGTGGAATAATATATTACTAAGGATTTCATGACTATTTCCCTCCAACTTTATTTTATATAATTACAAAAGCACAAATCAGATATTCTAATTAATATTCTCCTGCTTAATAATATAGTATTGGAGATTTCCATAAATTACAATACCTTTTATCTCCTAATTGCATTATAAATACTATGAGATTAGGATTGTATGTCGTGTATATGCTATCACAGAATGTATACAAACATTAACTCGTTTAGGTAATAATCAAAAAAATTCCTTACTCTCCGTTCAAAAAGTAAGGAATTTCATCTGATTTACTATTAAATCTATTTTCTTGCTTTCACACACCGAAACCCTTAATAACTCGCTACAAGCTACTTTATAATTACATTATCTTCCCCTACGGTACGGGTAACATCCACACCGTAAGTTGCCATAGCATCTTCTGGACTGGTTCCTGATACAACCGATTCCACCATGGTCTGAATATGGGAAGAAACCGCTGAATATCTGCTGTCCCTAGGACGGAAGGATGCAACTCTTAAGTAATCGGTTGCTGTCTGGATGAAAGGCAGGGTGGAATATTTTTCGTTATCCGCGATGTCCGTCCTTGTGCCGATGCTGCCCAAGGAAATTAAAGCATCTACGTATATATCTGGATCCATTAGGTGTTTAATAAATTCCATGGTAATGTCTTTGTTATCCGATTTGGCAGGAATCGACCATGCCCAACCACCGGCCATAGTGGTAATTTGAGTGCCGTCACCATTTTGGGTAGGCATGGGAGCAAAGCCTAAAACTTCATCGTATTCCGGCCACGGAGATACACCGGTATCCAGATAATTACCAGCTATCCAAATACCGTCAAGTGATATAACAAGCTTACCCTGGGGTAAGTATTCTCTGGCTGAAATATTGCTGGCCTGGCCATTCAAAACTTTAGACAACGGTGGTCCGTAGCCATTTTTATAGATATGATCTAAGAAGGTCAAGGTATCTAAAATACTCTGGCTGGAAATGATCCATTTGCCGGTAGCTTCATCTATTAATCGTTCACCGGTTCCATAAAGCAGCATCTCATAGGTCTGCATGGAGGTTGCTTCACCGGTTGCAACAGCAG
Source organism: Bacillota bacterium (assembly GCA_023436225.1). Taxonomy (GTDB): domain Bacteria; phylum Bacillota; class Clostridia; order Lachnospirales; family Lachnospiraceae; genus Mobilitalea. The sequence goes on from JAEZKA010000076.1 coordinate 86,465, forward strand.
AATTACACCAGAAAGGTACTACATCAGGAACCTTTTCCTTAATAGTCTGACAAGCCATGAGGATATCGTCCCAAGTCTTTGGCTTCCATTCTTCCGGTAAACCTGCCTGTTTAAAGATTTCCTTATTATACCACAATCCACGAGTATCCGTATTGTACGGCACACCATACACCTTATTGTCGTCTCCGGTAACTCCGCGTTTTAGCAACTCATTATAGGAACCGTCTGTCCAATCCGTATAATCCACCAGATATTCATCCAGTGCAGTAAGGTATCCTGCTTCAACATCCGCCGGAAGCTGAAAAGTATCCTCTGCCACTAAGTCAGGTGCTGTTTTTTCTTGCTGCAAAGAAAGAGCAACTTTAGCAAAATAATCACCTTCGCTAGCAGTAATTGGGGCAATATCTAGTACGCAGCTGTCTTTCTTTTCAAAGCTTTCATACGCAGTTTGCAACCATCTCCATAATGCGCTGTTTTCACCCGAACCGTCATCTCGAAAAGTCACAGTAATAACACTTTTTTCTGCGGTGGTTGTAACTACACCGGCATCCCCCTCTTCGGTACTGCTTTCATTTGCCTGTGTGCTATTTGTTGCGCTGCCTCCATTAGCAGAATCTTTGTATTTTACGCATGAAGCTAATGATAAAATCATGACAGTTACCAGCAAAAAACACAATGAATTTTTCATAGAATAACCATACCTTTCACATAGCCTGCAAACCTTATGAGAAAAAATCAATGATCTTCTCGCTCTGCAGGTATACTAATACGTTCTCCCATTTCTGACCGAACACCGGAATACTACTATCTTACAACTCCTACTTTCCCCAAGGATTTGATATAAAATCTCCACCTCTGCACCATTTCAAATAATTCAACCCATGGAGCTGAGCCGTCATCTCCCATTCTCCTTTGTATATCGGGTCGTGATAGCCTTCAATACAGATATCACCATTATACCCACCCATATGTAAGGCAGATATTATTTTTCTCCAGTCAGTATCACCAAATCCCGGCGTCCTGTCATAAACAAATTTTTCTGCTCCGAATACACCGAAACGCTTTATTGCATCCCAGTCAACGGAAGAGTCTTTACCATGTACATGTACCACTTTTTCAATCCATTGCTTTAGCTGGGGAAGGGGATCAATTAACTGTGTTAGCTGATGTGCTGGCTCCCATTCCAGACCGAGATTGTCCTCCGGCACCTCTGTAAACATCATATCCCAAGCCTTGGGATTAAAGCCTATATTACAAGTGGCCTGATTCCAGGTTCCTCCCATCGGACAGTTTTCTATACCTATTTTGATCTGATTGTCCGCAGCACGTTTCGAAAGTTCACGGAACACTTTTCCGAATACCGGAACAGCTTCCTCTACCGGTCTTCCCTCAATTGCTCCTGCAAAGGTAGTAATGATATTTGTGCCAAATAATTTGGCAGAATCAATACAATACTCCAAATTCTTTCTATGCTCTTCATATTGCAATGGATTACAGTACAATCCCAGACTGGATACCGTGACACCGGTATCACCCAATATATCCTTGACTTTCTTTGATAATTCCAATAAATCCACATTTTCTAAAGACATATGAAAATTAAATGAGACGGTCTCAAAACCCGCATCCAGCATTGCTGGAAGCCATTCAACAGCCTTGATTCCCGGTATACAGGTTCCAATTTTTATTTGTTCCATAATAATAGTAACGCATCCTTTCTGTACTCAGTCGTCTTTATTCCGCCAATGTTTCATTTTGCTTTGATGAGTTACTTATCCATCATACCATTTAATGGATGGAAGCACAACACCTTCCGCCCGTCGGCTGAAGCCTTCATATCCGGTCTGGATTTTCTACATTCCTCGGTAGCATAAGAACAGCGGGGAGCAAATTTGCAATAGCTGATTGCATACTCTTTGTCCTCTGTGTCTGGCATTACCAATTCCTGATCCCATTTTTCTCCTACTCTTGGAACTGCATTCATTAGTAACTCCGTATATGGATGTGCCGGATTATCCATGATTTCCTTAGCCTTTCCATATTCGATCAGGCAGCCTCTATATAATGTAGCAATATAATCTGATACATAGTAAGCAGTTGAAAGATCATGGGTAACATAGATAAATGATACATTATATTTATCCTTCAGCTCTTTGAATAAATTTACGATATTCATTTTCATAGATGCATCAATTGCAGCGACCGGTTCATCGGCAATGATAAGCTTAGGTCTGGTAATGAGCGCTCTGGCAATCGACACTCTCTGCAGTTCTCCGCCCGAGAACTGAGTCGGATATTTGCCCCTTACTACCTCAAGTGACATACCTACGCTTTTTAGTGTATCATCGACCAGCTTTTCCGCCTCTTTTTTATTTTTCGCTATCTTCAGGCGAAGAGCTGTATTAAACAGATAGGTATCGACTGTTTTTCTCATCGAGAAGGATTCATACGGATTCTGAAAGATCGGCTGTACATCCAGCCTGAATTGAAAGGGATCGTATCCTTTGCGATCTCGGTAAGATTTTCCGGAAAGCAGTATATCTCCCTGATCCGGATCATGCATACGCAGAATCATCTTGCATAAGGTTGATTTACCACAACCTGATTCACCTACAATGGAAAGGATAACGGGCTTACCTGCATCGATATCGATATTGATCTCATCCACAGCGACAAGCCTCTTTTTACTTAGCATCCCACCTATATGGAAGGATTTGGTGATATTTTTTATTTCAAGCAATTTTTCAGACATATTACATTATACCTCCTTCCCATTCAGTAAATGACAGGCTGCAAAACGCCCCTTCTCCACTTCACAAAACTTCGGTACCGCATTTTTGCATATGTCCTTCGCTTTCGGGCAACGAGGTGCAAATCGGCAGCCCGGAGGTGGGTTAGTAAGTGCAGGGGGTCTTCCCGGTATTCCTGTTTTCTGACTCTTATCTCCTACCCGCGGGAGGGCTCCTACCAGCATCTGTGTATATGGATGAAGCGGCCTTTCAAAGATATCCTCTGTCCTGCCCAACTCAGCCATACTACCTGAGTACATAATACCCATGCGGTCAGTGATCTGATAATGCACGCCCATATCATGACTTACGATGACCATGGTGTTCTTTAACTGCTTTTGAAGACGCATGAGCATCATAAGTATTCCCCTTTGAACGACAACATCAAGAGCTGTCGTCGGTTCATCTGCCAGAACCACATTGGGAGACATAAAGGTTGCCAGCGCAATTATAACACGCTGTCTCATTCCTCCGGAGAGCTGGAATGGATAAGCCTTCAATAAATCAGATGAGAGACTAAGCTCTTCCAGATAGTCTGAGACTCTTTTTAAGGTTATCTCCTTGGGCTCTCTCATTCGATCTGTCTTCGGAATAGAATCAAGAAATTGATTTTTGAGTGGTACAATCGGATTCAGTACACTCTGCGCTGCTTGCGGTACATAAGAAATATTCTCCCACCAGGCCTTTCTGATCTGTCCGGTCTCAAAGGAAAAAGCTTTCCCATTCTTTTCGCCACTCAGTATAAGCTTACCCGAGTCCACAACCATAGGAAATTCTATAATATCATACAATGCTTTTAATAAGGTTGTCTTGCCACAGCCTGATTCTCCGGCTATTCCGAAAATTTCATTATCATATATTTCAAAATCCACATCGTTAATAACATGCACCGGTCCGCTGATTGTTGAATACGAGGTGGATAAATGGTCAATTTTTATCATTTCCTACCTTCCTCTCTTCATTGATAGATAATCGTTATAGCCTGTTATTAGGAGGAACAGACCGATAAACATTAGAGCCGTAGCAATAATCGGAGAACCTATCCAGAACCACTGCTTTGTAAAAATAGCATTACGTTCTCTTGCCCACTGAATCATATTTCCCAGAGAAATAAGGTTACCAGGTGACAGACCCAGAACAGCAAGACTCGATTCAGAAGCAATCGCCGCGAGAGTAGCATTCATAAAGTTTGAGAGTGACCAGGTAAAAGCATATGGAAGTATCTCTGTGACAACAACCTGAACGGTACCTTCACCTGAAAACCATGCCGTATGTATAAAATCCCGCTCGCGCATGGATAAAGCCATCGAACGAATCTGACGACTCGGCCAAGCCCATGCGAACATCGCTAATACCAGTGCCATAACTAAAACCGTAGAGGATCCCTTCATAAATGAGGTCATTAATATGAGTATCGGAAGAGAAGGAATAACGATAAAAGTATCGGTAATCACAGTAAGGACGCGATCAACCACACCTCCTGAAAATCCTGCCAGAAGTCCAATAAATACACCTGCAACGGTACCTATGGTAGCCACGATAAGACCTATCATGAGAGAATTATGAATTGACTCAATCAATAGCCACATCACATCCTGTCCCATACTTGTAGTCCCAAGCCAATGTTGTGGTGAAGGCTGAAGTTTCCCTGGATAAGAATTAAAGGTAAACGGGTTTGTATGGGGTAGAAAATATATGCCAAAACCAATAATGACAAATATCGAGGTCATTATCATTCCTACTTTTAGACTTATATTCGCATTTTTCCAAAATTTCTTTATATTTATTTTCAAAAGCTTTTCCACCTCCTACACTTAATTGTATCGAATACGCGGGTCAATAAACGGATAGATCAGATCCACGATTAATGTTGCAGTTGATATTGCCACGATAGAAATTGTGATACAACCAAGTATCATATTGTAGTCAGACATCAATATAGCCTTTTGTACCAGAGAGCCAACTCCCGGATAGCCGAATACAATTTCAGTCATGATAGAACCGCCGAATACACCGCCTAGACTCATTGCCAGAGCGGTAACCTGAGTTAAAATTGAATTACGAAATACATAATTTTTTCCTATCTTGCCCTCTGGAATTCCTCTATAACGGGCAAATAGTACAAAATCCTCCTCTGAAGTAGTGCCAGCGAGGGATTTCATGGATATAATCCACCATCCGGTTCCTAGCATCAGCATGGACAGAGCCGGTAGAATCGATGCCTTAAGAAGCGATGAGAACCAAACTGCAGAACTTCCCTGCGTGTTGATGGTTGTCTGTATAGGAAACCATCCCAGAACGAATGCAAACACAATCTGTAATACCAGTGCTATAATAAAATAAGGAACGGGATAAATACATATCGCTACCCCCTCCAGTATTTTGGATGAAAGTTTATTTTTACGAAAACCTGCAAGAAGACCGATTACATTACCTATGATCCAGGCAAAGACGGTCGTCGACAGAGAAAGAAAAAGTGTATACGGCAAATACATGCCGATAATTTCCCCTACGGGAGTTGGATAGTTCATCAGTGATGGTCCAAAATCAAAGTGTAATAATCCATTCCAGAGGAAGCTGAAATACTGCTCGATTAGCGATCCCTCCAAGCCGAATTGAACCCTAAGCTGTGAACGAAGTGCTTCCATTTGAACCGGATCCATCTGTCCGGAACGGGATTGCATCTGTCCGATCATATTTTCCACAGGATCAGAAGGAAACATGCGGGGAATAAAAAAGATAAAAGTAATACCAATCCACACTGTTAATAAATAAGTTAAAAATCTCAAGCCAAAATATTTTTTAAATTTCAACGGCTTCACTCCTTTTTTCATAAATTCGTGCCAGTTTTTATACATAAAATACATATTTCACAAGCTACTATTGTTATAAATACTGTTACTGCCCGGTGAATGCCACCAGGCAGTAACAGTAAACATTCTTATATCTTAGTTTATCAAACTAATCCTTCATGCCCATACAATCTATTTTGTGAATTAGCTTGTTACTACTATTTAACCGGTGAAATCTCTGTTGTTATGTATTTGAAACAGCTCCACCACCACCAAGGTCCGTTATAGGGATTTTCTGCGCTTGGATAGTTATTCCAGTATGTGCTGTTTGTAGGAACGAACTTAACACCGGAATGGAAACCGATGAAAGGAAGATCCTGAATAGCTATCTTAAAGAATTCGATACCTAACTCATAGGACTTCGGATCATCTGGAGAAAGCTTAGATAACTCATGAATAATTTTAGTAGCTTCTGCATTATTCCAACGAGAGCCCTGACCTGAACCTCTCTCTCCGATCGGAACGATAAGATCGGCATCCCAACCATTGATCTGAGAATAGATGTCTTTTGTTATGAAACCGGTAGGCCAGTAGCCACCAACATCATACTGTCCAGTTACCTCATTGGTGCTCCAGGTTGCACTGGATTCACTAACAAGATTAATCTTGAAGCCAAATTTGGTTAACTGATCATAAGCTGCCTGTGTACCACGACCAGCCTGAGCTTCTGTATCAGCTAAATATGTCATGTTAAAGGTGAAGGGTTGACCGTTAAAATACCAGCCATCAGCCTTTTTCTCAAGACCAGCTTTAACAAACAGCTTCTCTGCTGCTGCGGGATCGTACTTCCAGCAACCTGCGCCGAACATATCGATCAAAGCTTCGTGATCTGTTGTAATATCATAACCTTTACCTCTAAGAACAGTTGCAATTCTTTCTGCATAACCGGAGTCAAAGGGCTTCACAGTAGTTCCATCGCCCAGATCAAGCTCAAATGACTCAAGCCAAGGAAGGATAGGCTTAACATAAAGCTCTTGAGCAGCACTGGTATTAGTAAGAATAGGGAACGGTGAAGAACGTCCAACACCGTCAAATATGTTCTGTGATATCTCATCAAAGTTCATTGCAAGTGCAATACCCCAACGGAAATCCTTGTTGTCATAGGGAGCTCCCTTACCCATAGAGAAAGCTAAGCCCTTGGAACAGGGGTCATCACTTGTAGCATAGGGGAAATCCTTGTACCAGCATGCAATGTTCGGATTCTGTTCAGTCATAACCTGTAGCATCTCAGGAGTAACCTCGCAAAGGATATCCACTTCGTTATTGATCAAACTCATCTGACGGCTTGTATCGTCGCCAAGATTTCTGAACCATACGTATTTAGCTAAAGGCTCTTTGCCAGTTACAACACCAACGGTGCTAGACTGCCAGTCTTCACGACGCTCATAAAGAACCCACTTTCCTAATTCGTCATAAGCCTTAACCGTATAGGGACCAGCAACAACAGGCTCTGAATCTTTGAACTGAGTTACATCTGGCTGCTTGGAGTAGATATGCTCAGGAACAATTCTCAAATCATTACCCCAGATAGTAACACCAAATCTCAGTGATAATCGAGGGAATGCTTCCTTCGTAACAATCTTAACGGTGTAATCGTCAACTTTCTCGACGGATTTAAAGATCTGATTATAATATGCACTCTGATTAATACCGGAGTTAGCCATAATCATATTAAAGGTAAATACAACATCCTCTGCATTTAAATCTTCGCCATCCGACCATTTAATGCCCTGACGGATCTTAACGGTATGCTCGGTAAAATCTGCATTTGACACAGGCATTCCATCAGCTACTTCGCCGAATTGCTCACCTTTTACCGTATCAATTTCCCACATCATAGCTGACATAAGCTGATGAATACCAAAGCCCATTGTAGTTCCCTGCATATAGGAATTAAACTGTCCTGGTGTATCAGTAGGTGACTGACACTCAACAATAAGTGTCTCATTTCTTGGTGTTCCAACCTCAGTCATCTCCCCAGATGGTGCTGCTGTCTCTCCACCATCCTTTGTTTCATTTGTGGCTTTCTCTTCTACTTTGGGATTCTGCGTATCAGTCGTATCGTTCTTCGGTTTAGCGCAACCTGCGAACATCGTACCTACGAGAATAAGAGCCACAACGCATGCCAGTATTCTGTGCATTGCTTTTTTCATTGTAAACCTCCTCTGTCATAATTAGAATTTATTTACTAGTTACTTTTTCATCTTAACATCTAAGAACTTATTCATAAATTCCAATATTTTAACAAGGGGGTAAATTATTAATCTCTACTGATTTAGTTTTGTCAGTAAACCTAATTCAGTGCCTAGTTTTCTATAATTGCAATTCTCACCTTATCTTGCATGGCATCTGCAATATTACGTATGGAAGAATTGGATTCACTTAATAATTGATATATTCCGTCCGATATGGCAGTTGAAATATCGAACCAGGAATTAAGCGAACTCTTGGCTATTCCATGCATTTTCTGCTTTTGAACGAACTCCCTGCTGACTACATATCCACTCTCTTCAAAATTATATTCTACATCAATATGTACAGGAATGGTTGCTGTTTCATCCGCAATCTGACTTACAATACTCTTCTGAGTTATATAGTCAAGGAATTTGATGGATGCATCATAATCAGCAGTGATCGTAATTCCAATATTTTTGCCATGAAACATAAAATTTTCTTTCTTTTCATAGGGAACTGTCCCAACTCCTACCTCAAAATCGATGTCCTTGGATTTGATAACGGATAAGGCACTAAGATTATTAATCATCATCGCAATTTCACCATCAACGAATTTCTTGGTTAAATCCTGCTGATTCCAGTTAATACACTGGGCCGGTATCAGCTTGTTCGTTTTCAGATAATTAAATAATTCAAACACCTTCATACCGCCTTCTCCATTAATTTCTCGGATGGAGCCCCCTGTTGAATAAAGCATCTGCAGGAAAAGGGCAGTGATTTCCTCCGATTGTCTTGCCCCGATCCCAATTCCGTAAATTCCAACCTTCTGAACCTTTCTGGCAGTTTCTTTCAAATCATCCCAATTCACGGGTACCGTGGCATCATTTTCAGCAAAAAGATTTTTATTCCATATCAACACATAAGGATCACAGGTCAATGGAATCCCGTAATATTTTCCATTGCTTCTGGTATTATTCCACTGCACTAAAGAATAATGGGGTACCATAAATGTGCCATTGATGTATTCACTCAGGTCTCTAAGTACATTAAGATTAATCAGTGCAGGCATTGTAGAGTTGTCGCATACGACTAAATCTGCTAACTGGTTCTGGTCCAAATTCATGCAGATTTCTTTCTTGAAATCGTTCTTGGATAAGAACTCAATCTCTACGTTAGGGTTGCCTTCGATTTTGGAATACTGGCTTGCTATATCCTTGAGTATCTTATTGTTTGCCGTGTTATCATAGGGCGCCAATATACGCAATACCTTTCTTTCTGGTTCCGGACTATCTGCCTGCGATTGATTTATACTATATTGGGTGTAATCGCTCTTGATAAGTAATAAGATAACCATTATCGCTAATGATAAAATTACATTTACACGAAACATTTTCATACTAACCTTCCATTCTGCCCCAAACCCGCGAAATTGGGCGGCAGCACAAATTTGCCGATTGAACTATTACTGATTTTTCTACCTTTCATTCTCACACTGTTACCTTCTTATACTCTGATGGTGAGATGCCACAGACCGTCTTAAATACCTTGTTAAAATATTTAGGATCTTTAAATCCGACATGATCGGCTACTTCCTGTATTCGGTACTTACCGGAAAGTATCATACGCTTGGCAATACTGATTCTAAAATTCCTTAGAAATACAACAAAATTGACATTGATTTCCTGGTAAAACAGCTTACTTAAATATTCTGGTGTGACGCCAACCAGATTGGCAGCATCTGATAATGTAATATTTTTGCTATAATTGTCCCTAATATAATTAATAACCTTCAATACAGTTAAATTCTCAACATCAATCTCCTCGTCATTAACAGAAAGTATGGTATGTACAATCTTTTCATAGTTAAAGATCAAATCAACTTTCGATTTACTATCAATAATGTTATTAACAAAGTAATGAAAAATTAACATAGGCTCCGGCTGCGTATTATATTCTTTCGCCATATTATATACACTCGAAGAAAATCGAGCGGTATACTCCCTGATCAACTCCGGTCTGCCATTGCTTTCAATGATTAACTCCTTGAATTTATTACTAGTTTTTAGCGCTTTCTCATAATCTCCGTTAATAATCTCTTTACGGATACGATTTTCCAGATCCACCGGGTAGGTTATCTGGCTGAATTTCAGAACCTCTACCATCTGTTTGTCGAGAATCACATCATTGCCATAGACAAACGCATAAGATAGGAGTTCCTTCAGCTCTGAAATAGAATTCTCAAGATTGGTTAACCCTACCATGGAAGTATAACTGCAGTGGCAACTGCCAATCTCATTTAAACAAGGTAGAATATGAGTAGAAAACATTTTATTTAAGATCTTATTTTTTGCCGTATCAATGATAAGAACCAGTATTCCATCAGAAAAAGATAAATGTATCACATGGAAATTTAAAGTACACAAGGAGTTTAATTTATTCTTTATACAATGAATCATTTCTCCCACTGTCTCCTGATCCAGACTATCCGGCTTTACCAGAAATAAAGTGATTTCCATTTTGTCATTAACCATCAATAGTTTGGATAGCTGTTGTATTAATTGCTCCTTCATACCAGATTCGCAAGTCATTAAACTCCAAATCAGCTGTGCAGAATTTGTTTTCTCTGAACGCTCTTTTACTATCTTGGCTTCGGTTTCATGTAAAACCGATATAAAGCTCTCTACGTCAACCGGCTTTAATACATAATCTACTACACCCAGATGCAATGCCGTTCTGACATACTCAAATGAAGAAAAGCCCGTCAGAATCAATGCATAATATGAAATACCTTCCAGCTCAAGTCCTTGGAGCATAGTTAAACCATCCATTTCTGGCATCTGAATGTCTGATATGATTAAATCCGGTTTCATTTCTTTGATCAATTTACTACCTTCTACCCCGTTAGAAGCGGTACCACATATTTCATACTCCGTAAACTTATTGATAATTTTAATCAAGCCTTCTTTAATTTTAGGTTCATCTTCAACAATAATAATACGCATTAATCTCCTCCGACACATACTTTACTGATGCATTACATTAAGTCTCACTGCATGTATAGCTTTATATCTCATATGGGATTTTAAGTGTTACGATTGTTCCCGGTTCGCCAGAATCCACATGAAAATAACTGTTGCTTCCATAATATAGTTTCATTCTGGTAATTACATTCCTCACACCGATGCTTGTATCGACCGTATCCTGACGGTAATCGTAATTATTAAATTGCGCCACTAATTCCTTGGACATCCCCTTCCCATTGTCCTTTATCTTAATTTGAATGTAAGTATCGCATTGCATCTGAATCTCTATATCGATTTCATCATGACCCGTACTTCCCGGGAAGCCATGAACTATGGTATTTTCAATCAAGGGTTGTATCAGTAATTTATGTATTTTGCACTCCTTTAGCGCATCATCGATATGGATTATAAACTGGAAAGAATAGCAAAACCGCTCCTGCTGTAAATAGATATACTTTTTCAGATACTCCAATTCTTCCTGCAGGGTTACGATTTCATTGCATCTATGAATACTGTATCTAAGTATATTAGCTAAATTAATGAGCATTTTACTAATATGAAATTCTTCATGTTCTACTGCAACCCAATTGATAGCATCCAGAGTATTATATAAAAAATGAGGATTAATTTGTGCTTCTAAAGATCTAATCTCCGCATTCTTTTTCCTAACCAAGGCATCCTTTTCCTGTTGATTCGATTCCTTGATGCGAACAATCATATCGTTAAAATGATGTGCAATTTTTGCAAATTCATCTTTTCCCTCCAATGAAATCTGAACATCATAATCTCCCTTGTCCGCTTTTCTCATTGCATGTATTATTTTCTTAACCGATTTGTCAGTTCCGGCTGCAAATGACATAGCAATAAAAATACAAACAATACCGAAGAGAAGTCCGATTAAAACAATTATCTTGGAAATAATCTGGACATCCTTTAATGCGTAGGATAAATTTTGTACATTAATCAATATAAATGCTCCATCTTTAATATTACTTACATGTACCTCTAGTTGCTTTGAATTCATAAAATTATTATTCTGAAAGAACTTTTTTGTGGCCGTAATAATGTCATTGCCGTAACCGCAATTTAACTTCGACCCAACATATTTTTCCAACGGGAACGAAATAATATCTCCCTTCTGATTTACCAGAAAGGTTAAATTGGAATCAAAATCCATACCCGCTGAATACACAGTTCGAAGAGCACTTTCATCGATACATAAAATAATACTTCCAACCGGACCATTATTATAATTATTGAAATCAGTTAACTGATGCGCTATGTAAAAAAAATTTTTGTTCCCGTAATTGTGATCCGTCTTATTGATTGTACTGGAATATATAGCATGCTTTACTTTTAAAGAAGCTTTAAACATTGAATCTGTTCTAATATCGTTCACTTCAAAACAATAGCTTTCCTCACCGGATAGAGTGACTGCATCATAAAAAGTAACGTCCCCATTTAAACCAACGATTGCAATGCCTAGAATCTCTGGATAAGCGTAAACAATATTCTCAAGCTTGTGCTCTATCTGATGCTTTGCCGTAAAGTAATTCTTGGTATCCCACACATTGATGTACTTTAAATTATCAATGTAGCTGCTGTCAGTATAAATATCTAATATAATATTGTCATAGGCATGAAAAAATCCCTCTACACTATTACTGGTTTGCCGAAGGTTCGCCATAATCAGCTCCTTCGTCTGCTTCTCAATCGTAGATGTACTTATCTTATAGGATGTGAATTGAATTAAAGAAATCGGGAGGATTGAAATTAACAATAGCATTATCATTAGTTTAGTAAATAGATTGAAGGATAAAAATGTTTTGACCATTATTTTATGTAACATACGTACCTATCCTTTTATTTAGTTGTTCAGAGAATATAAAATATCCTCTGTTTCTTCTTTACAAAATGTCTAATAATGATAATATAGCAAGATAAACAGAAAACGATTACGTCATTTTAAACAACATTACCATGAATATATTAGCATATAATGTATATTTTGTCATTAACTTTCTCAAATATTATGAAGCTACTGTTAAACTAATTATAATCACTTTAAATACGAATTACATCTAGTAGTCAAATGAATAGAAGGTACAGAATATATTAATCTGATTTATAACTCGACAGATTAGTTATTCTATACCTTCCTATATCATTATAACGCGTCACCCGTAGCAATTGCAGAATTGCAATTATTAATGATTGCGTTCCGCCGCAACGGCATCTGCTTTGGTTTTATGAAGCGTACCCCATGGATGCTGAGGCGGTGCATAGATCGAGTATAATTTAAGGGGATTACAACCGGTATTTATGAGATTGTGCCAGGTTCCGGCCGGTATTATGATAGCAAAATCATCAGAGACATTAGCTTTAAAATCCAATCTATTTTTATTAGCTCCCATGAGAATTATTCCCTGGCCTTCTTCAATACGTAAGAATTGATCAAGGTCAGGATGGCACTCTAATCCGATATCTTCTCCCACATTGATGCTCGATAAAAGGCAGAGGGGCGCCTTTCATTACGCATGTTATTCCTCACTGAGTCCACATTATTATTGTATGAATCTCTTCCGCTGTTTTTCATATTGTCTTTCCTTTACAAATTGATATTACATTATATGAAATCTAGCTATGAAGTTTACAACTCATGTCATTGATGATCCTAAGCATTTCCTGTGCATCCTTTTCTGCCAGGCTAAGGGCTGTTATATATCGGTCAGCAGCACATACAATGTCTTCCTCTTCCCCAGGAGTATCGATAGCATCACGGACGTTTCTATCTCCCTGATCCAATCGATTCAACATACGTAGGATAGACATCATGGAATAATGGGCATTTCGAAGTGTACGGATGATTTTTAGACGATTCATTTCCTTTCGCCCATATTCTGTGTGACCGCTAGAGTTTCTTGGTACCTTAATCAGACCGTTTCTTTCCCAATCGCGTAAGACATCAATGGTAATACCCAATATTTTTGCAACTTCTAGTCTGCCCCTGTATACAATGGAAGCTTCCTGCTTTGTGGTATCCTCAAGGATATCCAGTGTTATCTGGATTGCTTCCTCGGCTTTTGCTTTTTCCTCCCGGAGATGTTCCAAGTATTGTTGTGTACCCTGATATGCTCCGACGATATCCTCTACGGCTGCTGTCTTTACTATTTGATAGACCTCCTGTCTGAGCCTGTCACTAATAATCTCTGCACGAAAGGCGGTACGAATCAGCCAAAGCTGGTCAAGATGTCTGTCATTAAAAATACGATAACCGCTTTCTGTTCTAGGTATAACCGGCAACAGCTTCATCTCCTCATAAAAACGTATTGTATTTGGGTGTACACCGATGATATTAGCTAACTGTGCCGTTTTGTAGCTTTTCAAACAACCGCCTCCTTTTCTTGGTTTCTATCCCATTCGTACGGCTCTTAGGGCGTAATTATTATCATAATCCTAGGATAACATATCATTTTTTAGAGTCTCTATTAAATTATTCTGATACAGCTTTCTGCCACCGATATAATATGCAAATGCAACACAGCCCATAATCATGCCTGCAAATACTAGCAAAGGAATGATCGGCATGTTTTCTACAAATTCCATTGGATTGATATAGCTTGCTTTTGTTGCAAATAGTACAAATAGTATCGTAAAAGGAAGCGTAACTAAGATAGGTTTGCCCCCAATGATAAGAGCCTCCATGAAAAATATCTTCCTCATACCATGTGGCGAAAGCCCAACCGATAGATAACGGGCAAATTCCCTCTTTCTCGTGACTATCATTCCAAGGGTATTCGAAAATACATTAGCCAGGCCAATAGCAGCCAGGAGTCCACATAATCCGCCAATTATTAATGTGTATCCTCTTTGTATTTCCTTATTAATGATCTCTTCCTCTATACGATTTTCTATCTCATAATCCTTATCGCCGAGCAACTGCTTCATTCCCGCCTGAACCGGCATTATGGCATCATCCGATACAGTACGCACATTAAGATAAGTCTCCTGAGCATCCATACCTAACTTTGCTGCTATCTGATTCCATGTCTTTGCTGACATAACCTGCACTAAAGCATAATTTGCATACTCTTCCCTAAGAATCGGTAACTCGTCCGTATAAGCCAGAATTGGAACTTCTACTCTATATTCTTTATCATCCTTACTTTGATATAAGGTAAGACCGATATCCTCCTGCTCTTTCATAAAATTTAAATATTCCTTATTGCGAAAATTACTATGAATATTGTCCCATATACGATTGATCGTAATCATTCCCCATGCTGCATCCTTGTTGTAGCCTTCCATATTTTCATAATAATGAAGAAAGCTCGTATCATCCAGAATTACGATTGGAACCTCGATTTGATATTTATCATCCTTCCTGACTATGTCCCGACCTGCCAGTGCCGATATGCCTCCGATTGTCACAAGCTCATCACTGAACATACCTTCTGTTAACCAGGTATAGGTTAGAACCTTTTGATAAATGTGATAGCTTTCCATCCCGTCTAAGACATTATTATCCAAGGTCTCTTTCATATCATCAATACTCTGAGCTTTTACAGTCACCATAATATCCCAGGCGTCCTTGTATCTCTCAAAATAGGTATACTTCGTACTAATCCCTGACAGAGTAATAAAGCAAAGAAAAATACTGAATGCTAAAAAGGATAGTGTTAAGGACAGGGATGCCGTTCGAAGGGCCTTTCTTCTTACATATAAGGACTTCGCTGCTAACTCACCCTCCATACCGAAAAGTGCAAAGATAAGACGACTCTTCTTCTCTTTTTGTAGACCATAGTCCTCTTCCTCTCCTCTAATGATCTGTAGGGGCTTTTTCTTGATTATCTTTCTTGCTGGAAGCCATGCAGAGCACAATACTGTAAGAACAGATGCAAGGAATGGGATGAGGAATAGTCCTAGGTGATATGAAAATACTGCATTCTCTCCACGGTAAGCTCCGGCTATTGAATTAGCAAGACGGATTATTAGAAGGCATAAACCAGCTCCTCCTCCAACACCAGTAATGACCGGTAACAGGCTTAGAGCCAATGCCTCCTGCAATAAACAAATCCGGAGCTGTCTTGGTGTTGCACCAATGCTCTGAAGAATTCCCAATTGGTGAAGTCTTGACTGCATCGATCGTAAAAAAGCATTTCGAATAACCAGTATTAATGATACACCAGCAATTATCATAACAAACACATAAAAGCTCAGAAGCATGGGCGGGTCTTTGTCCTCCGGAGAAAAGATAAAATACTCTGACAACAATGTATCATGATACAGAACTGCAGAGGTGTCCACTCCAATCATGCTAGCTATCTTGGGCAGCACTTCGTAGATACTTCTCATGTCATTTAGATAGACTAACGTTTCCATACCCTTTTCTGTAGGAATCGTTAATACCTCTTTTACATTATCAATAAGCTTGATACTTTGAGTATCTTTTTCTGAAATACTCCCGATAATTTTTGCCTGCCAGTCTCCTTCCTCCGATACAATCCGATTAATATTATCGATCCACATATTGTAGAATACGCAAGTGATAAGCGATAAGAATATGGCTGAGATCAGTGCCGCTACCATAATTGATATACTGCTACTCTTATTATTTTTGATATAGCCGACGGAATACTCCTTCCACATGCTCATTACCCCCTTCGGTTCTCATCGGAGATGATCCTGCCATCTTCAAATGTGATAATGCGATCTGCTTCGAAGGCAAGCTGCTCTTCATGGGTAACCATAATTATCGTTTGCTTGAAATTTCTATTGGACAATTTCAACATCTCTATAATCTCTCTGGAGTTCTTCTTATCCAGATTTCCGGTAGGTTCATCTGCCAAAAGTAAAGCGGGGTGGTAAAGCAAGGAACGTGCAATGGCAGTTCTCTGCTGCTGTCCTCCAGATAACTGGCTAGGAAGAGCCTGTAACTTATCCTTTATTCCCAAGGAGGTCACGATCTGGTCAAAATGTTCTTTATCTGGCTTCTTCTTATCTAAAATCATAGGCATCATAATATTTCGCTCTACTGTCAATGTGGGAATTAGATTGTAAAACTGATAAATCAATCCCACTTTTCTCCGCCTGAATATTGCTGAGGAGGTAGGATCCAGAGTAGTTAAGTCCGTATCCTCTACAAATACCTTGCCTTCTGTTGGCTGATCAACACCTCCCAGTATATGCAGGAAAGTTGATTTTCCTGACCCGGAGGCTCCTACTACTGCAACAAACTCTCCCTTTTCAATACTCAAATTCACATGGTCCAATGCTGTAACCTGATTATCCTTGTTACCATATACCTTTGTAAGGCCTTCGCACTTCAGAATTTCCACAGTAATACCTCCTCACGATTTCAAATATAGCTCATATCCATTCTGGGATATGGCTATCGAATTCAAGATAAGCTTAATTGGTTTCATTTTAACATTTCCAAACTAAGTTCACAACTTATAAATCCAAACAAGTAGGTCATTCATGATTTGAAAATTACCTACACTTGTTATGAATAACAAAAGGAAAGGTAACTGATTTGGACACATCAATCCCCCTTCCTTCTTACTCTATCTTAAAGAATACAGAATAGTCAATTCTACTGTATCCTTTATATATTACCTCTTAAATTCTCGAATACGCCAAAGATATCGATTATCCCAAAACCCCATTCCCTATTCGGATAGGTTAAATTGAAATCTCTTTTCGCCCCCCGTAGTAACAAATTTTTAACATCGGTTCCATCCATGATATCAAGATTTTCTCTTACTAAGCCCCATTCCAAAAGCATTGCGGCTATACCTGCTGTATGTGCCGCAGCAACACTGGTTCCTGTCATTCTAGTATAACCGTTATCTAGGGCGGGGCCAATAAGATTTACTCCAGGTGCTGCCAAGGAAGGAGCGATACGTCCAGTTCTGGTAAAGCCTCTACTTGCAGCTATATAAAGGCTGTCATTTAGGTTATCGTATGCGGTAGCTACGATTGGTATGAATACATTTCCAGGTGATGTCAGCGTAGTATACGGCGAGGATCGTATAAAATAGGTATCCTCACCAATGAATGTTCTGACCGGGAGCCATGAATTTAGATCCAATGGTAGTGTTCTATTCACTTTCTGAATACCAATACGCCATATTCCTTCGGATGGATTTCTTAGTCTTAGAATAACCAGCTGTGCACCGGCTCTTGAACCAATTAGTTGAAAATAGATGCTAATGGTTGTCGTCTCGAATATGAAGCTTACTTCTCTCCTTTCATTAATTCTTGGTAAAATTAGAGGCATATACTCTCCTCCTGGAGATATGAGGTCCACACCAAATGTATTCGGACTATTTGCCCATATTTCGAGATAAAGGCCTGGCAAATTTGGGCCTATATTTAACTCTATCGTTTCCGTATTTGTACCCGTTAACATTGTAGTTTCATAATGATTTCTGCTGTTACCTTCATTTCCTGCAGCGATGGAGACTGTTACCCCATTCAATTGTGCCACGGAAGATAAGTAAATACTTAAAGCACCGGTTTCATCATGGTCTCCCTGAGAGGTTCCAAGACCAATACAGATTGACATTGGCCGTTCATATCGTGATGCAATCTCTAATAGATACTTTACTCCTAACATAATATCATTTTCTTGAAAGCATATCACATCATCGCCAAGCATGTAGAATTCCCTGATATTTTTTTTTGCAGGCTTCAGCTTCACAACTACAATTTCTGCATCCGGAACCACTCCCGAAAATTCGTTATCGGTATCCTCATTTCCGGCTGCAATACCAGCTAAGAAGGTACCATGTCCGATATCGTCATTACTTGGAACAATAGCTCTTGGGTTGTCACTTTGGAGTGCCGCATTGATTTGTTCCCTTGTATATTCCGTTCCATAATAGAGACCATCCGGAGGAGGACCATCTTGTATCGTCTGATCCCATATTGTTACAATCTTTGAAGTACCATCTGCATTAATAAAGGCTCTGTGAGTATAATCAATACCGGTATCAACAATTCCAATCAATACACCTTGCCCCCGAAGATTTAACCCTGCAATATTACGAAGCCTTCTCACGCCGGAGGCCTCGATACTTTGTTCATCCAATAATCCTAACAACCGTACAAATACTTTATAACCATAAGCATCAAGCGATTTTTCGGGTACTAAGTTATCTGGAATATATATGGCTGTAAAGGTTGAATCTATTGGGATAGTGCAAATATCACTACTTGCAAGTTCTTCCCTCGAAGTCAGTTCATAATCAGCTATAAAATCCCTATATTCCTCACTGACAATTTGATTACCACAGCTTGTATTCAAGGTGTGCCTCCAAAAAATTAATTATATTAATCCTATGTAGACCTCATTTTTTTTATGCTTATAAAATCCACCTTTTACTAATGATGTTAAATCATTTCAGGCAATAACTTGTATATATAAAAATTCGAGTTAATAATGAGCCAAAGCTGTGGATAATGGCTCATAATATTCCATAATCCCGTTCCCCTTAAGTCATTTTCTATTACTAGCATTACAAGTGCATAGATTGTTCTGGCATCAACAAACCATACAATATGCTGAACCATCTCATTACCCACTTGGATATTATACCGATAATATGGGGTTTCTGAATCATCATCAAACAAAATGGTTGCATCCATTAACGCAGCCAATTCTATTGCAGCTTCAATCGTGATTGCATTTCCTGTTGAAACATTTTGGATAAATGGCAGAGCCCAATTATACCCTATCACAGGAAATCCAACACTAATTTTATTAGGCTCTATCGTTTGCTTTATAAAATCTACATATAGGGATATATTTCTTACTGAAGTAACAGGCATAGGCGGACCATATTGAGTTCCCCATAAAAATCTCATGACATACAATTCATCAATTAGATCATTATAATCGGAATAATCTATATTCTCATACAGTAACTCATACTCCTCTTCCTCAAAATTAGGATCTATCGTAATAAAGACAGGATATCCTTCCTTATCTAGATAAGAAGTGATTCGCTTCAAATAATCTAAATAAAGTTTCTGATTCGACTCGTTTAAATGTGTGATTGTAATATTTACACCGTAATAGCCCTTTTCTTTCAATACCTTAAGCATATTCCGGGCATGATTATCCTGATAATCCGGGTTTAATAATATTTCATACACTATTTCAGGATTACGTTCTCCACGAAATGTTACACTAGTTATCAGCATTAATGGAGCCACTCCAAATTGTTTGGCTGTTTCAATTAATTCAGAATCGTCATAGACGGATATAATCTCTCCTCTTCTTAATGTTCTATAATTTAGAACAGAAAGATAGGTTAAATAAGGTAAGGACTCTCTTGCTATTCTCATATCAATAAACGGAAATGCATAGCCATTCGTTGAAATCGTTGTGCTTGTATTATAGCTTATGATGAGTTCTTCACCAGGATATATATATTCCCTTTCCCAAAGGAATGGATTATTTCTATATAATTGCATGATTGGTATTTCATGTTTCGATGCAATTTCGGATAAAGTATCTCCTTCTTGTACAATATATATCTCTTGTGGATCGGTAATTACAATGGTTTGCCCTATCACTAAATCACCTGCATTTTGTATGCCATTCTCTTGTATTATTCTTGCTTCGGATACTCCAAATTTATTTGCAATTGTAGTAATGGTATCACCATCCTGCACTACATAAATGATCATACTAATCCCCCCATCACACCGTAAAGTCGCAAATTTGGGCGGCAACACAAGTTAATAATAATAGAAGGATCACGAAGCGTGCTTTCTATCGTTTGCCAATTGAAGAAACTTTGATTTCTCAATCTATACCCACATCTCAAGTTTTTACTATTATATGTAAGAATTAGATAAACATTACTGCAAAGAACAGTGGTTGCCTTTACTTATAGCTACCTATCATTCCAAAATCATATGTTTTGTTATATATCGGGTTACTTGAGATAAAGTGAATAAACACCGGTGTGTTGTCAAGATAAGGCTCTTTGTCAAACAAGAAACGGTCTGCTCGGCGTAAGGCTTGAAGTGCCGTTGGCATTTCATTATAGAAGATATTATTTCTGGTATACGCATTTACTACGATCCCTTTACCATCTACAAGTACCGATCCAATTAATGCAAGTCCCTTTCTATCTGGCTCCCAGGCCACTCTTACTTCATCACGCATTTTAGTAACTTGATCTTCTGCATATTTCTCATCCACAAACGTAAACAGTTCTGCGGTTGTATCCGAATGGGTAATCGTATATTTTCTTTCAATAACAGGTTCATAGGGCTTCATGATACCCCGATATTGTACAAATACCTTTTGAGGATTAAGTTTTCTCATCATTCAAACATCCTTAGGCGCTATTACTACTTATATTGTATTCAGATTGTGGTAATTAGTTAATACTACCTAATACGATTCTCATTCATATATTGGATTATGTCATCAGGTAAAAGTGGCTTACTAAAGTAATATCCTTGGATTTTATCACAGCCTTGGCTTTTAAGATATTCGTACTGCTCCATTGTTTCTACCCCCTCTGCAGTTACTTCTGCATTAAGTTTATGCCCTAGTGAAATTACTGTATCAATAATTATTTTATTAATATTAGCTTTTATATTACTGATAAAAATTTTATCTATTTTTATTCCATTAACAAGAATTTCTTGGAAGTACTTTAGAGAATTATATCCAGTGCCAAAATCATCAAGTACTATTTTAACGCCTATCTCACTTAATTTTGCTAAATTCATTATTACAATATGGGATTCCTCTATTAGTACACTTTCGGTAATCTCAATTTCAAGGTATTCCGGTCTTAATTCACTCTCTTTAAGAATACTCCTTACTATTTCACTAAATCTCGGTTGCTGGAGCTGAATTGCCGAGACATTTACTGATATTCCATAATCAATGTAGCCCATCATTTGCCATATTTTCAACTGCCTACATGCATTCTCAAGGACCCACTCACCGATGGGAATGATAAGTCCAGTCTCTTCTGCAATCGGAATAAAATCTAATGGGTTAATGATACCCTTTTTAGGGTGTCCCCATCGTATCAAAGCTTCCATCCATACCATCCTTTGTGATTTTGTATCAATAAGCGGCTGGTAGCATAGAAAAAATTCATTTTCGGCAATTGCAGTTCTCAAATCAAGTTCCATATCATCATTTGTATACTGTTCCTTCTTAACAGCCACCAAACTATTATATGTATCTGACACTCCTTTCTTTGCTTTCTGATGGTTCCTGTCATCCTTTTTGATATTAAAGGCCGATTTCTTAGATCCTCTGTCATAGTTTAAATACAATAGTTTCTTAATATGACTATTCACAGCATCACTCCTGATATAATAAGTATTGTAGTTAACAGCCAGGCTTGAAAATAGGCAAGATCAAGCGTAACCAATGACCTTACCTATTTTATACAATCATAATACTCGAATTCAGTTCTCTAGAATAGCACATCCATACAGAACATAATTCATTCGCAGCACGCCCTTTGGCATTCCAATCCGGTTTATTCTTTCATTTAGGCTAACTGGCAAAAATGATTTATCTTTAGGATACTAGACATATCTAATACAAAAATAATATTGCCATCTATTTTTAGAATGTATGATAAATGATCATTATTGAAATAAATTGGTAGATTTATATTCGTATCAATTTCCTCTTCCTTGGGTATGACTATCCTGGCTACATCATCGACTATGAAGCCAACACTGCTCTCATTGGCTATAATTACTTTTGTGTTTTTATCAGGCTGCTTCTTCTCCATTCCAAGAAAACTTCCTAAATCGATAACAGAATGGATCTTTCCTCTTAAACTAATGACTCCTTCGGAGTAGGGCAAAGAATTTGGGACTTGTGTCGGGTGAATATACTTGATAATCTCATTAACCTGCTCAATTGGAATTCCGTATTGAACATTTCTTAAATTTATCACCACTATTTGTTTTGTATTATTCACGCTATCCCTCCTTTATACCTTAAATACGGAAACAGCCTTAATCAATTCCTCTGACTTATTTCTTGCTGCTTCTGCCATTTTGATCACATCACTTGACTTCATCGCGATCGCCGAAGTCTCTTGAGCAATATTATACGCTCCTTGTGCTTCTTCGTTAGAGGCACTGGTTATTTCTTCAATTGCTTTCACCATACTCTGCATGGAAGCAAATAATTCTTCCGATGAAGCACTATAATCCATTACCATATCATTGATATTGGCTGAACTCTGACTGAATTGCTCACTGGTATCCACTAGTACGTCATAATCCTTTAACACCCGCTGATCAACGAACTCAAGAATTACTCCGGAACTGGTAGAGAGGTTATTGACTGCCATGAAAATAATCTTTGTCACTTCCTGAATCCTAGAAACCGCATTTTTAGAATTTTCTGCCAGCTTTCTAATTTCGTCAGCAACCACTGCAAAGCCTCTTCCTGCTTCCCCTGCTCTTGCAGCTTCAATTGCTGCATTCAACGCTAGCAGATTCGTCTGTGATGTTATTTCAAGAATTGCCTCGGACAACTCATCGATTTGATTTACTGCTTCGGATTGTTTTATGGCATTCTGCAGATCATTTTTCGTTTTTCCGTAGATTTCTACCGCATTTCCCTTTGATTCAGTGGCATTGCTCTTCATTTCCACTGCCATGCTATTCACCGTACTTACGATGCCTGTTCCCTCTTGTGCTTTTGCTGCAATTGACTCTACCGTTTTTACTATTTGTTCTGAGGTAGCATTCATTTCTTCTGTGGATACAGCAGTTTCCTCTGCTCCTGCAGATAATTCTTCTGAGGTGGCTGAAATCTCTTCTATACTCTTATTAAGTTGATCCATTCCTGAATTAATTGTAGTAAGCATCTGGCTTACGTCAGCCGATTCTGTAACAACTTTTTTTACAATATCTTTAATTGATAGCTGCATGGTATGTAAGGCATTAGCCAGAACACCTGTTTCATCCTTTTCATCAAGATATTTCTTAGGTACTTCCTTTGAAAAATCCCCTGTCGCTACAATCTTTAGATGTTCAGCAGCTGCTTTAATGGGTCTGGCAATACTCATTGAGATTAACACAGTAATAACTAAACTGATCGCAATGAATATTAGTGACACAACTACGAGTATGAATGAAAGCTGGCTCACCTTAGCCATTATCTCTGCTTTGGGAGCTGTAATTGCCAATGACCAATTGGTTCCTTCGACGGGAGCATACCCCATATATTTTGTTACACCCTGATACCGGTATTCCCCGACGCCTTCTTCCCCTTCCATCATTAATTTCATCAAATTAGCCAAAGGTTGTAATTCAACATCCTTTTTTGTTTCCTCTAACGTATTATACATCTCCATAACTAGTTCAGAGTTTTGATGGGCTATCGTGGTGCCTTCGCTATTAATCATTAAAGCTTGTCCACTGTCACCATATTTAATATCGTTCGTAAAGTTACTTAATGCATTTCCTTCTCGAACCGCAATGAGTACTTTCTTTACATTGTTATTTTCTTTTACCGGGACTGCATAAACCAATACCATAGTGCCATCAACTTTGTTGGGTAGTGGATCTGAAATAGATATATTTCCGCCTAATGTATTTTTAAAATACTCTCTTTCTGCAATATTAGAACTTGTCCCATCTGTAAATTTTGCATTGCCCTGTAAATCGACAATTCCCATTCTGATATGACCGCTTCTTATTACCTCACTTTCTAATAGCTTCAGCTTTTCATCCGTACTTAAGGCATTACTTCTCAGCCATTCATTTCCAGCCAAGGCTTCCAATGCATTTGTTTGTACTTTTAACTCTCTGGTAACTCCTTTGGATGATTCCCGAGCCATTTGAGTAATCGATTCATTAATATTGCTTGATAATAGCTGGCTTGCTGTAATATATGATATTACTCCCAGCCCCGCACAAATAAAGAAAACTAAAATCCCAAAAAACAATGATAACTTCGTTCGAATACTTTTAAAACGCAACATAAATACCTCCTATTTTTACTGGTTTAGTATGATTTCTCCCTATAATATCCTAAAGTTCTATTTATTTCTATATTTTTTGCATTGATGTCAATGCCATGGTTATGACAAAAAGCTTTACTTCTTCATCAGATATTATAGGAGTAATTAATTATATATAAGATTCCTGATAGAAAATAGGGCTATCGGACTATAGGATAATGGAAGATTATACCTTGATTAGCTTTGCAATGATATTAAAATATGTTAGAATAAAGAGTACTTATTAAATACATTTTTAGGATTAGCACAACTTAATAACTCGTTTTTTGAAGCTGCTGTCAGATAGAATAGATTATACCAATAATAAGTATTAATAGCCGTTTCATATACACTCGCTTCTATGTCTGTTACTTAAATTTGAATTGTTCCTTTACCTTCTAATTGTAGAAATACATCCATTGAGATGTATAATATCACATTGAGTGATCGTGATATAAAGCAGGAACCGTGATCTAATTCAAGTTATAAGACCAGCAAATTAAGCCATGTCTCAAGCCCTAAATAAATACTAATACTTAGAGTTGATCTCATGGCTATATAAACGCTATAGCTAAGGGGATTAAATTGATGACAAACCTATTATTCGGAGAATGCCTGAAGCTTTTACTTTCTTCTTTAGATATCAGCAATAACCGATTATCCAAAGCGATTAATGTAGATTGTTCATTAGTGAACCGTTGGATTCACGGAAAGAGAGTACCTCCCTATAATTCCAACTACATTGAAAGCATTTCGGAATATCTTTCACATAATGTCTATAATACAATTCATGAACAGCACATAAATTCGATTTTTTTAAAAGCATTTGCGGATATCGAGATGGCATCTGATATAAAGAAGAAAATTGAAATGGTTTTATTAGAGGCACAGGGACACTCAATTGAGCTAAGCAAGAAAAAGAAACAAGAAATTAAAATCCAATCATTAAACAACAATCAAATAACTAATATTCCTGCCAATAACCCGCTTAACACTTTAAAGCAAAGCGTTTCTCCATATACTGAATTATCAAATGAAGACAAGGTGCTTTTTGGTCAAGATACTATAACTACCGCTAGTTTCCAGCTATTAGAACGTGCGGCAAATCAAAAGTGTAGAGAGAATAATATTATATATATCACTTACAGTTATTTTATTTATGCAGAAAGCGCCTCCTATTTAATTAAATGGAGAAAGATTTTACTAAAGGCTATTTCCAATGGCTGGAATATCAACCTATTATTAAAAATGAAGACTAATGCAAATAGAAGTGTTAGTATTATGAACTACATGATTCCACTGGTTCGAACAGGTAAATTCATCCCATATTATGTTAAAAATTATGATAGCATCATAACCGGTGATGAACTTGTTGTGGTCCCAGACATTGGAGTACTTTCTTGTTTTTCTACCGATTTACAATCTGGCATTAACTGCGGTCTTTATTTTAATAATAAGTCTGCCATTCAATTATATCAAAGCCACTTTCATGCATATATTGCAAAATATGCTCAGCCTCTGATGAAAATCTTCACTGACCGTACCGATTATAGTCATTATCTGGCTGATAGTGAAGATAATATTGGGAATCGCTTCTTGTATCGATATTGCTTTAGTGTACTAACACTTCCAGAGCATTTATATGGAAAATTCATCGAAAAGAAGAAGCTCTCCGCTGATGCCAAGAATTTGGCGGTTACCTTTTATAGAAAAAGGTTGAACGCATTTCTGACAAATATACAGAATTATGAATATAGGGATGTATATATGGCAGCCTCCATCAAAGATTTAATGAAAACTCATCAGTTTCAATTATATAGCTATGCTGGCATAGTATCTATGCATATGGATACCCTTGATATTATTGAGTATTTAGAAAATATTATCTTTCTTCTGCAAAGATATAAGAACTATAAAATCGCATTTCTTCCAGAGGATTACAATAATACCGAGAATATGGAACACTTCTGTTGTGTAGTAAAAGATAGAATTACTGTGTTGTTTGAATCAAACAATGAGGCTCCTAACACACAGGAAATACACATAGCCATTACAGAGCCTACGTTCGTAAAATCAATCAATGATCATTTTATAGATCTTTGGGAGCATATCGCTCCTGTCTATAAAGAAAAATCAGAGGTTATTTCCTGGCTAAAATACCAGATATCCATACTGAAGCAGTCCCCCCTGTAAAAGGATAATCTGAGAGAGCACTCGCAATCAATTCAATTATATCTGCATTTCCCATTCATACCTCACCAGTCTTCTCTATTAAGGCTTAGTACTCCAACAAGATACTTTTTATTGTAATTTAGTAAGAATATCATCAAGAAGGAAAAGATAAAGCCCACGATATGTCCTGATTGACACATATCGAGGGCTCTAAATAATTGCGATGGAAAGCTTATTAAGCGTAATTTCTATTGTTCATAAAAAACGAGGATTACGAAACGTATTCTCTATCATTACTTAGCTATACTGCCTTTATTTTTCCTGTCTTCCCTATAAAACATCATCACAATCATAGCTAATAACGAAGCAATCGCTACTGTAGAATACACTTGCTTAAATCCATTATTTAACGTAATTTGAAATTCATTTTCAATTATATCCCTTCTGTTGTCAATCTCCGCCAAATAATTTGTCTTTGCAGTATCAAATGCTCCCGGAATTGCCTCTTTTAGAGTATTCATCTTCTCTACAGTACCAGACATCATTAGCTTTGCTTTGTTCATCTGATCGACTGTTTCCTGCATTGTTGGTATTGCTTGCATTTTCTCGATTGCCTTTGTCATTTCTGATATAGAATCATTGATTCCATTGATTCCAGAATCAATTCCACCGCTTATATTAGCAATAATTCCAGGTGTCATTTGCGCAAACATATAATCCGCCATCTCTTTCGATGTATCCGTGATGGTTGTAACATCGGAGGCTTGTAACTTCTCGATGATGTCCTCAGACATTTCAAAATTACCGGCAGTGCTAGTCATATCAAATTTCATGGTCTCCATTGCAGTTAAATCCGGTATCTCAATCCCTTTCAGCTTATCTGCCATCGAAGGATCTGCCTTTAACTGATTGAACTCCTCCGTCAGTTCCTCGGCATATGGTAGAGGAGGAACAGATACCTCATTCGGTAGAAGCATCATTACTTCACCTTGTACTGACATTCCGGCATGCGATATGAACCCAATCATGATTGCCGGAGCAATGGCGGTTCCAATGGATCGAATTAATGAAACGGTTGCAAGCGCTGAGTTTGATTCTTCCACTCTTGTATTATCAAGCATCATATAGTTAATCGGTGTTCCCATTGTGAAGCCAATTCCTATACCAAGTAAAATCAAACAGATTATTACAGCAAATAAACTTGGATGAGCGGCAGTATAAAGCATCAGGAATAAGGAACCGGAGATTGATGCAATAAAACCAATTCCAAGCACCACTTTAGCTCCATAATTATCGATCAATTTTCCGGAAAAAGGTGCTCCCAAGCCTGCAAACACTCCTAAAATAATAACAAAATATCCACCGCTACCTGATGCTATTTTCAAAGAATTCTCAGCAAACTGAGGCACAAAGATCATACCCATAATAATAATACCGGTAATAAATGCGATAAATAGTGTAATTATAATCTTAATATTTTTAAAATAGGATATGTTTATTACCGGATCTTCTGCTTTCTTCTCTACGATTATGAATATCGGGAGCAAGGCGATAAATACGATCAAGAATGGATATACGGATGTACTCTTAAAGGTAGCAGCAAAATTAAAGTAATCAATATTCTTAAGTCCATATAGAATAGATAATACCATTAAGGTTAAGGTTGCAATTCCAGGGAAATCAATCTTCTTAACATTTACTACCTTAGTATTCGGCAATGAGATAACCCCAGCTATCAGGATGAATATCGTGATTGGAACATTGATATAAAAGATAAACTGCCAATTATTTTTACCAAAAATATCAATGATGGCACTGCCTGCAGATGCACCAAAGATGTTAGCCAATCCATATACGCCACCTACCATTCCCAGTGCAAGCCCTCTTTTTTCCTTTGGAAATGTGGTACCAAACTCAGCTGTAGCAATTGGAAGAATTCCACCGCCTCCAATCGCCTGCACAACTCTAGCAATAAGTAATACAGAAAAGCTTCCAAAGCTTTGAGACAACCCACAGAACAAAGAGCCAATACCAAACAACGTAATACTGGTTAAATAAATATATTTTCTTCCATACTTATCTGCCAGTTTACCCATAATAGGAATACTTGCTGCATAAGCAAGGGTATAAATGGTTATCATCCATATACCAGTATTTTCATTTACCCCTAAATCATTCTGTATTACAGTTCTTGCAGGTGTTACAATTCCAGTATCAATCGCACCCATAAATAGGCCTAATAGATATACCACCATGATTAAGCCAAAGTTCAATTTCTTATTCTTCATCTTAATGAACGTCCTCCTTTTAATGTCTAATCCAAATAATTTGCAACATTCTCCACCATCTTACCTGTAACACGCTTCAGACACTCAATATCTTCCTTACTTATTCCTTCATAAAGAATTTTGTTCCATTCTTCTAATATATCACTCATCATATGAAAGACATCGATACCTTCTTGTTGTAGTGAAAGAATATTCTCTCTCTTGTTATCCGGATTCTGCCTCCTCATAATAAGCCCCTTTTTTTCAAGCCTATCTAAAGTTTTAGCTACCATCCCTTTATCAATCAAGTATGTTTTTGAAATTGCTTCCTGGTTCACATTTTCATGTGTTGATAAGAACATAATAATAATCAGTTCTCCAAAAGATAAATCAAATTCTCTCAGCCTTCTCTCTGTGAATGATCGACAATAGCGTACTAGAATTGACATATTATCCATTTCCATTTCTCCTTCCACATTTTTTATCCGTTCATTGTTGCCATTCACAACTGTTGTATAACACCACATTCAATATCGTTAAGTATTATAATACACTTTTTTTTATAATTCAATATAAAATTGCATAAGAGCATGGTCATTTTTTATCCATTTTATCAACCAATGATCATCCATTTCATAGCTCCTAAGATTCTTAAATATATACTATGGATTTATCTATTTAGTGTGAATTATAGAAAGTATGCTTTTCATACTTTCTATATTCATGAACAAAAGACGGGGCTGTCGCAAAATTTGGTTCTGCGACAGCCCCGAATATTCCCCATACATAGAAGTAATTAGCGTTTTTTTCTTGAACAAATAACACTCTGAAGTACAATAAAAAAGCAAAGCATAGCCGCACGGGTGATCTGAGGCCACCATGGGTCTTGGCTACCAATAGCGGTAACGACAAGTAATACGATTCCACTTGTCAATACACCAAATAGAGTTCCGAAGACATTACCAACACCGCCGGTAAGCAGCGTACCGCCGATAATGGATGCAGCGATTGCGTCCATCTCAAGGCCAGTTGCCTGCTGAACCGATCCGGAGCGTGTGTGGAAAAGGTACAAGAAACCTCCGATTCCTGCCAGCAAGCCACATAGTAAATGGGCATAAAATCTTGTCCTCCTGACATTAATACCAAGCATTAGGGCACTTTGTGGATTTCCACCGACGGCATAAAAGTTGCGTCCAAGCCTTGTCTTCTTAAGCAACCAAAACATGAGACCGACAACAATCAGTGCTACAATTACTCCGTATTCCAGCTTTGATTGAATAAACACACCTTTTCGATTGACATCACCTAAGAAGGGTACCATTATTCTCGCGCCTGACAAAAGCTCAAAGCTCTCATTATCAACCTGTATCTGGTTGACTTCGATCAGGGCAACTAACCCTCGCCCCAAGAACATACCCGCTAAGGTAACAATAAAGGGCTGCATCTCCAGATAAGCAATAAGAAACCCTTGAAATGCACCAAACGTGAGACCAATAGCCAAGGCCAGAGCGAGAGAAGAATAAAAATTGAAGCCATATTTATTAAGACATACAATACAGGCTGTACATATCAGTGCGGTTGAACCTCCAACAGAAATATCAATACTGCCAGTTATCATAACAATCGAAAGACCACAGGCAATTACAATCAGCGCGGCGTTCTCGTTAAAAAGATTAAAGAACATTTGAATCTTGCTAAAGCCTTTGTCTCCAAGGAAAACAATGGAGAGTAAATAGATCGCAATAAACAATGAAATCGTAATGGTCAGCAGGAACGCAGTATCGGTCAACGACTCTCCTCTTTTCGGCTTGTTCCGAATACTTACGCTACGTTTGGTATCACGGGCTTCATTCAATAATGACATACTAACCACGCTCCTTTCCAATACTTGCAGTCAATTTGGAAAAGGTGGCCCTTTTACTGACGAAGCTTTTAACAATCGGTGTTTGAATGACTACAAGGACAATAATGATTACGGCCTTAAAGACCGGAACGGCATTTGTGTTGACGTTTAGCGTGGTTAACATAGAGGTTAACGTCTGAATGGTATAGGCTCCGATAATTGATCCCGTCATATTGAACTTACCACCACTGAGTGAATTTCCGCCCAGGGCAACTGCCAATATAACATCCATCTCAATGCTGGGCACTATAGTGTATGGATTTACTGTTTGGACTCTGCTTGACTGGACAAAGCCGGCGATCCCGACACAAAGACCCAAAATAACAAATGTCAAAAACTTAATCATTGTAGGATTAAGACCATTTAGACTTGAAGACTTGTCATTAATACCAACGGCTCGGGTATACAGACCTAGATTCGTTTTTTTCAATATAAGGATTGTTACCATAACTACAACAATCGTGATAAGTAAAGGTGTCGGCACCGGAAATCCCGGAATAAAGTTACCGTAATATCCAAAGGCTGCTGCCGCTTTGGGCTTAAGCCCACCCATAGCCATAGAGCCGATGGACCGACCTGCTGTGAAGAGGATGAGTGTCGCAACCATCGGCTGAATATTGAATTTCGATACCAGAATACCGTTAAAGGCTCCACAAGCCATACCGGCCAGACAGCCGAGTAAGAGTGCTACAATGATAGGCGCATGTAACTGCGATGGCTGAGTTTCGTTCCCACAAAGTACCCTCATAATCACTCCGCCAACAATTGCAATCGTTGCTCCTACGCTGATATCCTGGCCTCTGGAAGCAGCCGTAACAAGGGTCATTCCAATAGAAAGAATCACAAGCTCAGTTGCATTATTTAGGATATTAACTAAATTTCCGATCAGAACAGGATTACCGGCACTGTCTCTACCTAAGCTGATTCTCAGAAATCCTGGATTGATGAACACATTAATCAGCAAAAGGAATATAAGAAACGCAATTGGGATAAACAATTTGTGCCTGATCAATGCTTTAAGAACCGATGTCACGCCATCAGTTTTAAGTTTGTTACTGTCTCTGGTCATTTTGTCTTACTCCCCCCTGCTATGGTATACATTATTTTATCTTGTGTCATATCATCACCCTTTAACTCTCCAACCACATAAAGGTCTCGCATAACAATCAGTCTGGAGCAGGTACGCAGCATTTCCTCTATCTCAGAAGAAATGAACGTAATACTCATACCCTCTGAGGCAAGCTTTAGCACTAGTTTTTGAATTTCAACCTTTGTGCCAATATCAATTCCGCGTGTCGGCTCGTCAAGAATAAGATAATCCGGATGAGTAAGGAGCCAGCGGGCGAGAATAACCTTTTGCTGATTCCCCCCGGATAATGAACTGATGGGGGTATCTGCTGAAGCAGTTTTTATACCGAGCAGCTTAATATACTCATCTGCAAAGGCTTGTGCTTGAGCCCTAGTGAACGGTCTGAAGAAGCCTCTCATAACCTGCAATGCAAGTATGATATTCTCACGGACCGACAAGTCGCCAATAATCCCATCCCGTTTTCGGTCCTCGGAAAGATAACCGATTCCTTTCTTCATTGCTTTGATTGGTGCTGTAATGCTGACATTCTCTCCTTTGATTCTCAATTTACCCCTAATGACCTTATCTGCACCAAAGATTGCCCGAACACATTCGCTGCGGCCAGAACCAAGCAGCCCGGCAAAGCCTGTTACCTCACCCTTATATGCAGAGAAATTAAACGGTTTAATTCCTGAAGTGCTTGAAAGCTCTTTGGCTTCAATTACTACTTCCTTTGAGTCACCAGTGTCAGATTGCACTACGTTATGTATATCTGCCAAATCGCCAAGCTCCTTACCCATCATCTTGGCAACTAGCTCTACACGGGGTAATTCCTTAATCTGATATTCTCCGATAAGCTCCCCATTACGCAAAACTGTAATTTTATCGCATATTGCGTACACTTGATCCAGGAAATGGGTGACAAATACTATGCCTACTCCTCTGCCCTTAAGTTCGCGCATTAGAGCAAATAGCTTACTAACCTCCTGTTCATCAAGGGATGAGGTGGGCTCATCAAGTACCAGCACCTTGCAGTCCATATCCACGGCACGGGCAATTGCCACCATCTGTTGAACCGCTATGGAGCAGTTTGATAATTGCTGGGTTGCCTTAGCAGGTATCCCTAGACTCTCTAGAATACTTTCTGCCCTGCTGTTACTTTTCTTCCAATCAACGAACAAGTCATTGTTTCTACCAATAAATAGGTTCTCGGCTACCGTTAGATTCGGGCACAATGTGATTTCTTGATATACCGTGCTTATGCCTAGCTTTTGGGCATCCTGAGGCGACTTAATGGAAATATGCCTATCAGTTCCTTTAATATAGATTTCACCGGAGTCCTTCGAATATACTCCGGTTAAAACCTTAATTAAAGTGGACTTTCCGGCACCGTTTTCGCCCATTAAAGCGTGGATTTCACCTTCATGCAAAGTGAAATCCACGTTTTGTAAGGCCCGCACACCGGGAAAGCTTTTATATATATTCTTCATTGTAAGTACTGTATCCTGCATAGTAATAATTCTCAAACCTCCGTTCAGGTATGATATCCTAAAATATCGGTTCTGCAGACATTGATGAAGCAGTAATCAAAAATATCCACTCAACAGACATTTTGTGAAGCATGGTTATGTCATTTCTATTTCATTTCAATGACTTGATAAATGCGCGGTGCTGGAATCTGCGAACTATATCCACATACTCGGCGCCGCGCATTTTAATCAATCTCTCACCTTATTATGTTGCTGTAATCTCCAGTTTTTCAACAAAATTGCTTCTATAAATTAGTAAGAACGTGCATTAACAATATCTTGAGTGATCGTTGCACAGTCAAACATCTCCTCATCAACGTAAGCATCCTTTGCTACTGTCTCACCAGCCTCAAGAGAGTTAATCAGCTTAACAATACGAGGTCCATGAAGAGGATTACACTCAACATCAAGGTTGAACTGGCCAGCCAGCACCTTCTCAAGAGCCCACTTATTTGCATCAAAAGCGATAACCTTTACATCACCGGTCTTACCATATGTAATACCTGCAGCATCCATAGCATCGCAAGCACCACGAGCCATGTTATCGTTCTCTGCATAAACTACAGTGAACTTTGTTCCAGCAGCAATAAGATCAGCAACTGCCTGCTTAGCAAGAGTTTCGTCCCAACCCTTCATGTTCTGGTTATAAACGATTTCCCAGCCGTTTGCCTTTGCACCGTCTTCAATTGCTTTAGAACGGCCAAGCTGAGCGGAAGAACCGGTATCGCCACCAAGTACAACAATCTTATTCTCAGGAAGTGCCTGGCTCTTTAACCAATCAACAGCCTTGTTTCCCTCTGCTTCGAAGTCGGAGCAAACCATTGCGGTATAAAGATCCTCATCCAATTCAAGCTTACGGTCAGCCATAATAAAGGGAATTCCTGCTTCCTTAGCAGTCTTTGCTACATCTTCCCAGCCTGCAGACTGAAGTCCTAAGACAACAAGATAGTCAACCTCTTCCTGAATCAGCTGTTGTGCCTGAGAAATCTGTTTTGCATGGTCTCCCTCACCAAATACCATTTTTGTCTCAAAACCAGCTTCTGCAAAAGCTTCATTGAAGGATTTTGTGTTTGCTGTACGCCAATCAGATTCATTTGCATTTGTCTGAACAACTCCTACAACAATCTTGCCATCACCAGCATCCGTAGTTTGGGGTGCTGCAGTTACTTCAGGAGCCTTCGTTGCTTCTACATTGTCTGAGCTTGTGCTTGTATCAGCCTTCGTACCACATGCAGCAAGTGTTAATACAAGTGTTAATGCCAGGAATAATGAAAATAATTTTTTCATGGTTATCTCCTCCATAATTATAACTCATAAATTGAGTATTATTGTAAGTACAAGTATACTTAATTCATATGCTATAAAATACGGAGATTATTCCTGACTTTGTATTTATTTTTACTCATTTTTTTTTATTTTCTTATCTGGTTGATTTTTTTACGGATTTTGTTTGTTTTTTTACGATGCATAGTTGAATTTAATAGCTTCGCCCAATCCGATCGATAACTGCATTTTTTGCTTCAAAAACCTTTCCATCCACATAGGATACCTTAGGAGCTTCTTCCCCTTTTTCAAGAAGCTCAATAATCTCAGCAATCAGTTGTCCCTGTAAGGGATTGCATTCAATGTCCACATTAATGAAGCCTGCCTCCATCTTATCAAAGGCCTCGGCTACCGCATCAAAGGAAATGACAGCAATCTGACCGTTTACCCCACAGGTTAAGCCGGCTTCTTGCATTGCCTCTATCGCACCAAAGGTCATATCATCATTTTGTGAAACTAAGACATCAATATCTTCAAAATCCTGTATAAACTTCTCCATTACTTCCTTGCCCTTTGCTTTAGTAAAATCGCCATTTTCATGAGCAAGAATATTCCAGTTCTTATGCTGCTTGGCGATATCATTGAAGCCATTCGAGCGTCCAAGCTGAGCTGTTGAATTTGGGGTACCCTCAAGTACAACGATGTTAACTTGATCTGCATTCGTTCCACTTTTTTTCTTTGAAGCCGTATCCTCTGATGAGGTTCCATTCTCCTTAGAAGTTTGATCTATGCTCTTTTGTTCCTTTAGGTATTGTTCCAGCCACAGACCTGCCTTCCTGCCTTCCGCATACTTATCAGTGCCTACGCTTGCAACATAAAGACTTTTATCCTCCGTCTCAATCATACGATCCACAATGATGACCGGAATGCCTGCCTGCTTTGCTTCAGCTAATACGGTATCCCAGCCGGTTTCCATTACCGGGGCGATTACAATATAATCTACTTCCTGAAATATAAAGCTTCTGACGTCCTTAATCTGATTCTCCTGACTCTGTCTTCCATTGGAAAAAATTAATGAAAATCCATTTTCTTTAATTAGAGCATTCTGGATTGATTTCGTATTTGCCGTACGCCAGTCTGATTCAGAACCAAGCTGGGAAAAGCCCACAATAATTAGATCTGAATCAATTTCTTTTGCATGATCCGTCTCACTATTTTGAAGGTTGAGTGGCGGTCTAAGACTGCAGCTGGCAATCATTATCAAACCAACAAAAATAATCCATAATACGATCTTATGATTTTTATTCATACCCTACCTCAATTCGTTCATTCTCCATCGGTCTTGCTGGAATTTTGATTATGATATCAGTACCTTCTCCCTTTTTACTTTGTATATCCAGTCCATATCGATTACCATAGTTCAATTTGATTCGTTTATTGACATTAGCAAGTCCAAAGCCGGTGCTTTGCTTACTACCGGGATTATCGACTTCTTTTCTTAAAGCTTGAAGCTCCTCTTCATCCATTCCTATTCCGTTATCAATCACATGAAAGCAGATGACCTCGTCCATCATTTCACCGGTAACCGTTATCTTTCCTCTTGCCCTTAACATTTTAATGCCATGGTAAAGGGAATTCTCAATGAGTGGCTGCATCGTCAGCTTCAAGATTTGATATCCATACAATTCTTCCGGGATATTAATTTCATAATCCAGGATATCCTTATATCTGGACTGTTGTATCTGCAGATAGCTTTTAATATGTATTTCCTCTTCACGAATCGTAATGAAATCTTTCCCCTTACTCACAACAATCCTAAAAAACTCAGAAAGGGATACCACGATATCGATGGCTTCTTTGTTTTTATTTCCTTCGATTAGCCATATAATAGTATCTAACGTATTATACAAAAAATGCGGATTAATTTGTGTCTGAAGGAGCTTTGACTCCATATGCCTTAAATTTTCCTGCTCCAGTCGAATACTTTTCACCTGCTGTTCCAGTTTGAAAGCCATATCATTAAAACTATCGGAGAGTATTGATAATTCATCATGATTTTCACAAGTTGTCCTTGTTGTAAAATCTCCCTTTGCTACCATAGCTGTCTTATCGCATAACATCCTAATTGGCTTTGTGATGCTGTCCGTTACAAGGAAGTTGACCAACACAGAGGCAATGATTATGGATGTTAATGCTATGATCATTGTTACGATTACATTTGTTACCTGCTCATTCAGGTTCTGCCTTATCTCTTCAAAAATCTGAGTTTCATAATATATATAATACTGGATTTCTTCCTGAAACAATTCAGTCAGAATATAGATATCCGATTCCAGCATTTCTATATTTTCTTCATAGTGGCCTGTCTGCTTCAGATTA
The DNA here is from genome assembly GCA_023436225.1 of Bacillota bacterium. GTDB lineage: Bacteria > Bacillota > Clostridia > Lachnospirales > Lachnospiraceae > Mobilitalea. Next base: position 123,904 of record JAEZKA010000076.1, read on the forward strand.
TCACGAATTTCATTAATCCTATCCTTTAAGGTATCAAGATTAAGTAGGATACGTTTGATCCAATCAAGGCTTTCGCTACTTGAGGTTATCTTCTGTAGATTTGTAAAGTTATCTCTAGCGGCATCGATCAGCTTATATGGATTTTTTAAATCATTATTATCATCAATGGACTCAAAGGTTTCTGCTTCTACAACTATCTTGTACATGCTTTCATCCATTTCCTCTTTAAAATTGAGGTTATAGTTATTCGCTGAAGTAATCCTTCGTACAATGGTATCGTAAGCTGTACTATAACTATGTAGAGCCGCAATCTGGTACACTGAAAAAATAATCATGGGTATGATGATAACAGCCGCCACCAGGGAGAGCTTCAGCCTTAAGGGATATTTGATTGGTTTACCATTGTTAAAATTTATCATACTAATCCCCCAATCAGCTGCTTTGCAGCTTAATTCACACTTCATTCTTTCCCTGCAGTCTATATTCCGAGGGAGTACAGTTCTGCGTCTTTCTGAATATGTAACTGAAATAATGGGAATCCTGATATCCTACTAGAAATCCAATCTCAGTTATCTTTCTGCTAGAACATCTTAGATATTCTTTCGCCTTCTCCATACGGATCTCTGTTAGATACTCGATAAAGGTCATCCCCGTTTCCTGATTAAAAAGTGAACTAAAATAATTAGGGCTAACATTCACCGATGCTGCGACCTTATCCAATGTAAGATCACTCATTGCAAATTTAAGATGCATATATTCCTTTGCCTTTTCAATAAGACCAGCATATCTCTTCTGACTGTTCATATTACGTAGGTCAATTGCATCCTTTAGTATTGATTTATAAAATTCACTCGCTTCTAAGCCAGATAATTGATCAATGACATGATTCATGCTCTTAAGGCTGTTCACAAGCTTTTCCTTGGGATAATTAAGAGCCTTAAGGAATTTTATGATAACAGAATATCCATCCATTATAATATAATGTCGAAAAATGGCCGAACTCATGGCATTGGAACCGAAGCCATCAAAATAGCTGTCTACAAATTCATCAACATCATGTATCGTACCTCTCTTCAAGAAATCCTCTAACAAATTTCGGTCAAGCTTCTCAAGATTTAGTTCACTGACATTAATTCGATTGCCTATCTGTGCCCTCATATTACGTACGTCGTTATACGATAAGAATTGATCTCTACTTTCAAAATGACGCAGTGAAAAAGCACTGTTCGCATCAAGATAGGACTGCTGCAAATCACGGATACGATGAACACACCGACCAATTCCACCAAAGTAATGTACCTTGTCATCACAGATACGGATTAATAAATTACAAAGCTCTTGGGTTAATGCATTTATCTGTGCTTCATTTTCACCCAGAAGAATATAAGCCCAGCCATCCATACCACGTTCAAATACTTTTATATCAGGAAATCTACTTAGAGCCTGCGTCATTCTTGCTTCACATTGTACAATTTCATCGGAATATTCGTACAAGTCCTCCTGTACTTTGAATTGAAACAGTAGCACGCAAAATACACTTGCAACCATACTGATTCCAAGTTCCTCTTCCTGTTCTATAATCTGTGAAAGTGACAATTTTCCGCTGACTAAAGCATTAAAAAAATCCTTTCTTTTTTCGCCCTGTTTCTGATAAACCAGAAGCTGATACTGTTCCAGTATCTGTCTTTCCTTCCGTTCCTTTTCAATTGATGCAGCAGCGTTTTTAACAGAAGCAATCAGCTTTGTAGAGGTTACCGGTTTCAGTAAATATTCGCTGACACCGATATCAATTGCTTGCTGCGCATATCCAAAATCACTATATCCGCTGATAATAATGATTTTTAGCTGAGGCATTTCTCTCTTTATTAATTTACTTAATTCAAGGCCGTCCATGAAAGGCATTTTAATATCTGTAATCAGAATATCCGGCTGTTCTTTAATAATCATCGGATAAGCTAATTCACCATCACTTTCATCTCCGACTATTTGAAACCCCTCTTCTTCCCAATGGATATTGTTCTTGATCCCTTCTCGTATTACCACTTCATCTTCCACTATAAAAACCTTATACATGGCATACCTCCAAGTTCTGAGAATGAATGCTTGCATTCATTCTCAGAACGCAAGCCTCAGTGTGAACCAAATGTGAAAATATCCTTCACACCCTCTGTTACTTTATAAATGATATATTTTAGTTTAAATCTGTGCCCAGGTAGTTTAATAAGAGTTTAATTTGATCTGTTAGGTTAATATTGGTAATAAACTAATCATATCATAAAATCCTAAAATTTTGTAAAATATTTTAAAATCCAGGAATAAGCTTAGCAATAAAGCTGCCGCAAAACAAAACTCATTCTGCGACAGCCCCTATCCATAACCTATTCTATTCTTGCTTCATACTATTACAGATCACAGCCTCTACATGCGATTATAATAATCCACTAACAAATTTATAAAAAGACGATGCTATGACCTTTTGACCAAATGTATTCGGATGAGTTCCATCCTCACAAAGCAATGCTTTGACATTGTCTGATTTCAAAAAGTCTCCTCTTAAATCAACTAATGGAACCTGCTTTTCCAATGCGATTTCCTCAATAATCTTTGAGTAATTCTCCTGATGATAGTAAATATTCTTAATATCACCAAGCCATATTAGTATATTTTTTTTATTTAAATCTCTACAAAACCAATCAAAAAATCTTTGAGGTTCTAATGGTGGCAACGTAGTCAAAATTGGTAAAATAGCCTTTTTCTTTAATGTATCGATAATTTCACAATATGTCTCCCTAAAAAGATTGATTGGCGTATTAGGTAAATAATCACCCTTTGGATTTTCCGCAATAGCTTTCCAATTATAATCGCAGTCATTTCCACCATAATCCATTACAACGGCATTGCATGAATTATTTGATTCTAGCATCTTTGTTAATAATTTTTTCCCTTTTGTTACAGTACATCCAAAACTTGAATAATTGTTAATCTGTAAAGAATATTTCTCGCATAACATTTCCAGATTAATATTATTATCAACATAGTATTTTTTGTTAACTGGATTAATCTGAATCCCTTTCAAAATCGAGTCCCCATATAATCCAACATTTATCATTCTCTCTATCATTATTCCACCGCCTATTTCTCGTTACCGCATTATGTAGTTTTCTTTACTACATAATACAGTGCTCGTAATCATTTGTCAATAGTAATTTTTGAGTTATAAGCTCCACTGTCTTTCATAAATATTATGTAAACAATAAGGCATGCGTATACCCAGACAGGAAGAATGCCGCTATTACTAGCGGCACGAGATGATTACATATTAACGATTACTTTTCTTCTTTTCTTTGTCAAAAATATTGCAAGAACTGATACAAGGAGTTCCGTTATGACAAAAGCGTACCAAACACCATTCATATCAAACATTCTACTTAATATAAGTACAAGAGGAACGATAATCACAAGTCCTCTTGCAATTGTTATAAAGAATGCATCTAATGCGTTTTCTGTTGCACTTAAATACATCGCCGTTACTATATTGATCCCAACAAAGAAAAACCCTGTGAAATAAATTTTCAAGCCAGTATCTGCAATTCGAGCAATATCAAGATTATTCTCACTGTTAAATATATATATTATACTATCGGAATATATTAGGACACCTACATATATTATGGATGCTATTACTATAGAAGTCAGTAAAGCGTACTTGTACACTGTTCTTGTCATGATATTTTTACCCATACCATAATATTTACTGATAAGAGGTTGTATTCCCTGAGCTAATCCAGTAAACACTGCAATAGCTACCAGCGCTAAATTGGCAACTATACCGTACGCAGCTACTCCTAAGTTCCCCTCAATTCTTAAAATCGCCAAATTAAAGGTGATCAGAACAACTGCAGACGATATCTCAATAATAAATGCAGATAAACCTAAGCGAAATATGTCCGGTATAAAGCTCCCTTGCTGCTTCTCCTTCAAGAAAGTAAATGTATTTTTCTTATTAATAAAATGAAGTGATAATATACCGATACTGATGACCGGAGCGAGGCCGGTTGCAAAGGCAGCCCCAAACATCCCCATATCAAGAGGAAACATAAACACATAATCTAAAACAATATTAGAAAAGCTTCCAACCAACATTGCAAGCATTGATAAGTTTGGATTGTTATCATTACGAACAAAAGCAATAACCACATTATTGGCAATGAAAAACGGTGCAAAGGCGAGTATTGTGGTCAAGTATGTTTTTGTGAGTTGGAATGTCGATGAATCAGCACCTAGAGCCAGCGCTAGATTCTTTGCTCCGAATAAACCGAAAGCTGCAAATATTACACCTATGATTACACCGATCTTGATCGCGGAAGAAAACACGACATTTGCTTTTATATCTTCCTTCTGTGACTTTAATATACTGAATCTTGTGGCTCCTCCGATTCCTATCATTAGACCTGTTCCATGAATCACACTATAGATCGATATAGAAAGATTTAAGGCTGCAATACCCGTAGAGCCCAGTGCTTTTGAAACAAAAAATGTGTCTGCCAAAATATATAACGATAGACCTATCATACCCAGTATATTTAAACTTACATACTTTGTGAAATTTCTTAATAAATTCTTTTCCATGCTATATTTCTCCTTTAATTGATAGTAAGTACGTCTCACTAACTTTCTTTTGTGATATGATGACTGGCAAGTCTTTCGCTTGTCATGAATAAAAATAAGGTGCTCCTACAACATTCCTTCTAAGACCTAATGGAATGTTTCAGAACACCTTTCGTACTTTACCCGGTGGCAAAGTTTTGGTTCAAATTATTAATCTTCTATAAATTATATTGATTTCCAGTCGAAATGTCAATATGGAACCAGCTGAAATAAATACCAAAGTGAATTACACGCCCCAATACCGATAAGCAATTTTTTGCCCTTGGTCAACTTTTGCCCACTGCTCTTCTTCTGTTAGCTCATTTCCGCCATCGCAGGATGCAAACCCACACTGGTGTGATAGGAGCAGTCTATTCTTATCGATTATCTTAGAAGCCTCGTCAAGCAGTCTTATTACGCGGGCCTCATCGTCAAGAGTTCTCGTTTTCGATGATAATAAGCCCAGTACAATTTCAGTATCCGGCCTATCCTTAAAAACGCTAAGTGCTTCCAGTGATCCTGCACGATCATCATCCCACTCCAGGAAAAAGCGGTCATACTTCAACTGTTTCAAGAATAGGTTCGCAATTTTAATATAGGATCCACCGCCCATATTACGGGAATCATAGTTGCCGCGGCAGTTGTGTGTCCACATTTTCAGTCCTAGGCTATGACCGTAATCAATCAGCGTATTATTGATATCAATGAATTCAACTGCGAGTGCCATGACTTCTTCCTGATTAATATTCTCACCTGTATAAGGTGAGTTCGGATTATCGTCAGCGAAAATCTCCCACAGACAATCATCGAACTGTAGTATTTTACCTCCCGCATCCGCGAAGTCCCGTACAAACTCTTGATAGGCCTTAATAAGACCTTTTTTTAATTCCTGTGAATTCTTATAAACCGAGTCTTTACCACCGATATTATCTGACCATGATAATTCACCGAAAATATGTGACGGCGACGGAACGCATAATTTTGTTTCTCGTTCGCCTGCGATATACTGTAGTCTTTTGAATACCTGAATAAAATGATGGTTTATTCCGCTCAGTTCACCGGTGATGCGCAAGCCGATATCCTTTCTCGTCTCATATTTTGAACAACCGTCAAGGTTACGAAAGAAATATCCATGTTCTGCTATGTAACGTTTAATACCACCAAACCCCCAGATGAAGTCCAAATGCCACAATGATTTGGAATATTCACCGTCGGTAAAGACCGTCAATCCATGCTCGATTTGTTTCGCAATTACCTCTTTTGTTGCCTCCGCCTCACATTGCTCATAGCCCTCAAAATTATTATAAAAAGGGTAGCTGATGTCATCACGCTGTTCGATTTGATTCTTATATTTTAATAATTTCTCGGGACGAAGCAAACTGCCTACTACTTGAAATTTTTCACTCATTGTAAAGCCCTCCTTCACTATTTCATCTATCAATTTGTTATAAATTGATTATGCCACATTGGGAGAACTTATTGGTAACACATAAAATATATGCTCTGTTATAGTCTTATACTATACCCTTCGGTCAACATCAACACCGTATTCGGCAACAACAGCCTTTAATTCCTCAAGGTACATCGTTGCTTGCCTTGTTATCTGAAGCTCCTTGTGCGAAATCCAACCTACTTCGATCGCATCGTCTACCAGAAGCGGTACTGCCGTGATATTATCCCCATTTAAATCTGCGCTTACAATCCCCGTTGATATTGTATAGCCATTAAGCCCTATCATTAGGTTGAAAATGGTTGCCCTGTCACCAACATGAATTTCCTTCTTCACATATTCCGTACTAAGTATTTCCTCGGAAAAATAAAATGAGTTATACTCCCCCTGTTCAAACGACAGGCGCGGGTAATCATCCAAGTCCTCAAGGGTTACATATTTCTTCTTTGCGAGCGGATTCGAGGTACTTATGAACACATGAGGCTTGGCGGTAAACAACGGATGGAAGATCAGATTATTTTCACGGAGTAGCTTTTCTATTACCTGTCGGTTAAAATTATTTAAATAAAGTATACCAAGCTCACTTCGAAGATTTTTTACATCATCAACAATCTCGAAGGTCCTCGCTTCCCGCAAGGTATATTCATACTCTTCAGCTTCCGTTTTCTTTACCATATTCACAAATGCATTAACTGCGAATGCATAATGCTGGGTTGATATGGAACACAGTCTCTTTGATGGTTTCTTGTTAAGCCATCTCTGTTCCAAGAGACCTGCCTGCTCAATAACCTGACGAGCGTACCCCAAGAATTCAGCACCATCGGTTGTAAGTGATATACCCCTGGGAGTCCGGACAAATAATTCATTACCAATTTCTTTTTCCAAATCACGAAGGGCATTCGAAAGACTGGGTTGAGCTATATAAAGGCGCTCGGAAGCTTTATTAATAGAGCCGCAGTTCACGGTTTCAATAAAATATCTCAATTGTTGTAAAGTCATTTACTCTTCCCCATAATCCTTAATTTATGATAGTCCGAGCAGCAAATCATCCTGATATCTGCCGATCACGCCAAGCTTCATAACAAAGCAAATTACTTTAATCAAGTCTTTTGCTGTGAGCTTAAATATAATTATATAGATTATTGATTACAAACGGTAAATCGAGTACGAATAAACTGCGGATTTTCTATTTCATTCAAAATCGCAACCGCCATGGTTTTACTTGTTACAACGGATTTTCCGTTGGAGGAGGTTAGCAGATGATCCTTCCCTATTACAGGAACCGTAGCTTCTCCGGCAACAAATTCAATCGAAGGGGATACGCCTACCCAGTTAACATTTTCAATGCTGCGCAGAAAATTAAGGGTCTTATAGGCTTCCGTGGGTATTGAAATCCAGGATGCGGCGTCCGGTATAGTCTTCAAGGTATCCAGGAACAGCTTGTCGTTTTCATCCAACAGGCTAGCAGCGCCAAGTATGAAGAACAGTCTGGGGCTTTGGGTTTCGCGGAACAAGCTAACAAGCTTCGCAGCCAGATCCAGATGTAAATATGCTGTAGCCGGAGCTGTTGCAAAAGCGTTTACAATGACATCAAATTCCTTTAGGTCAGACCGTGTTAAATCATATACATCCTTGATGATTACTTTTACACCATCTCCCAATAAAGATACCGCTTTATCCTTATCACGGACGATTGCAGTGACCTCGTGTCCACGTGACACGCTTTCTTTGTACAGGGCTGTGCCGGCCATGCCGGTTGCGCCAATAATTGCAATTTTCATAAGGTACACCTCCTGATATATTATTTAAATTCTTTTATTATGTCGGCCAGAGTAATGGCAGACAACTTCTCTTCTGTTGCTGTTTGTATATTGATGTATAAGTGTTTCAATGTGCCTTCTATCTTTGCCCCCACGGGACAATTGGGATTGGTATTGCCATGAATGCTGAACAAATCACGATGGTCTTCTACTGCAAGGAAGACATCAAGAAGTGAAATATCCTCTTCTTTTCTTGCAAGACCTGTTACACCAAGCTTGGTACTTGTTTTGATTAGCTTCGCCTTCTTTAAACGGCTCATCAAGCGCCGGACAAGGGCAGGATTTGTATTAATGCTGGAGGCAATGTACTCCGATGTAACAGGTTGTACCTCCATCAGTGCGATTACACTTAGTATATGAATACTTACTGATAACTTAGTTGAATACATAAGTTCCTCCTTTTGTAATCATTGTAGTTACAAATAAAGCTTTTGTCAAGTATATAGATTGCACATCTAGAAGTCACTATTTCGCTGTTCTTAATTACAAAAAGGGGCAACAACCGCAAAAATCAGAGTGGTTGTTGCCCTTAACTATGGTAATCCCAAAAATCGGATCATTGATTTGCTATATTCACTTTTTTATGAATGAGCTTTAAAGTCTATAAAGGATTATAAATATTTAAGTAACTTATTCATAAATTCCTGCTCTATTGTAACAAGGTTCCTTGCCAAATCCAGGCTTTCAGCAGAAGCATCCTTATATTTATTAATATATCCACTAACTGACTTTATACCCATGTTACATCCATCTATCATTACATCTGCTATTTTTTTGGAATCGTCATTCAACATTAGCTTAACTTCTGTACTAACCCATGAAAATGCTTTTGCCATTGGGTTTGGATCTTTTTCATCTTCATTCTGTTCATTTAGCATCTGATGGCATTGATCCCCTAGCTTTATATGCTTATCATTGTATTCATTAATTAATGTCTTCAGCTCTTCATTGTTATTAAATTGCTGCACCTGCTCCATGCTATTGGTTGCTGATTTACATCCAGCATTACATTCTCTTAAAAGCTTAATCGTATCATCATTCATAATATCAATCCTCTCTTATTGCTTTAATGATATTATGATAATTAACTTTCCTTTTTATACATTTTATTCATTCTACGTATAATATAACAGTAGACCATTAATAACTAGCCTATTGTCACAGCATCATTCTATAATCCGATAATCATATTCGTGTCGAATTTTACATAATTACAAACGCTATTTCCCATCTACTAATAATAATGCTTCAAGCTCAGGTTTTTCTCCTACAAGACCGATTGCATAAACAGTATAGTATTTGTCTGCATCAAGATTAACATTAGGTACTGTTAGAACTACATTAGATGTTCCTGCAACCCTAACTTGAAGTGTATAATTCATCGGATCAACATAAATATAAGGTGTTATGTGTTCAAAGGAAACATTATTGAAAATTACAGTTCCATCTGGTAAAGTAATATCCACTGCCGGAGCATTAGGGGAAAGATGCAAAAATCGTATCATAGCTTTGCCTCTTTGTTTCATTGCATTTGCATCAATGATAGCAAGAAAACCGATATCACTAAGATATCCAACTGCTGCTACCGTTATAGCATCATTACTAACTTCTAGCATATTAGATAAGACAGGAGAATCATGCATTCCAGCAGCATATAGTGAAATTTGATATATTCCTTCTGGTATAGGTATATAGTCTGTATAATCACCATAGGCAAGATTATTTGCAATTTGTCTATCATTAGCATATATATCAACATTAGGCGCATCTGGTACAGTGTGTATTACACGTACATATCCCATTGACATTCCATTAGTGGTATTTGCAGAATTATTAAACATTACCGTTCTCTCCAAAATTTCAGTTCGGTATAATATATGCTAATATATAACCCTTGGTGATATATTCAGAGCTGCTTATTCTTATATCATTGCTGGGAACGCTGTGATTTGGAGCAAATTATAAATTCTTCACTTAATGAATAGATATCGGTTTTAGGATATTCATAGATTCATTTGAAGCCAGTGTCAATTCAAGTGTTTTGACTGCATCAGAATAGTTTGACTTAATACCTTGGCTATCGCCAGTTCTCACTGAATCTATAAATATCTGTACGGCTTTCAGATGGGAGCTTCCTGTAATGGAAACCTTATGAATGGAATCTTTCGTGATATACCGGACTTCCTTATTCCAATCATACTCAATAATCTCATCCTCACAGACAATTCGAAACCCAATGCCGTTAAAACAATTAATTTCATCCAGATAGCAGGCTGTTTCAACTGTGGCAAGTACACCAGATTGAAACGAAATGATAGCTGTAGAATAATCTTCTATATTATAGTCAGGGATATTTTCTACAAGTCCCTTTCTTCCTACGCAGAATACTGATTCCGCTTCTCCAAAGAAATATCTTAAAACATCAAATAAATGAGTACTTTGCTCTACAAGCTGTCCGCCTGATCTTTCCTTTCTTCTCCACCAGGGTGCTCCTGGTATTCCACCTAACCATCTTGCAGTAACCAGACCCACCTTTTTATCAGAAAGACAATTCTTGATTTTTTCTATTTCCTTGTTATATCTTTCCTGATATCCGACACATGATATTATACCAGCCCTTTTAATCTCAGCTTCAATTATTTTTGCTTTTTGAATAGATAGTTCAATCGGTTTTTCTACATACATATGTATTCCGTTTTGAGCAGCTAGTATTTCAGCATCTTCATGACCATCCGGTGGAACACAGATAAATACAGCATTCAGCTTTTCTTTCTCGTACATTTCTTTGTAACTCAAGTACAAATGTGCCTCAGGGACCTTTTCACCAGTCTTTTTTAATTTTATGATATTAGAGCTTGCCAATGCAGCAATCTCAACCCCATCTATTTTTAAAAGCTGATCCAAATGAAAGTTTCCAAACCATCCACAGCCAATTATTCCTACTTTAATGGTATCCATATTAGTCTCCTTTAGATTTAGTAATTTACTTATAATAACCCTCAATATGTTTCTAAATCTCATATTGAGGGTATTGAAGCGCGTACAGATTGATTTCTATCCTCTCTGTGAGTCGAGCTCTACCTAATATTTTTTGATATAATTTCTGCGAAACGAAAAAGTCCTTTAATACTTTCTACTTCCTTCGTGTCAATATATCTCCAGGTCAGGTTAGGGAACAGAGGGCATTTTCCCGACTTATTACCATTGAAATCCAGTTCCATAACAAGTGGTGTTCTCTTCCCTGTTTTATCCATCTGAGTACAATATCCACAGCCGTCACAATTCTTCGTTCTTGAATATATCAGCTCCTTCAGTTCATAATTCATTTCATCAAAGTGGTAGAGTAATAATCTGAAGTTAGGAACGTGGAAGGAAAATGTCATTTGATCTCTTTTTTTCCAGCTAAATGAAAAACCGGAATTTCCCTTTTGTTTATCTTGATATGCCTTTTCCCAATGGATTCCGAACTCATCAAAACTCCTTTGAAAGCCATTCTCTTCAAAAAAATGTTCTAATCCCCTTATTAACGTACTATCGTCAATTATGTTCCCAAATAAATGCTCAGCATAATAATTTTGAGTGTCATACATGCAGTATATAAATTGAACTATCTCTCCCTTAGCTGAGCCAGGCATTTTATCACAGAGAAGCTTCCATGCAGCGAATAGCTCCGGGTATTCTTCGCTATAAAATATGGTCGATGCTTCGTTGCTTTCCGAAGATAATCCGAATTCTTCCAGCTGCTGCAGTCTTTTCTTAACAAACCTCATGTTATTTTTACTTACATAAAGCTTATTATCTTTTACTTCACCACATTCACCAAGCTTATATAGATAAGCATAAAAATCCAATAAAGTCTTCTCAATTTTTCTCATCTTATCATCTAGTTCCGGTTTGTCTTTATTTAACATCCAGACTTCAAAAAAATCATCCTTTTCTTCTGGAAAATTTAGCAATGATGGCTTCTGATATATCCTGGCAATTAACTCCTTTAAAAATCCATACATTTGCCTCTGGGACCTCTCACTTGCCCCATCATCTTCAATGGGAATACATATTGGGTATGTGCACTGAAAAGAATAGATAAATCGCTGTGCAAGGCTGTCAAAGGCCTTCACAACCTTCCCCATATCTTTCACCATCTCATTCTCTTTTTCATTATTCTCTATAAGAATTTGCTTACATGGACAGTAGTAATCCATGATCAGGATTTTTTCTCCCATATATCGTGGAGCACCAAACCTGTGAAATGAGTAGTACTGCATTTCATACTCACCTGCAGAAAAATCACGTTCATATCCATATTCTATCATGGCCTGTATCACATGTTCATGAGCTCCGATATACAGGTCAGCTTCATCTTCACGTCCCTGTAACCACCCGACACCTATCAGGCATTCTGGTAAGTCTCTGCTGACATATCCAGCTGGAACAGAGGTACCTGCTTTCGTTAGAACACCTGCGATATATACACAAGTATTACCTGGGTAATCAAAATCTCCGATCCACCCAACCGTATCCCTTTCTTCCTTTAAACGCTCCGGAATACTTCCCAAAAAATTCATGCTACCATCCTGCCACATCCTACTCCAGAGGTTCACAGCTGCATTGTCTCCCTCTGGGTTTAAACTCATCCTAACCTCTTTTCCTATTAAGCGTACGGCAGGAAATCTCTTAACCTCAAACCTTATGAGTTTTGACATATTATGTCTCTCCTCCCCTCTTATTGATACAAGCTAAAAGCCTTACAAAAGCCCTTTTCCCCGAACACAAATTGGTAAATAATATACCCCATAATATTACCATGTATTTCCATTATGTTCAACTTTAACCTTTCTAATCTTTTTCGCAATAACATATAGAGAAGGCTGCTGACAAAAATTCCAGTAATAGAAGTTCACTGATTACTTATAGCTTCATTTCATATAACAAATTGAGAAATGCCTTAAGTGCTGCTGATATCCATTTTGTTTTATGGTAAAGCACTTGAGTAAATATGAGGAATTCCGGTCCCATCCAATTCAATTTGATAAGCTTTTCTTGCTGAAGCTCTTCTTCAACCGCAGTCTGTGGCAGAAACGTAATGCCCATTCCACTCAAGATCAGCTGCTTAATTGCCTGAACATTGCTGGTTTCAATAACTGAACGAGGCTTTATATTAGATTGGGACATAATCGTATCAAAAAGTGCCCTATAACCGCAGTTGACTTCCGTTAAAATCAGAGGTTCACCCGATAAATCTTCCGGATAGACATCATCTTTATGGGCAAAAGAATATCCGGAGGAGCAAAATAGAGCCATTGGTTCCGGGAACTGTAATGCAGTAATGAAATCGCTTTCTGTTATTTTTTGGTCTACAAAAAATGCGATGTCGATTGTATTCTCCTTTAATGCTCGTAAGAATTCGGATCTATTTCCGAATTTAATTAATATCTCAACATCTGGATACCTTGCGCGATATTCTTTTAAAATTTTGGGTAGCCTAGTCACACATAACGATTCGACAGCACCAATAATTAAAGGTCCACTGGGTTTTTCTGAGTTATTGGCCATGCTTTTTATATCATTTGATAGTCTCAACATCTGTTCAGCCATCGGCTGCAATTTCTTTCCTTCTGGTGTCAATGTAATATTGTGGCCTAGACGCTCAAATAGCCTCACATTCAATTCCTGCTCAAGCAATTGAATTTGTGAGGTAATGGAGGATTGAGCATATCCCAGCTCTTGGGCGGCCTTTGAAAAGCTTTGAAGCTTTGCGATCGCCATAAAAGAATTTAGTTGTCTTAATTCCATTGTGCTCCCCTACTCATCAATTCTATCGAATATTTATATAGAATCTATCAATTTTACAAATTATTTCCTATATGATACCATACTATCAAATATTTCGAAATATTTATTTTAACTCAGAAAGATAGGGGTATTTAATATGAACGAATTTATGAAAAACAATCAGGAACTACTTGAATTGCTTAACGAATGGGAACCATTATTATCGCAGCTTTCAGAAGATATATTAACAAATCGAAGAAATAGTCAAAACAGGACAATCAAGCAGATTGTCGGACATATGATTGATTCAGCCTCCAACAATACTCATCGGATAATCCATTTGCAATATCAGGCCAGTCCATTGATATTTCCCGATTACGCAAACCTTGGCAATAATGACAGATGGATAGCAATACAGAATTATCAAGATGAAAAATGGAACGATCTCGTTCAATTATGGAAATATTCTAATCTTCATATCGTCCATGTTATAAACAACGTCTCCATAGATAAATTGGACAATGTATGGATTAGTGCACTAAACAATGCTATTTCACTGAAAGCCATGATTGATGATTATTTGCGGCATTTCAAACTGCATTTGAGTGAAATTAATGATTTGATCAATAACAAATAGTGAATAGCAAGAAAGAGAGAACTTATAATCTTTCCCTTGTCATGAATAAAGAATCATAGGTAATTGCGAAGCTGGTTCGCAATTACCTATTTAAATAGAATATGATCTAGCTCTACTGTTCACTCTCGATGTCTGACTATCTTAGTTGGTATAACCCTCTGGATTATTCTTCTGCCATCTCCATGCATCCACACACATTTCCTCCAATCCTCTTGAAGCAGTCCAGCCCATTTCCTTATGAGCTAAGGATGGATCTGCATAGCAGGTGGCGATATCTCCAGGACGGCGTGGTTTGATTTCATAAGGAATCTCTCTTCCAATTACCTTAGAGAATTCCTTCACTAAATCAAGTACACTATATCCCTTTCCAGTTCCCAGATTATAAGTACAGATTCCCGGCTTTTGTTGTAATCTCTCTATCGCTTTCACATGACCCTGAGCCAAGTCCACTACATGGATGTAATCACGTACTCCGGTACCATCCGGTGTGTCATAATCATTGCCAAACACTCCAAGTACCTCAAGCTTGCCAGCTGCTACCTTGGTAATATAGGGTGCCAGATTATTGGGTAGACCCTTGGGATCTTCACCAATCAATCCGCTCTCATGAGCTCCTATTGGGTTAAAATAACGCAGTATGATGATATTCCACTGGGGGTCCGCGTGATAGATATCCCGTAAAATATCCTCTAGCATTAATTTCGTTCTTCCATATGGATTTGTGACCGACAGAGGGAAGTCCTCCCTGATCGGTACGGTTGCAGGGTTACCATATACGGTTGCTGATGAGCTAAACACAATGTTTTTCACTCCGTGATTCCTCATCTCATCACAGAGCACCAAAGTACCCGTGATATTATTCCAGTAATACTCCATAGGCTTTGCTACTGACTCACCTACAGCTTTTAATCCGGCAAAATGAATCACCGAATCAATCTTTTCTTTTTCAAACACTTCTCGTAATGCTATTCTATCTAGCAAGTCAACTTGATAGAAGGTAATGTCCTTACCTGTTATTTGCCTTACTCTTTCCAATGATTCCTTTGAAGAATTACATAAATTATCAACAACAACTACGTCATAACCTTGCTCCAGCAATTCAACACAAGTATGACTTCCGATAAAACCAGCCCCTCCGGTAACTAAAATCGACATCTCTTTTCTCCTTTCATATTACATATATTCACTAACAATTCATATCATTGAACCCCATTTACGCTCCATATCAGCATCCAGACTCAGCTGTGTTCTGCAGCGATCCAGCTTGTGTCCTTCTCATTCCGCATTCCAAGGTCATCAGCTTAGCTCCTATGGGCAGCATCTGGATTTCTTTTCTTGTCTGGCTTCCCTCACATCCCTTTAATACCCTCTGGTATATAGCTTACCGATTGCTTCTTCTATGGCTTCTTTTATGGCTTCCTTTATTTTAGCACAATAATCATTACTTGTCATACTTCCTCCATAATTTTCTAAATTTAGTTTTTCTAAGCTTTCTATAGCAAGAGAATGATCAGTAAATCAGGTAGGCTATTCTAGCATTGAAAGAAAAATATCCTTTCAGAATATCAGCCAATACACTTTTATATAGATGAATAAGGGTTCCCAAGTATCAGAAACCCTGCTCATCTATGTCTGCAGAGATTCCAGTACTCGGAAACCCTTATTTCAATTCTTATCATCCATGTTATGCCATTCCATGTTCCTCAATCCATTGATAAATCATCTTTTTACCATTTGCTATTTTACGGCTCCGAACTACGAATAATACATAGGTCATAACAGAGAATATCACCGCAATTCCTATCAAAACTCCAAGCTCTTTTCCAATGCTTTCTCCACCCGAAATTGCACTTCGGAAAGCGTTTACTGAATAGGTAAATGGCATGAATTTGTTCAACGCTGCTACCATGTTCCCAGACAATTCTATCGGGTAGGTTCCTGCACAGCAGGAAAGCTGAAGCAACATGAAAATCAACATTATAAAAGCACCAATCTTTCCAATAAATGCATTAAAGAAGTACAGAATTGACATAAATGCAACGGAAGCAACTACTCCTACCAATAATGTTAACCCAATACTTTGAGGTTCAAATCCTAAAATAAGATGTAAAAATCCAAACATTGCAAAGGACATTACTATCGCTAATGGATATAATACGCTAGCTTTACTTGCCCACCATGAAAAGCATCCTTTAAATTCGCCTTCATAAGTAACAAGTGGATACATAAGGCAAAATGCTAAGCATCCAACCCACAATCCTACACACATCATATAAGCTGCCATTGCATGCCCATTATTTGTTACCGTCGTAATTTGAGTTTCCTCTGCTGCTACAGGTGCTGCAAACATATCTAGTGTTGCAGCAGAAGCATCACTTTCGTGAATTTCCTTTGCTCCACTCTGTAGAGCATTGGACAATTCTGACGTACCATCCACCAAATCATCCAGACCAGTACCCAATGCTTTTGATCCATCTTCTAATAAACCAGCACCTTCTGCAATCTGTGAAGCCCCATTACTCAGTTGATTTGCTCCGCTACGAATACCAGAATTATAATCAACCAAGGTATCTAAACCTGCAGCTAAGCTTTCAACCCCAGCTGTATAAGAAGAGATACCATTTACAAGACCATTTTCTCCAGTCATACCATCCTCTAGAGTAGATAGTCCTGTATCTAAACTACCCATACCCTCAACCAATCCGGACTGTCCATCCTCCGCTTGTGTCATTTCCAGTGCTGTTTGTACGGATTGCAGTCCTCCTAACAGACCCGATAATGCTTCACTTGATGGTACTAATAGTTGATCCGATGCTGATGCCAATCGTGCAACAGAAGTTTTGAGTGTATCGACCTGATCCGTCAGATTACTCTTTGATAATGCTGATAATATTTTTCCTGATGCACTGATATTACCTGCCACATTCTCTGCAATTTTTTCTGACGGATCATACAAAGCTGCCATTGCTCTTTGCACATAAGCAGATTGTTCTTTCGTTAATCCTCCTGTCATTTGCAGTGCATATAATGCCTGATATGCCTCCGTGACCTTTGATGACGATTTCTCCAAATAACTACCTACACTGGTTAATGATGTACCAAGTGCTGATAAATCAATACCACTATTTTTATCTCCATCTCCGTTTACCGCTATATTCAATGTCTGAATTCCATCATTTAAGGTAGGTAAAGCTTCCGTCGCTGTCTGAATACTTTTCACTTTCTCATCCGCTAACGAAGCATCCAATGATCTCTGCAATTGATTCAACCCCATTAACAACTGACTGCTTCCTGCCTTTAAAGATGAAATTCCATCTGACACACTGCCTATCGCCTTATGAATTGTAGAACTATTGGAGGATAATTTCTTCGCGCCATCATTAGCACTTACCACTCCATTCAAATAATCATTTAAACCTTCTACCAGCTTCTCGCTTCCTTCCTGGAAGGTCAATGAGCTATTAGCTAGAGTTTCCAAATTATCTGTGATCTTAGAATTACCATTCTTTAATTGTGACTCTCCATCCAGCATATCCACTGTGCCATCATATGCTTTCTCAAAGCCATCACCTATGTTCTGAAGCTGATCAAATAGATTTTCTGCATAGGTGCGTGTGATCTCTGCGGAAATACTGTTTCGAATCTCCTTAATAGCAGATTGACTCATCTTTGCAGCAATATAATTCTTTCCTGGATTTGTCTCATAATTTAAAATCATTTGATGTGGCTCATCATCCATTAGAGATGCTGCATTTGCAGAAAAATCTTTTGGTATTGACACAACCATATAGTACGTACCATTCTTTAATCCCTGCTCTGCCACATTGGCATCTACCACGTTAAAAGCCATTGAAGTATTATCTGCAAGATTCTCCACCAGATCAGCTCCTACCGAGAGCACTGCATCCGAATACTCAACAGGGATATCATGATTCACCACTGCAACAGGCAAATTGTCCAAATCACCATATGGATCCCACATCGATGACAAGAATAAGCAAGAATATATTGATGGAATCAATACAATTACTATCATGATGATTAGCTTTAAAGGATTTTTTAACAATGTGTTCCACTCCTTTTTCACCATATTTGTGTCTCCTTTCTGCTCAATTTCTAATCAGTTGATATACTACCTTAAAGCTTCTAATCAATCAATGGACACTTTTTTCTCCGTGTGTGCATTATTATACATTATCCATTGTGGGCTGTGTAATATCTGGTTTGTTTTATAATTTTTTAATTTTTTTATTACACACCTTGATATACATTACCGTTTTATGCTATGATCATAAAAAAATAATGTTACTGTTCGATCATGATAGGAGGTTCCTGATGGATAAGAAGATATTAGAGTATGGAGTCCATGCTGAACGGCGTATTCGCAAAACGCAGATCGCAGTTGAAAGTGCTCTATTAGAACTTATAAAAGAAAAAAAGCTCAACCAGATCACGATTAGTGAACTTGCTGAGCGTGCAGATATAAACAGAAAAACTTTTTATAACAACTATTCTTCCATAGATGAAGTCTTCTCATCGATTGAAAGCAAACTTACGTCTTTTATATTTGATTCGCTTCCAAAAACACTTTCACCAGAAGCAGATAACGGCATTTTAAATCTATTCCAAAAATTTGCGATCATTGCCGAGCCTTATAAAGAAATTTTAAATAAAATCGCTTTTCAAAATAATATTATCCCGTTCCAAAAACATATGGATGAAAAAATACTTCCTTATATAGAACAAAATCTTACCATGCATAATATTGATAAACGCTTAACTCCATATATTAACTTATATATTGTTCATGGCGTATTCAATATCTTCACCGAATGGTTCTCCAAAGAATCCGATTTAACAGCTGATCAAATAGCTCAATTGGCTTATAATCTTACTATTTCCGCCATGAAAAAGGAAAACTATGAGAAAATATTGGAATAGTAAAGGAGCTTATGCTCCATCGCTTCTTCAGCCATTCTGCATAAGCCCCTTCCATATATTCTTCATCTAAAATGAAGCTCCTTCATCCCTTCGACTTCGCTGCATATGGGTTGGAGCTTACAGCTTGAACAATCCATTTTTACATCACGTAAAATATGGTCAAGTGCAGCCGTAATTTGATCGTTTTTTTGTGCCAATCTCGCTAATTCGCTGTAATCAAAATCTGGTAAGGTTACAAAAATAACCTGTACCGAAATGACCTCTGGGTGCATTTTATATGCATCCAAATACAGTCTTGCGACTTTAGCAAAGCTTAATCCATTCTCCAAAGCGGCCTTACTTACCCTAACCGGTTCATGATTGCTACTGGTAGAAATACGGTTCATGAAACCTTTGGGATTTACTTGATAACGTGTGTTAACAAAGTGCCGCATGGCATCATATATGGCGTCACCCTCACCCATAAGCTCATCGTCCACACGCAGCAAGGTTATTCTGGCATACGGCGAATCTGTGGTAATCCTAGATAATTCTTGCCCGTATAAGATAGCATCATCGCTAAGCACTAGCTCCTTCGATGAGGTCACTCCTAAAAAACTAATCGCTGGAAGTGCTCCTGCACCAAGCTCATATGACATTTCCCCACGTAATACGAGATTTTGCTTGCCTGCCTCCTGCCAGGGCGGGCTATTCGTCTCAAGCTTTTGCCCGTTTTTGGCATTAAAAAGGGTCATAACCTTTGAGATCTGTTCATCATATAGTTTCATAGTAATCTCCATTTTGCTGCTACCCAATCAATTACCTATATATTATGGCAATGGCCTACGCTTGTGCCGATCGTACCATTTATTAATAATCAGTTGCATTTTTGATGACATCTTCATATCTAAATTGAAGAAATAAATAATCAGACTCAACAAAAACAGCACGATCAATACAATTGCAATAATGCATATCGTCTTTAAAATAATAGTCATAAAACAGCCCCCCTTTTATTTTGATAAGCCTTTTTGACGTGCATATTCTGCTGCTCCAAGTGCACCCATCAGCTGCGGATCAGTAGAAAGCTCTACTACTTTCAAACGAAGTACGTGCTCAATGGCTTTTTTTAAGCCATCATTTTTTGCACAACCACCTGTTAGTGTGATACTATCCGTTGCTCCTGCTTTTTTAGCCATTGCAAAGCAACGTTTTGCTACAGACATCTGAATGCCTGCTGCAATTTCATTCATTGGTTTCCCTTCTCCTACAAGTGTAATTACTTCTGACTCGGCAAATACGGTGCACTGTGCAGTAATTGGAATCACATTTTTTGCAGTCAGTGACAGCTTTGAGAACTCCGGTAACGTCATTTCAAAACTACGCGCCATTGCTTCATAAAAACGACCCGTTCCAGCAGCACATTTATCATTCATCGCAAAGTTTTTCACCGTTCCATCATGATCGATTGCAATTCCCTTGATATCCTGCCCACCGATATCGATGATTGCCTTTACCTTTGGATCTGTAATATGTACTCCCATAGCATGGCATGATATTTCAGAGATGTTTTCATCTGCAAACGGTACTTTATTTCTACCATAACCTGTGCCAATTAAGTAACAAAGCTCTTCCGAAGACTTTAATCCAATCTTTGATAGAACCTCATCCATTGCGAGTCTTGCAGACTGTTCGGAATTGATTTTACTTCGAATCGTCGTGTCTGCTACCATTTTTCCATCTTCATCTAATATTACAGCCTTAGTGTAGGTTGAACCCACATCGCAGCCACCAAAATACTTCATGTTATCTTCTCCTTTTACCATGCATTACTGTCATCAAATTCTTCCAGCGATGCATCCAGCGGCTCTTCATTTAAGATTGTTCGCATATAGCGGTTTACCTCTGATCGCATATTCTGTCTCGATGCCTTACGAGGATCCATCAGACCATGTGTCACCCAAATCAGGTGCAGCCCACGTTTTTGTGCTTCTTGTTCAAATAAGCCATGATAGCCTGTCATCGATTTACATCCAATATGTTCATACATAATAACGACATCTGCATCAAACTCACTGCAAAAATGCCACAAATCTTCAACACCAACCTGATAACCACCCTCTGAACGGTTACGCATATTCATTTTTGCATAGAGATCAGCTAAGTCATAATAGGCCTGTTCTTTATCCGTGGTACTGTATTGCTCTGTAGAGGTAAGACTTAGCATGTCGATTAGAGGCACAATACCCCAGCAGTTTTGAAGCCAAATCGGGAATGCGGAATAATACTGTGCTTGGACACCCCAAAGAATTGCCCTATGGCGAACCTGTGATACAACCGGATTTTTATCATGATATGCCTTCATCATAATGTCGCAAATTTCTTTCTCGTTATGCAAAAAGGCCTCATCTCGACCACCCGCCACTTGATAGTAGGCATCTCGATAAAGTGCAACATTGTTACCGATGACCTGCGGATATTTCGTTCGACTAATATCCAACCAGTCGCAAAAGTATTCCGTTTCTTTATTAAAGATCTTCATCACTTTAAAATAATGATCCCAGTCAAAGGTCTCTCCGGTCTGTTCCTCAATGAACTTGATCGCATTCTTAATTTCATTCGCTGCATATTCTTTTGTAGCAGTGTCCGTATAGCGAATAGGAACCGCGATTTGGAAGGTTGGTAAATTATATCTTCTCTCCTCGATTCCATTTCCCATAAGGGAGCCATCGCAAGTCGTATTACATTGTAATGCACAGATCCCACAGATTGGATAGTCATCCTCAAGGGCTACCCCTAGCTCCGCTGCCGGCATTGGACAAACATCACCGGGAATACCAAACTCAAAGGCCTTATCTAGGTAATGTAGAACTCCATCCTGCTGCATGGTGGATGCGGTGTAAATTGGTGGTATTTGCATACAGATTCCAGTCAGATTAGGAAATCCGTTCATGACCTGGCTCATCATATTCTCATCCAGAATTACGATCTTTTTGCTTTTCTCTGGGTCACCACCAATGCGCTGGTCCGCTTCAAATATACGTGTCATCGTCTGACACATATGCGCCACTATAAAGTCAAATTCTTTATGTGCCACTCTTAACTGCGGTCCACGTAACCCCTCGGTATGCCGATCTAGAAAGTCAGGAACTGCAAGGTAGTTCTGCATATAGCGGTAACGGAAAAAGCCCTTGAAACACTGGGGGTTCAACAAAAGCTTAATCATCTGTCCCCAGTTTTTAATCCAACAGGTATAATCATACCAGGTATCCTTAATTCCTCGCCATTCTCGGCGTGTCCTGGTTTTGCCACCCTTATAAAATTTGCCCAGCGCTTCACTATTGATTTGCTTTCCCATGTGGATCACCTCCCTGCAATTTCTTTATTTCAATACGCTCAATAAAAGCCTGTATACGGGTACGAAGCTGTCCTGAATTACCTACCACATAGGGACGGTCAACACTGAGCACCGGCCAGTTATAGTCCTGGGTCAGTATATGGTTTGCACCAGCTCGCTCGTATCCCCAGAAATTGCAAAAGTTCATCTGCTGAAAAATAATACCATCGGCATGATATTCACGTGCCAATCGATTCAAATATTCTTTTCTACCATTTATCTTAGAGGTATTCATATAACGGGGACACTGGCATTCCAGCACGTTTATGCGACAAATTTGTGTCAGTACATCTTCTGAAGCATTTAGAATAATTTCCTGACGACCCGGTAATGAGCCAAAGCAGAAACGATCTACTGCTATATATGCTCCTGAGTCTTCAATCAGTTTGATGAACATCGGATCATCAATTTCTGAGCCTGCAACAAGAACACGAACACGATAAGGATTTACTTTATCTGCTACACGTGTTTTCAGTTCTTCTACGGTTTCTCTTAAGTAGGGTAATATAAGGTCCTTGGGACAACAGTAGCTTGCCAGTGTAAATACTGCGAATTCATAGCCTGTAATGGTTGGATTCGCAAGCTTTCTATACTGACCCATTTCTGTAATAAGACGACAAACCTCGTTATGTAATTCAACCGCTTTTCGCATTGCTTCATCGGAGGTATCGATGCCAAAAACCTCTTGTAGCTTATCTAATACACGTACCCGGCTCATACGTGTCATATGCTGGATCCCATTTTCATCATCCTTCATGGGTGTATCAACATGCTGAATGAAGAACTTTTCTCCACTGCCAACACCTAGTTCCTCCATGTTTTCCATACAGTCTGCAAGTTGCGAGCAAGAAGCAGGATCAAACATACAGTCAATGAATTGATAGCCGCCCTCCAGCGCTCGCTCCAGCATTGCGCGGCAGTATTCACAAGTCAGACTCGTCATATAGTAGGTGCCCATTTCCATCGAAGTGGTACCCGGTGCACGAAGTCTAGTACTAAAGCATCCCGGCAGATTTAAAAGAACTTCTGGGATCTGATAACAGACATTCCCGATTGCAACTTGGCCATCTTCTTTCGCCCTGCGAACCAAGTCATTATTCGCTTCTGCCAGAAGGTTTTCAAAATAGAGCAGATTCTTCAAATCTTTCATATTTTAGTCCCTATCCCTTCAATATATTAAGCTTAATTAGAGCCTCACGCGCACCATTTACTATTGGAGCATCATCTGGTAACAGCATGATATTTTCACCTTTAATGTCACAGGTAGCCAGCGTTTCATCCGATGGGATATAAGCAAGGATGGGGATATCCCCTGCATCGATATGCTGCGTGATGTCCAAACCAGGAATACGATTGAAGACGGCGCCAACCGCATCATACATCACCAATTCTTTTGCAACGCGGTTTATGGTTTCAATTACTTGAATTCCCTTTTTGCTTGCATCTGAGACAAGAAGTAAATGAGTAACCTTTTCCATTACACGGCGATTTACCTGTTCTATCCCTGCCTCTCCGTCAATTACAATATAGTCGTAGTTCTCACTCAGAATTTTAATTACTTCTTTTAAATAACTGTTTACTTTACAATAGCACCCCGCCGACTCCGGTCTGCCTATTGCTAAAAACGAAAAATTAGGCTGCTCAATTAAGGTGTCAAAAATCATATATTGTGCGTTACCCAGCATTTCTACTGCTTCATTTGTATTACCTGTTTCCACTTGGTTAATAAATTCTTTTCGTATATCGTCGACCGTTGCATTTACTTCGATGCCCAGCGCAGTTGCCAAGCCAACTGCTGGATCTGCATCAATCGCCAGAATACGTTTATCTGGGAAATGTTTTGTCAATATTTTAACAATAACTGCCGACAAGGATGTTTTCCCTACTCCCCCTTTCCCCGTTACTGCAATAATTTTCGCATTTTGCTCCATATCCCTTCTCCTACTCTCTCACTTATTACATCTCACACTTTGGGATTACGCAGGCACAAACTTCTAGTGTGAAAATTGCTTTTTATTTTCACATTAATAAGCTTCAATTTCCTTTATTATTAAATCTTTTCCCTCGATCGGCGTAAGATTTCTCCCATCACATATTGGACAGCTCAATTTTTCGATATCAATCCTAAATTCAATTTGACAATCGTTGCACCTGGCAATGCCGGGAACAATTTCAAGTACAAGCTCTGTATCCTCATACTGAGTATCAGCAACAACTGCTTTATAGCAATCTGTTATGAAATGTGGTACCGTACCCGATAGTTCGCCGATTTCCAGTACAATTTTATTCACGTGTGACAAATGTTCATCTTTCGTAATCCGATCAACAGTTTTCATCACTGCGTCCATCAATCCAAGTTCATGCATAATAATGACCATACCTTCCGTGGTACCTTGAAACTTTGTCGTAGGACCCTTAATTCCTTACAAATGGTTTGGCTAGGATTTTGCCCGTTTTCTTAACCACATGAGCTGCTACCTTAATCGGCATAGTCTCGAAGGTATCCGCATGCACATCACGTACCTTTTCCAGGCGTATCGCTTCAAACTGACATTTCGTTGTACAAAGTCCACAACCAACACACATATATTCATCTACCTTTGTTGCACCGCAAGAAAGACAACGTGCCGTCTCTTTCTTTACTTGTTCTTCCGTAAAGGTTATGCGTGTGTCACCAAAGGTCTTTTCCTTTGCGTTGTTATATCCGGCAAGTTGCCGTTTAGAGTGATCATAGCCTTGATCAAATGATACATTTGATTTATCAAGTGAGATGTACTTTCTACAATCACGACCAAGCGTCAATGTCTGTCCAGGCTGCACATAACGGTGAAGGGATATTGCTGCTTCTTTACCTGCTGCAATTGCATCGATTGCAAATTTAGGACCGGTGTAAGCATCACCGCCAACAAAAATATCCGGCTCAGCTGTCTGATATGTAACAGCATCTGCTTTTACTGTGCCATTGCTATTGAACTCCACGTTTGTACCAGCAAGTAATTCGCCCCAGACAATACTCTGGCCAACGGATAATAATAGATGTTCACATTCCACTGTCATCAGATCTGTTTCATCATATTTTGGTGCAAAACGATTCTTATCATCAAAAACAGAGAGACACTTCTTGAAAATAATACCCTTAATCTTGTTATTTTCTACAAGTATTTCTTTAGGACCCCAGGAGTGATTCACTTTGATACCCTCATGCTCCGCTTCTGCAACTTCATCTGTATCCGCTGGCATATGATCACGATCTTCTAAACAGAACATTAAGGTTTCAGATGCACCGACACGGCTAGCGGTACGTGCAACGTCTACCGCTACGTTACCACCACCGATTACAACCGTACGACCTGTAAGTTTCTTCTCTTTGCCGAGGGTTACATCACAGATAAAGGAAATTCCGGACTCTACACCCTCTGCATCTTCCCCAGCAATACCTAGACTCCGTCCACCCTGTGCACCAATTGCAACATAGAAGCCTTGATAGCCCTGCTCACGAAGTTCGGCAATTGTAATGTCTTTACCAACCTCAATACCACATTTGAACTCCACACCCATTTCAGTCAGGATATCAATTTCAGCCTGAACCACATCTTTTTCAAGTCGAAATGCCGGAATACCATTCATCAGCATACCACCGGGACGATGCTCTTTTTCAAATACCGTAGGTTTGTAGCCTTTTTCTGCAAGGTAGAATGCACAGCTCATACCCGCAGGACCAGCACCGATGATTGCAATTTTTTGTTCATATGGTCTGCCGATTTGGTTAATCATAGGTGGGATGTATCTGGTTGCTTTCTTTAAGTCATGGTCTGCAATAAAGCGTTTTACTTCATCAATGGCTACTGCCTCATCAATTAAGCCACGTGTACATTCCGTTTCACAGCGGTGATTACAAATACGTCCGCAAACAGCCGGAAACGGATTTTCTTTCTTGATTAAAGCTAAAGCGCCCTGATAGTCACCCTCCGCCGCCAAACGAAGATAACCCTGTACTGCAACGTGAGCAGGACATGCTGTCTTACATGGAGCAGTACCTGTTGCCAGAACATCTTCTTGGTTTTCACGATAATCCACATTCCAATCAGACTTATGCCAAATTGAGTTACTCATTTTGCGATATTTTTCCGGCACAGGCAGGGGTTCCTTAGTACCGATTTTTTGTCCCATTTTCAATGCATTTCCCGGACAAGTTTCAACGCATTGACCGCAAGCAACACATTTTGTTTCATCAATTTTAGCAACAAAGTTGGACCGTATCACATCTCTGGCCCCATAGAGCAGACCAACGCGTAACCCAAAACAAGAACAGGCACAACAATTACAGATTGCTGCACTTTCACCCGCCTCTTCAATATTAGGCATATTGTGCATCAGACCGTTTTCCTCTGCTCGCTTTAGAATTACTAGTGCTTCTTCACGGCTGATTTCTCTCGCTCGTCCAGTTCGTATGTAATACTCGGCACCCTTTCCCATCTGAACGCACATATCCTCTTCCAGGTGGCCACAGCCCTCTCCTATGACACGACGAGAAGAACGACAAGAACATGGTGATACAGAAAACTTATCATACTTATCTAAGTAGTAACTCAATTTTTCATAATCATTGACGTCAGGAATATCTTTAATTGCACTTTCAATCGGAACAACACGCATTAAGCCATAGCCGTCGGGCATCAATGGTGACATATTGGCCATGCGGATACGGGTGTATTCTTCAAAAGCCTTACCCACCTCCGGATGTTCATTAAGTATTTGCTTGTTGTTCACCATCATTTCCATGATGCCCGGAGCAAATATTTGCATAAAGTAACGATCTTTCTTGTCACTCGGATCCGTATTTACTCGAAAGACGCCCTTCCAACCAAGTGTGTCAGCGATTTTCTTTACCTCTTCCAGTGGTCTGCCTACCTTTTTTGCTAGATACTCTGCGGTACGTTCTTTCCTTAAACCTGCAGCAATTGCTACGTCAGCCTCCTCATCCGATAGTATGGCTGCTAAACTGTAATACTCCGGTGCATTCTCATCAATCTTGTTTACAAGACCCGAAACGCCTCCAACTACTTTTGCAAGCTTTACGATCTTTGGTCTCAGCTCTGCCATGGGATACACTCCTTTTCCTTCGTTATTATATTAATAAATTCAAAAAATTTATTCATTTTTTCAGGATCTCACTTAAGCTATAAACCAATTCGAAAACAGTTCAACCCCTTCGCCAAGTATGGTAAGTGTCTGCCTCCATACTGCCGATACCCATTTCATCCTTTCACTTATATTATGGTTGCTTTCAGCGTGGTTGTTTATCTCAAACCAGGGATGACATCAAATGTCATAAAAATGTGCCTTGCTCCTTTCATTGCATTCTTAACCTGTCTGCATCGGCATCATTATCAACAAAATGCTTTGTTTACTTGAATTACATTATATTTTTCCATTTACTTCCTTTCCTGATTGACAATCTTTTAACAAAATTATATAATTATATTACCACCAAAAATTGCTATTAACAATACTTATTTTACATTTTTAACAAATATCTGTAATAATATCACTGGTCTGGTTAACCAGTAACCAAAAGGAGGATAATGTATGGAATACAAAAAATTACAAGCCCCTACCCTAAAAGATCTTTTCATTCAGGAAATTGAATCTAAAATACTATCAGGTGAGCTTGAAATAGGTGAACAGCTCTTAACGGAGCGTGAGCTTGCAGAGGTTATGGGGATTAATCGTAATATCGTTCATAGTGGAATTGCAGCAATGGTATCCAAGGGATTTCTGGAGATACAACCAAGAGTAGGTACCTTTGTAGCTGATTATAACCAAAAAGGCTCTGTGGACATTCTTGTCTCTATGATGAATTATAATAGAGGGATGCTTCGTAGGCCTGAGGTTCGTTCTTCCATTGAGCTAAAAATCTTATTTGATACCTTTGCAATTCGACAAATGTCAGGTAATTTAACCAAGGAAAATGTGGATAAATTACAGAACTATATCCTTGCACTCGAAAAGACCTCAAAAGTCACAGATGCTGCCGAAATTGCTTATGAATTCTTTCGATATATGAGTATTTTAAGTAGAAATACCATTTTACCATTAATCTATAATGCATTTCGCACCTCAAACCATAACTTATTTGAACGTCACATCAGATTATATGGAATAAAACTAACAATCGATTTTATGACTGGTCTTTTTAATCTAATAACTAACGAGAAGACAGAAGAAGCGATTCGCTATTTAACTGATTACTATGAGCGTTCGATAAAGGGTGATTTAGAAATATACAGCGAATAAATAATACGATGGGATATAGAATTGCAATAGATTTCAATTTAAAAGGAGCCTTGAAATGATACCTTCAAGACTCCTCATTACTATGATTGAACTCCACTTATCTAGCTTCTTTTTTCGATTGAATAATCTCATTCGCCTTTGCATAGATTTTCTCCACATCCTCGCCTACAAAGAACTGGTTATCTCTATACAGAATTTTACCATTCACCATGGTTAGCTTGACATTCTGTTTACTTCCACTGTAAACAATGTTTTTGGTAATGTTATTCATTGGCTGCATATTGGGCTGATGCAAATCAATCATGATAAGATCAGCCAGCTTCCCAACTTCTAAGGTATCTGCGTCCATAAGTCCCATCGCTTTTGAACCTCCGACAGTTGCCATATAAAGTACACGATTTGCATCCACCGCAGAAGCATCCATCTCTCTAATTTTCTGTAATACCGTAGTTAAAAACATCTCACGGAACATGTCCAGCGCATTATTACTTGCAGGTCCGTCCGTACCGATGGCCAGATTGATACCCATATCCATCATCGTTTTTACAGGAGCGATACCACTGGCCAGCTTCATATTCGATGCGGGATTTGTCACCACCGAAACCTGACGCTTCATCAATATATCCAGATCCTCCTGTGTCATATGTACACAGTGATAACAGCAACCACCATAATCAAACATTCCAAGGCTGTTTAAGTATGCGGTCGGTGTCATCCCATACCGCTCTATGCACTGATCTACTTCTAATCTGGTTTCGGAACTATGAGTATATACCGGGGCTTTTCGTCTAGCTGCTAATTTTGCAATCTCTGATAACAATTCCTGATCGGCAGTAAACTCAGCATGAAAACCAAGACGATATCCAATCAGTTCATGATAGGAATTAAATCGGTTATACCAACCCTCTAAGGAAGCCATATTTTCATTAGTGCTTCCCGTAAACTTATTAATTCCTGCACTCATCACAGTACGAAATCCCATATCAATCGATGCCTGTGCTACATCTTGCGGACAGAAATACATGTCCAAATTGGCGGTAATACCACTGGTCAGATACTCCAATATGGCAAGTTTGGACAGATGATATATATCTTCACCTGTTAATTTCGCTTCCATCGGAAAAACCTGAAGACTTAACCAGTCCTGTAGTGACAGGTCATCCGCATAAGATCTTAAAAATGTCATGGCAGAATGGGTATGGGCATTCTTAAAGCCCGGCATCAATAGATTGCCGTTAACATCAATTTCTTCATCAAAGGGAGGATACTCCGTTGCTTTTGGAATTCCGACATGGGTGATGCGATTATTCTCTACCCAAAGCTCTCCCTCCGTAATCTCAAAGCAATCTCCCTTCTTTGATAAATCACTCATTGTTAATATTCTCGCATTATAGAATCGGGTATTCATCTCTTTCTCCTTTCATGATATAAAATCAGATACATACTCATTTTGTGTATCAAAGATTATCTAACTCTATAAGTTTTAAATTTCTCCATAAGACCGGATAAATACTCCGAAGAAATTAATTTTGGTTCCCCAACTGACTTTGCTTTATAGTACAGCTCAGATACAAACTCCATCTGCTCGGCCACATCAAAAGCATAGGCGATGCTTGAACCACACGCTAGTAAACCATGGTTACCAAGTAGACAACAGTATCTGTCGCCCATCGTCTCATAGGCTACCTCTGCAAGCTCATAGCTTCCAAAGGGTACATATGGTGTACACGGAATTTTATCACCAGCATAAGCAATCAGATAGTGCACCGGTTCAATCTCCCACTGTAGGCAGGAAAGAATGGTGGCATAGGTGGAATGCGTGTGTACGACTGCATTAATGTCCCTTCTTCTCTGATAAAAGATTCGATGCAGGTCATACTCACTGGAGGGTTTGCATGTTCCATCCACAATTTCTCCTTCAAGATTTAATACCACAATATCTTCCGGCGTAGTTTCAAAGTAATCCTTTCCACTTGGGCTAATCGCCATCAAATTCTGTTCCCTGTTATATATACTGATATTTCCAAAGGTACCCTTCACTAATCCTGTAGATACAAGCTTCTTACCATATTCAACAACTGCTAGTCTTTCTTTTTCTAATATCATTTTTCTTTCCTTTCATTGGCATTTCATAGACATTGGAATAACCTTTCTCCCTCTCCTGCATCTATCTCTTACCCTTATCGTAGATTTCACCCAAGGCTCTCGGAGCTCGGTTCGATTTGGAGAAGAAAATGAGAAGTAACAAAGTAAGTACATATGGAAGAATCATTATTAAATCAGAAAATGTACTTGGCATCTCAAGAACCTGACCTAGCTTATATCCTCCGGATCTGGCCAATCCGAATAATAGGCAGGCAAAAAAGGTAGGGATAATACTCCAATTTCCAAAGATTAATGCCGCAATGGCAAGATATCCACATCCCATGTAGACACTTGGCGAGAAGTTAGCGGAGATAGAGTATGCAAAACACATACCACCAAGACCGGATAACGCACCGGAAACCATAACTGCTAAAAACCGAATCTTTGATACCTCCACACCTGCTGCATCTACCGAATGGGGATTGTCACCACAAGCACGCAATCTTAAACCATATCTTGTTTTATTTAGTACATACCATGCAAACAATGCAATCACTATGATTACAATTTCGAAGGGATAAATATTCTTAAAAACTGCTCCTAGTACGGGAATTGCGGATAAGACCGGGATGGTAAAGCGATTTGATACACCTAATTGGAATTTATCTGACATAGCACCAAATACCATACCGTTAATCTGTGTTGTTAAGAACGCTGTCACAGCAATCGCCAGAATATTGATAACAACACCGCTAATCACCTGATTTGCTTTAAATTTCACACAAAGTAGAGCATGGAGCATAGAATAAAGTGCACCGCCTACCATAGCTAAAAACAAGGCCAGGAAGGATAATTTCTGAACATCTAAGCCAGACAAATCGGCGATCAGAACTACACAAAGTGCACCAAAAAAGGCACCAAAGCCTTGCAAGCCTTCAATCGCAAGGTTTGTAATACCGCTCTTTTCGCTGAAGATACCACCAATTGCCATGATAAAAAGAGGCAGTGCAAAGGATAATCCATCGATAATTACTGTTTCCATTATTCCTCATTCCCCTTTCCTGCTTTATGCTGTATACTATCTTTTGCATTATTAATTCGGTATTTGATATAAGTACCACAGGCACTAAAGAGCAGAATCAATGCTGTAATTACGGAAGCAATCTCCTGTCTTACTCCGGAAATAGAACTCATATATGTACTTCCCTTATCAATAACAGAGATTAGGAAGGAAGATGCGATGATACCAATCGGATTAGCATTTCCCAATAATGCAACTGCAATTGCATCAAAGCCTGTACTCGTAAGTACTCTTGGTTGAATGGAGGCATAGTAGCCCAGATAATAGGTAACACCGGCTAAGCCGGCAATTGCACCGGAGATCACCATCGCAAAAATCATCGTCCTGCCTACACTGATGCCTGCATATTTGGCGGCCTTTGGACTAGATCCAACCGCTTTAATCTCAAAGCCCATACGTGTTTTATCCATAAAGAGCTTCAATAATACCGCTAATATTATCGCTATACCAAAGCCTAAGGAAATATCCATTTTTAATCCACCAATTTCCACGTTAGTGAGGGTCAGCCTTGCAGCATCCTTGATGTACTTAGACTGTCTGGAAACCGGATCGATATAGTAGGAATGAATAAAAAAGCTTAGTACATACTGGATGATATAATTAAACATAATCGTTGATACTACTTCATTGATATTAAATTTATATTTTAACACTCCTACCAATCCACCAAGTAATGCACCCGCCAGTATACCAACAATCAATGCCATTGGCTTAGCGACTGCACCGGTTAGCTCACTATAACCAACCAATACGGTGGCCAAATAACCTGACAACAGCATTTGCCCTGATACACCGATATTAAATAATCCACCCTTTAGTGCTACAGCAACAGCCAGAGAAGCAAACAACATAGGTGTCATGGCGTTTAACAGTGTCATAAAATCGGTCAGCCTGCTCTTATAGCCGGCATAGGATGGCTTTGACATAATTCCGGCACCCTGTAGCAGATTATGAAATGCACCAATCGGATTCTTCCCCAGAAGCAGTATAACGATAGATGCTGCAATCAGACTAAGGATAATAGAAAATACCGGAATGGTGAAGGGCTGACATTTTTCATTACCCATAAGCAATAAAAATGATTTCTTGATGATATTGGACTTTGACTTATTTTCGTCGCTCACTTTTTTGCTCATGCTGTTACCCCCATCATAAATTCTCCAACCTCATTCGTTGTCAACGTTTGGGCCGCTGCGATCTTTGTGATCTGTCCATTGTAGATTACACCTATGGTATCAGCGATTTTCATAATCTCGTCTAATTCTAAAGAGATTAAAAGAATTGCTTTTCCTTTGTCACGTTCTTCTAGAATCATATTATGTATATTTTCAATTGCCCCGATATCTAAGCCTCTCGTTGGCTGAACAAATATCATCAACGGTGATTGAAGTTCTATTTCCCTGGCAATAATTGCTTTCTGTTGATTGCCACCACTCATGGAACGCACCTGGGTCTTGGTTCCCTGTCCACTTCTTATATCATACTTTTCAATTAGCTGGTTGCCATAATCTTCTATTTCATCTTTATTTAGAATATTATTTTTACAGTACGGTACCTTAAAATAATTCTTCAAGGCAATATTCTCTGCAAGTGTAAAGTCAAGTACAAGACCATATGCTTGACGGTCCTCCGGAATATAAGAAATTCCCCTTAAGGTACGCTTCCGAATACTATAATGATTGATTTCTTCGCCGCCTAGCTTTATGGTACCACGATCAATCCTCGCAAGACCTGCGATGGCATCTGCTATTTCAATCTGTCCGTTACCGGAAACACCGGCAATGGCGAAGACTTCACCACCATGAATCTGAAAAGATACATCCTTAACAACCTCAAAATTATCCTGATTTTTTACTGTCAAGTGATCTACTTCTAATACCACATCACGAAAGTTAGCAGGTGCTTTTTCTGTCTCAAAATATACTTCACGGCCTACCATCATATTAGCCATGGTCCTGGTGGAGGTTTCTTTTACATCCAACACTTCTACAAGCTTTCCCTTACACAAAATAGCGCAACGATCCGCCACTTTCTTAATCTCTTCCAGCTTATGAGTGATAAGAATGATCGTTTTCCCCCCTTGACGCAGTCCCTCAATAATCTCTAACAGAAATTCAATCTCTTGCGGTGTTAACACTGCTGTCGGTTCATCGAAAATGAGAATCTCCGCTTCCCGATACAGCATCTTCAGGATTTCAACCCGCTGCTGCAACGATACATTGATATCCTCAATCTTTTTTGTCGGATCTACCTCCAGCCCGAATTTTTTTGATAAAGCTGCAATTTCCTTATGAGCATTTTTTAAGTCTACATAGGAAAACAAGCCGAAACGTTTTTTCACAGGCTCATTACCTAAAATTATATTTTCGGTAATTGTATAATTTTGAACCAGTTTAAAGTGTTGGTGCACCATCCCTATGTTAAGCCTGGTAGCATGATTAGGAGAAGCGATCTGTACCTTTTCTCCCCGAATCCAGACTTCTCCTTCGTCTGGCTCATACATACCAAAAAGCATACTCATCAGAGTGGATTTACCCGCACCATTTTCACCCAACAGGGCATAGATTTCACCCTTCTTAATCTGTATGGTAACATCGTCAATAGCCACAATACCGGGAAAACGTTTGGTGATATGTTTCATTTCAACAATATACTCGGACATAATCATTCTCCTTAATTATTACATTACTCCATATAAACATCAACTTTGCAGACTTTATATAGTATCAGGGTTTCAAAAGCCTTACAAGTAACTTACATTCGTTAATTTGCACATCACTATCCAGGCTTTTAGCATGATGCAGAATATAATTCGATGAGCAACTGTATGAGTCCGTTGGTACTTAGGTCCTTTATTTTAGGACCTATGTACCACTACGTGACTCATTGGGGCGAGAGCGTGTTGCGAATATATGTTCTGTATCATGCAATCAATAAATATTATTGTGCAAATTAAAGGAACCTTATTTCAATCAGGCTTTTGACACCCTAATCTTATCATATAAAAAAGTTTATCACTTCCCATAGTACTTCCACAATAGAAAGTGATAAACTTCGTAGTCTGAACGTACTCAATTCATTCTTTATAAGCTTTCCTTATTCCGGTAAACCCGGGAATGAATCGGAAGCAATTCCATTAAAGTTAGCAGCCGGAACAATTTTTCCTTCCTTTAACAATGCATATGCCTCGTTCATTTTTGTTAAAGAGTCCGCAGATAATTGATGACGTCCTTCTGCACTTACAAATCCGGTAGAATCAGTGTCTGCTTTTAATAAAACATTCTCACCCTTAAAAGTACCATCCTTTATTGCATTTAGAGCCCTTTCAACGTTAATACTCATATTTTTTAATACAGAGGTAAGAATAACGTTCTTATCTCCATTAACACCATCATCATACTGGTCAACGTCACATCCGATTACCTTTACATCAGTGGATGCTTCTTTTGCAGCAGTAAATACTCCATTGCCTGTGCCACCTGCTGCCACAAAAATAATATCACAGCCTTCCGATATCAGAGCATTGCCTAGCACCTTACCGGCTGCTTCATCTGCAAAGGAACCTGCATAGTTACCACCGACATTAGCACCAGTTACATCGGTACCTGCATAAGATGATAATTCAACAAATTCAACCGTTTTGTCATACATAGCATTGGCATAATTTACACCGGATTCAAATCCATATTGATAGTTAACATTGGAGGGATAAGCGATACCGTTTACAACTGCAACTTTATTTGTTTTTGTCTCTAATGCTGCTGCCATACCAGCGAAAAAACCACTTTCTTCTTCTGCAAAGGTCATTGCATAAACGTTATCAAAG
The DNA here is from genome assembly GCA_023436225.1 of Bacillota bacterium. Taxonomy (GTDB): domain Bacteria; phylum Bacillota; class Clostridia; order Lachnospirales; family Lachnospiraceae; genus Mobilitalea. The sequence continues at coordinate 159,836 of JAEZKA010000076.1, forward strand.
GCTTGCTGATCACCTTGGGCATTCGGGTTTGTGTCGATTAGGATAAATTTCTTTGTTGGGTTCTCAAGTGCGATGGAGGATACATTCGCAAATTGGAAACCTGGGGTAACGATTACATCATAATCAGCAATGATGTCAGCTACGGCCTGAACGGCTGCGGTCGGATCACCGGTCGGTTCTTTCACCGCATTCACGCTGGCTGTCGAGTTCGCTTCAATGAATTTCAATATACCGTTATAGTTATCCTCGTTGAAGGAACCATCATCCACACCAGATGGACTAGTTACAATTGCAATTTTTAAACCAGCCTCGGCAGGTTCTGCTGCCGGCGTCTCTTCTTTTGCTTCCGGAGCCTGTGTTACCGGGGCTTTTGTCTCTGTTGTATCATTCTTTTTTGCGCAACCACCTAACATTCCCATTAGCATGGTAACACCAACTAAACCTACTACTAAACCTTTTTTTAATTTCATAAAATTACCTCCCTTATAATCATACGATATCCTCGATAAGCGAGGGTATCGCTGTTTTTCCTGTTCGATGCTTTAATGACTTTTAATTAAAAAGTGCCGGAATACTTTCCTCAAAAGGTGCATAGCAGATGCCTTTTTCCGTAACAATTGCTGTAATCAGATTATGGTCCGTTACATCGAATGCCGGATTATAGCATTTTACTTCTTCTAATGCCATTGATTCTAAGTAGAATTTTTCTTTAATTTCCTTTGAATCACGTAATTCTATTTCAATATCATCACCGGTCTTACAGTCTAAATCAATGGTAGAGGTTGGACCCAAAACATAAAATGGGATGCCATAGTGTTTCGCTAAGATCGCAACACCGCTCGTCCCGATCTTATTTGCCGCATCACCATTTGCTGCAATTCTGTCACATCCAACAAAGCATGCCTGTATCCATCCGTTTTTCATAACCAAGCTTGCCATGTTATCACAAATAAGTGTGACATCAATTCCACCCTTTTGCAGCTCATAGGAAGTCAGTCTGGCTCCCTGGAGCAATGGTCTTGTCTCATCGGCAAATACCTTAAAGTTCATTCCCCTTTCTTTCCCTAAGAACAATGGACCCAGTGCAGTTCCATAACGGGAAGTCGCCAGTGGACCTGCATTACAGTGCGTAAGTATTCCATCACCATCCTTAATTAAGGTAAGTCCAAATTCAGAGATAGCAGTACACATCATAATATCTTCCTCATGGATCTTTTTACATTCCGCTCCTAATAACGTAATGATTTCAGCTACTGATTTATCTTTATTTTGAACAACAACCTTATCCATGCGATTTAATGCCCAGCTCAAATTAACAGCGGTTGGCCTTGATGAATTAATGTAATCCTTAATCCTTACAAACTCTTCATAGAATAACTCATATCTATCCTCAAGTATCTGCTGTGCCAGTATGTACATTCCGTAGCCTGCACAGATACCAATGGCCGGTGCTCCTCTTACCTTCAGATGGAATATCGCATCATATAGATCATCTACACTGCCAATGGATATATATTCTGTTATATTCGGTAACTTTGTTTGATCAATGATTATTACCCGTTTTTCATCATCGCTTAACTTAATGTTGTCAATGTGCGTAACTTCTTTGATTCGATCCATGTCCTGTATTCCTCCCAGTGAAACTAGTTTTACGATGTACCTGCTTGTCTGCTTTCCTGTTCGTCTACTTTCCTGCTTGTCTACTTTCCTGCCTTTTCTCTTTTATCACTTACCTTTTCTCTTTTATCACTTATCATTTCTATTTTTTCACTTGCCTTTACCATGTACCGATTTGAAAACCAGCCTTAAACGAACGAGACTGGAAGGCTTTCTCATAATCCCTTAAGTCATACAGCTCAATATCCGGAAAACGTATCAACCTACCTTGCAACAGCTTAAGTGCAGGTGCAAACGGTCCGCATCGGCTCCCTTTGATTGTTATCTCATTTACCACAAAATCACTCATGTTAATATCTATGTTGCCTGCATAGGTACTCTTAATAATAATCGTTCCTTTTTTACGAACTAACTTTTGTGCACTTAACAGACCGGAGGGTGAACCGGCAGCATCAATCACTACTTCAAAGGTTTCTTCCGTATTCGTAGTTACCTTTGCAAAGGGTGCAAACATTGCCAGCTTGTCTTCATGTCTTCCAACTATGGTAAGATTAGCTCCCGTAAGAGAAACTACTTGAGCGATCATAAATGCCAGCCTTCCATCTCCAATCACTGCAACACTGGTGGAGGGTTGTATATGAACCTGCTCTAATATCTCAAGCGCAGCTGCCAAGGGCTCAGTAAAAACAGCCACCTCCGAAGGTACCTCTTGGGGAACCAGATGCAGCAAATCCGTACGAACTACCAGGTATTCTGCAAAGCATCCATCCTTGCCGGATATTCCCATCACTTTCCTGGCAGTACAGTGAGAGGGTCTACCGGTCTTACAGTAGATGCATTCGCCACAATTTTCATTAATCTCACAAACCACCCGCTCCCCTATGAGACTGATTTCATTGGATTCTACTACTTCTCCTACAAACTCGTGTCCTAGGATCCCCTTAAAATCAGGACGATAGCCCGACAATATCTCCTTATCTGTATTACAGATAGAGCTAATCAGAACCTTCACCAGAGATTCCTTTGGTCCAATCATCGGTTTTTTATAATCTTCTGTATATTTCAGTGTCCCATCATAATATAAAGCCTTCATAATTGCTCCTTATTTGCTATCTAATATGTCCATTTACTGTTCACCAGAAAGCATCCTACCAATATTCTTAATTGTCTCAGTAATCAGACTCTTAAACAATGGTGCCACTCTGTCGGCAGTTTCCTGAACCTCCGCATGAGTCAGCGGATTTGCACTCATACCTGCACCCTGATTGGTTATACAGGATATTCCACAAATTCTCATACCCATATGATTTGCTGCCATAGCTTCACAGGCAGTACTCATACCTACTGCGTCTGCTCCTAATAATCTGGCCATTTTAATCTCCTGAGGAGTCTCAAAGTTAGGACCTGTAAGCTGCAGATAAATTCCTTCCTTTAAGGGCATCTTCAATTCCTTTGCTGCCTTTCGGATCACTTCCTGGAGCTTCGGATCATACACATGACTCATATCAGGGAATCTCACACCCAGCTCATCTATATTTTCACCAATCAAAGGCGATGGTACAAAGTTAGTAATATGATCCGTGATCATCATAAAGTCTCCGCTTATGTAATCATAGTTCACGCCACCAGCTGCATTGGTTAAAAAGAGAACCCTTGCTCCCATCATCTTCATGAGTCTGGTTGGAAGTATGACATCGGACATCGCATAGCCTTCATAATAATGCACACGCCCCTGCATGATTACCACTGGTACTTCACCCACATATCCAAATACAAATCTTCCTTTGTGCCCCTTTACCGTTGATACCGGAAACCCTTCTATTTCGTTATAATCTAAAGTAAATTTAACATCAATGGTATCTGCATAATCACCTAATCCTGAACCGAGAATTAGTGCTACATCCGGTTTGAAATCAATTTTATCCTGAAAACTTTTATAACAATTTAACAATTTTTCATATACCTGATTCATCGTGTCTATTCTCCTTCTTGATTATGAATTTATACCTATTCCTATCAATAGATAAATACTTTAGTGATTAACATGTTGTGCTAATTATGCGACAATTACTCGAACATTCAAATCATTGAGCTTCTTTTCTAATGCCTCGTCTTTACTTGTTATGGATGTGTTAACTACAAGGGCATAAAGCTGTTCCAGACTTCCATAAATATTAACCGCATAGCGACCTATTTTCGTTATATCAGCCATAAAATACGTCCTTTTGGCACAGCGAATAGCGGCTTGTCGAACAGCTGCTTCCTCCTGCGTATAATCTGTTAATCCAGCCTCCAGACTAATCCCCGCTCCACTGATGAACGCCTTATCGACATAGTATTGTTGCATCATTTTCACTGTTACATCACCATGGCAGGCATTTCTATCCAAATCCCGTTCTCCACCTAACATAATTAGTCTAACCTGAGAGCTTAAATCCAGTTCTTTTGCAACGGATATTGAGTTTGTTACAACTATAATTTTTTTCTGTGATATACGTATCTCTTTTGCCAGGTATAATGCCGTAGAACTACAGTCAAGAAATACGGATTCCTTTTCATTAATCTCCTTAATACAATACCTAGCCAACTTTTCCTTTTCTTTTTTAAAAACTTTTTCTCTTACTGTCAAAGGAGTCTCGTTTCCAAACCCTTCTTTTAAATATGCTCCACCGTGAACTCTTTGGATTATGCTTTGCTTCTCCAGTTTTTCCAAGTCTCGCCTTATGGTTTCTTCTGTGACACCCATTTCTTTACTTAAATCAGAAACCTGTGCTATTTTATTCTTTTTTAGACTGTTTAAAATATACTCTTCTCTTTCTATGGCAAGCATTGTTATTCTCCGCAATTCAATTTTTATTGTAATATACCAAACATTAATCAAATCATCTCACAATTAATCATTTTTTATAAAATAACTCTAAATCAATAGTATTAATTAGTCGTTTTATCCAAAAATACTGTTATTTTTTTCTAGTTTTGTAATAATTATATTATATGTATTTCCATTCGACATGTCAATAGAGGTTCTTGGTTTATTTTTTGTTTTACCACATTAATTCTGTTTTAATCTTTGTTTTTCTTTGCATCTTGTTCTTTTGCAAAAAAACATCCCAAACACACAGGTTGACGGACATCTTATAAAATCAATAATCTGTTCGTCACTGTGTATTATGGGATGCTTATTACTTTTAAATAAATCAATGTTTCAAATTATGAAGCTACTCCAAATTAGTATTGATTTTTAGGCTCTTATGAGCCCCTTCTTATCCTATCATCAGTTCAACATGCCCTGATTTCTTTTAGGTAAAATTCTCCGCCACTGATCATCTCAAATTCTTCACCCTTACACTCCGGGCATACTCTTGCGTGTTCCAGTAATGGATATACTTTTCCACAACCCTTACAAATTCCATTGGCCGTGAGTATTTCTATTTCTAATTTGGTGCTTTCAAGCACGGTACCATCTACTGCAGCTGGGAAACAGGCATGAAGATACCTCGGAACCACCGAAGACAATTCTCCCACTTGCAGGACAATGGCCTCCACCTCTGAGAGCCGATTTGTTTCCACCACTCCGAGCACCCGTTCAACAATATGGTACATGATACCTAGTTCGTGCATCGCTTATCTTTTCCCTCCAAGTACTTTTTTGGCGGTTATCTTTATTTTACGCTTGATTACATGAGGTATAATTGCCTTTTTTATGCCTTGGAATTCTACACCCTCACCGTTATAAACACGTTCCAGGGTGATGGCATCAAACTTACACTTCGTAGCACACATTCCACAACCTACACACATATATTCATCTACTACAGTAGCACCACAGCCAAGACATCTCTCCGTTTCCTTTTTCATCTGTTCCTCGGTAAGGGCTGTTCGAATGTCACGGAAGGTCTTCTTCGCTTCCTGACCATCAATCATTGCTGCTCTCTGTCTGGGTGTTGTGTCATAGCTATCTATTATGACTGCTCTCTTATCTAATTCGATATACTGGCGACGACTACGGCCAATCAGTAAATCCTGTCCCACCTGGACAAAACGATGAATAGAAATAGCTGCCTGTTTTCCTGCTGCTATTGCATCAATTGCAAAACGAGGTCCGGTCACCGCATCTCCGCCTGCAAATACATCTGGCTGCTTCGTCTGATAAGTTGTTTCATCCACCTGGATGGTTTTATTCGGATTTAAAACCGCCTGGCTCTTCTCCAAAATACCACACCAGTCTATAGACTGACCTACTGCTAACAGAACATAATCTGCCTCTACAAGCATCGTATTCTTCTCATCATATTTAGGGCTGAAACGGCCATTTTCATCAAAAACACTGATACAACGCATCAATTCGATTCCTGTTACCTTGCCATTCTCTCCAATAATACGCTTAGGTCCCCAAGAATTATTGATTGTGATGTCTTCACTTTCAGCCACGTGGATCTCTTCGTCAAGAGCCGGCATTTGCTCTCTGTTTTCCAGACAGAACATGCTGACCTTTTTCCCACCGGCGCGAACTGCCACTCGGGCTACGTCAATAGCCACATTACCACCGCCGATGACTACTACGTTACCGTTAATTGTTTCTTTGTCATCCTGGTTGACACGGGAGAGGAACTCTATTCCGGAAACCACGCCTTCAAAGTCTTCTCCTTCTACTCCTATCTTCCGGCCCTTCTGAGCTCCGATTGCTAAATAGAAGGCTGCATATCCATCTGTTCTTAACTGATCCAGAGTGATATCTTTTCCTACCTCTACCCCAGTTTTAAAGGTAACACCCAATTCTCTTAAAATATCGATTTCTGCTTCCACGATTCTTTTCTCGAGAACGAAGGAGGGAATCCCAAGTGTCAGCATTCCACCGACTACCTTTTCTTTTTCAAATACTGTCACATCATAGCCATCGATCGCCAAATAGTATGCGCAGGACAATCCAGCCGGACCGGATCCCACAACGGCAATCTTTTTATCACTGTAATTATTACGTTTCTTAGGAATAAACCGTGTCTCTTTGCTTAAATCCTGGTCTGCAATAAAGCGCTTGATATCATCAATAGCGATAGGTTCATCCAAATTTCCTCTGGTACAAGCATCTTCACAACGCTTGTTGCAAACATAACCACAAACTGCAGGGAAAGGATTTTCCATTTTAATCAGTTCAAGAGCTTCCCTATACTTGCCCTGAGCTGCCAATTTTATGTATCCCTGTACCGCAATGTGGGCCGGACAATTGGTTTTACAAGGAGCCGTACCAGTATCCACCACTTCCTGACGGTTGGTCCGGTAATCTATATTCCAGTCTTCCTCGGTCCAAGCATTATTTCTCGGGGTATAGGTTGTCGTAATATTTTCTGTAACAGTTTCTTTGGAGCAAAGCTTCTGTCCCAGCTTCATAGCATTCATAGGACAGTTCTCCACACACTGGCCACAAGCCACGCATTTTTCCTTATCCACCCTTGAAACATAGTTAGATCGTACCATATCCACGTTCTTATACATAGTCCCGGAACGAAGAGACAGACAAGAACATCCACAGCAGTTACAGATCGCATGGGTTTTACCAGATCCGTCAATATTAGGAATCTGGTGCATCAGACCATTCTCCTCTGCCCGCTTAATAATTTCAAAGGCTTCTTCCCTGGTAATTTCCCGTCCACGACCAGTACGGATATAGTATTCTGCTGCATGCCCCATCTGGATACACATATCTTCCTTCAGATGACCGCAGCCCTCTCCCATGGCCTCTCTGTCAGTACGGCAAGAGCATGGAGAACAGGAAAAAATCGTATTATCATTCAAATACTTAGAAACTTCTTCATAGCTGGCCCTGCGGCTATTGCCTTCAATGGCTGTCTCAATGGGAATTACCCTCATCAGTCCTATTCCAGGAGGGAACATACCTGCACTCATGGGCCCCCGGACTCTTCCGTACGCCTCCATGGCATAGGTTACGATCGGATATTTCTCCACAACCTCCAGATTGTTAACAATCATCTCCATAATACCAGGAATCCAACTCTCAGCATGCCAGAAGGTATCCACTCCATCGATAACATTCACAAAACAGGTGCCGTACACAGCCAGCTTCATCATTTGCTCATGACAGTATTCCTCGGATTTACCCATGATCTGAGCCATTTCCTTGGCAGTTCTCTTGGTATAATACCCCATGGCTAGGCCTACTTCCGCCATATCATCATCAACACCGGCCTCTAAAATCACATATTCCGGATCATCCCACTGATATCCGTTCTTTTTAGGATCCTTCCTGCCCAGCATATTTGCCAGCGCCATTACCTTCTTATTGTACTTACATTCATACCCTTTGGGAAAATACATTTTTGTAATTGCTTGCTCCACAGTTTTACTCTCCTTTAACCTCTCTATACAGCCACTCTGTCCACGCTTCCATTCCCTCTCCTGTTTTGGCAGAAATCGGGAATATTGCGATATTCGGGTTCAATTTCTTGACTCTCTCCACACAAAGCTCCAAATTAAAGTCAAATACTTTCATGGTGTCTATCTTGTTGATAATCAGAGCGTCCGATATCCGGAACATCAAAGGATATTTCAGCGGCTTGTCATCTCCCTCGGGAACACTTAGGATCATTGCATTCTTTGTGGAGCCTGTGTCAAATTCAGCTGGACATACCAGATTTCCCACATTCTCCAAAATAACCAAATCCGTTCCCTTAGCATCAAGTCCCATAAGTCCCTGTCTGGTCATATCTGCATCCAAATGACACATTCCGCCTGTATGTAACTGAATTACCTTTACACCCGTTTCGGAAATAGTTCTTGCGTCCACATCAGAATCGATATCTGCCTCCATAACCGCAATGCTAAGCTTGTCTTTCAGACGATTAATCGTATTTACCAAGGTCGTCGTCTTCCCTGCTCCAGGAGAACTCATCAGGTTCAGTAAAAAGGTATTCTCGCTTTTTAACTGCTCCCTGAGGCATTGTGCATCCTTGTTATTATCCTCAAATATACTTTCCTTGATTTCTAGAATTCGAATCTCTTTCACTCTTATTCCCATACCTTTCAATTCATGATTGCTTATTCACAAAATAAATAAGCCTATTCCGCCAGTGATGCGATTGTCTGATATTCCTTTAAGTCTGTATACAATTCACCCTTGTAAGGATTGCGTTTTGTCTTTTTCCATTTATAAATCATGTAAACCACTACACCAATGTTCGCTACTAATGCTAAAAAGCTAACAACAAAATATATGGTGGGATTATAAGTAGAGTCTACACGCCATTTTCCAAAATCCTGGAATAAGGGGAAGGTCTGAGCAAACATACACCACAGTGCCAATGTCTGAGCCCGATGCTGCAACCATGCTCCTTTACCGACTGTAAATGCACAAAGGGTAGGTGCCAACAGTAGCGCAAATCCACAATACCATGCGTGATGGGGTAAGCAATTATATGTATAAGCGAAGTTCCATAAATCGTATGCTAGAATGTAAAACCACAGCATATCCGGCCAAATCATATCCCGGCTGCCATCCTTTTTTGTCTTTTTCCTAATCTTTATACCCAACCAACCTGTAATAATTACAATATTCAAGATTCCGGCGATTCCATTCATATAGTTCCAAGCTCCACCCATCAGCATTACAGGTGCATCAGCGGTGATATCCTGAGCCATTACAGCATACTTGCTACCTACTTCAAAATCGCGTATTACTGCTTCTAAAATATTGATGGCCAGTATCAACGGTGGAAAGCAAAGAGCTATTTTATTGTTAGCCAGTGCCCATTCCTTACCTGTTTTTTTGTTGGTTCCACGTACATGACGGATACACCAGAAACCGATACAGCCGGCTGTCGATGAATACACCTTCGCCAAATGGAACCAATCTGTGTAAGTTGTTTCTTTCATCACTGTAAACCACAGTATTGAAAGTACAGTTGGCAATACCATAAACCCTAAAATTCCTGCCACCTTAAATCTGCGGGTAACCTCGTTCAGCAAAAACAGTATGAGAAACACACCAATCCATACCAGCCAAACACTGAGAATCCCACCTTCCCCATAATTAAACCGAAACATACCTTATCCTCCTTTAGAAAACATAGTTTTCATCTGGTCATACCAGTAGTACAATTTTATTCTATATAATTTTATCCAGATTGTCAAGTATTTGTCAAACTTATCACAATAACTACCTCCTGTATTTCTGAATATATAAAATGAAATTTATTTTTCATGTAAGCATACTATCATTATGTCAACAATTTAGCCCATAGCTGTTAGAGAAATGAGAAATCCCTGTCAGCTATAGGCCAACCTATACAAACTTATAACATATTCTATTGATTTTTATTCCATATTATGATATTTTCATAGATATCTGGTTATACCAGCCTTGGGAATGATATTGGATTTTTGAAAGGAATATAAATGGACTTTACTAAATTAAAAGCACCTACACTTAAAGAATTGTTTGTCAGAGAATTAGAGACTATGATTCTTTCCGGAAAATTAAAAATCGGTGAAAAGCTACCACCGGAACGCATCCTTGCTGAACAGATGCAGGTTAGTCGCGCTGTAGTAAACAGTGGAATTGCTGAACTTTCCAGGAAGGGATTTTTAATGGTGAAATCCCGTTCTGGAGTATTTGTAATGGATTACCGCCGCTATGGTACTGTAGAGACACTTCTCTCCATCATGAATTATAACGGTGGACACCTACGACGGGATGAGATTCGCTCTATCTTGGAAATCAAAATGATCGTGGATAAACTGGCAGTAGAATTGTCCGTAGACCGATATACAGATGAGGATATAGCCACCCTGGAACAATACTTAGATAAGATGAAGCATCTACACAATAATATCGAAAAAGCTGCTGATGCTGCTTTCTCCTTTTATCATGAATTGGCCATGACCAGCCAAAACACATTGCTTCCCCTAATCTATCGTTCCTTCCGCGTCCCAGTTAGCCACCTTTGGATAAGGTTTATTCAAAAATATGGAAATGAAGCTGTGTGCAACAGTGCAGAGGAAATCTTAAAGGCACTAAAGAATCATGACAAAGCAGGAGCCGTAGCGTGTGTAGAGAAAGCCATTTCTGCTACCATATCCGGCTCTAAGGAAATATACGAGATTTAGAAGCTACTCACAAAAAGCACCTGCAGCATTCATTTCACTCATTTCAACTGTAAATGAAGTATATTGATATACTTCATTTACAGTTGATTTTATGTCAAGTGAAGAACACTAATAATATCTTGTAAACAATCTAAGAGCTGACTGCCGATTGTATAACAAAGATTTTATATTGGTCGTGAATTCCTTTTACATTGATTTTCTGATATATTTGGCCGTTATTGTTTGACTGTTTTCCACCATTTCTTTTACCGTTCCCTGAAATACAATCTCACCGCCACTGCTACCGCCATCCGGCCCAATATCGATAATGTAATCTGCATTTTTCATTACATCCTGATTGTGTTCAATAATAATAACTGTATTACCCCTATCTACAAATCGTTCAAATAGCATCATAATACTCTTGATATCAGAGGCATGGAGTCCGGTTGTGGGCTCGTCTAAGATGAAAATACTTCCTTTATCATCCAAGTGTTTTGCGAGCTTCAAACGCTGTCGTTCTCCTCCTGATAATGTAGATGTCGGTTGTCCCAGGGAAAGATATCCAAGGCCAACTTCCACCATCGCTCTGATCTGTTTTGCTATTTTCTTCTGTTCCTTAAAGAAAACAAGAGCATCTTCTGCTGACATATCAAGTATTTCCTTTATGTTTTTTCCATGATATTGAATGGAAAGTGCTTCTTTGTTATAGCGACTTCCTTCACACTCTTCACAAACAGTAGTAACGGGATCCATAAATACAAGCTCAGTAACAATGATACCTTTTCCTTTACAGACCGGACAGCCACCCTTACTATTGAAGGAAAACATCGATGCATCTTGACCCGTTTCCTTTGAGATTACATTTCTTAAATCATCGAAAAATCCCATGAATGTTGCTGGCGTAGAACGACCTGTTGCTGTTATCGGAGACTGATCAACAAGTACGACATCTTCCGCATATTCCTTTGCAAATACATCTCTAATCAGCGTACTTTTTCCAGAACCAGCCACTCCGGTTACTACGGTAAGAACATTAAGACCAATATCAACCGATACATTTTTTAGGTTGTGGCAATTTGCATCCTTCACTGGTAAAAACCTTGCTGGAATTCTTGGGTTATCCTTTACTGGAACGATTTCTTTCATTGCGTTACCAGTCAATGTCCCTGATAAAAGAAGGCTTTCATAACTTCCTTCAAATAATATCTCACCACCATTTTTCCCTGCAAGCGGGCCTACATCAATAATATGGTCTGCAATGCTAATAATATCTTTATCGTGTTCAACAACAAGAACTGTATTTCCTTTATCTCTAAGACTTCGAAGCAATCTACACATACGATGAACGTCCCTTGGATGCATGCCTGTACTTGGTTCGTCAAAGATATATGTCATGCCACAGAGAGAGCTGCCCATGTATCGGACAAGCTTTAGCCGTTGTGCTTCACCACCTGATAACGTGGAGGATTCACGGTTCATGCTAAGATAAGGGAGACCGATATCGATCATTCTGTCTAAGGACTCCGCCATATCCTGGACAATTGTTGCACCTCTCTTGTCCTCGATTCTTAATAATTCCTCTCTTAAATCGGTAAACTCTAGTTCGCACATCTCATAGATGCTTTTTCCATTAATCTTACAGGAGAGAGTATGTTCATTCAGTCTCTTACCATGGCAGCAAGGGCATACCTTTTGTATAATAAGGCTTAATAGTCTTTTGACCGATGCTTCCTTAATCGTGGAAGTATCACGCATCAAAACGGTCCTCCTTAGCTGATTAACAATCCCCTCCACTTTCTTGTTTAAGCGTTCTCCATCAGGGGTTTTGGCACCATAATAAAGAATATTCTTTTCTTCTTCCGAGTAATCCTTGAACTTCTTATCTAAATCAAACAGCTCTGATTCAATATATATTTTCCAATACCAATTACCGACACCATAGGCTGGAAGCTTGACCATCCCTTCATTCCAGGATTTATCCGGATCAACTAATCCCTCTGTATCAATATCTGTAATGTTACCTAAACCAGAACATTTTGGGCACATTCCATTCGGATCATTAAATGAAAAATAGGATGCAGTCCCTACATATGGTGTTCCAATGCGTGAATATAAAACTCTTAATGCTGAATATAAATCACTTATTGTACCTACCGTTGAACGCGCATTTCCACCTAGTCTAGACTGATCAACGATTACCGATGCCGAAAGATTATCGATATAATCCACTTTCGGTTTCTCATATTTAGGCATTCTTCCTCTGACCCATGCCGTATAGGTTTCATTCATCTGTCTCTGGCTTTCAGCCGCTATTGTATCAAATACAATACTCGACTTACCAGAGCCGGAAACACCCGTAAATACAACTATTTTATTCTTGGGTATTGTAAGTGATATATTTTTTAAATTATTTTGGTGTAAGCCTTTTATTTCTATCCTATCATTCATTCTCTTCACCCACCTTACATACTGGAATTTGAATTTCTGTCAGCCACTCGTCCTCGCTATCCTTATTCCAGACTCCATCAATATAGTTTTCACGTATCGATCCATTAATCCGGAAGCCATTTTCTTCAATATACTGAAGCACAGATGCGTATGACGCTGAAAGTGTATGATAGCTTCCTTTATGAAAGATACAAGCTGCTGAAGGAACCTTAGGAATTACTTTGAATTTGATCTTATCTGTATCATCCTTTAACTCGGTTACCGCATCACATGTTTCTACTAAAACACACTCTTCTTTATACCCTGGTTCTGGATAGCTTGTGAAACAATATTCAGGTATTGCACATTCGCATTCTAATCGTTCCATCTCTTGTCCCATCTCTGGTATCATTATAAAAAGATCATCATAAGAATCAATCCTCCTGGTCATACTTGCAACAATTACTTCCGGCAGACTTTTTATTAACACATAGGAAGAGAGGTTCTTCTCCGGTGCATCTAATGCCTGTTCAACTTTGGCAAGGAGTTTGGTCAAATCTGCAATTTGTATCATAAGCTGATTTTTTTTCTTCTTTAGTAAATCTCTTTCATTCAGCCCGTTGAAAACTGCCTTAATTTCATCGATCTTAAACCCCATTTCCTTTAATACAAGAATACGGTGCAACTCTCCCATCTGAGAAAGTGTGTAATATCTATAATTTGTTTCTTGATCAATAACTTTTGGTTTAAGAAGATCTTCATCATCATAATATCTAAGTGCTTTTCTTGTTACATGATTTATACTCGCAAACATACCAATTTTATAAAGCGTATCCGGTGTTTTTTCTTCACAATAATGTAGATCATTTTGTTTCATATGTATACCCTCTTTCCTATTAAGATACATATAATATACAGCCTCCCCTAAGGGGTAGAGTCAAGTACTATTTTTAATTTCTATAATACAATATGAATCCACCTCTTAAATATGGCATGAAATCGTCCATGCTCGTACTTTTCATTGTTTTATTGTATCACTACAATCGACCGAATACTACCATATTTTCCATAAAGTACTTTATTGTGTAACCGTAAATCAATCTTATCCTCTGTCCATATGCGTTGTTTGTACAAAGATCGAAAAATAGCCCCCGGTCTTTACTCCGAAGGCTCTTTTTCACAGCTTATCTTATTTCTTCACTACAAACTCTTATTCCTTATAATCCACCCAACGCATCTCCATCGGCTCTAAGTCCAGACTATGTGTCATCATTCCATCAATATAGAGATCTGTATGTTTGGCTTCCTTGGAATTATTGATTACTGCTATTTTTCCGGTTTTCTCAAATACCGTAACCTCCGTATCCACATTGGTTACATAGAATTTTTTCATTTCACTCTCCATGCCAGCTGCATAGTAGATCGCCCGAAGCAGGATTCGGCAGTTCTGAGGTGAATAGGGAAGACCCGCAAAGTATACACTATGTCCCTTTCCATATTCATTAATCACCAGCCTACTGTATTCTCCATCCTTATTTAGAATTTGATAATTCTCACCCTGAGCATAGATCTGACTCATGCCTTCGCCAAAATCAATCTCTCCTTCAATATCCTCCAGAATAAAGTGGTTTGCATTCAGTTCATTGTATTTATTGGTACTAAGCGAGAAATTCATCTCCCTGTCCACCCCAAGCACGTCGCTCAGCTGGAAATAACGTCCTTCGAACTGGTAAGCCGTAGGCTCACCTACACCGATGAAGCCGCCTCCATTATCGACATATTCTCTAAGGTTGGTCACTACTTTTTCATCTATCCAGTTTTCAGCACCACTAAAGGAAGTATAGGCACTGCCAGCATTGATAATTACTTTTATATCCTCTGAAATTCCATATCTAACATCATCAAAGTCAATGAATTCCACATCAAAGGGCATACCACTTAAGCATTCAAGCACCCCTACATAAGAGTAGACTTCCCTGTGCCAGATAGCATGATGTACCTGATTTGACATCCATTTTCGAAGTGAACCCCAGCAATTAAGAATCGCTACCTTAAATGGTGCAACATAGGACTTCGTTCCCTGCATATTCTCGTGAATCAGACGGAACTCGTTAACCACATGTTGAATTTCATCAATAAATCCAGGCCATTCAGCGGCTAATTTTAGATAACCGCCATATCCGATGCGGTCCAAAGGCGAACGCAAAATTGCTCGTCTAGCCTTCATCCAGTTCTCCTGTGCTTCCCCGATGGGATCTCCACCTTCACAAAATACATCCGGGAAGAAATAAGGAAGTAATCTACCCTCCGTATAATTTACTCCCTCTATATCTGAGATCATACGAAGTGTTACACCATCACCTACAGAACCTACCACTGCATCCAATCCTATATTAGCAAAATACTTACCGAAGGGCTCTGTTCCTATCCAGTGATCTCCAAGAAACATCATCGCCTCTTTACCATAGGAATGAACAATGTCCACCATTTCCTTAGCTAACTTGCTCACCTCTATCTGCTGAAATGTAATGAAATCTCTAAACTCTTTGCTTGGTACACGAAACATTGAATTATGGTAGCCCTGATCCACAATAAATTCGGGGCGGAACTTATATCCTGCCCATTCTTCAAACTGTTCCAGAATATAGGGACTCACACTTGCGCTGTACCCAAACCATTCTACATATTTTTCCCGTTTCTGATCATCAAATGTTAGGGTAAACTGATGAAAGAATGTAGTAAAACGAACCACATCAATATGAGGGTTATCCTCACACCATCTCTTCAGCTTTTCCTTAACATATTTCTGGGTCTTTGGCTGTCTTACATCATAAGTTAGCTGGTGTGGTGCCTCTTTCCAATCATTTGTAATAAAATTGTACATATGTACCGGATCCCAGATAAGAAAAGCTAGAAAGCTGACCGTATACTGATGATACTTGATTGTATTAATCTCTACTTCTCCCGTAGCCTCATCAAATTCCCAATGATCCACTGGCACTATTTCTCCGGTGGTTCTGTCGATAACCTCCCACCATCTCTTTGGATCATCAAGGGTATTGACCTTGAGCTGCTCTGTATGAAACCCCTTCATCAGCTTAATACGAAGTTTTGTATCCCTTGCTGTTACCCTATCAGTGATTAGATATTCCTGCTGTATCTCATCGGGATTTGCATTCGCCCAGTCATTGTCCTTTCTTGTTGTATAATATGTTGCATATTTTTTTGCTTTCTCTCCCAGCAGTGCCTCCGGCATCGTGGTCCCATCACAATCCCTGAGTGCATCCGCTCCCAGTAGATTCTTTAAACGTATGGTCTCCTCCACCATATTCACATCCGTGGGCAATGTTAACCTTCCTGTATGATTCATATCTAACCTCCATCAGTATCTTACTTTTCCAACTCAATAAACTCATTATGCTCTTCGATATATTTTCCGCCATCCATGTTCTTTCTCACAAACGGTACACTTTTCCTCTTATAAAACTTGTTATATGCTATATAAGCATCTGGATTCTCGGCTGGACTTATGGTTCCACCTAGATCATCATAGCTGATATTGTATTGAAACGTATTATGAATCGCCTGTTCTAAGCAAAACATTACACAACCACCTTCATTCTGGCGGCTGTAATTATATTCATAACATGTCCCGTCTCCGGAGTCCGCATCATAAGCCATTCCATCCTGATTTAATCTCGTATCAACTACTTCATTATATCTGAATAAAGCATTCTTACACTTCCATGGCCAAATCGCAGCAGCAACCTTTCCAAGCCGATCCTTCGGATACCGGTAAATCCGATCATTCATCTCCTGTGCAACCGAATCCGCTGTATTGTGTTCCACAAGTGGTTTCAACGCATACATCGGTGTGATACCGTCCCCACCCGCTTCCTTGACATAGTTATTGCGAAGTACTATATTCTCATGTCCATATTGATAAAACAGGTCTTCATCCAATTCCGTCTCTTTAAATTTATTATGTTGATAGGTATACCCGACTGCAATTCCCCAACGACTAACCTGGTAGACAAAGCAATCCTCTATCGTAATCCCATCATAACGTGCAACTCCAGTTTTGTTCTCATCATCGGGCTTAAGTGCCGTGATATAAATACCGCCGTTATTCATGTGCTTGTTATATACATTCCCCCTCACATCATGAATTTGAAGGCCCTTTAATGTAATATTCCTTAATGTACCATTATTTTTTGCAATTACCGCAACACCAGTCCGGTCCATTTTATGTGCTGATGAGTATTCTTCTCCAATAATATCTGAGGGACAGTTGGTAATCTCAATATCATGCACAGCAATATCATGTACATCATATAAAAGAATTGCTGACGATACATACCCTTCCATCACATGTGTCATGGAATCCAACTTAATCCCATAGTCCTGATACCAGATTCCCTGGCCGTTTGCATGGATGATAGGCAGATTACCATCACCATACGAAGCGATCTCAATTAATTGATCCTTTGCTCCGCTATCCCGAATATGAAGGTACTGATCCTCAAAAACCGATCCACACTCCAATAGCACACGATCACCCGGATTTAACTGTATGTCGTTTATCTTATTAAGGCTTCGTAAAGCGGTAGCTTCCGAGCATCCATCATTCTGGTCATTCCCCCTAAGGGAGCTGACATAATATATCCTTGATATTTTTCTCATACTCTGCCTCTCTAATTCTTTTCTCAATAATCAGCTCCACTTCCTTATAGGAGAATTCATCTCCATGATAACGTGTAAATATATCTTGGTTATTGAGGTAAAATTCTTTTTTTTCTTCTTCGGAAATGATGTGATATTCATAATTCTTCTTAATCTCATCTGTTTCTTCTGTAAAATCAAGCTTGAATCTGGTAAGCTCATACTGCAGATAAGCAGGTGCAGAATAAGAGATAAGCCCATACACTGGCTCACCCCGCATGATTTTTCCTATATTCTCTGTATTTCTGGCAATCCTGCGTTGTTCCAGTGCCATAAAGCTCGCATCTTCAATCAGTCCAAGCCTTTTGGCAAAAAGTAAAGCTGCTTGATTTTCCTTGGAAGCTTCCTTTTCTATACAATTTCTACTTTTCATTCTTTGACCACTCCTATCATTCCATTTACATACCCTTCTTAAGACATAGAAAGACCATTGCCGTTGAAAGTATACTATTCTGTATCCCCATCATTATTTTGTAATCTAACCTAACATGCCTAGCCTTTGAATTAGTTTGTGCCAAGTGTGCAACGTCTCGCATGCGAGACGTTTACACTTTGGTTACGCATGCACAAACTTGGAAGTGTGAAAATCGCTTTTTATTTTCGCACTATACATTCAAGTTGCCAAAGTACTGCGAATTTGGGCAGCAACACAAATTTGCCGATTGAAAAATCTATGATTTTTCAATCTACACTCCTAGTACAATCCAATAAACGACAATGTCGGACATACTCTTGAATCTATTATATTAATCTTTAACTTATTCGTTCGTATTGGCTTGAGACATGCTATCTTCTTATACCCGACAACAGTACCCCTGTAAATACAGTCCCACTGTTGCTGATTAAATGCATAGATTTCAAATGCCTCAATACGTTGGCTTAATGTGATATTTTCTTTTAGAATTACATAAGAAATCATTTCATCCTTTGGTAATTCAATTAATATCTGAGCTGTATTTCTATTATTTTCTTGCTTATAGTAGGTTTCATAGGAATCTTCTCTAACGTTATCAATCGTATGTATCATATTATGGCCATCAACGCTCAAGCTTGCCTGCTCTAGAAGATTATTCTGAAAGGTTTTGTCAAGGAAGTCTCCCAGTTCTTCTAATCTCTTAACATCGTTATGATGTAATTGCCCTTCCGGCGTAGGCGGTATATTCAAGAGTAAGGTAGCATTACCACCAACTGATCCGAAATATATCTGAAGAAGCTCCTGATGTGATTTGACGCGAGCATCATCCTCCTTATGATAAAACCATCCCGGTCGTATGGAGACATCTACCTCTGCCGGATACCATATGAGCTCTGTCTCTTTCTCCAGTGCTTTTCTACTGCCCAAATCAGAGTCCTTATTATTAATCTTCCTTTGTCGAAATTCCTCATTATCTTCCTGTTGGCTATTTTCCTGGACTTTTTCTGCTATACATAAGCGCTTTGGAACTACACTCCATTCGCTTTCTCTCGTATGCCCGGCCTCATTGCCACACCAACGAATATCCGGACCACATACATTAATACAGGCATTCGGTTGTAATTCGCGAATCAGCTGATAATATCGTTCCCAGTCATAGTCCTGCTTTTTACCATTTTTACCCTCCCCACAGGCACCATCAAACCATACACAGAAAATATCTCCATATTGCGTTAACAACTCAGTCAATTGATTAATAAAATAATCATCATATTGCTCTCCGGTACCATAAAGCAGACTATTACGATCCCATGGAGAAAGATATACACCAAATTTTATATTTTCTTCCTGGCAGGCTTTGGCTACCTCTCCCACAATGTCTCCTTTTCCCTCCTTATAGGGGCTAAAGGCTACAGAATGGTTCGTATATCTGCTTGGCCAAAGGCAAAAGCCGTCATGATGCTTGCAGGTAAGGATTGCTGCCTTCATCCCAGCCTTTTTAATCGTTTGAATCCATTGTCGGGCATCAAAATGAATTGGATTGAAAATTCGTGGGTCTTCGGTTCCATCTCCCCATTCCCTATCGGTATATGTGTTTATAGTAAAATGAAAAAAAGCATAAAACTCCAGTTGCTGGATTTGAAGCTGGCGCTTGCTTGGAATTATCTTAATTAAATCTTCATCGTATTTTACCATGATGTTCTCCTTTGTTATTCATATCCTTTCAAGCTAATTCATCCTGTGATATAAATTACATGGCTCAAAATTCCTTTTATTCTCCTATCTCTCCACCAAGAATAATGCTGGCTCCACTCGCTGTATTCTGTACTTCAAAGATTGCTTTATCAAAATAGGTAAGCAAAAGACGCAGATATACATTGGGAAAGCTTAGCCCTCCGAATGAGAGTCTTTCCATCTGCAGCATTGCATTATCAAGCGTAATGGTCTCTGTCATTGTTCTTACTTTTTTAAGGGTGTCTTCATCTAACCCAATACCGTTGTTGGATATGTTTATGAGCCATTGCTTATCCTTTCTATTACAATCAATATGAATTTCCCACACATGCTCTTTGTCTTTAAATGCATGCAAAAAAGCATTTTCACAGATGGGTTGTACGATATTCTTTGGTATCCTAAGCTGTTTCATATCCTTCGGCACATCGATCTGATATTCAAAATAATCCCCATATCGCATTTTCATTATATCCATATAGTTTTGTGCATGGTGAAGTTCTTCCTCCAATGTGCAGAAGCCATCTCCTAGTGAAGAGGTAAAGGAAAGCATCTTGGATAATTCACCGCAAACCTTCGTTATGTTATTATTTTTTTTCAGCTGCGCTTCCAGTGATATCATTCCCAGCATATTATTCCAAAAATGCAAATCCATCTGAGACTGTAGTGCAAATAAGTAAAGCTTTAGCTCATTTTCCTTACTCTTTTGTAGCGATTTAGAAACTCGCTTTTTACTAATAATTTCATAGATAATGAATACGGATATTATGATCGTACACAGAGTAGTGAAAATCTGATTGCTTTTTGTAACATGTTGATTTAAAAAATGTAAAGCACAGTAAACAAATACAATTGTTATCGGAGTAAAGATTAGTATTTCTTTAAATAATTTTTCTTTCCATTTCATCTTTCTCATAAATCTTACTCCTGTTCTACTATTTACCATTCATAACTATTGAAACATATACGTGTTATATATGTGAGATGATAGAAGGAGTAACCATGTTATGCCAGCAAGAAACACCGATAGATTCCTTACTATTTCCACCATCAAAGCTTAATATTATTTCTTCTAATTCTTCCATCACAGCAATTGTTCCATTCAGATAAGCTGTTAACCGATTGATAGCTGTACGGATGCGTAGCAGCATACCTCCTATGCGAAGATCAATTACTTCCAGGCCAAAGACTTTATTTTCTTCCAACCATTGCTTATTATATACTTCCACAAATTCTTCTATATTATTTATCAACTGAGGCAACCAATGTTCTGCATATTGGGTTAATGTTATTCTATCCTGTTCTTTATATGCACGACGTATTTCTATTCCCGCCCTACACTTAACCTCCAGTATCTTTGACATCCTATACTGCGTCTCGAAGATATAATTGAATTCCCCATTTCTTGTTCTCATCTGATCGAAGGTTTTAGTACAGGTATGAAAATGGTCCTTATAGGCGGTTTCGTTGATGTGTTTATCAAATAATCCAAGAAGAATATCCTGATAGAAAATATATTTAGGTGGATTCACCGAATGGACCCCAGGGCTAGGATTATCGGGTGTCAGCATCAGAAGATCCAGCATCATAAAGTCCTCGTAGCACTGCTTCGTACAGGTTGCAAATCTCGTAGCAAGATGACTCTGTGTACTGTTATCCTCATAACACAACTCCGCCCACATGGTAAGTGAAGGAAGAATAGAAAACAGAGAGGCCTCTGAGCCATTATCTCCCCATAATGTAATCAGGACTTCTTTTATCCCGTTTTCCTTACAGCTTTGATGCGCTATTTGCCCAATCAACTCACTATAATGACTATTCGGTGAGTAACCCATCCATTTCCAGGCTCCTCCAGCAAACATAATATGAGAGCTCATATTCTGATGCTTCTGTATCATAGTATCATAGCTTTCTTTCTTATCTGAATAGTAATCCCAGTATATCAAGGTAAGATCCTCTGGGATAGTGTATTGTAAATCCGGTTTTTGTTCCGTTTGTGTTATATAGTATTCGCCACCATTTACAAGTCGAAAAAGCATATCACTCCACATCATTGGCTTTAATTCGTACTTCCTTGTGAGAGCCATTACCCTCTCCAGATGCTTCATCATCAGATCGACGCGGTTTACATACCCATGCTGATCCAGATATCTGCCTAAACCAACCAAACCCGCTTCATCCATACCGATATTAATTCTCCTGCTTCTAAAACACTCCGACAGGGTGCAAAGCATAGTTTCAATAAAGTGATAGGTATTCTCACTATCAATAAGAAGAATATCCTCCACATCCTTTATTTCTTCCATCGGTTTCCATTTTAATGCCTGTTTCAGATGCGCAAGGGTCTGAATGGCAGGAATTAAATCAATCGAGAATAAATCTGCATACTGATCCATAGCCTTAAGCTCATTTTTTGTATACCTTCCTCGAAGATAACCGAAATAAGGATACTCATCAAGCTCAAAGATGTCCTCCATATAAAGCTGTATGGAAGAGTATCCCATTGCTGCCAGATGTCTTACCAGCTTTTTAAAGGCATTAAAATGAGGTACCGCATTTCTTGAACAATCCACCATAACACCTAGGCTATCGTAGCAGGGTTCCTCTAAAATGCGAAATACTTTTTTTATTTTAAGGTTTTCCATCAATAAACCAACTGCTCTTATGAATTGGTGCTCCTTACCATAGCATATCGTAGCCTGTGATTCAGTCGATATAATTTCAATATTGCAGCCTGATGTTTGAATTAGAACAGGAAAGCCTTCCATATCCATTTCTATATCAAAAAGTCCCTCCACCTCTTTGATTGCATTTCTTTGTTTTTGTGTAATATTCTGAAAATTTATTTTCATTATAGGCACCAAATCTTTCTAAAATTTATGTTATTGCATCCTATGTACCCATATAACAATAGAGGGTTCTTATTTTTGTCTGAAATTTTTTAATATTCAGAAAAAAGAACCCTCTCTTTCATGACAAGTGATTTGATTTTCAATTCATCTTGTTTTTGTATCTATTCATCTTCTATCTTCTGTGGTTCTATGAACATTATACACTTATTACAATAATTATTTAAGACCCATTTCTGCAGCCTTTGCATTCACTTCTTCAATCATTGTGCTAAGTCCCTTTGCTTCATAGGATGCTAAAATGTCATTCCACATATTCTCAACAGGTTCATTGCCCATCATGATATTAAGAAGATCATCATGATCTAATACGGTAAAGGTATCCTTCGTTGGTGTTGATACATAGGTTAATTCCGGATAGAATTCCGGTACTGTTGTATTCTCTTTAAGCCAATCAACATAATTAACAGCTTCCTGACGGATCTTCTCATTCACGATTACTACACTATCCATCTTATATACAGAATCATTATTGTAAGCAACAAGGCTACCGAATAAGTTCTTGGAAGGATACTTTTCCCATAGATTTGCACCAGTCTGAGTAATTTTATCTCCGTCCTTCGTATAATCTTCGCCTTCGAAACCATAATTCATAACGAACTGACCTTCATCAGAGATGAGGTAATCATAGATTGCTAAAATTCTATCCATCTTCGCATCATCTACATTAGCGCCAAAGTAGCTCTCAGACCAATAAGTCTTAAATACCGCATGATTGTAATCTCCATTGGTACCCTTCATCGGCTTTAGTACCTTAACACTATCCGTTATTTCAAGATCAGCATTTAATTTTGCCCATCTCTGTGCATAGATTGGACCATCGAAATTTTTATAGCCTCCACCGATTAATACAGCTGCACTCTTACCGGACACAAATTTATCATATGCAGTATTTACATTGGTAAGAGCAATATCTGGATCAATTAATCCATCATCATACATTTGTCTCATATTTTCAAGAGAATCGATCGAGTTCTTAGAGAACACTGCAGGAATAATCTTTCCGTCCTCATTGATCCATTTATAGTCGCTACCACTTCCGTCACTTGTTGCAAGAGGATTGCTATACAACCAGAAGAAACCACCAATTAGCTTTGTTGTTGTTGAGGTTAAACCGGTAACATCCTGATTTCTTGTATCCTTCTCAACAATCTTTGCTAACATATCTTTGAATTCATCCCAAGTCTCTGGTTCCTTAGTAACACCTGCTTCTTGAGCAAGGTCCCAACGATATAGTACAAGTCTATCTAATGCACTCCAATCTAATGTCTCATACATTCTTCTGGGAACACAATAATAATCACCGTTCTCATCTTGAAGAGCTTTAATATCTTCAGTTTCAAAGTATTTTGCCAGATTAGGATATTTTGCAGCATCAATGTCTAACAATGGTCTTACAACCCCTTGTGTGGTCCAGTTACGATAGGACTGGGTACCGATTGCATCTGTTGCGATAATGTCCGGTAATGTACCTGCTGCGGCCCAAGTCTGAATCTTCTGAGTATAGTCATCCCAAGTGGTGTTTACCGGTTTCACTGTGACATTGAATTTATCGCTTAAAAATTGATATAATTTATCATTTTCTGCATCTTTTAAGTAGGATTCAATATCCCAAGATGCGATTGATATTTCCATCGGTTCTGCAAAAGGATCTACTTCTGCGACTGCATCTCCTGATGCAGGTGCCTCCGTTGCTGCATTATTGCTATCAGTCTTATCTTCTTTACTGCATCCTACGAAGGATGTCCCCAACAAAGATATCGCAAGCATTGTCGTTAAAATCTTTTTCCATGTTTTTTTCATTATTCTCTTCTCCTTTACAATATATAAATAACTTTTATGTGACCACCTAAAAGCAAAACTTTCCCCCTTTCCACTATGTCACAATAGATGATTTGTAACTTTCTCTTTTACTTCTCTTATAGGATGTTTACCCTTATTCTTTCAATGAACCTACCATAATGCCTTTGGCAAAATGCTTCTGTAAAAACGGGTAAACCATAAGAATCGGAACACTGGCGATAACAACCGCTGCCATCTGAAGGCTGGGGAAATATATATTTCTATCCATAGAACTCTGTGCCTGATTTAATGCAGCACTTGATAAGGATGTATTAAAGGTAATCAACAAATTTCTAAGGTAAATCTGTAACGGTGCTTTGCTGGCCTCATTAATAAACATTAATGAATTCCACCATTCATTCCATCTCTCTACCGCATAGAATAATGCAAAGGTTGCCATGAATGGTTTTGAGATTGGTATAATTATTTTAGCTAAGATAAATATATCTCCTGCGCCATCAATTTTAGCCGCCTCAATTAATCCAGCCGGAAGATTTCTAAAGTAATTCTTCATAATGATTAAGTAAGTGGTATTCATTGCTGTTGGGATTATCATAACGAATACGCTGTTTACTAAATGGAGATTTTTCATAAGTAAATAATAAGGAATTAATCCACCTCCGAAAAACATCGTAACCAGAATCATCGTAAAAAACAGATTTCGTCCTGGGAGCTCCTTCTTCGCTAATGCATAGGCACCACTAACACAGGTTATCATACTTACACAAACACCCGATACCGTAATAAATACTGTTACTGCTGCAGAGTTCCAGAAGTCCGAATCAGTCAGAACTCTCTTATAGGCTGTTAAGTCAATTGACTTAGGCCAAAGATACAGATTACTTGTTGCTATCTTCTCATACTCAGCAAAGGATATAATTACAACATTATAGAATGGAAATACTACAATAATGGCTAACAGTCCAAGACCTATGATAGCAAACAAATCGAACATTGCAATTTTTCTTTTACGCTTTATCTTAACATTATTTTCTCTATTATCTTTCATTGTCTCATTCTCCTTAATATAGACCATCTTCTCCCATTAATTTCACAACTTTATTTGCTGTAATAATCATCACAAGGTTAATGGCTGATTTAAATAAACCAATCGCTGTCATATAACCAAAGTTTGCGCCAGTAGTGAAAGTAGTTCTATATATATAGGTATCAACGGTATCACCTACACTGTATACAGGAGCGCTATAAAGATTAAAGATTTGATCAAAGCTTGATCCAATACCCATGGTATTGCCAATAGCAAGGATAAGCAGAATAGCTACGGTGCTCTTAATTCCAGGCCATGAAACATGAAGTATTCTCTCGAAACGGTTCGCACCATCAATTTTGGCTGCTTCATACTGTTCCTGACTAATACCGGATAATGCCGCTATATAGATAATCGAGTCCCAACCAATTTCCTTCCAAATATGTGTAATATAGATCATGGGTCGGAATGTATCCGGGTTGGTCAAAGGAGAAATTTTATCCACTCCTAAAACGCTAAGAAGCTGATTAAAAATTCCGCCACTTCCAAAAATATTAATGATGATACCTGATAAAACTACCCATGAGATCAAATGCGGAAATGTAAATACTGTCTGAAAGAACTTTGCTACCTTCCCTTTTGATATCTCGTTCATTAGTATAGCCAATATAATTGGTAGAGGAAAATGGAAGATTAATTTACCAAGGCTTATCGTTATTGTATTACGAAACGCTTTCCAGAATTGAAAATCAGAAAGCATATTTATAAAATTATCAATTCCTATCCAGGGGCTTCCTATAATCCCTAATTTAAAATTATATGATTTAAAAGCTAACGTTACCCCGTACATAGGGATATAACAGAAAATCGCATACCACACGACTACAGGTAACAGCATTAAATAGTAATATCGATAATTCCAAATAGTTTTTAATAATCTGCTATTGGATTTTTTATATGTAACTGTCCCTTCTTCTATATGATTTTTTTTCTTATGCACACTCAGGTTCTTCAAGTTCTTTTCCCCTTTCACTTTGTATACTAATATTGTATTTTGTGGGCGGCAATTTTCATATGGATAAAAATTTTATGAAACATAATAATTCTGCTAAATAATTCCCTCCCATTAAATTTATTGTCGATTTGTACATGTCAACCATAAAATTCTCCATATACATTCCATCGCATTAAGATTTATTTTGTACTTATATAATAAAGCAACTTACTATCATAAGCGTAAATCAATCGGTTTGCAGATTGCTTTCTATTAAGAATAAGGTAGTCAATACTCTGATTAGACTATAGAGAATAATAAGACTTTTCCACTTTTATCTTCCTATTTAATATAGAATAATCATGGACAGAGACTTGCAGATGCTGTAATATATTCATGACAATTAGAGATTAACATAAAACGCTGTCAGAAAATTTGCATTATTACACATACGAAACATACATTATGACATACGACAGCATTAAAGGATGGTATAAAATATGTACTCAGTACTACTTGTAGATGATGAACAATGGATTATTAAAGGACTTACATGCGGAATAAATTGGGATAAATATGAATTAACTGTCGCTGGTGAAGCCCGCAATGGCATAGAAGCACTTCGTTTTATTGAAGAATATAAGCCTGATATCGTTATCACCGACATAAAGATGCCTGGTATGAATGGTTTAGAATTAATAAAGAATGCGAAATCAGTTTGTCCAGATACTTTGTTTATCTTATTAAGCGGGCATGCCGAATTCTCCTATGCACAGAAAGCATTGATGTACGGGGTATATAATTATTGTTTAAAGCCTTTTGAATTAGAAGATATTGAAGCCACATTAAGCAGAGCCCTTAAGGATTTAAAAAAACGGGAAAACTCTTCCTCAGAGGATTCGCTATACATTAGCGACATTATAAGTTCAAATAATTCTAATGCAATCAATGCGATACTCAGCACAAACAATTTAGAAGTTTCTAAGGACAGGCCTTTGATCACACTTGTTAGTGTGGGTTCCGAAAAGCTCTCCTTGGATCCTTCTATATCCCACATCAGCTTCAAGACCGGTTACCAACGATATGCTTATCTATTGAAAGCTACCGATATAAAGAAAATGGTGAGATATATCGAGACCTCCGTGCCCAATTGGATAAGCATCGGCATCGGAAACACGATTTCAGATTGCCTGATGATAGATCAATCCTTGGATATTGCTACTTCGAATGCTTATACAATTTTTATCACAGGGGAACAAGGTATCCATACTGCTCCAATCGTCAGTACGAAATCCTCCATCAATGAAATATTATCCAAGTTATTGATTGCAGTGAATCATATGGAGTATTCACAAATATGTATGTGCCTTAATCAGGCCTATGAAGAAATATTAAATAAACATTTATCCATTCAATATGCCTATATGTTATACCATGTTATCAATTATATATATAAGAGTGATACTATGACTACTAAGAACACCTATATCGGAGATTACGAAAAACTCTATATTCGTTTTGGAACTTTGGAAAATATGATTGAGTACTTAAAAACATATGCCTGTGACATCTGCGCCCAATCAGGTACCACTCATCCAGTAGAGCATACAACACTAAAGAAGATTTTAAAATATATTGATGAGCATATTACAGAAGATATAACGATGCATGATATAACTAATAGATTCTATATAAGCGGAAGTTATTTGAGCCAGCTATTCAAAAAAGAAGTTGGTACAAATTTTATCGACTACATTACCAGAACTAGAATTGCATATGCTTGTAATCTGTTAATTAATTCCGATAAACAAGTTCAAGAAATCAGCCAAGAATGCGGATATAATGATTATTGCTATTTTGCCAAGACATTTAAACGGTACCAGAAGGTAACCCCATCAGAGTATCGTAGTGCAAAATCCATCCCTTCCATCACAGCCGTATCAAAGGAGCCTCCTAATGAAAAAGTTTAGTAAATTACCTATGAGAGTTCAGTTTCTCTCTATGGCATTATTACTTGTTATCATTGTACCAATCTTAATTATTGTATTTTATAATCAATCCAAAAATATAGTGATCGATCAAAATATCGATCATAGCACTGAAATATCCTCCGTACTGCAGAATAATATATCAAAACGTTATACGGACATCTCTAACCTGATGTTATATACCGGATATCATGGATCCATATCTGAATTTTTAAATGCTGATACCAATTCAGAACGATACCATGCAAGTAAGGATGTAGCAGACTTATTTCAGTTAATTGACAATACACAAACAGGAATCTATGATATCTATATCACAGATAATAGCGGACGCGTATTTTATCAATATGGTTATACTAATATTGATCTAAATTCAAGTGGACTTGAAAATAATGGTGGACAGATTTACTATGATGGACTGGCAACAATAAACACCTCAACCAACACTTCCGAAAAAGTATTCGTTTTTAGAATGAACATTTTTTCGGATGGGTCAAAGGCACCCATCGGTCATAAAATTGGCTATCTGACCGTTCTCCTAGATGCTAATTTTATTAATCTTACTGCAGAAAACTTACCTAATTTATCAGAAACCGGTATCTTTCTAATCGAACGGGATAATAACATATTCACGAGAGTGAATTCCTCTGGTTTGACACTCACCGAGAAGGATATAAATACAATTGAAAACGTAGATGAGTCACCTGTTCTATATACGCTTAATGGTAATAAGTATTTATTTCTGCTTCACCCAATACCGGAGATTGAAGGAAAGATCATAACTGCAACAAAATATGAGGACTTAATATCAGGCATAGACCAGGTAAGGGGCATTAGTATCCTGTTGTTTACCATCCTGGTGATTGTAATTGCAATACCTATGGTGATTATGGTCCATAATTTCGTTCAGCCTCTAAACCGACTCATGGATTTTATGTTCTCCATAAATGAAGGCAATCTAAAGATGTTAAAGCAATCGGTGAAGCTTGAGGGATGCACGGAGATAGAAGCTATCTCCGAAGAATTCAACCAAATGCTTCGTCAGATAAACAGCTTAAATCAACAGCTTTTTACAACGACTACAAGCTTATACCAGCAGGAAATAGAGGCACAAAAATTGCAAAATGCATATCTTCAGAGTCAGATTAATCCACACTTTTTATTTAATACCTTGGATTCAATCAAAGGGATCGCATTAGCATCAGGAAATCGTGAAATTTATAAAATTGCTTCTTCCTTCAGCTCCATTTTCCAATATAGTACTAGTAGCAATTCCTACGCTTATTTAAAAGAAGAGTTAAAGGCTGCAGAGCATTATCTATCCATAATCTCCATTCGATTTTCTGATAGGATAAGTTATAAGATTGATTGTTCAGAAGAATTATATAATCAAGAGGTCCCTAGGATGATCCTGCAACCTGTGATCGAGCATACTGTAACTCATGAACTGGAACCGCTTATGGAAGGTGGAAATCTTCTCATTCAGGTATCAGTCAAAAACGATACTCAGTATGAAATCAATATAATAGATAATGGCGTAGGGATGGATGAGCAGGAGGTGATCCTATTAAATGAAGCCTTGAAAAAGGATGATGTCATGTCCTCGAACCTAAATACTGATTTTGAAAATCTGCATAGCATAAATTTACGTATGAAGATAGCTTATGGGAATGAATATGGCATTTCTGTTATGAGTGAAGCAGGGAAAGGCATGCGAAAAACCTTCTTATTACCACGACATTAATGACTACTCTGCTGCTAACCAGTTTAATCCTGTAAGAACGTGTACACCGACTGGCGTGGTCCAGCTTTGCCGGACACACAGCGCACTCCAAAAACACCCTATTCAGTTCACCAGGAACTGAGCAGGGTGTTTTTGCAATATCATATACAATTCTTTTGACACGATATTCAGTACTTTATCATTTCACACCTTTTATTACTAATTTCAACTACATAACCTTCTTATACGGTGCAAGCATACCTTCATTTATTTTGTTTCCTATTTTCGCTTTCAGCTTTGGAGAAGAGATTAGCGCGCCCACAAGATACATTTTTAATACTGTTCCTTTTTTCTTTTGAGGAAAGTCATATAAGCCATGTTCTTTGTAGAAACGATGATCCGCTTTCATCATACCACGCATGAGCCAAATTAGATCCCTGAAAATTATCATTCCGCCAACACCATAGAAATTCTTAGGCTGAATATACTTATGGCTGATTGCATAAGCAAGCCTTTCAGCAAGTCTGTCTATTTCCACATCCGGATCTATTTCATCACACGCAACTCCGGCAAGAAAATTTCCTCCAACCTCACTTCTACCTTCTATAATCATCTGCAGATTAGACTCCGATGGATAATTTCCGCTAATTAGGTATCCTGTCGGCATTCCCATCGTCACAGTTCTATGACCATTACAGAACTGCCTGTCATCATACATCTTAAATACGGAGCCCATGGAATGATCCTTAATGGAAAAGGCATATATTATAGCATCTGCGGTCTGAATACTGTTACGTAGGAAATCATCAAAGCCATCCTTATAAATGCATTTTCCAGTAGTCGCACAATTAAAGCAGCCGATACATCCTCCGCGAAAAGGATATTCGGAAATATTAACAATACGACTCTTATACTTAAGAACTGCCCTAAATCGGTTAATCATATCATTAAGCTGCTTATCGTCCTTAGCACAATCTGTAACGATAACTACGTCTCCGCTTTTTTCATTCTGACTGGACGTAACAGTACTAACCGGACGATGTGTTGAACCCACAGTATAATTTGGAATAGTTTCATATACATCATGCTCTATGCTCCAGCACACATATTCAAAAAAATCTTTCGCAGCCTTTCGTCCATTTTCGTTCAAAAGGTCATCCATATCTGCAGATAGTCCCTTAATGTATTTCATGCCAAGATCCTGACAGTTCTCCTGAATATATTTATGTGCAGTCACATCGTAAAAATGCTTCGAGGTAGTAATCTGAGTAACAAACTTACCTGATACATTAAGACCGGATGCTTTCAAAAGCTCTATAAACCGATGCAGCTGACTTGGTGCTATAAAGGTATAAACAGGATAAGAAAAGACAATCAGATCTGCACCTGTTATTGCGTCAGCCACAGCTGTAAAGTCCTTTTCCAAGGCTTTAATGTTATGTCCAACATGAAGATACTGAAATTTATGCTTTGGAGACCTTTTTTCCAAATACAATGAAGTTTGCAACGTAATACTATACTGACCTTTAGGACCTCCATTCAGAACCAGAACTTTCATACTTTACCTCCTAAGTTTCTTTTACTTTACTCATTTAACGAAACTTTTCCTAAGTACAATCGTAAATAATTTATTACTTAGTATAACACAATATTTTCTTGGTTGACTACCTGCTATTTCATAGATTTAGCATTATATAGTAGTATGGTTCGCTTCGACCTGCAAAGCTTGTGCAAGCTTGCCAAACTGGGCTATTTGCTCCTCCAACCTAATAAGCATTGCATCGTACATTTCAATTTCAGTCATAATTTCATCTGTACAGTCAGATGCATTCTCTGAGAGTTTAGCTACCTTTCCTACCAAAGTACTCGATTCTTCCGAAGATGCAAGTAGCTCTTCTACACATGCTGAAATTTCCTGAACAGCATTACTAATATCGATTGATTCTGTCTGTATGCTACTGAAGGTGTCACGAGTGACATCCATCGCCTTACGTTGTCCAACAAGTGCCTTTGTTGACTGGTTGATTTTATCCACAGTGTTTTCTGTGCTTAGTTTATTATAATTTACCAATGAGTTGATCGTGGTTACAGCCACTTTTGTGTCATCAGCTAGCTTTCTGACTTCTTCTGCTACTATAGCAAAGCCCTTACCATGCTCACCGGCTCTGGCTGCTTCTATGGATGCGTTCAAAGCCAACAGGTTCGTCTGCTTTGCAATATTTATGATTGTATCAACAATCGAAGAGATCTTCCCGGAATTTTCCTCTAATTCATTAACAGCCATCATGATTTCCTGATTGGTCTTTTCAGAGCTATCAAGGCAGTACTCTTGACTTTCAATCGCCTTGTTTCCCAAATCGATAGCAGTTAAAAACTCGGATAATCTAGTTCTAATTCCAATTGTATTTTCTGCAACATTACGTATTGCCATTCCAATCTCATCTAACACAGTTACGTTCTTTCCCATATAATCCGATTGGTTCTTTGAGATTTCATGAAGGGATACCGTCTGTGTATGGATCGATTTAAAGCTTTCTGTGTTTTTATTAGAGGTGTCCTTCAGTGCGTCCGTATTACTTAATAAATCCGTCGATAGCTTCCGTACCCTGTCAAGTATGTTCTGTAGCTGAGATGCCATTGATTTCGCTTCATCTTCACCTTTTGTCGCAAGGGTGAATAGCTTATTGAAGGCTTTTATAATAAAGATAGCTGCTAGGGCTAACCAAAGGTAACAGCAATATCTGATCACTACGTCTCTTGGGAAACTAATAAAACCTCCCCTTTCTATAGTGAAATTATTCCACATAGCAATATCAATTCCAACAGAAGCGATAAAAGAAAACCAAATCAACTTAGCATCAAAGAATAGTATTGTAACTGCAATCATGAAATAACCTAATGTATGAGTCTCCGGTGCATCTACCGTAGTCAGACGCATCAGAATAAGCAGTATGGTTAGGGCTAGCGTCATGAGCCATTTGGTCCATGCCCTGTCAGCATATTTTACACTCAACCACTTTACAAGTAATGCATTCAGTACAATTCCTGCTAATGTTGCGCCAAGCATTCCAAATGTCATGTACTCACTGGCAATGCCCGCAATAATTGTGCCAAAAGCAGCAAGAAGCATTACAGTGGATACTCCGGTAACAATCCATAAGTAATACTTCTTTGCTTCTTTATCAATTAATTCACGAGTACTTGAGTTAAAAGCCATAACTTCATCCTCCGGTTTGGTAGATTTATTGTTTTTTCTTATGTGATATTTTTAACATACAAAGAAAGATATATATAGTATAACACATAATACATCATTTGGTAATTAATATATCTATTTTTTTGAAGTTTCTTAGATAAGAGTAGGGTACCTTGTCGTACTCTACTCTCATTACACTTGTCAGGATATCGACGGAACACTGCCAGTTGATTGATACCTGCTCTTGTATATTTATTCAATCGCGCTATAATATAGCTAGGATTATTAATAAATACTCTAGAATAACCTATCTAATTACAGAGGTTACATGAAGGAGCAGAAAGGTACCTAATGAAAAAATGACTAATAAAAATGACTTTTACTATGGCTTAAAGCGTGGTCTTCCCATCGCTATGGGATATATCCCTGTTTCTTTTACTTTTGGGTTAATGGCTGTCACCGGCGGCATTCCTATCTGGATGGCTGTTATAATATCCCTTACTAACTTAACCTCTGCGGGGCAATTCGCGGGAACTAACCTTATTATTGGTGGTGCTGGTTACCCAGAGATCATATTGACCACTTTTATTATTAATATGAGATATATGCTCATGTCACTCTCCCTGACACAACGCCTCGACAAAGGAATGCCCCTCTCAAAACGGCTGATCGTGTCTTATGGCGTTACAGATGAGATTTTCACGCTGGCTTCTTTGGAAAAGGGAACCTTAAGCTATCCCTTCCTTATGGGATTGATTCTTGGTCCGGTAATAGGCTGGACCTCAGGAACCTTTTTTGGAGCCTTCATCAGTGCCGCTCTACCGGATGCCTTAAGCAGTGCTATGGGAATTGCACTATATGCCATGTTTATTGCAATCATACTGCCATCGGCTATGAAGTCAAAGCCGATTACCATAATAGTTCTCCTCACTGTTACCATAACCTGTATTTTGAAATATGTACCTCTTTTTCATGTGATATCCCCCGGTTTTCGTGTGATTATCGCAACTCTATTGGGTTCTGGCATTGGAGCACTTCTATTTCCAATTCATGAAACAGATGAAAAGATTGGTCAGAAAGGAGAAGACCTATGAACTTACAGTATGCATTGGTTGCTGTGCTGTTGATGGCACTGGTTACCTATCTTATCAGAGTACTGCCTATTGCTGTCTTTCGCAGGGAGTTACAATCACCCTACATAAAGTCCTTCCTTCAGTATGTACCCTTTGCGGTTCTGGGGGCTCTTACTTTTCCTGATATCTTTACCTCTACAGGAAATCCCTTAACGGCCGTTTGTGGTACCCTAGCGGCCCTGTGGCTTTCATATAGAGAAAAAAGCCTGGTAGTAGTTGCTCTTGGTGCGATCCTAACCGTATATATTTCCGGATTGTTGTTATAGCTTAACACGCTAGGCAAAAAGAAGTTCTCTGGCCATGAACCTGATGTTAAGTGTGATTCAATAATCTTATTATATTTCCATTATTTTAATTGCAATTTGCATAGATTATTGTTAAAATATATTTGTTGCATAATGCAATCAATCAATCATATGGAGGTGTCCTAATCGTGGCAAAGATAGAGCTGAACCAACAACGGGTCAATGATAACCTCTTCCTCTTCCTGCAAAACGTGTATCTATTTGAAAAAAGAGAAGCCTCTCTCTTCTCAGTGTCATGGGATGAGGTATATCTTCTGCAGCTCTTAGCAAGAAAGAATCCAATGACAGTTACCGAATTGGCGAGGAAGCTAAAGGTTAAGAATTTTACTGCTAGCAGGATGATTACGCGCTTAGCTGAACAGAACCTTGTATCTCGGACACAGGCTACTGAAGACCGGCGGCTTGTAGAAGTGTCCATAACGCAACAAGGACTTAATAAAATTCACGAAATCGAAGCCTTCAATTATAATACGATCCTTGCTAATATTGATACTCTAGGTGAAAATGAAGTACAAATCCTGATGAACTCGATCGAAAATCTGGATATTCTACTAGGTCTAAAAGAATAGGAGGAGTATAAAAAGATGAATTGGGAGAATAAGAATATTGTTGTTACCGGGGCCTCTTCTGGTATTGGCCTGGAACTTGTCAATGGCTTCCTTACCAAAGGATGCCGCGTGGTAGCCGCAGACAGAAGGATCAATAAAAACTCACTTGCTCTTGAAGGGCTCTATCAATTCCAGGGTGATCTCTCTACTCCCGAGGGAGTTGAAAAATTATTTGCATTTGCACTGCAAGAATTAGGCTCTATCGATATTTTTATTGCCAATGCAGGCTTTGCTTTTTATGAAAAGCTAGCAAATGCCGATTGGGAGCATATCACCTCGATTTTCAACATCAATTATAACTCCGTAGTATACAGTGCTCAAAAAATGAAACAAATTATGGGCAATAAACCCTTTCATTTTGTCACCACGTCAAGTGGCATGGCTATTCTTCCTTTACCTGGCTACGCCCTATACAGTAGCACCAAAGCAGCTCTTAAGGGCTTTGCAGAGGCTTACCGCTGGGAGCTGAATCAGGGGCAATATTTTCAAGTAGTCTACCCCATTGCAACCAGAACCGAATTTTTCAAAAATGCAGGAGACAGCCCAGTACCGTGGCCCGCTCAAAAAGCCCAGGTTGTAGCACAAAGTATTCTTAAAGGTATTCGTAATAATCGAAACAGCATTTATCCATCAAAATTATTTTATTCTCTTACATTACTTAACAGGGTTATTCCCCTAATATTTAATCTCTATGCTTATATGGAGTTCAAGAGATTTAAACAATGGTTAGCTAATAATAAATAATTTATAATAAGGAGGCCTTCTGATGGAAAATAACTATCCGGCTCCGTGGACCTTGTCCGGGAAGGGCTATATTGTACTCTATAAATTTTCAAAAACCTTTGTAGAAGAAAAAACCTATTTACCAAAATTTTTGAAGGGTCATTTCGCTGGCGGCATCGGAGCCCTTATGCTGGTTGATTACAATACCTCTGAGGCTGGTCCCTATGGTGAGCTACTTTTAATCCCCGGCAAATTCAAGCATAAAGGCAAGAGGCTC
Organism: Bacillota bacterium; assembly: GCA_023436225.1. Classification (GTDB taxonomy): domain Bacteria; phylum Bacillota; class Clostridia; order Lachnospirales; family Lachnospiraceae; genus Mobilitalea. Next base: position 196,536 of record JAEZKA010000076.1, read on the forward strand.
AATACCATCAGCAACATATATGTTTCCACCATGGCCAGTGTAGAAAACGGAAAGAAAAATTGGGGGATTCCGAAAGAGCTGGCTGACTTCTCTTTCCAGAGAATAGATACTCACACAGAAAAAGTGTCCATTCTTTCAGGAGAAAATTCAATTGCTGAATTCACTTTAGAAGCTGGAAATTTATCTTTTCCTGTCAACACGAAGCTCCTTCCCTTCCCTTTGGTTCAGAACCATGAAGGAAATTATTATTACACCACTTTCCAAGGCAGCGGATCTGGCAAATTCGCCAAGCTTAAGGAAGTCCAAATTAATCCTAAACTTTTCCCTGATATAAGTGGATTTAAACCTCTTATTGCAATTAAAGTGGATCCCTTTAAAATCACCTTTCCGGTAGCAACAATTGCATTATCAGAGGATGACTAAACAGAAACCGATGAGGCCTTTGATTTAATGCCCAAAAAAGCCAACCAGGATTGCTCCCTAGTTGGCTGAAAATTTTATTACCTGGATTTTGTATTTTGATCAAATACTAAAAGCCAATTTTCTTTATACTTCTTAAATATCAGATTCAAATAATACTTCATAAATACAGGTTTGCCTTCTATGTCAATATCCTCATAATGAACAGCTAGTAATGCATAAGCCATTTTATCAGTTTCGTCCATTCTAATAATCTCATAATTCAACTTCCAATCTTCATCAGAGAACCAATCCTTATGAAATTCCATAAATTTATTTCTATCATCAATTATTGTACCATTCATCATGATTAATGTTATTGTATCCTCACTAATGGTAGAACTAAAGCTATCTAGATCCTTCTTCTGAATAGAATCAAGATGTAATTGTAACGCATCTTTAAACATCATATTACCCCCTATATCTCCCAATATCTATAGATTTGTAGACTTAGATCAGTATAGCATGCATGGTATATATTTACAATCAATATTAACCTTCTGCATCTGATCTATTCCGCGATTCTTGAATTTCAGCCATGTAATCCATCCCCCACTGATTCATTGAAAATAGGACAGGCATAAATGATTTGCCGAATGTCGTTAATGAGTACTCTACTTTCGGTGGTACTTGATTGTACTCTTGTCGTAATATTAAGCCATCACGTTCCATTTCCTTAAGTTGCTGTGTCAGCATTTTCCGGGTGGTATCGGGGAACAAGCGTATAAGTTCGTTAAATCGTAATGTTTTATTCGATAATTCCCATAGAAGCAATGCCTTCCATTTACCTCCAATCAGACTTATCGTCAATTCAACAGGGCAACGGTAAGCTTTATCTCGATAAGTGATCATTTTTATCATCTCCATTTGAATGCTTGGTTCCGCCCGGTTCCCATTTAGGTACTGAGTTACTTATAAGTGCGTACTTGTTCCAGCATTTGTATTATATCATAATTATTGGAAATAAAAAACTTAAATAACGGAGGCTTTTATGAAAAAAGAAATAACCTATTACGAAACTACAAAACAGGATAATACACTTGAAACATTTGCACTAGTAGAACAGAAGATAGTAGAAACCGGGATTAAAAAAATTATTCTTGCTTCTACAACAGGACGAACTGCTTTACAAGCGATGGAATATTTCGCCGATAAAGAAATTTCACTTATTGTTATCCCTCATCAATATGGTTTCTCCAGTGAAACCAATTTGTTTCCTTCTGACGCAGTGAAAACCCTACGGGAGAATGGCCACGAAGTACATTTTGGTACAATGCTTTTCCATATCGACCAGCTGTATGGGTCCAATATCCCTACTTTGATAGCAGACTTTCTTCGATGCTTCAGTGAAGGTGTAAAAGTATGCTATGAAATAACACTGATGGCTGCTGACGGTGGACTCGTGAAGAATGGTGAATCTGTGATCGTAATTGCCGGAACCGGAGCAAATTCCGATACTGCCCTTCTATTACAGGCATCAACTAGCAGAAATATTAGAAAACTTCATATTAATGAAATTATCTGCAAACCATATAACAAACAATGAAAAAACTTATCCCTTTAATCGCCCCCACAGAAAAACATATTTTGTAGTGAAAATGAGGCATGCATACTTGGGATACAAGTACACATGCCTCAATGCCTATATTTTAAGTGCAATGTCGTATGCGTTCAAGATAACGTCACGAAGGTTACCCACCTTTTTCGCATCGCCTAGAATATGTAGGTTCAACCCATCTTTGTCTGCAAGTGTGGACCCGGAAACAACACTGAAAGTATTATATCGTCAGCCCTGAGCATCTTTTTCCCCTCTTGTGTTTCGATTACGATACCTTCGCAGGTAACCTCCCTAAGCTTACTGTTAAGATAAACCGGAATCTGATAGTATCGGATGATATCCCTTAGCATGTTGGAGTTTGCGGCAGAGAGACCCGGAACCTTTAGCACGTCATCGAGCATCTCCACAATGAAAGGTTTATTGGTGCAGTTCAATGCGAACTGGTCAAGCAAATATCCTTCATGTATTGCGTGGATCTCTATTCCATCAATCCCTGCTCTTTTTGCGAGCATCGCAGCACGACCATATTCGTGCACGATAGCCTGTATGCTTTGTTTTGTCATCTCGGTGGTCTTAATATTCGGATCCCACACATTAGGCATACCAGCCGATGGCCCCTCGAACTGACGCAGGATATCCATGCCCAAAAACTTCATCGCTCTACGCTTGAATGGGCTGTTATAGATTGACGTCAGCATAGGGATGGCAACCATTGATCGGCCCATGCCCGCACCGATCGGGGTTGTGAGTAAATGGCTCTCCAACGGTTGCAAGGAGCCAGATGAAGTTGTGGCAGGGCTGCTCGAGAAGGTCCTACATCGATGTATGGATTAAAGTAGTTAAAGTCCATGGCTCATGTACTATTAACCAATCTTATTAGAAGCCTGCCTCCTGTATTGCTAATACAAGATTTCTTCCGTATACTTCTGAGCCAAGGGCATTGGGATGAACATTGTCTATAAAATATTCTGACAAATGGGGTACGAGCTTAAAGCCCTCAACTACTGTTATATTAGAATACTTGGTACAAATATCTCTCGTCCTTTGGCAGAACATTGCAAGCACCTCTACTCCATCCGGTTTATCACACCTCCAGATTGGTGTGATACAAAGCACCGGCCTATCGCCATAAACTTCTGATAATTTTTCGTAATACTCCTCGATATCCTTCATACTTTCTGTTCCAAATTGATTGGTTCCCATAGAGATAATAATTTTATCAGGGGAATAACCTTCCATTTGAATAAGTACGTTTTTATCATATAAGTATCCGCCAATTCCCTGATTGATAATATCGTAGTTAAGTAGACGATTTGCCACACTAACATAGGTATGTGCGGAACGAAACGGACCAAATCCTTGCGTTATGGAATCTCCCATCCACAAAACCTTCTCTTGTTTTTCCACTGGAAACACGTCCTCATTAACCTCAAAATTACGAATCAGAATGGTCGCATGAGCAGGCAAATAAACCATGGCTTTCTTTTCCCCATCAGGCATTTCAAAGGTTATTTTCCCCTCCTTCTGCAAATCTTTTACGTAGTATATTTTTGTTATTAATCCGTCAACAGCAAGCTCAATGGAGTCCTCTGACCCCATCCATACAATTTTGTACTCGAAGGAAATTTGAGTTGCTTTTGTACAAAATTCTAATGTTTTTGCGTTGGAAGCCTTACACCTGTCATACCAGAATTCATTAATTTCTTTAAAATATTGCATCTGCTTCTGGGTATACTGAAAAGACTGTAAATATCCATCCTCCGTTTCGCAAATGCTATATGCTCCATAATAAATTTTCTTTAGCTGCTCATTTGATAATTTCAAATAGTATTCCTCTCTTTCTTTATCTTCTTAAATCTAGTACTTTCCCGAACTTAAACTAACGTTTCCCAAAAATCTCTGTTTCTAAACAATATAACCTTTATTCGATGCAATAATGATACTCTTATCTAAGCATGAAATTATTTTATTATGAATCCAATAAATTCTTCCATTCCTCTCTCGATATAGCAAATACCTTTGTAATCTCGTTTACTTCATCCTCAAACTCATCCACCTGATGACACCCCCATGAAACAGCAGTACTCACAGATGGAGTATTCGTATACTTCATGAAAGAGTAAACAATCTTAAATGGAGTATTGTTAAATGTCCAATCTCTTACAGCTAACGCCGCTTCCTTCGCAAATCCTTTTCTTTGCTGGTCGTGACGTATATGATAGCCGATTTCCGGCTTAATCGTTCCACCGATATTTTGCATTGTAAGACCACAATCACCAATCATTTCTCCTGTCTCTTTCAAGCATACGGCCCATAATCCAAATCCGAAAATCTGATATCTTTCAATATTCCTACTAATCCATCCTTTTACTCTTTCTTCATCAAAAGTATATGGATAGTGCTGCATAATATCTGAATCTGTTAATACCGCATACAGTGCATCGTAATCGTCAGCGACCATCTCTCTAAGGATTAATCTGTCTGTTTCGATTTTCATTTTTTCACCTCGCAAATCTTTATAAAGCATCTAATCTACTGCCCGACATACCTTAATGGTTTATCTTCACTCCTATCCTTATTATAAATTTCATTTTGCAATATAACAAGAAAAAACATAATATGTAAGGTGAGACCTACAGTAGTGCATTAAAAAGAACACCTGGAGAGATAAAATTCCAGGTGTTTAAAATAATTTCTCTTTTTATATCTGTAATTTATTTACACATACTAATTACTTTATTTTTCCATTATAATCCATACAGTAATAATTTCAAAGTTTTTATAGCCATTGCATAGTGAACAGTAACGGCACCAGAATTGCTGTCCTGATGCCTTGGGATTATCCTGTACAAATTTATTTAATTCTCTGTATAATACCAATTAATTATATCAAGAACAATCTCTTTTGCCATTGGTCCGGATACCTCTTTATTATCATCATTTAAGTGTACCGCAAAATAGTAACTTTCATCAGAATTTTCAAACATGCCTACAAACCAGCCATTATCTCTATGTTTTGTTTTATCATTTTGTCCTGTACCAGTTTTTCCGTATACAGATACGCTTCCTATCCTCTGCGTCAGCATTACCTCTTTTAATATATTAATATTTTGCTTTGAGAAATCTGTTTTACCACTAAATAAATTTGCTAAAATATCAACCTGTTCCTTAGGCGAGATCTCTAATGACGATTCTAACCAAAATCCATTCAGTTCTGGTAATGAATTAATTCCACTACCATCCCATTCACTTAGATCACAATTTCCATATTTCAATTGATCAAGATAACTTTGAACATTACTCTGTCCTACTTTATCTATTACCTTCCGAAAGTACCAAACACACGATTCTTTAAAAGCATCCTTTAAACTTAAATCCTTATTCCATTGATCCATAGAATATATCGTTCCATTATAACCCATTGTAGTATCTACGGATGCTATGACCCCATTATCTAATCCCATTAATGTAGCTACTATTTTAAAGGTTGAACAGGGGGATGTCCGTTTCTCACACAACTTTTTATTGTACATCATATAAGTATTTGTATTACTGTTAAAAAACACCGCACATCCTTCAATTCCATTAAAGCAATCACTATAATCAACATCCTTTACCTCGATTACTTTTTCCGTTACTTGTACTTCATCTGACGTTGTGTTTTTTCCAATAGAAGTATCCTGATTAGCTAATGTGGTAGGAGACACTGCTGCTGTGTATATGTTTTCTGGTTCCTTATTACTGTTCTCATTTGCTTTATTACAGCCAGTAACGCTGATACATATTAAGATAGCCAGAATAAAATAATTACTTTTATTTACTATTTCAGCTTTATGTAAACAACTATGTTTCCTTTTAATATTAAATAAATTCATCGTAAATTACTCCTAACACAATATTACTTTGTAATTTTTACAGTAATAATATAACAATTACGTAAACATATTATCATAGTACTCCATGTTTTTCCATAAGCAATAATATCAATTTCTGTCTATAATATAAGAAGAGCGATGGTTTAATCCAACGCTCCACTTAAGCAAAATATAAGCAAAAACATAATTTATAAGTTTATCTGAAGCTAAACATTATAATCCACAGCATTTTTTGAGTTAATATAAATGTCTCCACATGCTCGAGAATACTGATACCTCATTGTTCAACAGAAAAATCATACTTAAGGTTAGAATTAAACTACACGGTTAGGTCTCACTTTGCGGTGCTTCTTCATTACTTATGATGTTCTTAATTGTTTTATCAATACCAGAGGACAACATTGTTACAATTGATATCACTACAATACATGCTATAATCACAATAATGATGATAGCATTCTTAATACTATCAGCTTGGCCAGCAATAATGGATTTAGGTATTAAAGCACAGAGAGCAGCTCCCGTGTCGCTAACCTTAGAATACAGGAATAAGTAGGTAGCACCCTTATAGTCAACATATTTTGAACCACTTCCTTCCTTCCCTGCCATTGCTTCCTTATAGAAAGTTTGGTTTACGAAGATCTTTTCTGATTTAAGTGCTTCCATATCAATACTAGGATCCTTTTCCTTTGACGAATAATCTATAATCTCTTTTCCATCCAGGGTCACCAATCCTAGAAAACCGGTTTTGTCAAATTTCAGATCAGAAAGAATATTTTTCACAACGTCTGCCTTAACATCGATAATCACGAATGAATTAACACTGGAAACGTTTTTAATTAGTCTCATGGAATAATCATCTGCCCTTGTTTTCAACTGTTTATCAAGAAACGCATCCTCGCCATCCCATACATTTCCAGTATTATTATCTAGCATTTTGCCTAAGTCTGTATCCTTAAAGCCCTTATACATTCCACGATCAATGCCTTCGCCGGTTGAAATAGAACGGACATTATCATTTATTAAATATATATTTTTGATGAATTCATCTGCTGCCTTCCTGGAACATAAGGTGTTCGCAATGGTATCTGCATATACAAATGCTTTTACCTTATCATCGTAGCTTAGAGAATATCTTTGTATTAAACTATCATTCGCATACAGTATCGCGTTTGCCTGGACAGATTTAAAACCAAAATTCATACATTCCCCAGCCATATTAATTATATCTTCTGATGCCTTCTCGTATTTACTCTCAATAACTGCTGAAGCTTTTAAAAAGGATACGCTTCCTAATAGGATGATAATCACAATAGGAATCATAAAGGAAGCTATTAATTTAGACTTAATTGTCGTAAAAAGACTCACTATCGTTACTTTATCATGAAATTTTGTGCTTCTTGCCTTTGTCTTTTTATTGACATCCATATTTACATTTTCCGTATCACTAAATCGTTGCTCCTTCAAAGTCTTTTTCATTGTAGGTAATATTCTGTTAAAATTGCTGTCTCCCGTTCTTTTCATATTTCTCCTCCGGTATTTAAATTTGATATAATGATGTTAAGTAAAGAATTTTTTACTTCAACTCTTTTGCAGGGAATACTGCAGCTTCTTCAATGGAAAAAGTTAACTGTACCAAATAAATCCATTATAACATAATATGGTAGAAAATTCCATTATTATCTATAATTAAGCATAAAGATTAATATCTTCGCAATTAATCTTTCAGTGAAGTAATGCTTTTCAATGTATTTTTGAAAAGCATTATGTCACTGATAGATTTTTATATCAAGTTAGATTGATGTAATAGGAGTTATATAGTAAAATATTTATAGATATTGATGACTTAATGACTTTGTTTTATTACAATTTAAGGTGATTAGTATATCGAGAATTTATACAATAATGATAATGCATTGATTTCATCATTTTTATGTGCATTCTTCATCTTAAGAAAATAGAAGCTCAATCCTATCTTTGTGATGCTCGGAACCGGTGATGTAGGGAGTATAATTTATTTATTTGTGTAGGGGGGCCCTAAAATATGAAATTAAGAGTCAAGAAAGGTCTCTTTACTTGGCAAATAATAAATGAAAATATGATTTTAGTATCAAAAATATCAAATAAAAAGCTGATTGGAGCCGCAAAAAAAATATGTGACTCGCATGGGAAAATTGTATATACTACAGACATCATAAATCTGCCTGTAACTAACAAGCATTGGAACAATGCTGAATTCAAAAGATATGTTGTTTATCAAAATGAGCAACCAATTGTAATTGCTACTTTTAATTATGCCGTACGTCCTGAAACAACCATATTGCAAAAATTAATTCGTCCACCGCAAATAGATAAGATGAACGTCGATACACCCTACGGGGTCTTATCGTAAAGAGAGAACGAAACAATAGCGTTACTATAATGCAAAACGATGAGCTTCTCGCTACTGTTACTCCTTTCTTTTCATTTAAAAAAATGTACATAACTCATAATGAAAAATTCGATGATACCTTTTTTTCAGCTATCTATATGTTAATTGAGTATATGATGCATGAGGAGGATTTGATTATTGTTTAAATAAACCATTTCAAATAATATAATTGCTTAACATTCACTAAATTAATTCATATAGTAAAGTGAGATTTAAATTACAGGTGGACAGTGTAAACTTACAGGATGGCCTGATTAGGCGATTAAATCCCTTCACGCCTAAATATTTAATAAAATAAGAGTCGCCTATTTCAAAAAGGACGACTCTCGGATTGTATATAATCTTTTTAAAATCTAGTACATACTAATAAATGTGAAGTCATTGATTTTAACCATCTACTATCATAGTCTATCCTGTAAATGAAGCTTATATAATCTTCCTTTTTACTCTAAAAAGCGTAAATCTATTGATCTTGATGGGTGTTCCCTTTGCGGATCATATTTTTGCCAATAAACAGCTTCTTCCTTATACTGTGTTCTCGGTGATTTCTGTTCAGCCGGATAACCAAAAAACACTACACTATTTACTGAAATATTAGGAGGTATGTTAAAATTCCTGCGAATGCCTTCATCATCAAAAGCGCCAATCCATACAGCCCCAAGTCCCATAGCTGTGGCTGCCAATAGAATATTTTCAATAGCCGCACTGCAATCTAGCTCGCCATTACCTTCCCATGGAAGATAGCTTGTATTCCCGCAAACTATGAATGCAGCAGGTGCATTGTAATGCCTTCCATTGTTGTTATCAATACAACCTTTAAGTTTGCTTACTCCATCCGTTTCATTAACAACAATAAACTCCCATGGTTGCAAATTACACGCTGAAGGAGCTGCCATTGCAGCCTTCAGCAGCATGATAATCTTATCATGTTCAACCATCCTATCCTCTTGGTAACAACGTATACTTCTCCTATTATACATCACTTCAAACAGGTTTTGTACCATATCCATACATACCCCTCTAGATATCGTCAAAATAAATTTTAGATAATTAATATCTATTTACCACAGTGTTTGCAGACATTTTGCTGGTTATTATCTTCATTTACTTTAACCCATAATAGCTTAACTCCTGTTCGTCCACAATCTGGACAAACACCACGCCAATTCGGAATTATTTTAACATGCTTACCTCTTTTTGGTTTTGCCATATAATTACCTCCAATCTATTAAATAATTATACAGCCTCATATTTTTTCTTCTATTCATTTTATGCCCTATTCTGCACAATTAAAAATCTATAGATAATATAAGCAATTCACTAAATCGTAGTTTCATTCCTTAATTGGCATCCAGACTTCAGCACATATCACTTTCTGATTTTTATCATGCCAGGACTCTTTTTCTATAATAATATAGTCTTCTATCTTATAATTAGATGTATAAAGCCAACTGGTATATATATATGTCCAAACTTTTGGAAGACCTTCCATATGTTCTCCATAATAAGTAAATACAGCCCATGTTGATTTAGGCACATCAATTAAAGTAAAATCTTCTCCGATTTCATTCTCAGGTTTTTCCCATCCATACATAAAGTGAATATTGTTTTCTTTTCCCTTAAAATATATACCATGTAATAAATGAAACGGATGTTCATCATCAATCGGATAACCTGCTGCAACATTAATAGCAGCATGGCTTCCACTTTTTACAATGTTATTTCCGTAATTTTTTATAAAATCAAGAGCATATTTATGTTCCATTGGAAGAATAACGTCATCTTTACCAAATAATTGATATGGCTCAGTTTTTTCAATCCTAAAATTTATTACATCATTTCCTTGTATTGTTATGTGTAGATGAATTGGAGGATAAACTCTAATGCTCCTTCCTTCATCACGAACAGCTGATGGAGTAACCCCATGGAACACTTGAAAAGCTCGACTAAATGAAGAGTGTGACTCATAGCTGTATTTTAGTGCGATATCTATTATCTTTTCATTCGACTTCTGAATATCAAAACCAGCTAAAGTCATTTTTCTACGCCTAATATATTCCGCAATCGGTATTCCTGTTAGAAAAGAAAATAAACGTTGGAAGTGAAACACCGATACGCCCATCATTTTTGCAGCTTCTTCATAATTAATCTCATTACAAATATTTTCTTCAATATAATCAATAACATTATCAAATGCTCTATTAATATCCATATTATCCTCACTGCTTGCCAGTAATTTCTCTTATGGCATGATAAACTTCCCAATTTTCAAGTATTTCTTTATAACCACCCTCAACCTTTCAATATGATTGCAAATATTTACTCCATTACATCATGCATAATGCCCATTTTATGGTGCCTCTAAATAATCATAATATAATCTCCGGTTCTCACTGATTACTTCTTCCATTATATACCACCCAAGTTTACTAATCAAACCTTTATACAAATTCCTACAGAAAAAAACGCACTCAGCAACAAATGCTAACGAGTGCGTACATTTCTAACCTATTCATTACTTATTTCTCTTTATATAGCAGACAGCACGTCTGGTTTTTCGCATTTATTTTTTTAACTGTTCCATTACAAACATTCCCCATGCCGTCATTTCGTCCATTCCTTCATAAAACATTGGTGGTTCCCAGCCGTCATCATACCAACAGGCAATCCACCCCATATTATGTTTACCAATAAATTGAATTAATGGTTCTCCGTAACTCTCACCATTTCCCACCAAATAATTCTGCTCTACAAGTCCATCTTCTGAAGCATACCCCCATTCAGTAACTACAATAGGGAGCGTATCAGCGATCGACTCAAATTTTTGTTTCCAGTCAATTCTATTTGGAAAAATATGAGCTGTGTATGCTATGTTTGCATCCTCCAATGGTTCATTTTCCCAACAGGATAAATCATATGAATAATCAATTCCACTAACAAGTATTAGTTGATTTGCTCCTGTTTTCCTAATTGTATCTACAAGAGAATTGGCATACTTTTTCCATACCTCTCCACTTATAGCTGCCGGTTCATTATATATTTCAAAAATAGTATTTGGTACATCTTTAAAGTATGAAGCAACCATATTCCAAAACTCATTTGAAAAATTATAAGGATTAATTCCAACATCCACCATCTCAGAACCCATACCTGTTTCTATATTTCCTATAAAATGCAAGTCAATAATAACATATTTATTATATTCTATTGCCCATGTTACTATCGGATCCAAATACCTCCAAAGATAATATTCATCATCTGCCCACTCATTTGGATGCACTGGAATACGTATTACATTTCCACCAGACGCAAATACTTGTTCAAAATATTCTTGATTAAATTCATCTTCTATATCTAATTTCTGAACTTCTGGTACCATTACACCTTTCAACAGTATCTGCTCTCCGGATTCATTAAATATTTTATTGTCTTTAACATAAAGAGCCTGCGCGTATTTATCTTTATTATCAACCTCAAATACTTCTTTCTTTGCAACAGGCAACGAAAGATTACCCTTTCCTAATAGGATAAGTCCAGCTATTATAATAATTATTACACCAATAAAACATCCAAAACAAGTTAAAATAATCTTAGCAATTTTTTTCACTCATCTCCTCCTATAATTTCAATACAAACCCTATAATCATAATGGTGGTAAGTATTAGAGAAATAATTATTCCAATTATAGAAAGAAGCATCATCTTTCTGTTATGTATAGTTCTTATCTGATGAACCATTGAAAATATTCCTACAGCAAATCCGAATATAGGTGGAAATGAAAGATAAGTTAATATAATTCCTAAAATATAGTTTTTCTTGACTTTATCGTTTTCTTGTGTCTGATTAATATCCTTATTTTCAATTTCATCTTTTAACAAATAGTCGACTGAGCATGAAAACAATTTACTCATTCTGATTAATTTTTCAGTATCTGGGAATGAACTACAAGATTCCCACTTTGATACAGACTGTCTTGAAACATTTAACAACTCTGCAAATTGCTCCTGTGTCAAATTATTTTCTTTTCTCATATTTACGATTTTTTCGCCACATGTCATATTGTATCTCCTTAAAATTAGAATATAGATTAATTATATTTTTATCCGTATAATATACTATCAACTATATGTATCAATATGTAAACTTTCAGTTGCATTATATAATACATGTGAATGCTAATATAAAAGTGAGCCACTGCCTTGTGCTAGTCAAAAGGTGAGCCACTTTCGACAAATTCCCTGTATACTAATCTTAAGATTAGGACAGGAGGGCGAAAAGGTGATTATTGACGTGGACATCACCAACAGATTAGAGAAATGACCACAAAGCAGCATATGTCTCAAAGAGCAGTTGCAAAAGCTCTTGGCATATCTCGCAATACCGTCAAGAAGTACTGTGACGGGAATAACGTTCCTTGGGAACGCAAGGATACCATTTATCTTAATGATGTAAAAACAAAAGTCAACCTGTTTTGTGCCAGACTATGCTTTAGCTGTAGTATATTTGTTATGGTGTTTATGCATCAAAATGAAGAATCCTTTCTCGAAGGGCAAAAAAGAGTTTTTGAATACTTTGGTGGTGTTCTCCATAAAGTTATCTTTGATAATGCTAAGGTTGCCGTAAAAGAAGGCTTTGGCAAGTATGCAGTAATGCAGAATGCCTATAAAGCATTTAGTGCTCATTATACATTTAATGCTCTCTTTTGTAACGTTGCTAGTGGTAATGAAAAAGGATTAGTTGAAAACCTTGTAGGCTTTTCAAGAAGAAATTTTCTTGTTCCTGTTCCACATGTAGCTACTATTTCAGAATTAAATGTAAACTTATTGAATGGATGTAATGACTATAAAGCACATCCTATTTCGGGAAGAGAAGGTACGGTTGGCCTACGTCTTCGTCAGGAAATGAGCTACTTTTATAGGCTTCCTAAATACTGCTTTGATACCAGTAAAACTATTATCGCTAAAGTTAATGAGTATTCAACGGTTCGCTTTGACAAGAATAATTATTCTGTTCCTGCTTATATCATTGGTAAAGATGTAACGGTTAAGGCTTATGGTAATCACCTAGATATTCTTTTCAGTAACAAGATAGTAGCAACATACATTCGTCTTTATGGCAGTGGTAATTCAACAAGCTATACACTGGAGCATTACATGCCGTTACTAGAAAGGAAACCTAGGTCTGTATTTAATGCCAAGCCAGTAAAACAGGTTATACAAAAAGATCTTCTTGAATGGGGAATGAAATTCCCAGATGCAAACAGGGATACTGTAAAGCTCTTTAGGCTCTGTCTTGATTATAGTGTAGAAAGAATAATAAACATCAAGAATCAGATACCCCATACCGTTCAACCCACAATAGACCTTGTTCGAGGTTACCTAGATGGGCCGGTTTGTTCCAATGTCATACCCATATCAAATGAAGTAACGGTTGATGCAGTGGACTTATCATCATACGATGAAAAATTCGGAATGGTGGTGAATAACTAATGAGTGGAATCAATGTAACAAAAGAAACCATTGCACTTTATAGCAAGCAGTTAAAGCTACCCACATTTAATAATTATGATGATATAATACGACAGCTAGATAAAGATAAAAGCTATGCTGACTTCCTATTTGAATTAATAAAAGCAGAAGCATTGCAGCGGCAAGAAAACAATCAAAAGCGCCGAATTAAGGCTGCCAAATATCCGTATGTAAAAACAATCGACGAGTATGACTTAACTCGCTTGAAACATGTGAAAGAACCATTTATATGGGAGCTGGCAGGTTGTGATTACATAGATAATAATCAAAATATCGTAATGATAGGTAATCCCGGAACCGGTAAGACTCATCTAGCTATTGGCCTAGGGATGAAAGCATGTATGAATGGTTTTACTGTAAAGTTCTATACAGCAGCTACTCTTGCATCAGAACTGGTTGAGGCAAGTGATTATAAACGGCTTATTAAATTTGAGCGTCAGCTATGTGTTGACTTACTAATCATCGATGAATTGTCTTATCTGAGCTTCAATCGGCATCAATCAGACCTATTGTTTAAGGTAATATCGGACCGTTCAGAAAAAGGTAGTATCATTATAACCACAAATCTAGAGTTTTCTAGATGGATCGAATTATTTGATAATCCCACCATGGTTTCGGCATTGGTAGATCGTATAACATTTCGGTCACATGTGCTAAATATGAACGGTGATTCTTATCGTAAGGACAACATAAAGCAACAATGATAAATTTAGGGAAATAAAGGAGCACTCCCAAGTTTCCCTTCTTTTATAAATAGGGTGGTTCAAATATTCATTAGCACAAGAGCCAAAGTGGTATACTTTTTGATTTGCACAGGTGGCTCAAAAATTCACTAGCACCTGGCTCAAAAATTCATTGACATTCACATAATACATTAATAATTACTTGCCATATTCTACAATCGTTCTCACCATAAGCAAATATTGAATAGGGTTGTTCAAGCTACTTATATTGCACTAAAAAATTATTATCAATAAAATCATATCTCGTTGTTATATTACTCATTATATACCACCGTATTTTTCCAATCAAACATTACATATATTTTATAGAAAACGCACCCATCTCTGAGTGCGTCCATTCATACCTCTTTAATTTTTACTTCACCTTATATAACAGACATACCGTCTCCACATGCACCGTCTCCGGGAACATATCCACCGCACATACCCTATCAACCTTATACCCCTTCGCCTGAAGTACCTCCAAATCCCTTACCAATGACGTCGGTTTACAGGAGATATATACTAACTTCTCTACTCCAAAATCAATGATCTTATCCAGCGCCCTCGGATGAATTCCGTCTCTCGGGGGATCCAATACGATGATGTCCGGCTTATCCTCCAATGAATCGATTACCTTTAACACATCACCGGCGATGAACTCACAATTAGTAAGCCCGTTCAGAGTAGCATTCTCCCTTGCAGCCTCTACTGCTTCCTCAACAATCTCTACTCCGGTTACCTTACCGGCAACTGGGGCGAGAAGCTGTGCGATTGTTCCGGTTCCGCTATATAAGTCAAAGATTCTTTTGTCCTTTGTCTCTCCTACATACTCTCTGACCTTCGAATATAATACTTCTGCTCCTAAGGAATTCGTCTGAAAGAAGGAGAAGGTTGATATCTTGAAGCGGAGGCCCAGTAGCTCCTCATAGATATAGTCTCTGCCATAGAGCTGCACAATTCGGTCACTCTTTACTACATCTGCCTGGCTGTCATTATAGGTATGCAGGAAGCCAACAAGGGTTCCCTTTAGCTTCAGCTCCAGCAGCTGCTTTGATAACTCAGTGAAGACATCCTCACTCCCGGTGAATTCTTCTTCCTGAGTTGTTGTTATGATATTCACCAAAATCTCACCGGTCTTCACTGCCTTTCTCACCAGCAGATGACGAAGGTACCCCTTATGAGTCAGCTTATGAAAATAACCCAAACCTAATTCCGTACAATATTTCAACACGCAGGTAAGGACTAAATTAAAATCTCTATCTACAATTGCACAGTCATCCGCAGTGATAATATCGTGAAAGCTTCCCTTCTTATGAAGACCAAGGGCAAGTGGACCTTCTTTATACTCATCACCAAAGGAGAACTCCATCTTATTACGGTAGCCCCATTCCACCGGACTTCCGAGGATACCCTCGAACTCATATTCCTCGCATACCTGATCAACTAACCGCTTTACCTGGCATTTCTTCATCTCCAGCTGATTCTCATAGGACATGGTCTGGTAGCTGCAGCCTCCGCAGTTACCAAAGCTAGCACAGGCTCCTTCTCTTGTCTCCAGCGGGGATTTGCACACAACCTCCTTGAGATTACCTTCCGACTTACCGCTTCTTATCTTACTCACAGCAAAATTGATTTTCTGACCTGGCATCGTATTCTTGACAACAACCCTCTCACCATCAAGCTCAACGATCCCTTTGTTTGGAAAATCCACTCTTGCCACTATACCTTCATATATCTGACCTTTTTTCATCTATGCTTATGAGCCGCTCCCTTCTAAGCTTCCACCCTTCCACTCCTGATTGATTTATGCTTTTCATATTATATAAGCTCAGTGGAATTAATGGATAGACCGGGATGACTCTGCCTCCTTCACTAAAAAATATCTCATTTACCGTATCATATTATAACGGTAAATGAGATAAAAGTCTACCTTAGGTTCGATAATCGCTTAGCCAGCTCCTCCATGTGGAACTGATTGGTGCCACAACATCCACCGAAGATCTTGAGCTTATACTGATCACGTAGTTTGATCATTCCCTCTGCCAATTCAACTGGGTCTGATGTGATAATCTCACAGCAGCCATCCAGTTCCTCAGGTGATAGTGGAGACGCATTTGCTTGTATTCCTGTAAAATGTGTCCGCACAAGCTCCGTCTGATTGAACTCCTTCGATAATGCCATATCTAGATTAATTGGGTGAATACAATTCGCCATATAGGTCAAGGGTTTCATCTTTACGATGCTCTCCACCTCACCTATAGCATCATGAATGGTGGTTCCATCAATGAGTCTTCCGTCATTACGTACCATAAAGCTGATAATATAAGGAATTCCTGTATCTCCCATTGCCTGTGCCATACCGATAATCTCAGGCATCGCCGGCATGATTCCTGCATATAGGAAATCTACCTGCTCTTTCGCAAACAGCTCTGCCTGCCAGGAATGAAATTCATAGGCTTCCTTTCCGGACAGCACCTCTGTAGCTTTATAAGCATCACCCTTACAACCCATTAGCGCACCTACGAAGATATCCTTACGACTTTTATCCTCCCTCAGGCTTTTCAGTAAATTCACATTATCTCTTATAATTTCCTTCCCAAAGGAGGATCTCTCCACATTATACCGGTTCGCTCTTCTGGTCGGCGTCATCAGCATGATTGGGAAGTTATACTGATCTGCTATTCCTATATACTGCTCATAGATTTCTTTCATAGCAGCTCTGGCTCTTTCCTCATAGACAAGACTAGCATTGGCTACAATGTGATCCGGATATACACCATACTCACCTCGCAGGCGCACTCCCAGGGCTCCTTCAATCATAATCGTATTCCCGCTATCAAAGCACTCTCGTATATTCATCTTTAGCATCTCCTGTTCTAGGTTGTTATGCCTTAATTATCATCTCATTAATTTTTCTCTGAAGCTCTTCGATATGATTCTTTTCTATATTCTTCATACTGCTAAGCTTAGAGAGAACATTATTCACCTGGCTTCTCACATTCTCAAAACTGTCCTTTGATTCAGTGATTCGAGATTGCATGCACCAATCGGCAATTAATCCATCAAAAAAGAAATCGGCAAACTTTCCAAATCCATCCGTCTCAAAATGAATATCATTCTGAATTCGGACATCGGCGAGCTCTGCTCGAAACTGAGACAGCTTCCTTTGAATCACATCCGCCTCTCCCTTCGCTTCATCAATATGGGAATGCTTCATCAGATCGCTAACTAATCCACCGCCGAGCATATCCCAGGTTCCCCAACCTTTCGCACTGTCAAGGCTCTTAAGAGCACTATCGATGTGGCTGATCACCGCTTTACCAGCACTTATAGCCTCATCAATCTCCGATTGGTTATTCCTTGCCCGGTTAAGCTCCTCTGTCAACTGTAAGATCTGCTCTCCCGTACCGGAATGAGAATTCAGCATATGCTCCCTTTTCTTGGTAAACAGGCTGTCATAGATCCGCTGACTATCTCTATACTTGGCGAATTCCTCCTCAAGAAGCTTAATCTGATGCCTAAGCTGTTCCAGCTCATCCTCTGCCTGGTTATATTTTAACTTAGCTGCAAGAGCCTCCTCTCGTTCCTTCTCCACCTGCTCTCCCAGCTTACCAAGAGCCGAATAGAAAAGATGTGTGAGACTCTTATTCTCAAGCTTATCAACATCTTCCTGCTCCTTCTCCAGTATATTCTTTAATTCCTCTACCCTGTCCGTCAATACCTTCTGCTGCTCCCGTAGCTCTGTTAGCATAGCGCTTAATTTATTTCGGCGAAATACTTGCTGCTGTGCATCCTCTAATTGCTGATTAATCTCCTGATACATATTAATCTTCCTCCATTCTTAAAACCTGCAAACCTTGGTCTGATGGTGTCTTTTCATCTCCGGTCTGTAGCATTCTCAGATTTATCCAATTATCTCTACATTATATCATCCTATCCTGAGATATCAACTAATTTAATAGATATACACCAGACTCCCTCTATTATAATCATCATACCGGTGAAAATCATTATAATCACCTTAAAAATCACATTCAGATCCCTTAAAATATCATATAATCCGAAGCAGCTCCACAATCCAACGCATCGGACTGACAAGGCTCAACGCTCGAAGTAATCCGGGCATAGCCTCTACTGCTACGAAGGTGCCTCCCAGAATAGCAAAGATTCCTGCCATGGAGGAAGCGATAATATTAGCTGATATCTCACTCTTACTGAGTGTGCAGATTGTGATTGCATAAATACCACTCATTACTGTAATCGCGGAGGTAATTAGTAATGCCTTCGTAATACTTAATGAAAAGTCTGGCTGTAGAAGCGATAAGGAGCTGATACATAACAATACCTGAACAAATGTAAGAAGTAGGGTATGAAAGAAATACCCTAATAAATAGTCCAACTGATGATATCCGGTGGATAGATATCGAAGCATAATCCCACTATCACGATCACGTATTAAGGCTGAGGCAAGCACAGTTGCAAAGACCATAAACAAGGATAGCACCATTGTGATAGAACGTTCCGTGATTGATAATCCAGGAGCTTTAAAGCCGCTCAAATTAAGGGGGCTTCTATCGTTAATCATCTTTAATACGGCATCATTCAGCAACTGCTGCCGTTCCTCAGACTGATAACTGATGATCTGCACCTCCTCTATGGATGCAGCGCTTCGATTATCCAAAATCAAATGAAATCTTCCCATCATCAGGTCAGTATTGATACTCCCTGCATCAGCCAACGCATAGGAGCTTCCCTCTGATTGGTCCAATAACCGATATATCTCCTCTTGAATTTTCTTATTGGATTCTCTCTGAGATTCTAATATCCCAATACGAAGGCTTACACGATCAAACCTTATCAGACCGAATAAGCAACAAAGGAGGATTGGTAAAAGGAAGGTTACAGCAAAAAGTGTTCTATGTCTAATACTTCTCTTTAGATTATTTTTCATAACCAGGTAGATCCCCATGAATATATTCCTCCTTCTTAAAGAGCACAATTGCAAGTATTGTAAAACCAACACCGATCAGAACATTGATCAGAGTAAGCTTCCATAATAAAGAGATATTGTTATCATAAATATAATGGAACAAGCTGCGATTCATCCAGGTCAAGGGAGACATTCTTACCACGAAGGCTACCCCCTCCTTCAAGGTACCAAAGGGATAGAATACCCCTGCCAAAATCGATGCCAGTATGATTGGAATATTCATGAGATTCTTAAAGAATATAAAGTTCTTCAATCCAAACCCGATAAATAAACCCATGGCACATACCGCAAAGGTTTCTGATGCCAGTAGTAAAAATATCGGTACAAGCTTATCACCGACA
This sequence comes from Bacillota bacterium, assembly GCA_023436225.1. Lineage (GTDB taxonomy): Bacteria > Bacillota > Clostridia > Lachnospirales > Lachnospiraceae > Mobilitalea. The sequence continues at coordinate 216,443 of JAEZKA010000076.1, forward strand.
GGTAGTCGAAATAGAAGTATGGAGAATAACAATACAATCAGATTACAACAGCTGATTATAAGACTCAAGGATATAAGCTTAGTAAGTATGATTTGCGTTCGGTTAATCGGTGAGAACAGAAATCGAATTGCAGTCTTACGATAAGCCTCGTCCTTACCTGTATAAGCTGCACTGATGAGAGCCAGAGCAATGCAAAAGGGTAGTAAGACCACGCTGTAATAATGATATCCAGTAAAGGCTTTTCCATAGCTTTCGGAGGTAAGATAACCAAGGAGAATTATCATAATTATCGGGAAGATGATATTATATCCGATTAGAAAGCTGTCCTTACTTCTTCTCTTAAAGTCCTGTATAAAAAGCTTTATTAATATACTCATAGCTTATGCTCCCTCCCCATCACGCAACTGTGTGCCTGTAAGCATTAAGAATATGTCCTCTAAGCCTTCGCAGCCTCTCTCTTTATACTTTTGTTTCAGTATCTCCTTATCCATATCCTCAATTAATACACCATGATCGATGATTATGATACGAGAACAGAGAGCCTCAATCTCCTCCATATAATGTGAGACGTAGAGGATGGTGGTACCTTTCTCATTTAATCTTCTGATCGACTCCATGATATGATTTCTGGACTGTGGATCAATTCCAACCGTAGGTTCATCCATGATTAGCAGCTTTGGTGTATGGGCTATGGAACAGGCTATATTAAGCCTCCTCCTCATTCCACCGGAATACTTTGACGGTAGATCCTTTCTCCTATCCCATAGGCTTACGAACTCCAAAGCCTCTCTCGTCCTTTTCTTAAGCTCCTGCCCTGAATATCCGTAAAGGGAGCAGAAGAACTTCACATTATCATAGGCACTGATATCTTCATAAACTGCGATATCCTGAGGTACCACACCGATGGATCTCTTAAAGAGGAGAATCTCTTCCTTTGTCCTGCGTCCTTCATATAAAATCTCTCCCTCATCCATCGTCTCTACCTCGATGATCATCTTAATGGTGGTACTCTTACCAGCCCCGTTCGGTCCAAGAAAGCCTAGTATCTCCCCCTCATTAATGTGTAGCTTAAGCCCATTTACTACCTTCTTAACCCCATAGGCTTTGGATAAATTCTTTACCTCGAGTAATGTACTCATTTCAATTCCTCCTTTTAGATATTCATATTTCTAGATCTTCTAATTTGATTGGTGCCAATAAATTAATTCATTATAATACAATATATAATATATGAATCAATTTATCCTATATTGCATATCCAATGTTGGATATTGGTATTTTATAAAGTTCTCCGCAAAGAGCGGAAAACTTAAATTAACTTTATTTATTTTTAGTTGAAGTCCTCTCATCTGATTATAGAGAAGAATTATATCGCTTAGAAAATTATCTTATTTTTCCATTGGTTTTTCGCTATATATAATTTTTTATCAGAAGAGGATATAATGTCTGTTACATCATCACCTTGGTGAATCTCTTCTACTCCACCACTAATTGTAACGTGAACCTCATCATCAAATATATGCTTTTCGACTACTTCACGTATACGCTCTGCAATAGTATATGCCTCTGTAAGTGTTGTATCAGCCAGAATTACCATAAACTCTTCTCCGCCATACCTACCAGCTACATCAATATCTCTTATATTAGCTTTAATCATAGAGGCAATATCTGAAAGGATCTTGTCACCATATAAATGTCCCATCGTATCATTGATCTTCTTAAAATTATCGACATCAAAAATTGCTACGCAAAATGTTTTGTTTGTTCGAATAAAATCATTAATACTTTTCTTTAATGCTTCAATAAGAAATCGGTGATTACTCAAACCAGTTAATCCATCTGTCGATGATTGTAATTGCAGGAGCTTATTCTGCTTTTCAAGCTGTATCATTAATTCTTTCTTCTCCGTTACATCAAATACGATACCGGCTAAAAGTAGCGGTTTTCCGTCTTCATCATATTGAGTAATTCTGCCACGATCATAATAGCACTTATAATCTCCGGCTTTTGTACGGATACGATATTCTACTTCATAAACAGCTGCGTTACCATGCAAATGTCTCATCATGGCTTCCATCGCCTTTTGGTAATCATCCGGGTGGAGCATATCGGTAAAAAACTGATAATTAACACTCTCCGGTACTTCATCCATGTTATAGCCTAATGTGGTTATTTTAAGTGGATTAAAAGTGACTGTATTGGATTTCACATTCCAGTACCAATGACCCAGATTACCGGTCCAGGAAAAATCAAGTCCGATCATTTGGTTTTTCTCTTCCATGAGTTGTTGGTTTAATAATCGCTCCTCATCTAATTTCTGTTGTATTTCCTGTTTTTCTTTTCTCAGTATCTCAATTTGCACAGAAAGATTGTTTATCTTTTCTTGAAGGTGCTCATGATGCCACGTCTCTTGTTTCATAAAGTATTTCATCTCCCTGCTAGACCGATAATATATCTGCTAATACTTATTCCAATAAATCTCTATCCATCCTATAAAATGCGATAGATCCCCTACTTCTTGACCTTAATCTGATTCTCAAGCTGATGAATGATTTTATCCAGATTCACCACTGCATTCTCAGGATCCTTCAAAATCTCATTCTTAAGCTTTAATGCGTATTGGAGCCGTTGCTCCTCCTCTGAGATTGGACTCTTCTCCTCCATCTGATCAAAATCAATGGTCTTGATAATCTGTTCTGTCCCCCTACTGGCTTCGATATAATAGTCAAGGTTTGCAAGCAGCTCCTCATGCCATTGGATCTGATAATTTAGACTATCAATGGACATCTGAAAGCTCAATCGATTCAGAGCCGGTACACTGTCATCCACCTTAATAGAATACCACTGCTCCCAATATTCCTTCTGCTCCTTGAGCTTACCAATATGATTATTAATAATCTTCGGCAGCTCCTCCCGGCTTAAGGTACTGAGCATGGGGTCCGTAAAGAACTTCATGGAGCCAATATTTGAAATCGGTTTATCCAGCTCCTCTGCCATAGCACGGTGCAGCTCCTCTCTACCGGCACTCGTAATCTCATAGATTTTACGAACTCTGGATCCGGTGCGTTCTTCCCGTAGCACCTGAATATATTGACCCTTCTCAAGCTTGGTTAAGGCATAATAGATAGAGCCCGACTGGATCTTAGTCCATTGATCCACATTGGAGACCTGAAGGAACTTCTGTATCTCATATCCATGGGTTGGCTTCAAATTCAAATAATATAAGATAAATGCGCTGATCATCGAATCCTCCTCTTATCCTTATAACGAACTACAGCCTCATAAATTATATTATCGGTAAATGAGGGATGCTTTTGTTGATAATATATTACATCTATTAATCTTTAAGATGTTTCTTATCACATATAGAAATATCCAACATTGAGTATATTATATAATCAACGTTGGATAATGTCAATATAAACGGTTATATAATAAAATTATAAACAATTTTGATCTTCATGACCTAAATCATGCGAAATCACTCCCCAAAGCTTTATTCATTCTGATCATCCGGAAGTGAACACAGTATCGACATGGCAGCTCTGAATTGCTGCCGATATATCTCTTGTTCCTTTGAAACCAGATAATTCATGGTGATTGCCATAGTATCCTCTAGTGTAACAACTCCAATAATCCTCTTAGCATTAGGAATAATCGGAGCGACAAACTTTAAATCTTCGATACGATAGCTACCATAGGTACTCGGAATTCCCAGTCTGGTAAGGTTAGTGATTCCCATTCCTCTTGGATTACCGTTATATCGGAACATATCGCTGAAGCTCTCCGCTATCTTATCCTGATAATCTGCATAGGTATTAAAATAGATGGAGTCCAAAATAGTCGGTTCCACTTTACTCATAAACTCAAGTACAAAGTATTTCTTCTTTATATTTTTCAATTTCTTATACAATTGCACTTGAATGGCAGCTGCATTCTTCCAGAAGGAGACATCTTTTATCGGGTCAAATTCAATGGAGATTCCACTAGCAAAGTTACCCATTCCTTCATAACCCTCCGGTCGAATGGTGACTGCATAACCGGATTCCTTCTCTGTCTTGATCGCTAGGAGAAAGGCTGTAGCAATTGCCGTATTAATCGTGATATTATGAGTGCGGCATACCTCCTGCAGCCTGGCTAGGGTATCTCCTGAGATCACAAAGTCCTCAACTGCGGTTTGATGCTTATCCCAATAACGATGAAACATTGACAAGAATTCCTCGTAACGAAATACTCTTTTCTTCTTATTCCATTGCTTATTCCCCCAACGTACTAAGAGCCTAACATGGGGTTTTAACCTGGCTGCTTTGGGAATATCCTTTTCTGTACATACTCTGATTGGCATTTTCTGTATACTGAGCTCTGGATTACCAAGTGCAGTCATAATGTCTCGGAGCAAATAAGTGATTGCTATGCCATCACCACACAGATGGTGGGCTATCACAATCAGCTGGATGTTCTCTTCCTTTCGCAGGATAAAGAAACGAACCAGTTCTCCGTGTACAAAGTCAAAGGCTATCCTCTCCTGTTCGTAGATTAGCTTCTTCCAATCCTCATCTTCGTAGCTTTCCAACAATTCTATCCTAACAAGCGCTTCTGATATCGGCTCGTAATAACCTTCTCCCTCTTCGTTCAGAACGACTCTGCTGCGAAAGATATCATGCTTATCCACACCCTTTCTGATCGCCGTCTTAAGCTCTTCAATATTCGGATTGCCACCTACCGTAAATACCATTACTATATTAATTGCCGGTGCGTAATAATGGATACGCTCAGTCAATAATCGATGCTCCACAACCAAACCTCCCAACTGATATGAATCTTTCTATGATTACTAAACATGCCTGTATTTGTGTTAGTCTGTGCCAAGGATGACGTAGGAACAAACTTCTATAGATAGAAACTCCTAAGTTTGTAATTTGCTTCACATTTTTATGCGCTTCTTCAATCTAGCAGAATCATTAAGATGAACGATTTGATGTCTGGTGATCGGCATCTGAAGAATTCCGGCCACCGTCTTCCTCCCCCAGAAATCCAACAGCCAGACAGCATCTGGGTGTTCTGATACTCCACCGACTCTCACAATTGCTCCGATACCCTCTTGCGATACCTTACGCTTCATATCCTCAGGCTTTAAGGCTTCGATAATCTCCTTGGTCCGTCTTCCAACCGAATTCCGATACTCATATAAGGCTTCTTTGTCTACTTCATTACTGAAACTGAGAATTTCTTCATCGGTCATAGCATTGCCGGTATCGGTGACCTTCGTATGTAGCTTTTCATGCCATTCCTGATCTAGTATCTGATCCCGACCCGCTATCAGATAATTGGCAGTTAGATCCTCAATCCTTGTAATATGCCAGATATTCCAAGCCACCGTATCATCTTTAATCGTAGGCATCGTTCGAAATGCCTTATCTGTAAGTCCTTCCCATATCTCATCCATGATTGTCTCAGAAGCTTCTCCATATACCTGCTTACTATGTACCATAGAATGCATCCGCAGCAGTAGCTTCTGTATCTCCATGAAATGCTCCTTTTTTGACATAAGCTCCTTCAACCTCGCTTGTAACGGATTCCAATCCCTTCCTGGTTGAAACATACCTCCACCCAACCTTTCTTATCTTTACCAATGTGAATCGTATTAACATAAATCCAACGCTCTTCGGTTACAGCGCAACCTCCAGTTCCCGGATGAATACAACTTCTGTTATTAATTCCGACATTAACACCAGATTATACCTTTTTTCATTATTTGTAAATCGAATATTTCATTAACTTTTTTGATTAATAGAGGGTCGCAACACTACAGGGCTGTTATTTATTATGTATCGTTACATAGAAAAGATAACAGCATCCCATACTCTGAGGGATGCTGTTATCCTTTCCTGTTCATATGAATATGTTTCCGGTACCTCTGAATCAGAAGAACTGGCTACATAATAATCAACCTCCGTTCAGCGTACACACGGGGTATCACCACATACTCAAGGCTTTAGGATAACCTTGATGCAATTATCTTCTTTTTTATCAAAAATTTCGTATGCATGCGAACCCTGATCCAACGTTAGAATATGAGTAATAATATCCGTAGGATCATACTTCTTCTCCTTAATCATTTTCAAAATAAGATCCACATAGACCTGCACCGGGCATTGTCCCATTTTGAGTGTGATGTTTTTCGCAAAGAAATCACCAAGCGGAAACATATTATATCTTGTTCCATAGACTCCTACAAATACTACAGTGCCTCCCTTACGAACTGCCTGCGTTGTTATCTCAATGGCTGATTTGGAGCCTCCCTGAAGCTTTAAGACCGTCTCAATCTTCTCTAAGGTTGTCATCTTTCCGTCTACCCCGACACAGTCCAGAACCACATCGGCACCACCATCGGTCAGACTATGCAGCATCTCACCGGTATCCTCATGTTCCTCCAGATTTACAGTCTCAACTCCGTAGCTTCTGGCATGTGCCAGCCGATATTCAATATAGTCCACCGCAATAATTCTCTTGGCTCCTGCCAGGATGACCCATTTGATTGCTGATAGACCAATGGGGCCACAACCAAGAATAACTACCGTGTCTCCTTTTTTCACCCCTCCGATATCGACACCCCAATAGGAGGTAGGAAGTACATCGGTCAGAAACAATACCTGCTCATCGGACAATTCCTCCGGGATGACCTTCGGTCCCACATTGGCATACGGAACCCTGAGATACTCAGCTTGTCCGCCGTCATACCCTCCATAGGTATCACCATAACCAAAGATGGCACCGATTTCTCCATGTTCATTGGAATTATCACACTGACTGAAAAGATTATGCTCACAGTACCAGCAATGACCGCAGGCAATCGGAAAGGGAACAATTACACGATCACCCTTCTTCACCTTTGTTACCTCCGGACCTGCCTCCTCCACAATACCCATGGTCTCATGCCCCAGAATAAAGCCCTTCTTCATATTCGGAACCATTCCGTGAATCAAATGTAAATCAGAACCACAGATAGCAGTAGATGTAACCTTTACAATTATGTCATCAGCCTTTTGAAGCTTTGGATCCTGGACCTGTGCTACCTGAACTTTCTTAATACCTTCATATACTAATGCTTTCATCATTATCTCCCTTTCAAAAAACAGAATCACAGAATGATTAATATTAGCGTTTCCAAAGGAGATGCAAATATTCAGACATAAAAATCCCGATAGAAAAGAAACCGTCCTTTATTTAAAATCAAAAAGGGTTCATTTTATATCGGGGTTTATTCATGACAAGTGAATTGGTTTACCAATTCATCTTGTTTGTACGTGAGCAAATATGAAAATGCAATCCTCTTACTATAATGTCTGTAAAGAGTCATCGGAGAAGCACGCATAGCGTACTTCCCCGATTTCCAATCATGATGATAGAAAGTTCACAAAACGTACCTTCCGTCGTTATTATTTAATACTAATTTCAGGACAGATACATCATGGAGTATTCCTCCACTCCTAATTATTAAGGCCCTCTACAATTGCTGAGTAGGTGATCTGAGTCACGGTATCCTCTTCTACGATAAAGGTCAGCTTTGACTCACCCAGTTGGTATACATAAGAGGAGCCTTCCACTGTATATTCATTACCATACGCAGTCGTTACTTCTTCCAGTGCAGAGCCTACATAAACTCCCTTGTCAGTCGATACGGAATCATCCAGAAGGGTTACATAGGATACATAATCCTTATCCCCGTTAGGATAGGTACCAAGCTCAAAGCCATTGTATGAATAGATTTTATCCAGACCCTGGAATGCACAGCTGGCAGCCTCAAAATAATCTACTGACTCTCCGAGTGCTTCCACAATCGGAGCAGCTTCTACATTCATCGGTATATTGACCTCATTATATTCAAATGAATAGCCCTCGGAGGTTGATCCGGAATTATCCTCTGTACCATTAGCTGGATTACCGGTTGCCCCTTCATTTCCCTGCTTCGATGTTCCTGCATTGCCGCAACCTGTAAAAACAAGCAGCACAGCCATTATTAATATCAATCGTTTCATTTTCCGTAACATAGTAACCATTCCTCCTAGTTAGATTTTATATGTTTTACCGGGTGCAAAAACTGTAATCTTGCACACCTGATCACCAATCGGTTACTCCTCTTCTATGGACTGAGCAACAGCACCATAGCTTTTTAGATAACCGTATTCCAATAATTCTCGTTCCTGATCATCCTTCATAGCATAATAGAAATCAACCTTCTCCTGCCATATCTTTGATAATTGTTGGTCGCTTCTACGATCCGGCAGCTGGTATTTCTCCTTCAGAAGTTGTCCAAGATATTTGGTGAATTTCTCTGCACCTGATAGATTCATGTGTAATCCACCGTCGTAGGTATCTGTATTGTAATCAATTCCCATAACCTCTGTAAAATCAAGAAAATTGATATAGGTTAATTCATTCTCCTTGGCAAAGTCAGCAATCTGCTCATCCCACTCCTCATACCAATAGGGATAGACACTTGGTGATTTAATCAGCACCAGCTCGATTCCATTCTCCTTGCATAGCTTTGTCATACGTTCTAGATAATGATAGCTGTTTTGCCCAAAGCGGTAATCCGCTAGCTTCTTACCCTTTGGTACTACTGTTACCGGTTTTGTGTCAACTCTCATCAAAAATCCATTATGAGATAGGGTATCCTTATGAAACATATATTTCACATCCTCAGCCGTAAGCTCATTCCATCTGGAATGATATCTGAGTAGAGGGAACAGATATGTGATAAGCGCTTCATCCTCCATCATTGAGGCCTTGATTGCACGAAGCTTAGGCATAGACAGCTTCATTCCATCGAGGGTCAGACGGTTATAAGCCTCCTTTTGCGGTTCATTGTATTTCATTGAGAGAACATTAAATACAACAACCTTTGGCTTCTCGTATTTTAATGCTTCTTCCAGCAGATAATAGGATTGCCAGATTAGCTGCTGAGCGCTACCCCTGATATAGCTAGGAATCCCGTATTGCTCCCATAAGGTAATCGGTGATACATTCGAGAATACCTCACAGTCACCGATCAATATGACATCATGGGCTTTCACCTCATCATAATATTCCTCAATCAAATTGCCCTCATGAATCGAAGACATGTACTTCGGCATGAAAAGCCGTTGCAGCAGTACCAGCACAAGCAATACAATAAGCACTGTGACTATATTAATAAGTATCTTTTTCTTCATCCCTAATTGCCTTTCTTACTGTAATAACTGGAAGAGTCTTTCTCTTCTGTAGTCTAGAACTGACTATAGATAAACTGACTGGCATCATATCCGACTCCGTATGCACCAAGAATTAATATCATGATGAATAATATGGCATAGGATGCATACCGAATCGCTAACGGTCGTGCTGCAAGCTTCTCCCTCACACTCCCATTTCGTCCGTAGAGACTTACCGCAAGCATCAGCATAACGGCTGTAGTCAATACCATGTAATCTGCCAATGTCAATCCAAGCTGCATCAATCCACCTGTAAATAGCTCTCCGTAGTTCCATTTGGTCACAATGGTTCCATACATTCTAAAGGTGGTACCAACATCGCGGTAACAATCAAAGGTACGAAGAAAGCTCATGAGCCAAAAGGTACGCCCTACCTGGAACAGGCGGTACCAGAAGGTATGCTTCACATGAAATCTCGAATGAAATTTTTCATACAAAGGTGTACATTCCTGTGACGCCAATATGAACAAACAGTTAAGTAATCCCCATACCACAAAGTTCCACGCCGCTCCGTGCCAGATACCGGTAACAAACCAAACGACAATGGAAGCGATATAAATTGATATTCTTCTTCCCAGCCATTCTCCAACATTCTTCTTGCAGCTCTTTGATAGATCTAACATGGATTTGCTGACGGAGATGGGATAAAACATGTATTCTTTGAACCAGGTACCCAAGGTGATATGCCATCTTCTCCAATATTCTGCGATTGACTTTGAGAAGTAAGGACGTTCAAAGTTCTCTTTAATCCGAATACCAAGTACTTCAGCCACACCGATTGTAATATCAATACCCCCGGTAAAATCGGCATACAGAGTGATGGCATAGAAAAACATCCCAACTAAAACATATACCCCTTGAAACTCCTCAGGATTGCGAACGATTGAATTCACACCGATCAATAAACGATCAGCGATTACCAACTTCTTAAAGAAACCCCAAAGGATGCGCTGTAATCCAAAGGATATGTTTCTTCCATCGATGGAGTGCTCTGCGAATAAGGTTTCCTTCAGATCGTCAAATCGGCTGATCGGTCCCTGTATCAGCTGTGGGAAAAAGGAGATAAATAATGCAAGCTTAAAAATGTTACGCTCGTATGAATATTTTTCACGGTAAACATCAATCAGATATCCCATGGTCTGGAAGGTATAAAATGAAATTCCCAGAGGAAGAACAAACCCGATGAGCGGTAACGGCTTCGTTCCAAACAGGCTCAGAACGCCGTTAATGTTTATAATTGTAAAATCCGAATACTTGAGCACCGCAAGAATCCCAAAATTAATGACAAGGCAAAGCACCAGCCATCTTCTCTGCTTCCCCTTCATGGTATGCTTATAAGCCTTCTTTGCTTCCCTGTCCAGGGTCTCCTTATTCTCCTTCAAATAAGTGCTCTGTACCACTTGAATTCGATTCAAGCGGTAGCTGATATAATAAGTAGAAAGTGTAGTTGTTGCAATATAGATTAGGTATTGTAACCCGGCAATACTATAAAAAATATAGCTTGCCAACAGCAAAAGCACCCACTGGAATCGCTTCGGAATGATATAGTATACAATAAATAAAACAAGTATAAAAAAGATAAAGCGGTATGATGTAAAAAGCATTTTGCCCCCTTAACCAAATTTGTGATCTTCGATGTGACTCAAAGTCACTGTTATTCTTCCGTCAAGCGTTCTACCATAGCATAGAGAGCCTTAGCAGAATTAAAGTTCTTTGGAACAATCTCTTCTACTGGAATTGTAATATCGAACTCGTCACTGATATCGGATACGATTGATACAATATCAAAGGAATCAATAATCTTATCATCAATTAATGTTTCGCAGGTTTCAAAATCCACCTCCGGATGAAGTCCGTTTAAAATCTCTAAAATAATATCCATATGTCCTCCTATTTGCACGTAGTTATTTGCTGTCTACGTTTCTATATTATTTATTTTGATATTTTTCTTTTAACATAACACGATTTATCTTACCATTGGAGGTAAGAGGCATCTCATCAAGTGCTTCGATGATATTGGGGATCATATATCTTGGTAGCTTTTCTTTTAGATATAAAGCAACCTGAGCATTCGTAAGCTCACTGACATAATATAGAATAATCTTCTTTTTCACAGGATCAAAGATTGCACATGCACTTTTTATTCCATTAATCATATTCGCAGCACTTTCGATCTCGCCAAGCTCTATACGATGGCCCATATGTTTGATTTGATTATCCTTGCGTGAAACAAACATCAACTCACCACGTTCATTATATCTTCCGATATCGCCGGTGCGATAGATCAACTCTGGATAAGCCTTATTTAACGGATTCTGAACAAATACTTCATTCGTCTTATCAAAATTATTATAATATCCTAAGGTTAATCCAGTACCACGGATGCATATTTCTCCTTCCTGCCCCTGTGCCGGTAACCGATTATTCTCATCCAGCAGGATAATCTCTTTATTTCGAAATGGTTTACCGATGGGAAGCATCTCGTCGGGAGCAAACTCTCTGTCCACCTCATAATAGCAGGACATACCGGTTGCTTCAGTCGGGCCGTATAGATTGATAAAACGGGCATTCGGTAAATGCTTCTTCCAAAGATTATACTGCTTAATCGGAAAGACCTCGCTACCAAAGGCAACTGTATGAAAATATCTTGGTATCTCCTTCTCCAATGCTCCAAAAGTAGAGATCATCGTAAGAGCAGATACCACCCAGCAGACTGTATTAATCTTATGTTCATTCAAAAATTCCACAAGCTGTAATGGAAATGAGAACAAATTCTTAGGAATGATGTACGCGGTTGCTCCAAACTTCAAGGTCGGATACAGCTCTTTGAGACATGCATCTACGTAAAGCGGAACCTGCATACCGAACACTGTATCCTGGTTCACCTTCAAAATATCGGATAACGTATCTACATAATCGATAACGGAGCGATGACAGGCCACTACACCCTTCGGAACTCCGGTAGACCCGGAGGTGAATACAATGTAAATTGGATCGGTATCTAATTGGCGATTACGTAGCTCACTAAGCAGCGCATCGTCAACCGCATGATTAATCATTTCATCATAAAGCAGTACCTCACCATCAAAGGGTAGGTTATTCAGTAGCTTACATGTATCGTTATCACATATAACAGCTCTTGGTCTTAGATTCTCAAAAATCAGTTCTATCCGATGCCTCGGCATCTCTTCATCGATTGGAACATAGTAATTACCGGAATAAATAACCCCATAAAAAGTAACAATCTCTCTAGGGTGCTTTCCCATGAATACTACAATCGGTTCCCCAGCAAAATCCTTCTTTCCAAGATAGGTACCGATTGCTCTGGAATAATCGTATACCTGTCGAAAGGAATATCCCATTTCTCCATTTGCATAGGCTATCTTATCCGGAACCTTGTCTACTATTTGTTCCAGATACTCCATTACGTTTCTCTGCATGTCAATTTGCCTTTCCTCTGTTAATATTTTCATATCTCATAAATTAATTAAAACATATTCATTACTCGACTATGAATTAAAACTTATAAGAACAAGGAGTTTACCCCTTTGAATCAAAACCTGGAAGAACAAGGAGTACACCCCTTTGAATCAAAACCCAGAAGAACAAGGAGTTCGCTTCATGGGCGAACTTCGCAGTTCTTCTCAAGGATTTTTGACTTCAAAAATCCTTTTTTATGTTGTGATAAGAGAATGATACTCCTGCTTTAACTTTGCCTCACTTAGTATGATAGAACGCATAGCCAAGACCTCCATAGCATCAAGATAACCCGGTCCAATATCAAAATCTCTCTTAATTAAGGAAAGCTCCGTACATCCCAGGATAATCACCTCGGCACCATCTTCTCGCAGTTGATTGGATACTTGTAGAAACTTATCATATTCTACAGGCTGATTTGCTTTAATATTCTTATAGATCAGCTCAGAAACCGCTTGCTGACTGTGGGTATTTGGCACAACTGAGGTGATTTGGCTTTCCTCCAGCTCCTTCTGAAACATACCGCTGTAAATCGTTCCTTCCGTTGCCATAATTCCGGCACACCGAACTCCCTGCGCTTTCAGATAATGAGCAGTATCCTTAATTGCGTGTATAACCGTAGCCTTGATGCCTTCGGATAAGGTATCATGGAAATAATGTGCGGTAATGCATGGAATAGCAATATTATCTGCTCCTATCCCCACTAACATCCTTCCGATATCCACCATTGAATAGACGGGATTCTCGGAACTTTTACCAAGAATATAATCGGTTCTGTCTGGAATGGAAGGTTTGCTGTATATTAACATCTCAATATGCTCCTGGTCAACTGCTGCATCTGTCATTTTAATGATCAATTCATAGAAATAGGCCGTAGCTATGGGTCCTAGGCCACCTATTACACCTAGTCGTTTCATAATTGATCCCCTTTTCAATAAATTCAGGAAATAGAATAAGCCCTCCCAGCTCATTCAAAGCCCCTATAAAAACCTTACCTTAATGTAATAAGGAACTGTAATTTTCCCTATTTCTCTGGCGTAGCAGGATAAAGTGATTTATCAAAGACATAATAATTATTTCCTCTTACTTTCGTTAAATCTTCTACCTGCTTATCAGTAAGCATAAAGGATTCCTTATGATCCCTATTTGGACAGGAATCAAAATGATACCAGCCATCTCCGCAGTTAATAAGATTCCAATAATGTCTGGTCTTACCTCCTACTCTGTTAACCTCCATATTATCAATCCCTGCTCTTGTCAGCATTGCCTGTGCTACCGCAAAATAGGTAAAACAGTCTCCGCTTTTATTCGTCATTCCCCGATAAGCCTCAGCCAGCCAATCCGATTTATCCGAATCACCGCTATAGTTGATGTTCTTCTTGATCCATGTGTAGATGGCATAAGCTACATCACGGTTGCTCATGTTACTCTTCTTGATCTTTCCTAAGATATCATCACATAGCTTATTGACCATATCCTCTGTAACAATGAATTTTTTAACTTCTACATTTATTTTCTTACTGGCTTTATTACCGGCAGTATCCTTGGCAGTATAAGTAACAGTGTAGGTTCCCTCCTTCTTAAGATTAACCTTGCTACTATCCACGGAAAAACTCAGATCCTTATCCTTATTATCCGTAACTGTGACACCCTTCTTATAAGAGACGGAATCTCCTATATATACTACCTTATCTGAAAGACCCTGAAACTCTGGAGCCACTGTATCTTCTACCACCGTCATTGTAGCTGGTAGCTCAGTAGTATTTCCAGAGCTATCCTTTAATATCAGCATAAGCTCCTGATCACCAAGCTTATTAAAATCCGGTGCAGTCTTATAGGTAGCAACTACCTCACTTACATCATCAATCTCCTTGAGAAAGGACATCGGTACAACCTCTTCACCAAGCCAAACCTGTTGATTATTAACCGTTGCCTTGGGTGGAACTGTATCAACAACTTCAATATAACCGGTAACTGCCTTATTGTTTACACTAAGCTCAATCTGGTGAATTGTCGGTTTGCTTATGTCTAAGGCCTGAACATCTGTTAAAAAATAAGCTTCATATTTATCGTTATTCATAAAATCGGCAACCGTTATATTCATCGCAGAGCCTGCTTCAATTGTTACCGAACTTTTTAAATCAAGTACCGTAAGCTTCGCTGTTTTTTCTATTCTATTCTTACCACAATCTTCAAGAATAATCGTTACTTCCTGCTCTCCGGGTTCTGAAGTATCAGGAACTTCTTTAAATGTAACATTAACCTGGGTAGCATCCTTCATTTCAACAACAAAAACCCTGGGATCAAGCTCTTCCCCCCGAAGAGCAAGCTGGTCTGCTACGGTTGCGGTAGGAGCTATGGTATCTATTACCTCAAGCAAAGAGGTATGAACCCGACCATCCACCTGTATTTTTATTTCATAAATTCCTGGAATAGTGGTATTTAACGTATTAATATCTGTCAGGAAACTTCCTGACTTGTTCTTATTAAGCATGAATTCCTTGACATCAAGCTTGTGATCACCAGCCTCTACCATGACGGCTTCTGCCACCACCGGTAGTAGCTGAAAATACGCAAATCCTCCTACGATCAGTAGGATCTCTATACTAATTAGTAGAATAATTATCTGTTTCGTCCGTCTTTTTCGCCTTTTATGTCTTTTCATTCCTTCCTCCTGCATGGATAGATAATATCCATATTATGGATTCTCTTTTATGATAAGCTCCAGCATACTAAAAGTCAAGTTTCGGCATATTTTACCGCCTATCAGAGACCGATGAGACTGTCCTTATCCATATTGTCCGGCAGTCCCATCTCCTCTGTTGTATAAGACGATATATCCTCTTATTTCGTTTCGTTTTTTCTGTATCTTTAAAAATCGAAACCTATACCTAATTCAAATCAAACCCTTAAGCAATCTATTTTTTCTAAACTTTTCCAATATAGTATGGTCTAATTAACTAAAAATTACACAAAAGGTTTTTTATTAATTTTTCTATTTACAAAGAAGCGTCTGCGTGACAATATCAGAATAAATCTCCATTCCCTCGGTCTTAGCGATATGAATGATATTTTCCATTGGTTTATCGCCAGGTAGAAGTACTGTCAATTCATTGGTATACGAGTGTAATTGCTCCGGATGGAATATCACCTCCTTCTGTCCATTGAAAATTGCAACATAAAAAATATCTGCCTCAACCAAATCCTGAAAGAAATGACTACCATAGGATAATTCCGGTTCAAATCCTTCTTCCTTCGAAGCTACCTCACAGATTACTGTCATATTGCAAAGCTCGGTAAAATGGACCGGAACTCCTAGTGAAGGAGTTGTGGTTCCCCAACGCCCTGGCCCGATCAGCATTACCTTCTTCCCTTTCAATACTTGATTAATTCTTCCGACCGTCCTGGCAACTGAGTATTTCTCCCCTTCACTAAGCTTAATATATGCGGACGGAGGAATATACACGACATAATCAATCGGAAGATGGATATTTCCTCCCATAAAATTACCTCTGGTCAGTATAAAGCATTCCTCCCCATCCACCTCCCTTGGTATGGAAACTGCCTTACCTAACCCTCTCGTCTGCAATGGCCTACATTGCAGCAAATTCATCTTAAAACTTCCGTCCGATTTAAAGTTTGCTGTGAACTCAATATCTACGGGATAATCATAGATTCTTTGCAACAGAGCCAGCAACTCCTTCATCAAGGACGGGAAGGCGGTTGACTTTAATAAACCATTAAAATTCAAAAGGTATGGTATTGCTGTATTATATTTACCCAATTCCCTTAATCTGTCCTGGGTCTCATAATCAATCCCTGCGAAAAGCTCCTTCTTCACCTTGATATCCTTCGTTATGATATCCTCCAAAGATTTTGCCATATGCCTATTTTCCGGCAATGAAAGTACGTCGACATAATGCTGGGAGTATTTCTTACTATCCTGATAATCAATCAGAGGTAATCGCAATGGATTATCCAAACTGACAATTCTGACATAATCCCCCTCCGTCCGGTCAACGGCTCTGGTACCTAGTCCGAATACCAGTCGGAGCATACCGGCACTTCCATCCACACTCTTATCCCACACATAAAGATTCGAGGAATTCCCTACACCTGCAACATGAGGGAAGAAATTATTCTCATAATAATCACCGGAAACTCTCTGGATTAATATAGCCATCTGTTCATCCTTCATGGATAGACCACGATTCATACGATACTCCAAGGCATCCTCATTCATGCTACTGGCATAAACCGTCCGTACTGCTTGAGCGAAGGCATCGTAGCGTTCCTGCGGGGTTCCCTGGTTTACACAGAATACACTCTCATATTTACCTGCGAAGGCATTGCCGAAGTTATCCTCCAATAACGAGCTGGAACGAACTATGATGGGAGACTGTCCAAAATACTCCAGCATCCGAACAAAATTCTCCTGAATATTCTCTGGGAATTTACCATGTAAAAGCTTTTCCTTAAGCTCTGGTGCATACTTGAAGTATCCCTCCTCCGTCTTCTGAAGCGTACGCAGCTTCCACCATCCATTTTGTACAATATAAGTATAGAAGATATCCGATCCAAGATAGAAGGAATCATGTGGCTCCAGATACGGTATGAACTGCTCGGCTGCCTCTGTACTTATGATTTTTCTTGCAAGCAGCATGCCCACGCTCTTTCCGCCAATAAAACCAGTCCCGATCTCTCTTGAAGCAATCTCCAATATATCACTCAAGGTAAAGTATCGGTCACATAACTCTAGAATCTTCGATTCACTTCCGATTAATAGTTTCATTAGTGTTTTTTTTAATTTCTGCTGCTCCTCAACCGTTTTGTCAAGGCTTGCACTTGCACTATGGAATACAACATTCCAATAATCCATCCGATCCTCACCCCGATGAATACTGGAGAACAACTCCGCTGTTTCTGTGCTTGAAGTGATACACGTAACGTCCTCCTCATGAATATTATGAGGAAAAAACATGGTCGGGGAGTATCTTTGCCATACCTTCAAAGGATGAACATAGAGCTTATCATTTACGTCATATAAATCCAGTAGAAGCTGGGTAGTCTCCCGGATACCGGCAATGGTACTGAAGGTATGGGCATTTCGAATAATTGCAAAATAAGCAATGGTATCCAGCTCATAGAGATAGGGACAGGTAACCCGAAAGAAATTTCCGATCATAAGATCAGAATACCAATATTGTAACAAATCTGTTAGACAGTCAAATACATAAAAAGCCTGTAAGCCCATTGCAGTCACCATATTATGAATTTCAGTAGCAAAGCTCTCAAAACCTTTCGTAGCCTCAATCTTACGTATAATGAGATCGGAAGCTTCTTCAAGTAAAGGAGCATGATTACCAAATCGAACATAGACAAGCTTACGATGATCCACTCTTGCTTGTTCAACATATGGATTAAGCATCTTACGGTAGCTGCTAATAGAATTTACCTGCCATACCACATTGTCTCCTAATCGCAGATGATCAATTGCTTTATCAAAACCGCTAATCCCTGTACTTACCTTTTCATAATGCTGCATAGGATACCTCCTGACATAAGTTATTCTATAAGCTTGTTATACCAGAATTTGGGTTAAAATGATAGTGATTATATATACGAAATTACTATACCAGAAATAAATAGAATATCAGGTAAATCCTTATTAATTCTCTTAATATATCAGCAATCCATTCATTTCACCATTTTTTGCATCCTACATATATTAATCCTAGAAAGGAGTTGATATTAATGGGACGCTTTAATAATTTCTATAGTGATGATCGCAGGCATAATCCTCGCGACGGCCATCGCCGGGACCGTTTTGATCGTTTTGACCGTTTTGATCGTTTTGACCGTTTTGACCGCTTTGATGAATTTGGTCCGAGAGGCCATTTCGATCCATGCGGTCCAAGACCATGCCGCGACCATCGCCCCAGAGGAGGTTTTCACGATGGTTTCCCGAGAATATTCTAATAGGTAAGAGATATCATTGTTCTTTGAGTAATGAAGATGTTTATTGGTAGGAGGAGATACCTATATAATAAAAAACACTTTACTTCAGTACTATAGAGTGTTAAAATTATGTTGTGTGAAAACATATCACAACAGGATGAAAGGAGTCCTACCGATGAGCAAAAACATCAAAACTACTGCTGTTGATCATTTATTCGAAGCAATCTTAAGTTTAAAGGATTCGGAGGAGTGTTATACATTTTTTGAAGACATCTGTACCGTAAATGAGCTGTTATCCTTATCTCAAAGATTCGAAGTGGCGCGAATGCTGCGTTGCCATAAAACCTATCTGGAGATCGCTGAGAAGACTGGTGCATCAACGGCTACCATCAGTCGTGTCAACCGTTCTCTTAATTATGGTAACGATGGATATGATATGGTATTTGCTAGAATGAAAGATCCCTTTTCAGACAATTAAGAAGTTCAAGAATAAAACAGCTTCCGTTAAGCATTTACTTAATGGAAGCTGTTATTATAGTTGAAGTTATTGACAATGAATTATTTTTTGTTGTTCTTCTGCGTTTCAGCCTTCTTTATCCCATCGGATTTCTGTGGCTTCTCCGTTTTCTTATCACTCGATTTGCTCTCCTTCTTAGAACCCATAAGGGAGCTGTCGATCATCTTCTCAATCATATGCTTTCTCATATAGACATCAAAGCAAAGCATGCTGATAAATGAAAACATCGTTAAAAACTCCTGATCCTCCGGGTCTGTTACCTCACTAAAGGACTCCTTTGCTTTTGTCATCTTGCGAATCATATCCTTCGTCAGGGCATCGGTCTGCTCCTTCTCCAGTCGGAAGACTTCTTCATAGATATCTTCTAGCTTTATCTTAGACTTATCTCCGTAATAGCGATCGGTTAATGGATTAAAAATGCTCTGTATATCATTAATTGACAAGATATTTTTAAAATAGTAAATAAAAATCAGTAGGAACATATGCTCCTTCGTGTACTTCTTCTTATTAGGAGGAGGTAACAGTTCATTCTTCGTATAGTTGTTAATCATCGTCTTAGTCAGAAGCTTGTCTTCACTATACCGCTTTGAGGATTTAAGGTGTTTATCCATAAATGTAGTTACCTGATCCATATATAAATCAATATTCGGTATATCATCCGGCAAGATGTATTTGACATCCTTCAGACTGTCAATCAAACCCTTAATATACTCCTCTTTCGTCATTTCCAACGCAATCACCTCTGTTTCATTATATAGTATCCGTTACTAGATGTCAAAGCAAAAATAAACATGTATCTAGAAAGAATAGCCATAGGAAGAACACGTATGCGACTTCTCCGTTGCCTGTTAACTGTCACTATTCGAATATACGCTCACAGCTATACAGGTAAGCTTTGCTAGCCTGCTGGGGCCTCCACTTTGCCAACGATCAAATGCAGGATTGAAACTGCTACTACCTCATGTTATAATAAACATATGTTTGTGATTTTCCAAACATATCACTTAGGACAGGCAGGTATAAATAATGAGTATCTATGACACTTTGAATCCCGAGCAGCAACGTGCAGTATATCATGATAAGGGACCCCTCTTAATTCTCGCAGGAGCAGGTTCCGGTAAGACTAGGGTACTGACCCATAGAATTGCGTATCTGATTGAGGAACGAAATGTAAATCCGTATAATATCCTGGCAATCACCTTCACCAATAAAGCGGCAAAGGAGATGCGGGAAAGAGTAGATAAGATAGTGGGCTACGGCTCCGAGAATATCTGGGTCAGCACCTTCCATTCCACCTGCGTTCGCATTCTTAGGAGATTTATTGATACAATCGGTTTTTCCCGTAGCTTTACTATCTATGATGGTGATGATCAGAAGACACTGATGCGGGAAATCTGTAAATATCTGAATATTGATACCAAGAAAACCAATGAACGTGCAATCCTCTCCGTCATATCAAAAGCAAAGGATGAGTTGATATCTCCGGAGGAATTTGAACGTAATGCCGGACGTGATGCGAATCAATTACGCTATGCACAGGCCTATACAGAATATCAGAAGCGTCTCAGACAAAGCAATGCACTGGATTTTGATGATCTGATTTACCGTACTGTTGAACTGTTTCAGACGAATCCGGATGCTTTGGAATTCTATCAGCATCGCTTCAAATACATTATGGTGGATGAATACCAGGATACGAATACTGCTCAATTTCGTTTAATCCATATGTTAGCCAATGGTATCAACAATTATGGCGAACACGAATATAATCTTTGTGTAGTTGGTGATGACGACCAGTCCATCTACAAATTCCGTGGAGCTAATATATATAATATTCTGAACTTTGAGAAAGCATATCCGAATACGACGGTAATTAAGCTGGAGCAGAACTACCGCTCTACTAAGAATATTTTAAATGCTGCCAATGAAGTAATCTGTAACAACCAAGGTCGCAAGGATAAATCACTTTGGACAGAGAATGAGGAAGGCGAACCGGTTCATTACACTCAGTTTAATACTGACTTTGAGGAAGCGGATAATATAACCGCGGAGATAAAGAAGCTGGTAGACGACGGTATTGCAAGTTACAATGATTTTGCCATCCTATACCGGACTAATGCTCAATCCCGTCTCTTTGAGGAAAAGCTTCTTATGCGTAACATTCCTTATAAGATTATCGGAAGCGTGAACTTCTATGCTCGTAAGGAAATTAAAGATATGCTTGCTTATTTGAAGACCATTGATAACGGTCAGGATAGTATTGCAGTAAAACGTATCATTAATGTACCAAGACGTGGTATTGGCTTAACTACCGTAGATCGGGTGAATGATTATGCTGTTCAGAATGATATTAGCTTTTATGACGCCTTGATCCGTGCCGGTAGTATTCCTGGCTTAGAGCGTACTTCCTCTAAACTTACTCCCTTCATCAGTCTAATTGAAGGCTTGAAATCCAGAGTCCGTACAGAGGGCTATTCCTTGAAGGAACTGATCGATGATATTCTGGATGCAACCGGTTATCTAAGAGAGCTGGAGCAGGATGGTGAGGAGGATGCACTGGATCGTATCGGCAACATCAACGAACTTGTGAATAAGCTTGTCACCTATGAAGATAATACAGAAGAACCGACCTTAGGCGGCTTTCTGGAGGAGGTTGCATTAGTATCCGATATTGATACTCTTCAGGAGGGGGCAGATCATATCGTACTCATGACCTTACATAGTGCTAAGGGTCTGGAGTTCCCCTATGTATATCTATGCGGTATGGAGGAAGGAGTGTTCCCCGGTTATATGTCACTCTATGCGGATAATCCCACCGAGGAGATCGAGGAAGAACGTAGATTATGCTATGTAGGCATAACCAGAGCAATGAAACAGCTTTCCTTAACAGCTGCAAAGCAAAGAATGCTTCGTGGTGAGACTCAGTATAATAAGCCCTCCCGCTTTGTTAATGAGATCCCGAGATACCTTCTCAAGATGCTAACCCCGGGTCCTCGTCGTTCTGCCTATCTCTCCACAGATGAGGATGGTTATCCAATCAAACGTCGTTTTGGCGATAGTAATGAAGGAAGCTTCTCTGAGGAGCTTAATTTTGATAAACCGGCGTCCGGTATCCTTAAGCCAAATCAATCCACCTATAAACCCTTTATTGCTGCTGAAACCAAGCAATTCGAAGGCAATAAGATGGGATCTCTGGATTATGGTGTAGGAGATAACGTAATGCATATTAAATTCGGTACCGGAGTTGTTACAGACATTACCAAAGGTGGTAAGGATTACGAGATAACGGTAGAATTTCCTACCTTTGGTGTCAAGAAGCTTCTCTCTACATTTGCGAATTTAAAAAAGATAACTTAATATACAATGTGCATAAAATTACTATAATTTTGAAATATTATAGTAAAGCAGCATGTATTGTGATATACTATTGATAGCAATAACGACTTGGTAGAGGTATCCATCTTCCTTGTCATGAAGACATGTATTATGAAAATCCGCTACGCCGGTTTTCTAATTATAAGAAAGGAAGTGTTAATCATGGGAACTAAAATTGATGAGCTTTTAAGTACAATGAAACTTAATGAATTGGTTCACAGAAAAGATCCGATGGAAAAGAAAAGGCGCATGATCATCTGTGTCCTGGCAATTATCGGTGCTGTTGCTGCAGTCGCTGCAATTGCTTATGCTGTATATCGATATATGAATCCGGATTATCTTGAGGATTTCGATGATGATTTTGATGATTATGAGGATGACACAGAAACTTTAGAAGAGGAAGAACCGGCTAACACTACTTCCGAAGAATAGGTGACAGTGACAAGGGGACGGGGTTGTTGACACACGAGTGACATGTGTGTCAACACCCCCGTCCCCTTGTCACTTTCCCTTGTCACTGTCACCGTTATTTGTCCGCAGCTTTTTTTGCGAAATCTGTGGTAACAATATCATTATAGGGAACTCTCTTAGTCAACTGACCGGCATCGTCTAGAATATCCTGCAGCAAGGTGAGGCTATCCTCTTCAAATACCAAGTTATCCTTCCAGGTATCTTGTTCATAATATCTGGTAACGATCATTACCAGCTTCTCGCGTTCCGTCTCTTTGAATTGTGGCTGGATTACTTCTGCGATTTCTTCCGGAGTATGGGTTGATACATAGTCTATTCCCTTCTGAATTGCATTCGTAAAACTCTGGATAGCATCCTTATTCTTCTTCAGAAAGCTCTTCTTTACTGAGAAGCTGGTATAAGGAACCTTACCACTTTCAACTCCAAGAGAAGCCACTACCTTACCGACACCCTCCAGTTCCAAAGCGGTTGCCGCGGGCTCGAACTCAATGGTATAATCCCCCTGTCCAGAGGAAAAGGCTTGCGAGGTCAGACCAAAATCAATATTCTGAATGATGGTCAGATCCTTCGACGGATCAATCCCTTGCTTCTTCAGAATATATTCGAATACCATCTGAGGCATTCCACCTGCTCTGCCACCAATGACCGTCTTGTTCTTGACATTATCCCACTTGAACTCCTCCGTGAGATTCCTGCTTACCAGGAAGTTACCTGCTCTTTGAGTAAGCTGAGCAAAATTCACTACGTAATCCTCAGCACCCTCATTGTACACATAAATCGATGCCTCCGCACCCATGAAGCCGATATCGCAGTCTCCGGACAAAAGTGCTGTCATCGTCTTATCCGCGCCAAGACCATTGACCAGATTTACCTTTAGCCCTTCATCCTCAAAGTAGCCTTTCTCAAAGGCAACATACATCGGTGCATAAAAGATGGAGTGTGCCACCTCATTCAGCGTAAGTTCCGTAAGTCCCGAACTGCTTTTACAACCTGCAAGCGTCGTTATGAGCATAGTAAGTACTGCTAGTACACATATGAATTTACGTTTCATATCATCCTCCGAAGAAATTCATTACCCTTTAGTATATTCAGAGAGCTGAGTAAATTGTGCCAGTACTATACTATTCTTTCATCAAACTATTACCCTATGAATTGACAACTGCTTCTTAAAAGGAGTCCTCGCTGAGTTCGTCTGAATGATCAATCGGACTAAAAAAGGAGATCCGAAACAGACCTCCTTGATTATCCTATTTCATATAAACTTAAACTCAAATAACATTCTATTTCGAGCCAAGAGTAACATCTAGCACCCTCTCAGTATATGCTCCGTTTTCTAATACCTGAATTTTTAATTTAACCGTTTGACCAGCTTTCTTGTAGCTAAGTATATTCTTTAGATCCTCAACAGTTTCAATCTTGTTTCCATCAAGACCAGTGATAATATCACCTTGCATCAAACCTGCTTCCGCTGCCGGAGAACCTGCTACTACGTCGTTAATATATACACCGATTGGCATATTGAAGCGTTCTGCATAGATTTCATTAACCTCTTGAGCAGTTGAAGAATCAATCCCTAGAAAGCCCCGATCTTCTGCTGCGACTGCTTCACGGTTCATTAATTCATTGATCATCGGTACCGCATCGGAGATAGGGATTGCATAACCCATACCTTCTACCTGCTCAGATGCAAACTTAACGGAGTTAATACCGATCACCTGACCTGAGGTATTAATTAGTGCACCACCACTGTTACCTGGGTTGATTGCTGCATCCGTCTGAAGCAAATTCATGGTCTGGTTATTGATGGTAACTTCTCTATTTACAGCACTTACATAACCTACTGTAACGGATTGCCCATAACCAAGCGCATTACCGATGGCGATTACCATCTCACCGGGAGCCATATCCTCAGAATCACCTAAAGTTGCAACCTTTATCGCTGAAGCCGTCTCTTTAGATAAACGGCTGATATCTACCGTAAGTACTGCAAGATCCGTATTGGCTTCCGCTCCTTTAATTGTAGCTGATGCTTTCGTCTCATCCGAAAATACAATTTCAATTGAAGTAGCACCTTCCACAACATGATTATTCGTTACGATTAACAGTTCTGAATCATTCTGTGCAATGATGATACCTGAGCCACTGCCCTCGGATTCCTGAGAGTATTCCCTGCCAAAGAAGTCCGGAACGGTCATGGTTGCCTTGGAATTAATGGCAACGATGGAAGGCATCACACTCGCCACCACTCCTGAGACATCGGTAACTACCGTATCTGAAGCACTATTTACTGTATTGATTGTATCCTTAGCCGCCGTATCCTGGCTAACCTCTGCTATTTTAATATTATTATTCTCGCTACCATATTCACTTAGTTTACTGTCATCTGGCCATGCCAGCATATAATAACCTTGGAATGCAGCTCCTGCAATTAAACCAAAGGCTACTGCTGCTGCAGTTATTTTCATTGCTCCGAGAAATCTCTTCTTCTTTGGTTTTACTACCTTCTTATCGGTAGAAGATTGACCCTCACTATTATTGTAGCTTCCGTAATAGCTTTGACTCTGATTGTTCGTAAAGCTATCCTGGATAATGTTATTACCGGTATAGGAATAATTACTTCCACTGCCGTAATTATGATAACCTTGATTAATCTGATTTGTGTTGATGTCCGTATTGGAATTGTTATTCATGCTATCATTGTTATTCATATACTCGTTGTTGTTCCTATTCTCGTTGTTGTTAAATTCGTTATTCATACAAACTCTCCTTTCAAATTGCTATCTAGAATGAATGATCAGGTACTAACCTGTTGGTTCCTTTTGATAAGGATAGTGTATCAATAAATTATGTTCACTTTGTGTTCTGTTTTTGAAAAATATATGAAGAAAAATATGGTTAGTCTGACACACATTAAGCATAAATCGGAATATAGCTTCCAAGAATCTTCATTTCAATTGCCTCTTCCTTGATGCAATGCAGGGCATTCTTTACTGCAGGATGATCCAGACCACCTTCAATATCGACAAAGAACCGGTATGCAAAGGCTTTTCCCTGAATTGGCCGGGATTCAATCTTGGTCATATTAATATTGTTATAGATAAAATGGGACAACATATGATAAAGTGAACCGCTCTTATGCGGTAGGGCAAAACAGATACTGGTCCGTTCTGCTCCCAGTTCATACTGCTTCTGATTGGAGATAATGATAAATCGGGTCGTATTGTGATCCTCATTGTGGATTCCTTCCTGCAGTAGCAGCAGTCCATGATATTCTCCTGCTCGTCTACTGGCGATGGCAGCCTGAGTAACATCTTGTTCCTCAAGTACCCGACGGGCACATCCAGCAGTACTTCCACCAACAATCTGCTCAAAGCCTGAATGTTGTTTTAGAAAATCGGAGCATTGTAATAATCCCTGTCGATGAGAATATACCCTGGTAATATCCGAGAGCTTTGCTCCTGGAAGTCCCCAGAGGTTGTGCTCGATCTTAACCATCTGCTCACCGATGATATAATTATCATATTCTGCCAGGAGATCAAAGATGTCCGCTAAGGTTCCTGTGGAGGAATTCTCAATAGGAAGTACTCCGTATTCTGCTTCTCCATCACGAATTGCTTTCATAACCTCCTCAAAGGTCTCCATCGGTATCCCTTTAACCTCAGCATCGAAGTATTGCTGCATTGCCTGCTCTGTATAAGCGCCACGCTCTCCGTAATAAGCAACCTTTGTGCCTCTTCCTTTTGGAAAATGATCTACGGAACAAAATCCCAAACTCTCTTGACTTTCAAGTAGCGTATATTGTAATCTTCGGCTCATGGACATAATCTGTTTAAAGAGATCGGCAATTGCCTTCCGATTGAATTCACTGTTCGTTAGCCCTTGCAAAGTAGTCAGCTTCTCCTCTTCTCTTGCCGCATCAAAGATAGGCTTACCCACATTTTTTTTATAAGCAGCAATGTCCATTGCCAATTCCATACGCTTTTCAAACAATGCGACCATCTGGCGGTCTATCTCATCAATCTTCTTTCTGCTATCCAATAAATCAACCATCGTTTACCTCCGATATATTCTAATGTTTCCCAACCTTTTGACTCATTATACTATCAGACAGGCTCCTATGCAACCCGGATGTTCATCAAACCTGTTATCGTTCAGACCAATCAGTAAAAGGTAAGGTTTAGAGTCAGAATAGTAACATGGTAGTCTTGCAATCATTTTTATGAAGATATATAATGATCTTAGTAATAAAAGTAGTGACGCAATTAAACTGGCTGTAAAGGATCAAAGCATAATAACTATTCAGAACAGAATAAAAATCCTACGGACTTCCTCGCTGTTTTGGGTCATTCCAGTAGTAATATTTCATACAGTCCTTTGAATGCAAGCATTCACGTCCTATCTTATTAATATTTCTGCTGTTCTGATTAGTAACAAATCATAAAGCTATGTGGAGGTACTAATGTTAAAAACGATATATAAGGTGTTAATTCTCCTAGCTACAGCTACTATAATCGCACTTGTGGCTATCTTAGTCTATAACTCTAATCGAACCTATTTCAATGAAGATAATGAGATAGGAAATACCACCGGCAATATCTATAATGGTGGACTTTTCTCTGAACAAGATGGAAAGATCTTTTTTAGTAATGATGCTGATGACGGGAGTCTCTATGTGATGAATTCAGATTTGTCCGATATAAAGAAGGTATATAATGATAAAGCAGTGTTCATCAATGCCGATGAGAATTATGTCTATTACGTACGTGCTAATAATACCAGAGAGGAACAAGCAGGGAGCATTCTAATGTTTTTTAATACCGGTGTGTACCGTGTCAAGCATAACGGAAAAGGACTGAAATCCTTCACAGGTAATCCAGGAGCATATCTTATGCTTCATGGAAACAATATATATTTCCAACGCTATGACGTAGGAACTGGACTATATCTGTACAAATACCAGATAGACGGAGCTTTGGAGCGATTGCTCTTAGAGGATGCGGTAATACCCGCTACGGTAATTGATAATTCGTTAATTTATAATGGATATTCCAAGGACCATAATATCAATGCGATGGATTTATCAAGCTTTACATATCATCCAAGCTTCGAGGGGAATTACTATTATCCGATTTTTCAAGGTGACTATATCTACTACATGAATATGGATGAAAAATATAAGATATATCGTATGAACTTAGATGGTTCCGATCCCACCTTGCTGGTGAACGATCGTTGCTCCACCTATAATATCACGAACGACGGCAAATTCCTATACTACCAGGTGGATGATGGTAAAAAGAATAGGATCTGCCGCATGAACCTTGAGACTCTCGTAAGTGAGACTCTGATGGATGGTAATTACAAGCAGATCCATATAACAGATAATTATGTGTTCTTTAAGGATTTCGACAATACGAATACCTATATTATGGATCCGGATGGTATTGCTGATATCAGTACCTTTAATCCTCCAAATCTAAACTCTCAGAATTAATTACCAACTTCTTAAGCTCACCTAAGAAGGACAAAGAGCCGAATGCAAGGATTACATCCTCTTCCTTCGACATCTCATATGCCAAACGAACTGCCTGCTCTGTAGTCTTTGCATCGAAGACTGCAGAGCAGTATTTTTGTGCCTCTCGGGCTAGTTCAGCAGAGGATAACGCCCGACTGTTTTTTGGAGTAAGTGTAATAATCGTATCAGCAAGAGGTGCTGTGATATCTAGAATTCTATGATAATCCTTGTCAGCAAAGACACCCATGATATAGATTACTTTACGTTCTGTAAAATATTCTCTTACGGTTTCTGCCAATCTAAGAGCAGCATCCTCATTATGAGCACCATCAATTATGAAATAAGGGCTGTGTGCAATAATTTCAAACCTACCGCTCCACCTTGTGTCTCTAAGCCCATTATAAATTGATGTATGTCTTATGGTATAACCTTGTTGTATCATAACCTCGATCACGGTTAACGCTAATATAGCATTCGTAATTTGGTGCCTACCAAGAAGTGCTGTCTCATATTCCTGTCCATGATATTCAAAGCTTGTCTCTCCTGGGGTAAGCTTAATGTTCCTTGCCTCCTCTGCATCTGTAAATGTAAGAGGGGCATTCTTCATTTCTGCGACTTCTCTTAGAACCTGAATTATCTCCTGCTTCTTATTGCAAGTTATGACAGGAACCGAAGACTTGATGATGCCAGCCTTCTCGGTTGCAATACTGGCAAGTGTATCTCCAAGGTACTGCATATGATCCATACTGATTGAGGTAATAACACAGCAGATCGGCTTATTTATTACATTCGTAGCATCCAGTCTGCCTCCTAATCCAACCTCAACAACTGCAAAGTCAACTTCCTGCTTGGCAAAATACAAGTAAGCCATCGCCGTCTCTATTTCAAAGGAAGTTGGATGAGACCATCCTTCCTTTACCATTGAGCCACATACCATTTTGATATCCGATATTGTATCACACACACCCTGCCGGGAGATATTTTCTATCACATAAGCTTTCTTCCCAGCTTCCTGTTCGTAAATCTGTACCCTCTCTCTATACGTAAACACTGCGGGAGAGATATACCTGCCTACCCTATAACCCTCCGTAGTAAGAATGGAGGCAATATAAGCCGTAGTTGAGCCTTTTCCATTGGTGCCGGCAACATGAATCACCTTTACCTTATCCTGAGGATTGCCCATTCGAGATAAGAGCTCGGTTATCGACGCAAGTCCGAGCTTGCTGCCATACTGATTTGATTGTTCAATGAATTCTCTGGCTTCTTCGTAAGTCATTTTAGTAACCGTACCTTTCTCATAGTTGCACGTTCTTGCCAAAAGCACAGTGCTTTTTGTGATAATCGTTTATTTTTCGTTCACAACCTGAAAGATAAAGAACTTAAGATAGTAGGATTCATCCGCAGCCCAAAGAATCGGATGATCCGGAGCCTGGGTACGATATTCCACTTGACGAATTCGCTTCTTTACATTCTTTGCCGCCTGACCGATGGTCTCAGCAAACAAGTCCGGTGTCATAAAATGGGAACAGGAGCAGGTGGCAAGATAGCCTCCGTCCTTTACTAGTTTCATTGCGCGAAGATTGATTTCACGATAGCCCTTGATTGCATTTTTTACTGAATTCTTAGATTTTGTGAATGCAGGGGGATCTAAGATTACAACGTCAAACTGTTCCCCTTTTTTCTCATATTCCGGCAGCAAATCAAAGACATCAGCAGTAATAAATTTCACTGTGTCAGATAATCCATTTAATGCGGCATTCTCGGTTGCCTGAGCGACTCCGAGTTCGGAGGCATCCACTCCAATGACCTCTCTCGCACCGCCTAACCCTGCATTGAGAGCAAAGGAACCGGTATGGGTAAAGCAATCCAGAACTCTTGCTCCTTTGCAAATTCTTGCGATTGCTGCACGGTTATATTTCTGATCCAGGAAGAAGCCGGTCTTCTGTCCTTCTGCAACATCCACAAGATATTTCACACCATTTTCAATAATCTCTACCTTTGTATCAAAGGGTTCTCCGATGAAGCCCTTGATTCGTTCCATCCCCTCATGTAATCGAACCTTTGCATCACTTCGCTCATAGACACCCCGGATCTTAATTCCATCCTGTGCAAGCAATTCCTTCAAACACTCAACAATCTCAAGCTTTCTCTTATCAATACCCAAAGCCAGCGATTGAACCACCAAGACATCGGAGAATTTATCGATTACTATACCGGGGAGGAAATCAGCCTCACCAAAGATAACCCTGCAGCTGTCCGTATCCACTGTTGTCTTTCGGTATTCCCAGGCTGCCTTAACTCTCATAGCAAGAAAAGCTTGATCAATTTCCTGACCTTTCGTTCTTGACATGATACGCACCGTAATCTTGGAATTTGTATTGATAAATCCGCATCCCAGATAATAATCATCAAAATCATGCACATATACTAGATCGCCATTCTCAAATTCACCGGTAATGGTATCGATCTCATTATCAAAGATCCAGAGACCACCGTTCTTTAGCGATCTACCTTCACCCTTTCGTAACTTTACAATTACTTTCTCTTCTCTCATTCTCTAACCTCCATTTATCTATACTGAAGTGTTTCTGTCAAAGAAACGCTTCATAGGCTGTCGTAAACTAGCATTATATCCATGCTGTTTACGGCAGCCCATCATTAAAATTGATTTATTTATTTCTATTAAAAACAAATATTTTACTAAGTATATAGTTTAATATCGTTACAATGACCGCGATGACTGCTTTTACAAAAAGGCGGTAAAAACCAAGAACATCAATAAAAATAAACATTCCTACCTGTTCTACCACTAAGGTAATGAGCCTTGCTCCAAAAAATTTGGACACCTTCCTTGCTTCATCGTTGACGTTGTTACTTTTTGATTGAAATACCTGCTTCTTATTCGCGATGTAGGCGAAGGTGACTGCTACAACCCACGCAATGGCATTGGCCGTCAGGTTCTTAAATCCCAATCGGTATAAGCTCTCATAGCTGATGAAATTAACTATAGTTGTAAGAATACCCGCTATTAGATAGGCAATGGTCTCTCTATTCACTACCTTTTTGACTAGTCCGTTTATTAATGTCTTCATATTTCCTTCCCATCCCGGTCTCCAAGGATTTAAATTTATAGATTATGTCACTTCTTATGTGATTCTACCCTCTTTATTAGTCTTCATCTTTCATGTTGTGAACGCTCATAATTCTATTTTATCAATTCTTTCAGTGTATCATCCTTAATGAAATAAAATAATCTTTTTTCCATCGCCGGTACGTCCAATGAGAAGCTCAGAGCCTGCTCCTTTGTAATCTTTCCGAACAGGTAGAGTTCATAAATCGCGTCATCCATTGCCTTCATTCCATTCTTCTTACTGGATTGAAGATATGTTTCCATCTGTTGTATCTTACCTTCTCTAATCAGACTACGTATTGCCGGATTTGATAATAATACTTCAAATGCGGCTACCCGCCCCGATCCATCCGCAGTCGGAATAAGCTGCTGTGATATGACACCCTCCAAAACGGAGGCTAGCTGAACTCTGATCTGTTGTTGATTCTCAATGGGAAAGACATCAACCACTCGGTTCACGGTATTCACGGTGCCTAAAGTATGTAAGGTAGAAAATACCAGATGCCCCATCTCAGCAGCCGAAATTGCAATTTGCATTGTTTCATAATCCCTCATCTCACCAATCAGTATAACATCCGGATCCTCGCGAAGAATTACACGAAGTGAGTTTGCATAGGATAAGGAATCTGTTCCGATTTCTCTCTGATTGACTATGGATTTATTGTGCCGATGGAGATACTCAATCGGATCCTCTAACGTAATGATATGACGATTATAATTTGTATTTATCACATTAATTAAGGAAGCCAAGGTTGTTGTTCTACCGCTTCCCGCCGGTCCGGATACCAAGACCAGGCCTCTCTTCTTCTGTGCTAATTCCACTACTGCTTCCGGTAATCCAAGCTCCTGGGGAGTCGGTATATCGGTGTATATGATTCGAATAACCAATGCATAGGAACCTCTCTGTCTAAATACATTGATTCGAAATCTGCCTACATTGGTAATTGAATAAGAGAAATCTACCTCTCCGTTGATATTTAATACGTCGACCAATCTCTGAGGTACTATTGACATTACCATTGACTCTAGGTCGGATGGTACCATTACCTCATAGTCCATGTTAACAAGCTCACCGTTAATCCTGCATTTCGGCGGCACCCCAACTGTCAGGTGCAGATCAGATGCTTTCCTTTTCTGAGCATCCAACAGTAATTCATTCATTAACTGTTTCATAACTTCCCTCACAATACCGTAATATCCTAGGTATATCCTTTTCACTTGATCAATAAAGTTAACTCTTACTCTTATGCATACGATTGACTGTACTGGAATTTTAGCACATTTTGCAGGAATATACAATTGATGAATCTTCGAATTGTTTTTTTTTCAATTATCGTGTAAAATAATGATTCGTAGCGTCTACGATGTGAGGTGCGTAATCCCATGTGAACTTGGTTCATCTGCACGGAGCATTTTATCGTATAAGACGCAATTTTCGAAACGATAAAAGAGCCTGGACAGGTATGGAGGTATAAATGAGTATTTTAAATGTAACTAATCTAAGTCATGGCTTCGGAGACCGAGCCATCTTTCATGACGTATCCTTTCGTCTTCTCAAAGGAGAGCATATAGGACTAATCGGGGCGAATGGCGAGGGTAAATCCACCTTTATGAATATCGTAACCGGAAAGCTAATGCCGGATGAAGGTAAGGTTGAATGGTCAAAGCATGTTCATGTAGGTTATCTGGACCAGCATGCCATACTGGAAAAGGGTATGACACTGCGAAGTGTGCTTCAATCTGCCTTTGCTCATCTTTTCGAATTAGAGGAAAAGATGAATCTGATCTGTGATACGATGGGAGATGCAGAGGGCGATGCTCTAAATGATATGATTGAGGAGCTCGGAACCATTCAGGAGCTTTTAGCAATGCATGACTTCTATATTATAGACAGTAAGGTGGAGGAGATTGCCCATGCCTTAGGTCTGGACGATATCGGCCTGGATAACGATGTAACCGATTTAAGTGGTGGTCAAAGAACGAAGCTGCTATTAGGTAAACTGTTATTAGAGAAACCGGACATATTACTGCTCGATGAGCCAACGAACTATCTGGATGTGCAGCATATCGAATGGTTAAAGCGCTATCTGACGGAATACGAGAATGCCTTCATTCTGATCTCACATGATATTCCCTTCTTAAATAGTGTGGTTAATATCATCTATCACATGGAGAATCAGGAATTAAATCGTTATGTCGGTGACTATGATAAATTCATGGAAGTGCACGAGATGAAGAAAAGACAGCTGGAAGCAGCATACAACCGCCAACAGAAGGAAATTGAGGAACTGGAAGACTTTGTAGCAAGAAACAAGGCAAGAGTATCAACCCGTAATATGGCGATGTCAAGGCAAAAGAAGCTGGATAAGATGGATGTGATTGAACTTACCAAAGAAAAGCCGAAGCCAGAGTTCAATTTTAAAGAAGCTCGAGCAGCTGGCAGATATATATTTCAGACGGAGGACCTGGTTATCGGTTATGACGAGCCACTTTCCTCACCCTTGACCCTGTCTATGGAACGTGGTGATAAAATCGTTCTTGTCGGTGCCAATGGTATTGGTAAGACAACCCTACTTAAGAGCATTCTTGGTTTAATCCCCTCCATCAGCGGTAAGGTTACACTGGGTGATTATTTAAGCATCGGTTATTTTGAACAAGAGATGGGCCCTAGCACCAATACCTGTCTTGAGGAGCTGTGGAAGGAATTCCCCGGCTATACTCAGTATGAGGTACGCTCAGCACTTGCAAAATGTGGTCTGACCACAAAACATATCGAAAGCCAGGTACGAGTCCTTAGTGGTGGTGAGCAGGCCAAGGTACGTCTCTGTAAGCTGATCAATCGTGAAACCAATATTCTGCTGCTCGACGAGCCCACAAATCACTTGGATGTTGATGCGAAGGAAGAATTGAAGCGCACTTTGAAAGCCTTTAAGGGAAGCATTCTCTTGATCTGCCATGAGCCGGAGTTCTATGAGGATGTGGCAACAAAGGTATGGGATTGCAGTAAGTGGACCACTAAGATATAAGCTCAGTAAAAAATTTTGTAGGTAACAAAGGCTGCATCTACGCTTGAGACACTGGTAAGGTCATCGGCGAAGATACAGCCTTTTATAACATAGTTCGGTAATATGAATTATACTGTAGTCTGCTACTCTAGCCCCTTCCGAAGGTTCCCGAACGTATCTCCTTGAAGGCTTGTTCCAGCTCATCGTTTGTATTCATTACGATCGGGCCGCCCCAGGCAATCGGCTCATGTAGAGGCTTACCGGCGAGGACCAACATACGCAGCGGCTGCTTGCCGGCGGTTATCACAAGCTCATCTCCCTTTTTATAGAGAACCGCTCGCTTTGAAGTTAGGAGCTGCTTCTCTTCCCCTCCAAAATATCCTTCACCACTAACAATATAAACAAAAACTGTGTCCTCCGAGTTCGTGGCTAGTTCCCAGGTATATGCCTGTTCAAGCGATACATCTAAAAAGGTCGCCTTCACATAATCACCCTGTGTCGCTCCGGTCCATCCTTTATAGCTTCCTGCAATAATTCCTACCTGACATCCCTCTTCCTTTACAACCGGTATGATATCTTCCGAAAGATCACGATACTGAGGAGGAACCATCTTAGATTGCTTCGGTAGATTTAGCCATACCTGAACCCCTAGCATACGTTCTGAGGGTTGAGGCATCTCCTGGTGAAGAATTGCCTTTCCGGCAGTCATCCATTGACAGCCTCCATCTCGGATGGTACCCTTATTCCCCATACTATCCCCATGCTCAATCTGACCATGAATTAGGTAGGTTATCGTCTCAATTCCCCGATGAGGATGCCACGGAAATCCTTTCACATAATCCTTAGGATCCAGTGAATCAAACGCATCCAGCATCAGAAAGGGATCAAAGTCATAGACATTGGCATATCCAATGACCCGGATCAGCTTCACACCTGCTCCATCCGTCTGTGCAGAACCGGTTATAATCTTATTAATCTCCCTTATACTCAAGCTATTCCTCTTCCTTCCGTTATGAAATCTTAAACCGAATCCGTCTTGCTTCTTATTCTCTTTTATGTTCTACGAATGAATTCCGTCTTGCATTTCGGGCAGGTAATTGCTATCTTTCCTTTCCCGCGTGGAACACGTACCGTCTGCTTACATTTGGAACAGGTATAATATTTATGTGTCTTTGTTCCCACCAGCCACAATTTCAGATGATTTAATTTACCTTTAAAATCACCGAAGTATTTCATAAAGGCTATATTCTCCTTGGACCTTCTCTGTATATCTCTGGAAAACGCTCTGTATAGTGCATATACAATTGGAATATATGCTACTATTATCAATCCGTCTATCCGTGTAAGGGTTGTAATAACAGATAAGATGAAAGCCAGAATAACTAACACCCTGGAGAACTGGTCAAAGCCATACCTTCCGATCATGAAATTGCGAAAACGATTCATTCCATTACCTCCAACTAGTCAAAAATAATTATTATTTTAATTTGGAACAATCAATTGATCAATTGTACTATAATATATCATACTATATCCTTTCCACTTTTCCTATTAAAAATATATAAAGTTTCATAAATTTTCATCACAATGAGTAAACCGGAAGAAACACGCTACGCACAAACGATAGTATGTATGCTCTGCGAACCATCTACTGTCATGAATCGAAATAGGCGCCCGTCTCACACGTGCGCCTATCTAATTATTGAAATCATCCTTATAACCGATTTACATCCCTGCCTATATTCATTGTTGATTGTCCAACTACCAGTTCCGCCTCAAAGATTTTTCTTCCACGCTTGATCTTACCGTCGATGATATCAAAGAGTATTCGAATCGTCTCCTCAGCCATGTCCTCAACGGGTTGGCGAATCGTAGTGATAGAGGGATTATAATAAAAGGATATATCCATACCATCATAGCCAGCGATTGAATAATCCTCCGGTACCTGTTTACCCGATTCAAAAATTGCCTTACTGCATCCCACCGCCATACTATCAGATATCGCAAAGATAGCAGTACACTCTATATTAGCTCTGACTAATTCCTTAGTAACCTCATAACCATATTTCATGGAGAAGGTATCCATGGTATCATCTTTAATATAACGAACCAGCTTCTTATCAAAGGGAAGCTTATTATCCTCCAGTGCTTTCATGTATCCCTCAAGACGATGCTTGCCGATACTCTCATCATCCAGAGGTGCAGAGATAATCGCTATCTTCTTATGCCCAAGCTTGCAGAGATAATCTATCATCTTATAGCTCTCGACAAAATCATCTACGGTTACAAAGGAATATCGCTCTTTATTAATCTGCTCGGACATACCACCGGTACTTAAGATAAATGGAACTCTCATCTTATTCAATTTATCCTCGGAATGAGAGAAATAACCACCAAGAAATACAATTCCCTTCAGTCTCTTCTCTTTTTCGAGCATTAAAGCAATCTCAATCTCATCTTCATGTTCCTCAACTCGGTGAAGTAGGAAGGAGTATTTCTTATTCTGTATCTCACTCTCGAACACCTTAAGCATATTATTAAAGAAGGGGTTACTGATACCCTTAATTAATACCGCTATTGTATTCGATTCGGAACGCTTCAGGTTACGAGCACTGTTATTAGGAATATAGTTATAATCCTTTATGGCCTGCATAATTTGATTTTTTGTTTCTTCATTAATGTCAGGATGATTATTAATTGCTCTCGATACCGTACTAACAGCTACACCGCAAATTCTTGCTATATCCTTAATTGTCGTTTCCATTGTTATTTATCCTCTGCAATGCATTACTTTTACACCTTAAAGTATTATAACAATAAAGATACAAAAAAGCAATGCGTTGACTAATTTCTTCCATATAGTTTCACGATTTTCTTAATCCTGTTAAGTAAATCCTCTGTCAGTTCACCGTCCATCATACGCCATTTCCAGTTGTTTCCTAACGTTGAGGGTATGTTAATTCTTGCTTCGGATCCTAGCCCTAGGAAATCCTGCACCGGTATGATACATAGCTTAGCCACACTTTGTTCCGCTAACCTTATGAAATCCCAATGAAGCTCCTTCTCATCCATCTCAATACGATTAAGATAGGTCAGGGCTAAGGCTCTGTCGTCTTCATTAATACTGCTAAACCAGCCAAGAACTGTATCATTATCATGAGTGCCCGTGTAAACGATGCAGTTTTTATCGTAGTTGTGAGGGAGATAGTCACTCTCCTCTCTGGAGTCAAAGGCGAATTGTAATATTTTCATTCCCGGGTATCCTGTCATCTTAAGAAGGTCCTTCACGCTTTCTGTAATATAACCGAGATCCTCTGCAATAATATCCACCTTGCCCAGCCTATCTTCGATTGTCTTGAATAATTCGTAGCCGGGGCCCTTTTCCCAGTGTCCGTTCACTGCGGTATCATCACCGTAAGGAATGGAATAATATTCATCAAAACCTTTAAAGTGATCAATACGCACTACATCATACCATTGGAAGCAATAAGCAATACGACTTAACCACCACTCATACCCCGTAGCACGGTGAACCTCCCATTGGTATAGAGGATTCCCCCACAGCTGACCGGTAGCAGAGAATGCATCCGGCGGGCAGCCTGCGACAGCTACCGGATTTTGCCTCTCATCCAGCTGAAAGAGCTCCGGATGGGACCAGGTATCCGCACTATCAAAGGCAACATAGATCGGAAGATCACCGATAATTTTGATCCCGTTTTTGTTGGCATAATCCTTAAGTTGATTCCATTGCTTGGAGAATAAATACTGTATGTATTTGTAGAATTCAATCTCATTCTTAAGCTTTACTCGGTAGGACATCATCGCACCGGCTTTACGTAGCTTGATATCCTCCTCCCATTCACTCCAGCTAAGACCTGCAAAGGAATCCTTAATCGCCATATAGAAGGCATAATCCTCGAGCCAATATCCATATTGCTCTGTAAAGGCTATAAAATCCTTATTCATTGCGATATTGCTTCGGTCATATGCTTTACGTAGCATACGAAATCTGGATAGGTATATCTTCTCATAATCAATGTATCTATCATTATTACCAAAGTCGTAGCTCTCACACTCCTCCTTGGTCAGCAATCCTTCTTCTATCAGTTGATCCGGATCAATGAAATATGGATTTCCCGCAAAGGTCGAGAAGGATTGGTATGGTGAGTCACCATAGCCAGTAGGCCCAATGGGTAAAATCTGCCAATATTTCTGTCCTGACTTCTTCAAGGAATCAATGAAGTCATAAGCACTTTTGGAAAAAGAACCAATGCCATACCTTGAAGGAAGACTTGCAATTGGTAAAAGCATTCCACTTCCACGCATAATGTCACTTCCTTTATCTTTCATAATCTAATAATAATTACTAATGGTTAAACACAGACTTCCTAACACTCTATTTAAAAAACTACCTTTTTATCCTTTCACCGCACCTGCGACTACACCTTCGATAATGTATTTTTGGCTAAATAGATAAAAGATAACAATAGGGATAATAGCCAATACTAGCATTGCCATCATTGCACCCATATCGATGGAACCATAGCCACCTTTTAGATATTGAATAGCAATCGGGATGGTCTTATATTCCGTTCCGATGACCAGTAAAGGAAGCAGGTAATCGTTCCAAATCCACATGGCATTTAGAATTCCAACGGTTACTGCAATAGGCTTTAATACCGGTAAAACCACTCGAAAGAAAGTAGTCAAAGGATTACATCCGTCAATCATGGCTGCTTCTTCTAATTCCAGAGGAATTGATTTAATGAATCCGCTGAACATGAATACCGAGAGACCGGCTCCAAAGCCCAGATAAATAAATACAATACCAATCGGATTGTCAAGATGCAGTACATTTGCCACCTTGGTCATGGTGAACATAACCATCTGGAAGGGCACAATCATGGAGAATGCAAATATATAATATAGGGTATTGTTGAATTTATTCTTTACTCTAGTAATAAACCAAGCTGTCATTGATGTGAATAGAACAATTACAGCAACAGAGCATATGGTGATAAAGAAGGACCAGCCTGCTGCGCTAATAAATCCTGTTTTCTCAATTCCACTGGTGTAGTTTTCTAATTGAACAAAGGTTTTTGCATTTGGTAAGTCAAAGGGTGTCTCACTGATAAAAAACTTTCCTTTTAAGGAGTTTATGAAAACTATGAGCATGGGGGATAAAAATAGAACGGATAAAACTATCAATACGATAAAAATGACAATATTAGCAATAGTCCCATTATTTTTTACTTTTCTCATTAGCTTTCCACCTCCTTCGTTCTGGTTATTCTAAGCTGGATAAATGCTACAAATGCTACAATGATAAAGAAAATAACTGCTTTGGCCTGACCAATTCCTTCACTCCCAACCGAACCATAGAAGGTATTAAAGATATCCAATGCCAGCATTGCTGTCTTTTTGGAGGGAGCTCCTGCTGTCAGAGCCAGATTCTGATCGAATAGCTTAAATGAATTTGACATCGTCAAGAATAAACAAATGGTAATGGACGGCATAACCATAGGAAGGGTTATCTTACGAAGTATGTTGAAACTTCCCGCACCATCAATCTTGGCAGCCTCGATGACATCCTTAGGAACATTCTGTATTCCTGCAATATAGATTACCATCATGTAACCGATCATCTGCCAGTTCATCAATATAATCAGTCCCCAAAATCCGTATTCCGGTTTGAAGGTCAAGGTTACGCCGTAACGGAAAAGTACACCGTTAATAATTAGCTGCCAAATGTAACCCAGAACAATACCACCAATTAGATTTGGCATAAAGAATATTGTTCGGAACAGGTTAGTTCCTTTAATTTTTCTAGTTAATAGCAGTGCTAATAAAAAGGAAAATACATTGATTGTTAGTACTGCTACGATTGCAAATTTTACGGTGAACCATAATGCATTCAGGAATTCCTTATTTACAAATACCGCCTTATAGTTCTTGATACCTACCCACTCTGCATCTATAACAGTAGTAAATTCAGTAAAGGATAAGAAGATACCTAAAATAAACGGTATTACAAAAGCAATGGTAAATGCAATTAAGGTGGGTAATACAAATATAGGAAAATACCTCTTATTATGTCTTAGCATAATTATCTCTCCATTCTTGTGAAGCACCGAGAGTTTATCTATTCTCTCGATCTAGATTTCCCACTGTTATAAAACAGTCGGTACAAAACAAACCGCCTTCGCTAAATTTTGGGAATGCTTCAAAACTTTTTCGATGACTGTTTTGAAGCATTCCCCATTTCATAGTTTCTTATGGTAATTGTATTTCACAATAATTGCTTCAGCAGTTTATATGCTCTGTACCATTACTTTAATTATTGTGCTCTCTCGGATTTCCATGAGTCTTTCACAACAGCTACAACCTCGTCCCAGGTCTTGCTATCCTGAACATACTCTAATAACGCATCTCCGAAGTAGTTCTTAAACTGCTCGCTCGGGAAAGCTGCAAAGGTCCAGCCCACGCTAGTTACATCCTTTTCCATCCATGCAAGAACTTCCTTCGCCAATGGATCTGCAGGCTTCTCATCCTCATCAAAGGTTGAGAACGGAGCAATAAATCCTAATTGATTTGTTACATAATCCTTACCCTTATCGCTTGTGAATAACCACTCAAGGAAAGCGATGGAAGCTTCCTGTTTTGCAGGAGTAGCCTTGCTGTTAATCGCGAAATAATTCTCTGTACCAATGCTTAGACCCTGTGTCTCTTCTCCAGCAATACCGGTATAGATAGGCAGGAATTTAATATCCTCTGCAGCAACAACATTTCCCTCTACACCGCTGATTTGAGACCATGCCCAGTTACCATTCTGAACCATAGCAACCTGACCTAGAGCAAATTCAGCCATGGAGTCATTAACGGTCTTGCTTCCCAGAAGCCCCTTCTGTGTAGCAGAATTATTCACATATAAATCAAAAATATTCTTAAAGTTCTCAGCATATTTAAATTCAATCTCATTTGCTGCTAGTCCTGCAAGTACAGTACTGTCAAAAGCAGTGTTGTCTTTGAACTCATAGTATAAAGGCATATTAGCTAAATGTGTCTGCCATCTCCATTGCTCACCGGCACCTAAAGATGTAGACGCAAACACACCTTTAATTCCCAAATCATCCTTACGAGCTGTCATATCCTCAACCACAGCCTTTAAGGTAGTAAAGTTATTTACTTCCTCCATACTAGCTACAGTAGTTGCTCTATCGGTTAATGCAAAATATTTGTTCATAATAGCATTGTTGTAAATGATACCATATCCTTCTACAACGTAGGGGATTCCATAAACACCGTCACCGCTCTTCACTGCTAAGCTTGGATCGGATAAATAGCTGTAAAGCTTGGTGCCGCTTAAATCTGCAGTGTAATCCTTCCATGCCTCATAACCAACAGGTCCGTTGATCTGAAAGATGGTCGGAGGATCATTTTTAGCTACCTCGCTCTTTAAGGTCTGTTCATATGTACCACTTGCTGCGGTAACAACCTTTACCTTAACACCGGTCTCTGCTTCATAATCCTTCGCAATTGCATTATATACCTCTGCAATTTCAGGCTTGAAATTTAAGTAGTAAATCTCATCAACCTTCTCTTCTGTAGCTGCAGTCCCTTCTGACTTGTTTTCTTCTGTTGATGTGTTTGGAGTATCATTAGTTGCTTCTTCCTTCTTCCCGCATGCTGCAAGAGAACCAGCAACAAGAACGAGTGCCAACAGTAATGCTAAGAGTTTATTAATTTTCTTCATGACTACCTCTCCTTTTCTTTGTAGAATGATACAAATATCATTCCCCTTTTCTTATTCCATATTCGGAAGCGTTTCCAGTAACGTTATCGGTAACGTTTCCAATATTAATTCTATCATATTTTCGAATTAATGCAAGTACTTTTTTATTAATATTTCACAATAAAGTGTTTGCCTAATTAAAGTAAGCATCTTCGTAAACTTATATCATAAATAAATAGACACCATAGAGTAAATACCGTTTACAATCCAGTCATTGCTTCTGCTTTCCTTGATGGCCTCAATTTTCTTCAAGAGGAGTTGCAATTAATTTAGCAATTGTTATTATTAACCGATAATATGGGGAACATCGTACGAAACATCCTAATAAAATAATAAGAGATCATCTTTTGTTATCCAAATTGAATAGTGATTAACATATGAATTATGCAAAAAATATTGATATCATTATATTAAACATTAGAAAAGGGAACTATCAATATCTTGGTTCAGGATCAGGTAGAAGAGTATTTGATCTAGGAGATGGATATGTTGTCAAAGTTGCAAAGAACCGTAGAGGAATAGCACAAAACGAGGCAGAGCATCATATATCATTATCGGATCACTCTAATATATTTGCAAAGATTATACAAGTATCTGAGGATTACCGCTTTCTTATTATGGAGAAAGCCGTCCGAATTAGGAATTTTTCTGAAGTAAGGAAATCTTTTAATGTAAAAAGCAATAGAGAGCTTTTTCAGTTAGAAGAATTTAGATCAATTTTTCAAAATCATAATTTGCTATCGGGTGATTTATATAGAACTTCTAATTGGGGAATGATTAATAATCATCCTGTCATTATTGATTACGGTTTTACTCGGAGCGTGAAGAGAAAATACTATTTTCCATTTTAGTAAGCTTAATGCGCCTAGGATACTGTATTCCTCCTAGAGCGCGGACTGTGAGAATTAAACTGGGTATCCGAGCCCAAAAAACGAGCATAACCTTTTGGATATGCTCGTTTTTTTACGCGTGAGATAAGTTTCGAACAAATCTCCGCATCCATAAATATTTATAAATAGGAGGGTTACGCCACTTGAGCATTAATCCTCCAAGGGTATCTCTGCTCCTTTTTTATCATAGTTGTCAAGAAAATGATACTCATGTTCCTTATCATGATACCCAATGATGGTATCCAAATTCACATTATGAACGCTACGGAAGATATTCATATCAATCGCTGGATTTGTCTGCCTGAATCTCTTAATCAGACCCTTCATCTCCTGACGCTTTGAATTTCCTCCACCATTGTCACTCAGGGTACAATTCTCCGTAAAGCGGCAGGCGCATTGGATAAACTGAAGCTCATTATATTGCTTCCAACTAATAATATCCGCCTCCTTCACCAGATACATGGGACGAATCAACTGCATACCCGGATGATTCGTACTGTGGAGCTTTGGCATCATGGTCTGAATCTGTCCACCATAGAGCATACCCATGAGTATCGTTTCGATCACATCATCAAAATGATGCCCCAGGGCAATTTTATTACAACCAAGAGCCTGGGCATTCTTATAGAGATATCCTCTTCTCATACGG
This sequence comes from Bacillota bacterium, assembly GCA_023436225.1. Lineage (GTDB taxonomy): Bacteria > Bacillota > Clostridia > Lachnospirales > Lachnospiraceae > Mobilitalea. The sequence continues at coordinate 260,476 of JAEZKA010000076.1, forward strand.
GCACAAAGATAACAGGGGGATTCCTCCACCTCTGCAACAATATCGAAGATCTGAGTCTCAAAAATCCGTATCGGGATATCCAAAAGCTTTGCATTATTAATAATCATCTGTCGATTGATTTCATTATAACCGGGATCCATCACTAAGAACTCCAGCTCAAACTTCATCTTTCCATGTCTTTGAACCTCCTGCATCAGCTTTGCCAGAATAAACGAATCCTTGCCGCCGGAGATGCATACCGCTATCTTATCGCCTTCTTCAATCAGCTTATAGTCGTTGACTCCATTAATGAATTTCTTCCAGAGCGGCTTGCGGAATTTGGTTATTATACTTCTTTCTATCTGTTGATATCGTTCCATTATTATTCTACCTTCTGATTAATTTATCTGTTTATGCCATCTTATATGGCCAGTTTATTATAACAAATTTGAAATGCCTTTAGAAAACAATCTATCTCCTCGGCTGTTGTTAAGTGACAAAGGCTAATTCGCCAGGAACAGAGAGCATTCTTCTTATCCTTCGTAACTTCATATACCGGTCTTGATGGCGAATTCGGCACGGAGCAGGCTGATTTCGTCGAGATACAGATTCCTTCCTCTGCTAAAGCTTCCTGAAAAAGTGTCGCCTTTACGCCCTGTATACTGAGATTGATAATATGAGGAATGCTATACCTGGTACTATTAATCCGTACCTTCTTATACTTTGTCAACTCATTGATTAACTTATCATGAAGTCCGGTCACATATTGATACCGCTCTTCTTGATGAAGGACCGCTAATTCCAATGACTTCTCTATAGAAGCAGCCAAAGCAAGTGCCGGGCTTCCACTTCGATAAATTGTGGTACTTGTCCCACCATGGATTAGGGGTTCTAATGCAATCGATTCCTTACGGATCAGTACCCCACAACCATTCATACCAAAGAACTTATGTGGTGCAAAGGAGAACAAATCAATATTCTTAAGGGATAACGGTATCTTTCCCACTGCTTGGGTTGCATCTACATGAAAATAGCAATTAGGATACCCCTGTAATATTTCACCGATCTCAGCAATCGGTTGACTGACACCCAATTCACTATCCACATAGCATACGGATACCAATACCGTATCCTTTCTTAACAATTCCTTCAGATGTATCATGTCAACCAAGCCTTCATTCGTAATATCCACGAAATCGATCTCATAACCTAACGACTGTAGATAGGTTAAAACCCCACTAACCGATGAATGCTCAAGGCTAGTTGAAATGATATGTTTTCCGTTATGTCTATTCGCGTTTACCAAACCCTTGATAGCTAGATTGTTTGCTTCACTTGCACCTGAGGTATAAATTATCTCAGAAGACCCTACCTTCAGAAGTCTTGCAATCTCTTCCGTAATTCGTTGCATCCTCTCTTCAGCTTCTCTTCCAAGTGGATGTGAGGAATTCGGGTTTGCGATATAGCGGTTACTGACTTCCACATAATAATCCATGACTCGTGGATCAACGGGTGTATTTGCTGCATAATCTAAATATATCATTTCCCACCTCTTATTTCGTAAACTTTACGATAATAGCACTTCGCGGCCTTTCTATCTTTCTTTACAATAGAAGGTCTGCTTCGCATTATTTTTCTAATCATGAATTAACCCCTGTAATGCTTGTGTCATAAGGAAGGAATGTAAATCCGATCACCTTACTGACATAGGCTCTACAGGGGCTTAGCATATTGTATCATTATAGAATGCATTTCCTAGTATGTCAATGGATTTCATAAGATATCCTACAGTTCAAAACATTCCCGTAGTTTCTTCAGTGCTTTTTTCTCAATCCGACTGACGTAGCTTCTGGATATACCTAGCTTACCGGCGATTTCCCTTTGTGTTACCTCTTTATGATTGCTTAAGCCGTATCGCAAGCAGATGATTTCACGTTCTCTATCAGTCAACACCTTACCGATTATGTGATACAGTTTTTTAATATCGTCCTCGAGTACAATATTTTCCACAATATCAATTTCTGCTTCTTCAATTATGTCTAAAAGATTTATTTCATTACCTTCCCGATCTGATCCAATCGGATCATACAGATATACTTCCTTTGCTAAGCGCTTACCGCTTCTGAGCATCATCAACAGCTCATTATCAATGCAGCGCGAGGCATAGGTAGCAAGGCGGATTCCTTTCTCTTCATCAAAGGTATCGATAGCCTTAATTAAACCAATGGTTCCTATCGATATCAAATCATCGGTTTCTTTATCAACCATATTGTACTTTTTAACGATATGAGCCACTAATCTGAGATTATGCTCAATCAATTTATCCCTTGCGCTCTTGTCGCCTTCCTTGCAGCGTTTCAGATAATCGGATTCTTCCTTGGTGCTTAATGGCTTTGGAAATGACTTCACGAAGATAAGCACCCTCAATGCCCATAAGATTCATTTATATCTTATGATGCGAATTGACATAAAGTGCCTATCCCTCTTAAAAAGGGACAGAAGGACTTACTATTTTTTATAAGAGCACAAATTAGGACAATTCCAAATACAAAAAACACCATTCCCCAAAAGAATAACTCAAGGGAAATGATGCTTTTATGATGGCTATTCACCACTGTAATACTTATTCTTTTCTTCTAATAATATCATAGACATCCAGCTTGACACCAAAATCTACATAAATCATCTGCTGTGGATGAGGACAACTCTCCATCGCATTCCCCTGGGCATCTTCTATTTTTATCACGACAACCTCAATCGTATCACCACTGGGTTTTATTATCTCGACACTTTCTCCGACACTAAACTTATTCTTCTGCTCAAGCTCATATAAACCATTCTTCTCACCTGAGATAGTTCCAAGATAAGTATATGCTTTCTCATAAGTATTATGATCGTAGATCTGATCCTCATGGGTAGGCTTGCCAAAGAAGAAACCGGTGGTAAATTGACGATTGACACCTTTTCTGATTTCCTTCATATAATCACCCTTATTCGCTTCATATATAGCAGGGTCTGCAAAGAACTCATCGATGGCTCTACGGTAGGTTCGAGCTACTGTTGCAACATAAAGGGCAGTCTTCATTCTGCCTTCTACCTTCAAGCTATTAATTCCTGCTTTTACAAGCTCGGGGATATATTCAATCATACATAGATCCTTCGAATTAAAGATATAAGTACCCCGCTCATTTTCTTCAATTGGCAGGTACTCACCCGGTCTTTTCTCCTCCACAATATGATACTTCCAACGACAGGAGTGAGTACAGGCACCAAGATTAGCATCCCTTCCGGTAAAATAATTGCTGAGCAAACATCTTCCAGAGTAGGCGATGCACATTGCTCCGTGAACAAAGGTCTCTATCTCCATCTCGGCAGGAATTTTGGAACGCAGCTCAATCAATTCCTCCAAGGTTAATTCTCTTGCTGATACTACTCTGGATGCACCAAGCTTATGCCAAAAACGGTAACTTTCATAATTCGTATTATTAGCCTGGGTGCTAATATGCAGCTCAGCCTCCGGAATCTCCTCCTGTGCAATGGAGAATACACCTGGATCAGAAATAATCAGCGCATCCGGACGATCCTTGCCGAAAGCTCTCAGGTCTTTAAAATAGGAGCGTATTCCTCCAAGGTCCTGGTTATGGGCAGTAATATTCGCTGTAATATATACCTTCTTACCGTAGGAATGAGCAAATGCAATTCCCTGCTTCATCTCATCCATAGAGAAATTCTTAGCCTTCGCTCGAAGACCATACAAATCGCCTCCAATATAGATGGCGTCCGCTCCATAGATAACGGCTGTTTTCAGTGTTTCTAAATTACCAGCCGGAATTAATAACTCCGGCTTCTTAATGTATTCTGTCATATCAGATGCCATACCTTTCTCACTGTCTGCAAATTTTGGTCACAGGTACAAAATTGCAGGTTTTATTACAGCTGCTTAACACGATGACTTACTGCAATACCATCACCGACCGGCAATATTACCGTAGATAACTCATCCATGTGAGTGATGGTATATAGGTACTCTCTCATTCTGGAATGAATGGTTCTATCTCTTCTCGCAATGCTGTATCTTGAATTGATTACCGTACCGTCCTGAAGAACATTATCCGTAACCAATAGTCCTTTTACCTCTAGTAACTTCATTAATTCAGGAAGAAAGCTCATATATTGGGCTTTGGCAGCATCTAAGAAAATAAAGTCAAAGCTTAGCTTTTCCTCTGCCAAAGTTTTCAGAACTTCAAGAGCTTCCCCCTTAATCAGCCTAATTTTATCCTTATGAGGAAAGATTGGATCAGCCAGATTTTTCTCTGCTTCTACCAGCCGCATAGCAACCTTTTCTATGGTTGTTATTTGGCAATCACAGTTCGTATGTTCACTCATAAAGAGGGCGGAAAAGCCAATGGCTGTTCCGACCTCCAGAATGCGTTTTGGTTGTTGTAGCTGCAATAAGAACTTTAAAGCTCCCTGGGTTTCCTTCTTTATAATCGGGACATGATGCTCCAAGGCCTCCATTTCCAGATCACCTAGTTCTTTCGGCAATTCCGACACCAAGGAGTTAATGTAGGCTGTAATTCTCTCATCAACTATCATAATATATTTAGCCTCTTTATCTATGGCACCATAGCTCAATATCGAAATGGAGATACAGTACCATCATTCTGATGTATTCTTCTTATCCGAGTCCGCACCGGCATCATTTTCTGCTCCGTCACCTTTTTTATCACCAATATCCTCAGTGGAATCAGAGGAGTCATTCTCCAAATCCTCATCCTTCACAATTGACTTAGAATAATCTGTCACAACAGAAAGTATCTCATCATAGGTCATTGAGGAATTTATAACGTAGGTACCGGGCATAATCACATATTCCTGAAGCTTTGTCTTAAGAAAGAAGGAATACTTATTCTTAATGGCATGATTGATTTCCAGCTTTGCGGCTAGATCCATCTTAGATTCACCCTTGTTAATCTGTAAGATAATATCCCTTCCGGGCGCCACATCTACCGTATCGGGTCCATAGAGCTGATAGGTGAAAGTATAGGCATATTTACTGAAGTTGACTATAGCCATAATTACTATGATATAAAAGAATATATTCATCAGCATCCGTACGATTAAGCTCGTTATTTTTAATGTTAATTTAACTGCTGTGGATCTTGTCGCCATATACTTCCCTCTCTAACTTAACAACTAACCGGTTATCAATAAATCAAACTCTTTATACTTCCATAATGATAGGCAATATCATCGGATTTCTCTTGGTCTTCTTCCAGATATAATCACTGAGAGAATCCTTAATCTCCGTCTTCATCTTGCCCCAGTCTGCATTATTTTTACTCAGGCACTTAGCCAGAGCCCGTTCTACAACATCTCTTGCTTCTTCCATCAGATTTTCGGACTCTCTTACGTAGACAAAGCCGCGGGATACAATATCAGGTCCTGCAACCACTTGATTACTGTACTTCTCAAGAGAGATTACAACGATAATCAATCCGTTCTCACTTAAGAGCTGTCTGTCACGAAGCACAATATTACCAACATCCCCGACACCGAGACCATCCACAAGGATACCCTGTGCAGGTACTTCTCCTGTAACCTGACCGCGTTCCTCTGACAAGGTCAAGACATCGCCGGAAGAGATAATAAAGATATTATCCTTCGGGATTCCCAAGGTTTGTGCCAGCTCTGCATGACGTACCAGGTGCTTATATTCACCATGTACCGGAACTGCATACTTGGGTTTTAATAAAGTATACATTAATTTAATTTCTTCCTGGCAGGCATGACCGGATACATGGGTATCCTGATAGATTACCTTCGCACCCTTCATGGTCAGATCGTTAATGACCTTTGATACCGCTTTCTCATTACCCGGAATTGGGGTTGAGCTTAAAATAACGACATCACCAGGCTTGATTGTTACCTTCTTATGAATGGAAGCAGCCATTCTCGGTAAAGCTGCCATTGTTTCACCCTGGCTGCCGGTCGTGATAAGCACCAGCTGGTCATCGGTGTAATTCTTCATCATCTCTATGTCTATTAACATATTCTCAGGCATCTTGATATAACCAAGCTCCATCGCAACGGTAATAATATTAACCATGCTACGGCCTTCAATAACAATTTTCCTGTTAAACTTTGCTGCGGAATTGATTACCTGCTGCACTCGGTCTACATTAGAGGCAAAGGTAGCAACAATAATTCTCTGCTTTGCAGAGTCGGAAAAAATACTATCAAAGGTTTTTCCTACCGTACTCTCACTCATGGTATAGCCAGGACGTTCTACATTGGTGCTGTCACAAAGAAGTGCTAATACACCCTTTTTACCGATTTCACCAATTCTCTGTAAATCAATCGGAGCGCCGAATACTGGTGTATAATCAACTTTAAAGTCACCGGTATGGAAGATAATACCTGCCGGTGTAAAGATCGCTAATGCAGAAGCATCTGCGATACTATGGTTTGTCCGTATGAATTCAATTCTAAAACAACCTAAATTAATGGATTGACCATGCTTAATTACTTTTCTTTTTGTGTTCTTTAACAAATTATGTTCTTTCAGCTTCGTTTCTATAATAGCTGTTGTAAGTTTCGTTGCATAAATCGGTACATTGATATCCTTCAGGATATATGGTAGAGAACCGATGTGGTCCTCATGACCATGGGTGATAACAAAGCCCTTCACCTTTTCTATATTATCCTTCAGATAAGTGACATCAGGAATTACTAAATCAATTCCTAACATTTCATCCTCCGGAAAAGATAGTCCGCAATCAATGACAATAATACTGTCCTCATACTCAATCGCGGTAATATTCATACCAATCTGTTCTAATCCTCCAAGCGGAATAATCTTTACTCCTTTTAATTGTGTCTCTCTCACTATGTTCTTTTCTTTCTCTTTCAAATAATTGCACCTCCAATGGTTTATGTACTTTCTTTTTCCATTCACTAAGTGCATTCGATAATCAATTAGATACTAACAGATCTATTTGCCCTGCATGCTTTACAATGACCATATAGCTTAACTTCGTGGTCCACCACTTGAAATCCCATGGTATCCATGATACGTTCTTCTAATGTTTCCAATAGATCATCCTGAAATGCATATACATTTCCGCAATCTAGGCATATTAAGTGATGATGATGGTGGGAAGTCTCTTCTTTGCTTCCCTTGCTAATCTCATAGCGCACATATCCATCATCAAGATTTAATTTATCTATTAGATTTAACTCTGATAATACTTGAATCGTACGGTAGACGGTAGCGATACCAATTTCCGGAAACTTTTCTTTGACATAATCATAGATTTCTTCTGCTGTCAGATGTTTCCCCGGTCTGCAATCTAATACCTCCAGAATTGCTACTCTCTGAGTCGTAACCTTTAATCCGTTCTGCTTCAACAAATTTTTAAACTGTTCCTGATTTTCAGGCATATCATCACCTATTTTCATCTAATCATATCGTTATGCATTTAATATCCTGTATATATTAATTAAATTTTGGAAAAGGGATTGACAATATCAATTCCCTAGTCATGAATTAATACAATTCTATATCATCCAATAATTCTTTGAAGATCGCAGCAACTGATTGCAGCTCCTGCTCCTCCTCCACAATATCATATACCGCCTCTTCGTCGGTTTCTTCTGAAATATCCTTCAAAATGAGAGCTTCCGCATCCTCTTCATCCTCGGTGATCGTACTAACCAAAAGATAATCGGTTCCGCCGAGTCTCGTCTGCTCTAATACCTGGAATACTACCTCTTCACCATCTTCTGTGATGAAGGTTATCTCATCCGGTCTATTGCTCATGATTATTCTCTTCTTTCTTCATAAAATGCAGTCTGTCCAAATATCCTTGTAATATTAATACTGCTGCTAATTTATCAACAACCAACGATTTTTCTTGATGACTTAAGCCACCCTGATTAAGCACCTGGTGTGCCGCAACCGTTGTCAATCTCTCATCCCAAAGAAGCACCTCAAGACCAGTCCTTTGTCTAAGCTTCTGTGCAAACTCCTCCGACTTTAACGCCCGTTCCCCAATTGAATTATTCAGATGCTTAGGATAACCTAAAACAATCGTTTCAATCTCATATTCTGCAATCAACTCTTCAATTCTAGCTAATGTCTGCCGTAGCTTATTCTCCTGCTTTCTCCGGATAACTTCTATCCCTTGAGCAGTCAACCCGAGTGCATCGCTAATAGCAACACCAACCGTCACAGAGCCATAATCCAGCCCCATTATTCTCTTCATTCATACCTCCTATGGTATAAAAGCAGCAATTTAGCAATATGGTCAAAACGATATCCATTTGCCTATTATAACACTAATATAGTCTTCCCGTCCATGGGACATGTATAACCGCTACTTTGCAATAACTTTGTATCCTACTATTTTATTTCGTTTGTGTCAAGTGTGTTTGTTACACTTATATGACCGCAGGCACAGAATCCGGAAGAACATAGCTTCTTTAAGTGTGCTAGCTTAACCCACCTGCCGATTGTATTGTTTGTGCCCAGGAAGACACAGGCACAAACCTGGAGGTGTGAAAATAGTTCTACATTTTCACATTACTTCCTTTATCGAGTTCATTCTCAATGTAAAAACGCAACAACTCTTCAATGATTTCGTCGCGTTCCACCTTCATAATCAAGCTTCGAGCACCCTTATGGCTCGTTATGTAGGTAGGATCTCCAGACATAACATACCCAACAATCTGGTTAACCGGATTATATCCCTTTTCTGTCAGCGCGGAATATACGGTGCGAATGACCTCACTCACGATTACCTCTGTATCCTTTTGTACTTTAAAATACTGTGTATTGTTTAATTTTTGCATTGAATCACTTCCTTCTCACACATTTTGATAGTCTCTATTATACAAATCCGATCCCCTTTGAACTATATACCTTATATATTAATATATTTAGGTAAAAATTTCAATTAGATATTTCACAAAGGAGCATTTCATCTGTCAATAAGCCTAAAACCCTACCTGTCAACAGCTTGTTGGACAACTCCTGCTCCTGTGCAACCGCCAGTTTAAGATATCGCTCGTTATGACCCACCTGATAAAGTACCCCTTCTATCTCTACAGACTCTTCAAATAGAATTTTCTCTATTTTGCCCAAGAATTGTTCCATGTATTCCTTTTCCATCAAATTTGATAGAGCAATCAACTCATCGCTCCTCGAACTTTTAATATCCTCTGGAATCTGATCCTGCATTACTGCTGCCTTTGTTCCTGCTCTCTTCGAGTATTTGAATACATGAATATGGGAGAAACCAATTCTTCTCACGAATTCCATCGTCTGTTCAAACTCCTCCTGTGTCTCTCCAGGGAAGCCTACTATAACATCGGTAGTAAATGAGGGATTATCAAAGAACCTACGGATCAGCTGCACTCTGTCATAATATTCACCTGCACTATATTTGCGATTCATTCTCTTGAGTACGCTATCACTGCCGCTTTGCAAGGAAAGATGAAAATGAGGACAGAATTGCCTTACTGTAGCAATCGCCTCTAAAAATTCCTCTGTGATAATCCTAGGTTCCAAAGATCCAAGACGAATTCTCTCAATTCCCTCTATTTCACCAATGCTTACAATTAACCTTGCCAAAGGCATCTCCAGACTTAATCTGTCATATAGATCCTGATCCCGATTGGTCAACTCCGTTTCTTCTTCCTTTTCCGGTGAACGATCATCCTCTGACACTGCCTTCTTAAGCAGATCTGAACCATAAGAAGAGATATGAATTCCGGTTAACACAATTTCCTTATATCCCTTTTTCGAGAGCTCAGTAATCTCTGTAAGGATATCCTCTTCCTTCCTACTTCTTGCCCTGCCGCGAACATAGGGAATGATACAATAAGAGCAAAACCGATTACAGCCATCCTGAATCTTGATAAAGGCTCGTGTTTTCTCCATGGTAGTTATTACATGCAGCTCCTCATAGTCCTTCTCAGCATTGATATCTACCACTAATTCCTCTTTATCATTACTATTCCTGCATCGTTCAACCATAGTAACTATGTCAGATTTTTTATTATTACCGATTACTAGATCTACTGCACTGTCCGCCAGAAGAACGTCTTCTGCTGCCTGAACATAGCAGCCAACTGCTGCGATAATCGCCTGAGGGTTCCTGTGCTTCGCCTGATGCAACATCTGTCGTGATTTGCGGTCTGCAATATTCGTGACCGTACAGGTATTTACTACATAGACATCTGCGATATCTTTAAAATCCACGATCTCATAGCCGGCTGCTTCAAACATTGTGCGCATTGCCTCGGTTTCATAAGAATTCACCTTACAACCCAGGGTCAAAAATGCCGCTGATTTTCCCATTCTATTTCATATTCCTTTCAATATTTAACAATAATAATTTAGTTCGATTACCTATACAACTTTCCGCCTTATTTTTATGAACTTTGTATATTGACTTTTAATTAGGTAAATTATAGTATATACATATACCGAATAAAGGAGGAGTTATTAATGAAGACAGTAAAGATTTCTTTAAATTCAATTGATAAGGT
>JAEZKA010000019.1 GCA_023436225.1 Bacillota bacterium
GATGCTTGACTATTACACAAAACAACCATGTTAAGTTGATTGAACCGCCGTGTACCGAACGGTACGCACGGTGGTGTGAGAGGTCGGAAATTTTCATATACTATGAAAATTTCCTCCTACTCGATTGCTATCTAAAACTATACCCAATAACGCATAGACTCTGAATAAGTACTGCATTTGCAAACGATAAAAATCTTGTCTTTATACTGGAAGAATATGATATAATTGAAACGGATCGAGTTAATCCTTATATAGTAGTTACATATTTGTAAGAATAGTATATAGACCTCGAATTTAATAATAACGTAGTATATGATTCGATATTTTCTGTGGAAATGGAGGAGTATTGCATGAGTAAGAGTCATCTCGTTAAGGTATGGAGCCGCAAACATCTGACCCAAATCCAATGCAATGAGGACGAAAGTCTTCTGGATGCGATGCGCCGCCAAGGGATATTTTATTATTCGGACTGCGGAGGAAAAGGTACCTGTAGTAAATGCAAAATAAAGATGCTTAGCGGTACTGCAGAGCCTGGACCGGAGGAGATCAGAAGATTATCCGAGGAGGAGCGAAGGCAAGGATATCGTTTGGCCTGCCGAGTTTTTCCTAAAATGGAGTTGGAGATAGAGCTTAGTGATTATGATGAGAGAGTAGAGGCAGTTGTGTCCACGAAGGATATTACACCTTATATTCCTCTTAATCAGGGGATAGGGGAAGAATATGCAGTTGCAATTGATCTTGGTACCACAACCCTTGTTTTTCAGTTAGTAAACTGTCAAACCGGTGTAATTATGGAATCCCTGTCTTCGATGAATCCACAGCGCCGGTTTGGAGCGGATGTGATCTCCAGAATGAAGGCATCCAATGATGGTAAAAGAGAGCAGCTTAGGTTCTTGATACACGAAGCATTGTTGGATGGTATAGATCACTTAAGGGAGGAATTCTCTGTTCCAGCAGAAAAGATATGTCATATCACAATAGCAGGAAATACATCCATGATTCATCTGCTGATGGGATATTCCTGCGAAGAGCTGGGAAAGTATCCGTTTCAGCCTGTTCATGTTGGCATCCTCCAGAAAGAGTTTTCTGAGTTTTTTGGAGAGGCGTGGAGACTCAGGACGAGCCATAGGGAAGAAAATGGTGTTGATGATAGGATCAGAGCAAAGGTTACTATTTTACCAGGGATATCAGCCTTTGTCGGAGGTGATATAGTAGCTGGGCTAGGCTTGTGTGGCTTTGATCATAGTAAGGAAATATGCCTCTTTTTGGACCTGGGTACGAATGGGGAATTGGCTCTCGGTAATAAGGATAGGCTTTTGGTTACATCCACTGCGGCAGGTCCTGCTTTCGAAGGAGGGAATATCTCAATCGGTATGGGGTCCATTCCCGGTGCAATCAGTAAGATTAGTATTAGGGAGGGAAGGATTTATCCTGAGACCATAGGAGGTCAAAAGCCCATCGGTATATGCGGTACAGGCGTGATCGAACTCTGCTCTGAGCTGCTTAAGAGTGGGATTATGGATGCTACCGGGTTACTGCGGGAGGATTATTTTGAGGAAGGCTTCCTGATCGATCAGGAGGCTGGAAAGCAGCTACGATTTCTACAAAGAGATATCAGAGAATTACAGCTGGCTAAGGCGGCAATTCGCGCAGGAATTGAACTGTTGATCAAAAGCTTCGGATGTACGTATGAGGAAATTGACAGACTATATCTGGCAGGAGGCTTCGGTTATGTGCTTCCGGTTAAGAAGTCGGTGCATATCGGATTGCTCCCAAAACAACTGGAGGAAAAAATTGTGGCAATCGGAAACGCCTCATTGGCTGGAGCAATCCGTTATACAATGGATCCGGATTTTCCGGCAAGATTGGATAAGCTGGTTGGAATGGCGCAAGAGCTTCACATTGCCAACCAGAACGAATTTCAGGAATTATATATTCGGTTTATGAATTTCCCCTCCAGTGAAGAAGAGGATGTAACATAGAAAGCTGCTAATTGGACTTTCGGATGATATAGGAATCTTCCTGATGAGGCTCAGTATGACGATACTGAAGTGGTGTGATATGTAGAAACCTTTTAAAATGCTTATTAAAGGAGGAGGCATCTTGAAAACCACAGGAATAAGCAATCTCTGACATGGATAAGGAGGAGGCTTCCAAAAGATGCTGAGCTATATTAATCCGGTGCTTCGTAAGATATTCCTTTGGTGAAATACCAAGATGCTTTTGGAATAGTTTAAACAGATAGGTACGGTCGATGTTCAAATACGCAGAGATATCCGTAATCTTAATATCATAAACATAATTATTATGAATATAATCCATTGCCTTGGCGATATAATGCTCATTCAGCATAGTTTTGTTAGGGTCCTTTGGAGAACACATATGAGAAAAGCATTGATAGAGTAGCCCTAGGCATGCAAAATCATTGCTTCGTAAATGGTGAAAGGCAGCAATCAAGGACATAAAATCATCCCATAGAAGGCCATGACTGTAATCCCTGACCAAGTGGCTGGTATGGGATAGACCGCAATTAGTCAGCATGGTATCTACATCAGAGCCATCAAAGCCAATCCAGCAATATTCCCATGGATCGGCTTCATCGGCTTGGTAGAAGGCCGTAACTCCAGGAAAGATAAGAAAGCCTTCCCCTCCCCCCACCGGATAGACCCGGTTGCCTACATGGAAGGTACCCTTTCCACGACGGACAAAATGAAGAAGGTAATGGGGACGTATCGCAGGTCCGAAGGAATGGCTAGGAGCACATTCTTCATGACCGCAGTGGTACAAGATGAAGGGACGGTGAGAAGGAATGTTTGGCGTAATCTCATTTGTAATTGCTTTCATTTGTTCTCCTTTCGATTGATTTATTAGTTGGGGGAGTTATAGATATTTCATGGTTTTTGTTTTTAAGATATTGGGTATTATATTAAATCGATTTTGTGATAAATCAGGTTTGGTCAACAAAACAACAATTATTTGAAACATAAAGCATAGATTCGTTATCCAGTATCCGATATAATCAAGTTTATTAACATCAAATGAAAAGGAGATACATTATGATTAAAATTACTTTTATGGGTGCCGGAAGCACTGTGTTTGCAAGAAATGTTCTTGGAGACTGCATGTGTACCCCCAGTTTACGTGATGCAGAGATTGCATTATATGATATTGATGATACCCGACTGAAAGAGTCTGAGATTATATTAAATGCAATCAACAAAAATGTCAATTCTTCTCGTGCCACAATTAAGACCTATCTTGGAGTGGAGGAAAGAAAGGAAGCACTTCGTAATGCAGATTTCGTAGTAAATGCGATTCAGGTAGGAGGCTACGATCCATGTACGATCACTGATTTTGAGATACCGAAGAAATACGGTCTGAAGCAGACTATCGCGGATACCCTTGGTATTGGAGGAATCATGAGGGGACTCAGAACCATACCGGTACTAAGAGATTTTGCAAGGGATATGGAAGAGGTTTGTCCCGATGCACTATTCTTAAATTATACCAATCCGATGGCAATTTTGACCGGATATATGCAGCGCTACACTAAGATTAAGACGGTAGGCTTATGCCATAGCGTACAGGTATGCTCCAGAGATCTTCTGAAAGGCCTCGGCATGGAGGATAAGATTGAAGGAAGAAGTGATCTGATTGCTGGAATCAACCATATGGCTTGGCTATTGGATATCAAGGATAAGGATGGCAAGGATCTATACCCGGATATCAAGGTGAGAGCGGCTAAGAAGAATGCAGAGGAAAAACATAAGGATATGGTGCGTTATGAATACATCCGACGCCTGGGATATTATTGTACCGAATCCAGTGAGCACAATGCGGAGTACAACCCCTTCTTTATTAAATCGAATTATCCACAGTTCATTGAAGATTATCAAATTCCTCTGGATGAATACCCAAGAAGATGCATTAATCAGATCAAAGGCTGGGAAGAGGAGAAAAACAATATATTGCAGGACGGAAAAATCACCCACGAGCGTTCTGAGGAATATGCCTCCTATATCATGGAAGCTGTTGTGACAAATAAACCCATCAAAATAGGCGGTAACGTATTGAACACAGGTTTGATCGATAATCTTCCTGCTGATGCATGCGTAGAAGTACCTTGCCTTGTGGATGCGGGTGGCATTCATCCCTGTCATGTCGGAAAGCTTCCAGTACAGCTGGCAGCCATGAATATGACCAATATCAATCCCCAGCTCCTTACTATTGAAGCGGCTGTTACAGGTAAACGAGAGCATATCTATCATGCGGCTATGCTCGACCCTCATACCGCAGCCGAGTTGTCCATTGATGATATTGTGGCAATGTGCGATGAATTAATCGCAGCCCACGGAACATATATGAAAGATTATCAGTAAACACTACTAACAGGCAAAGTTGTCCTTTGAATCAATTTGTGTCAATTGGTAGCAAATCATCAGCGGTGTTGATCGGTATTTGATCAACACCGCTGAAAGTGTAACTGGATTAACCAGCCTGTATCGTGTATAATGATAGAGTAGTATAAAAATATCTTATTGAACTATTTGGAGGAAATTATTATATATGAGAATTGGAACAGGTTATGATGTCCATAAACTAGTCGAGGGCCGAGAGTTGATTCTAGGAGGGGTTACAATCCCATATGAAAAGGGGTTATTAGGTCATTCCGATGCTGATGTTCTAATACATGCAGTTATGGATGCCTTACTGGGAGCTGCAGCACTGGGTGACATCGGAAAGCATTTTCCGGATTCCGATGAGGCATACCTAGGTGCATCCAGTATAGAATTACTGAAGCATGTGAGAGTACTTCTGGAAGATAAGCTATACCTGATCGAGAATATCGATGCCACTATAATCGCCCAGAGACCTAAGTTGGCGGATTTTCTTCCGATCATGATAAAGAATATGGCACAAGCACTTGGAATTGAAGAGGACCGAATCAATGTCAAGGCAACGACAGAGGAGGGACTTGGTTTTACCGGTGCCGGGCTGGGAATTGCAGCAAATGCAGTCTGCCTGCTGGAAAGCATGCAAAACTACCAGTTCGATGCAACCCCTGGTCAAACAATCGGTGGTTGTAGCGGTTGTAGCGGCTGTACAAAGCGTAATTGATAAAAAGTGTTGACAAATAATTCAACAATGCATACAATATGCAATATATAATAGTAAAAGCGATGAACGGAAAAGTAGCTCATAACGAAAGCATCAGAGATAGAATGTCACCGGCTGAAAGCATTCTTTGCGAAACTATGAGGGAAGTGCATCCGGGAGCTGGTTCGGTGAGGCAGTTGCTTAGCCGGACACGGTAACAGCCGTTATCTGTGCCAAGATGTAGGTTTGAGTTAAAACTTACAAATAGAGTGGAACCGCGTATTTCACCGCCTCTATATTTAGAGAGGCGGTGTTTTTGATTCGTTCCGACAAAATACGCTAATGTATGCTTTCAATTGAATATTAATTCTCAAAGGGGATGTAAATATGGGGTTCATTAAATATATCAAAGAGGAAATGCAGATAATTAAAGAAAGAGATCCTGCAATTAAGACACCACTTGAGGTTTTTCTCTATCCGAGCTTTCGAGCCATCATAAGATATCGAATTGCCCATTATTTATACGTCAGAAAACACTATTTTCTAGCCAGATGGTACTCTCAGCGGACGGTAAGAAAGACTGGTATTGAGATACATCCAGGAGCTACAATCGGTAAAGGTCTTTTTATTGATCACGGCCATGGAGTTGTGATCGGTGAGACGGCTATCGTCGGAGATAATGTCACTTTATATCAGGGAGTTACTCTCGGAGGTACCGGTAAAGAGCATGGTAAGCGCCATCCGACCATAGGCAATAATGTAATGATCAGTGCAGGGGCGAAGGTATTAGGATCCTTCACCATCGGTGAAAACTCCAAGATTGGTGCAGGCTCCGTGGTCCTATCAGAGGTACCACCGAACTCAACCGTAGTCGGTGTACCCGGAAGAGTTGTTAAAATGAATGATGTACGAGTTCCCAGAGAAGATATGGATCAAATTCATCTACCAGATCCTGTTAAGAAGGAGATGGCCTGTCTCCAGAATGAGAATATTTGTCTTAGAACAGAGCTTAAGAGACTGAGCATCTTGATAGACGAGCTGGAAAAAAAGATTGACCAAGATACATTATCCTCTAACCGGGAGGAGAAGGAGCAGCTGCTTCATCATTAATACTTCTAATGGTAAAAGAAAAAAGAAAGATATGGATAAAATACGTGGAGGACGCACCTCCGGTATTGTATTACAAGTAAGTAGGAGGAGAAACATGAGAATCTATAATACCTTGACTCAGAAGAAAGAAGAATTTGTTCCCTTAGAGGAAGGAAAGGTGAGAATGTATGTCTGCGGACCGACGGTATACAATTATATGCACATTGGAAACGCAAGACCGGCCATTGTATTTGATTCCTTCCGCAGATACCTAGAGTACCTTGGGTATCAGGTGACCTTTGTATCCAATTTCACGGATGTGGATGATAAAATTATTAAAAAAGCAAATGAAGAGGGTATCTCTGCAACCGAGATCTCCGAGCGTTATATCAAAGAGTTTCGCACGGATATGGATGCGTTAAATGTCAGGGAAGCAACCATTCATCCCAAGGCTACGGAGGAAATCGAAGGAATGGTAGAGATGATCGGTGATCTGATTAAGAAGGGTCATGCTTATGAGAAGAACGGTACGGTATATTTTAAGACCAGAAGCTTCCCAGAGTATGGTAAACTATCAAAAAAGAAAATAGATGATCTGGAAGCGGGTGCACGAATTGCTGTCAGTGATGAGAAGGAAGATCCGATGGATTTCGTATTATGGAAGCCTAAGAAGGAGGGAGAGCCCTCCTGGCCGTCTCCTTGGAGTGATGGCAGACCGGGTTGGCATATCGAATGCTCCGTAATGAGTAGAAAATACCTTGGCGAGCAAATCGACATCCATGCAGGTGGAGAGGATTTGGTATTTCCTCATCATGAGAATGAAATAGCCCAAAGTGAAGCTTGCAATGAAAAGGAATTCGCGAGATATTGGATGCACAATGCCTTCTTAAATATTGATAATAAAAAGATGTCCAAATCCGAAGGTAACTTCTTTACGGTACGCGAAATATGCGAACTATATGATCCCCAGGTAGTTCGGTTCTTTATGCTGAATTCCCACTACCGCAGTCCACTTAATTTCAGCAAGGATCTGATGGAGTCCGCGAAGAATTCCTTAACGAGAATCCTTACTGCAATAGGACAGCTGGAGTTTCTTTTATCCGGAGATGCTTTAACAAGCGGTGAAGTAACAGAAGAAGAGAGAAAATTACAGGGAGAAGCAGAGGGCTTGTATCATAAGTATAGAGCAGCGCTGGATGATGATTTTAACACTGCTGACGCAATTGCGGCGATCTTCGAGCTGGTGAAGCTTGCCAATACCAATTGCAGCAGCGACAGTACCAAAGCTTTTGTTCAGTCTGTCTACGATTTGATTGTAAAGCTTTGTGATATCCTTGGTATTAGCACCAAGAAGGAAGAGGAAATGCTGGATGCGGATATAGAAAGACTCATTGAAGAACGACAGGCAGCTAGAAAGAATAAGGATTTTGCCAGATCAGATGAGATAAGAAATCTGTTATTGGAAAAGGGAATCCTTCTAGAGGATACCAGAGAAGGAGTAAGATGGAAAAGGAGCTAGATAATGCAAGAGCTGATATCAGGATTGCAGGGTATTTAGGAAAGGTTCTTGGACTTCCAGAGACTGACATTAAGTCCTATTCCCCTTTGACATTAGCTTTTATCGGGGATTCTATCTTTGATCTGATTATTCGTACAAGCGTAGTGGAAAGTGGTAACGCACCGGTTAACAAGCTTCACAAGCGATGCTCCAATCTAGTGCAGGCTTCTGCTCAGGCAGAGCTCTATCATATGATTAAAGAGAAATTAACAGAGGAAGAGACTGCGATATTTAAGAGGGGGCGTAATGCGAAATCCTTTACCTCCGCAAAAAATGCCGGAGTAGTGGAGTATCGTACAGCTACTGGCCTGGAAGCATTAATGGGATATCTGTATCTGACTGATCAAATGGATCGACTTCTAGAGTTGATTCAACCACAAATTCACAAAATGGTAAGTATTTCGTAAGAAATTTGCCACTAAATTGACTTATTGATATCCTAGAATAATACTAGGATGTGAAACACTGGCAAAGGTGACTAATTTAGTAAAATAGATTTCTATATAATAAAATCGGAAGAAACGAAACCTATCTGTCAAAGTTTTCATGCATCCCTGTCGTCCTGGGTTGAGAACTTTATGGAAATGATTAAGCTTCTTCCGATTTTTATAAGAATAGGGTGTCAAAGGCCTGGCTAATATGGTCAATGGTTTTGATAACTTAATCTTAATAATATAGAGATCTTATTACGAGCAAGGAGAGAACATGAGAAAAAGAAATATGCGTAGAAGAAACAAGTGGATAATCACAGCAGCTTTCGTGATTACCTATGTCAGTATTCTATGGAATATGGCAGATAATAATAGGGATGAGGCGTGGGCAGCTGCATCTTCGAAGGAGACTGTTAGCCTTCGTGTAATTGGTACTACGGATCTTCATGGACAGCTAAACAGTAAGGATTATGAGCAAGGTGTCGATTACAGCAATGGAGGTCTGGCTAGACTTTCAGATTTAATACGAAAAACAAAGCAGGAGGTTCCAACAGAAAGCATTATTACAGTGGATGCCGGTGATACACTTTTTGACTATACAACGGAGTACATATTTGCAGAGAGCCAGCAGGAGATACAGCCAATTTACCAAGCATTGTCACAAATTGGTTACGATGCAATAACCCTCGGTAATCATGATTTTGATTATGGATACGAATATATCCTGCGTCAATTGAACGGCACAGGTCTGAAAGATATAACAATTGTGTCAAACGTAACGGATTCTAAAACCGGCGAATATCCATTTTTGGAGAATATGCTGATTACCAGAACCTTAACCTCTACTGCAGGCAATAAGATAGATGTTAAGATTGGTATCATCGGTCAGACAATACCAACCCTGACTTCTAAAACCCACAGCTATGCCGGAATACTGAAGACGGAGGATATGGTGGAAAATGCAAAGACTCAGGCGAAAAAGCTGAAGGAGGCAGGTGCAGATGTTATAATCGCCTTATCCCATACCGGAATTGGTCCTGAGAAACCTGAGCTAAACTTCAAGAACGTGGCTTATGCTCTGACAAAGATTGATGAAATTGATGTCGTAGTTTGTGGCCATGAGCATAATCTGTTTCCGACAACAGATATGACTTCGACTTATTATCAGCTTCCGAACGTGGATAAAAAAACATATCTGATGAATGGTAAAAATGTAATAATGGCAGGGAATCGTGGTAGTGCACTTGGCGTTGTTGATTTGACCTTAAATGTATATAAGGACACCTTACGTATCTCTGATCGAAAATCGGAGCTTCGTATGGTTACCGATAAGAATACCACAGAGAACCTGGAGATAGCCAAGTCCTACGGTGTATGGGAGGATAAATTATTAAATTATTCAACGGATATTATAGCAAAGCTTAACGATGGAGAATTGATTCAGAATTTCTATGGAATGCTGGGAGATAATGCTGCAATACAGCTATTGAATGATTCTAAGATTGATTATGCCGCTCGCTATGTACAGACAGCAGGAACCCAGTATAAAGATTATCCGATCATTGCAGCATCTACCTATATGGCCTACGGTGCAGTCAATGTTGAGGATTTTATCAATATTCATGATGATATTACCGAGTCTGATTTATCAGCAATTCAACCCTATAATAATTACATTTACCTTTACATCATTACCGGTAAACAATTGAAGGAGTGGTTGGAATGGTCAGCCAGTGCTTATGAGACAACAGCGAATGGCTCCAAATGGTCCGGGGGAGTAATGAATGATCTCATGCAGCAGAATGGGATAAAATCTCTACTGCGGGAGGATTGGTTAGAGGACTGGAGTAATTTCTATGTTTTCGATGGCATTGATTATGTAATTGATCCCTTCAGCGAACCCCGATATGATCTTAATGGTAATAGGATTGGTTTGGGTGAGCGTATTACAAGCTTAACCTATAACGGAAAACCGGTTACGAATGATATGAAATTCTTGCTGGCCACCAATAAGATTACCAAGCCGACTTCTGCAAATAAAGGCGTTGAGACACAGGTGGTTTTAAATGGCTTTAACCGTACCCAGACAGTATTAAGTAAATATATACGTCTTCTGGCAGTTGATGGCAGTATTGCACCTCAGGTAGACAATAATTGGAGAATCAATATTCCGGAGGATAAAAGCTTTATTGTTAAAGTTCCTTATATGGGAGCCGAATTATTTAAGAAAACAGCCTGGTATAAAAGTCATTTGAAGGATATCGATTTTTATGGATATTTTGCAGCAGCATATCCTGATGAAGGAAAAGATACGGTATCTCCTCATATTGTAGTTTCACCGGTTATAACAAGTGCTACGGCCTCCCCCTATAAGGTTGCTGTGCAGGTAACCGACCGTTCAGAAATCAAGACTATCAGGTATATGACAGGTACTATGAAGCTGGAAGACTTTTCAGAGTCCAAGGGCATGTCGTTGGATACGGATAATACCTTCACCGTATCAAAAAACGGTAATTATACAATCTTTGCAGAAGATAACGCGGGAAATAAGGGCATCTATCTATTGACTATTGATAATTTCAGGGATGATTTATTGTCCTCTCCGACAATCGATTCTTATACGAACCGTAAGACAAAGATATCGGGACGTGGAGAGCCGAATACTAAGATTATTTTTGAAGCCTATACCGGTGTTTATGAAAGTAAGATTTCTAAAGCTGGTACCTTCTCCTATGCTTTGCCGGCGCAGCCTTCAGGGACAGTCGTATCAGTTTATTTGAAAAATGAAGAGAAGGGCTTAGAGAGTGCAAGAGTAAGAGTAACAGTAAAGAGAACCGGACCAAATATGCCCAGTATTAATCCAATTATGAATACAAATGGATATATCAGTGGTGATTTGAATGATGACGATGCCACTTTGATTGCAATCGTAGGAGATACCGTGTATGTTCCGGAAAAGGGTGGTAAGGAACTGTATCAGAAGAGTGCTGAAATATATAATCCGAGTCTTAAGATCGTTGAGGTTGGATTTGAGAGTGATAGTTTAGGGTTATGTACTTTATTAGTACCTCCTCAGATCAGCGGAGCAGATGTAACCATCTACAGTCTGGATCATTTATCAAGAAGCAGCAGGGTATATAAAACCACGGTCAGGGACGTTGGACCAAATGCACCCGTAGTATATGAAATCACAAATATTGAGAAAACAATTCGTGGATACGTACCTGCTTCGGCGGGGAAGGCTTATAATATAACAATAAAACTGGGAAATGATAGTTATACTGTGAAGTCTGATGAGAAAGGGAACTTCAGTTATCAATTTGCAGAGCAGCTGCATGCCGGCGACCAAATTGGTGTTACTGCATACGATGAGAAGAACGGCGCCTTAAGAAACAGCTATACCACAGAGCTTATCGTTGGTGATATTGAGAAGTACATCAAAGGGGATACCACAAACCTTACTTTGAACAGAGTTACGGATATATCCTATCTGATATCGGGTAACTTTGCCGAAAAAGGATTAGTATATGTTGCGATAGCAAACGGCGCCGATAAAAACTTTAAAAGTGTAGTTAATACGGTTGAAGCAGATGATTTTGGTAGATTTAAGTTACGCCTTGATCAAAAGCTGGATGCAGGAAATGTAGTTTATGCATTGGTGCGATTTGATAATGGCAAGATTTATACAGCAAATAAGACTGAGGTACTGGCAAGTAAGCCTGATAAGCCAGCCTTGGTTAAGCCTATTACTAATACCGATAATACAGTACAGCTTGTTGCCAAGAAGGGATCTGAAATGATATTAACCATTGGTGATGCTGTCTATACAACCACCAAGGCAGAATATGATAACGAGAATAACCGATATCTATATACCTTAGAAATTGACCGGGGTGTATCAGGCACAAAGGTCAAAGCAATTGCAAAAAACGATGCAGGAAGCAGCGATGTCCTGACCTTTGTCATAGGAAAAGCAGCACCTGATCAGCCAAAGGTCGATAGCATCAAGAAAGGTGCAACTAAGATTACCGGTAAGATAGAGCTTTTGGATTATGTGGTACCTGACGAGGAAGGGACAGGAGCAGAGGGTGATATAAAGGAAGAGATACCGGAGCGCTTTAAGGATGCTCCTGAGAAAGTGGCAAAGACACAGACGCGGATCTACGCTCAGATAGGTAAAAAGTATTACGAAGGTACTATTACCAATAACGGTAAGTTCACCATTAAAATACCTGCTCAAAAGTCTGGAACAGAGATTTCGATCTTTGGTATGAACAAAGCGGGTAAGGGACCTCTCATAAAGGTTGTCGTGAAATAATTTTAATAAGAGATGGAAGAAGCATACAGTCCCATACAACCTCGAAGAACGGGTTGTATCGGGACTGTTTTTTTGCTGCTATGATAGGTAAATTCTATTATAGCCACTCGTTTATTATGTTAATTAAATCTTATTAGGTTCAAATTAGTTACATTTCATAGGAAAGAATAGAAATAATTACTATGAGGATGTATAATGGATTGAAAATAATGAAATGAAAAATTGCGGCTGTATATGAGCATCGCAATTACCTATAGTAGATTGAAAAATAAAAGGAATAAGGAGCTTGTGCATGTATCGAATATTTGTTGTCGAAGATGATACCATTATAGCTGGAGAGATGAAGAAGCACTTGGAAAAGTGGGGGTATGAGGTGGAAACAGCATTGGATTTTAATGATGTGATGAAACAATTTGTTTCGTTTGATCCCCACCTTGTGCTGATGGATATCGTCCTTCCTTTCTACAACGGACATTATTGGTGCTCGCAGATACGTCAGGTTTCCCAGGTGCCGATCGTTTTTGTGTCCTCTGCCGGTGATAATATGAATATTGTTATGGCAGTGAATATGGGAGGAGATGATTTCCTCACTAAGCCCTTTGATCTGGAGGTACTAGCCGCAAAGGTCCTGGCGATGTTGCGGCGTACCTATGCATTTCGTGGACAGACTACGGTGATGGAGTATCAAGGGGTTATACTTGATCTGACAGAGGCAGCATTAAAGCTTGGTGATAAGAAGCTGGAGCTTACCAAAAATGAATTCAGGATATTACAATTATTGTTTGAAAACTTGGGAAGCCCGGTTTCAAGAGAGCAGATTATGAAGAGATTATGGGACAATGATTGTTTTGTTGATGATAATACGCTGACTGTAAATATTGCAAGAATACGAAAAAAGTTGGAGGAAGCCGGAAATACGGACCTCATACAGACCAGAAAGGGTTTAGGCTATATGATTGGCTAACGATAGGTAGATTATGCAAAAGGAATTCAGAGATCAAATGAAGCAAATACAGGAAAATCCTGAACAGGAAAATCAAGAACAGCTGATTGAGGAACATACATTTCTTGAACTGATGAAGGATTACATCTCAGATCGCAAAGCTGTTGTGCTGCTGTCTATGATTCAATCTGTAATCTTTGTAGCAGTCTGCAGTTTATACCAGCTTCATAACTTATCAAAGATTATGTATGCGTTTGTTCTAGCGCTGTTTCTTTGGAGCTGTTATGGCTTCTTTGATGCGATAAGATATCTTCAGAAGCGAAGAAGAATTCAGCTTGCGAGAAAACATCCGGAGCAGGCTGTCGAGGCCTTGTTAAGCGAGAGCTTGCAGGAATCCTTTCAACAGGGGAAATTCGATCACGACAGAGCATCGGTACAGCTTTCAAAACTGGACATGGCTTACGGAAGCCTCATTGAGGATTTCAGTCGTCTGCAGAAATCCATGGAAACAGAAGAAGTAATTCGCCGCGAAGAGATGTCGGATTATTATATGATGTGGGCTCATCAGATCAAGACACCGATTGCAGCTATGAAGCTCCTTCTGAACGGGAGGGAGGATGGATTTCTTTTGATGGAAGAGCTGTTTAAAATCGAACAGTATGTTGAGATGGTACTTCATTATCTGCGCCTGGAGAGTATTGCTTCTGACATGGTACTTAAGGAGTGTGACTTACAGACTTTGGTGAAGCAGACAGTTAAGAAATACTCAATCCTATTTATTAACAGTGGCTTAACACTTTCACTTAAGGAGTTTGATGTCAAGGTACTGACCGATGAAAAATGGCTTGGATTTGTGTTGGAGCAGATTATCTCAAATAGCATTAAATATACAAGGAAGGGTACTATTTCCATCTATATGGAACCGGATCGACCCAAAATTCTGGTGATAGAGGATACCGGAATCGGTATCAGACAAGAGGATATTCGACGTATCTTTGAGAGAGGATTTACAGGCTATAATGGACGTATGGACAAGAAGTCAACCGGAATCGGATTATATCTATGTAAGCAGATACTGAACCAGCTATCCCATGGTATCACTGTATCCAGTAAGGAAGGCAAAGGAACAAGGTTTATGCTGGATCTCTCCAGGGACAGTGAGATAAAGAACCTGGATTAAGGTAATTACCGGGAATATTAAGGTATATTTTTCTATAATTTTGACTTGTGTATATTCGATGATATGTCACTGTGACAAAAATGTAAGCTTAGGAGTGTAAATGTAAGGTTAATCGATGGAAAGAAAGAACATTTTCTATTATGATAACAGTGTGAGGCTGAGGCAATAACGAAGTACTCAGCACAAAATAGTTCATCAAGAAGATATGGAGGCTTTATGGCACTGTTAGAAGTGAAGAATTTAAAGAAAATATATACTACCAGGCTGGGTGGATGCAAGGTTCAGGCGCTGACTAATGTTACATTCTCTGTAGAAAAAGGAGAGTATGTTGCTATTATGGGAGAGTCTGGATCGGGTAAAACAACATTATTAAATATTATGGCTTCTCTCGACAAGCCCTCTGGAGGGCAGGTAATCTTAGCTGATAAGAATGTGGCAGATATTAAGCAAAAGGAATTATGTGCATTCCGTCGCGATAATCTGGGTTTTGTATTTCAAGATTTCAATTTGTTAGATACATTGTCTTTGAAGGATAACATCTTTCTTCCTCTTGTACTTGCAGGTCTTGAGTATGAGGAAATGAACCAAAGACTGATTCCGCTTACGAAGAAGCTGGGCATTGAAGAGATACTTGAGAAATATCCCTATGAGGTATCAGGAGGACAGAAGCAACGTACAGCAGTGGCCAGAGCCTTGATTACAAGACCACAGATCATTCTGGCTGATGAACCAACCGGAGCGCTTGATTCAAAGGCTGCCAGTAAGTTGCTTGGAATTTTTGCGGATATCAATAAGGATGGACAAACGATTCTTATGGTAACTCACAGTATTCAGGCAGCAAGTCGTGCAGGAAGAGTATTATTCATTAAAGACGGCTGTGTGTTTAATCAGATTTACAGAGGTAATTTCAATGATGATGAGATGTATCGTATGATTTCAGATACACTTACCGTATTGCAGACTGGATGTAAGGCTGGGGAAGAGGTTGAGAAAGACATAACAGCTACATTTGAAGCGTCAGCTGCCTATTTGGAATCGGAGGTATAGGGATGAAAAAAAAGGGCTTACTTCCCAAACTTGCGCTAAACGGAATACTGAAGAATCGTTCCACTTACCTTCCTTATCTTGGTATCAGTATCTTTGCAATTTTTACGTTCTTTGTGTTTGATCTGATATTGAACAATGAAGTCATGAGTACGCTACCGAGAGCAGCCTATGCTCAGATGCTTATGATGATAGGATTTATTCTTCTTGGTATCATTATGATACCCTTCCTTTATTACACGAACAGCTTTTTGATCAAGAGAAGGAAGAAAGAGCTTGGCTTGTACAGTATTCTAGGTATGGAGAAGAAACATATCGGTATTATGATGCTCATAGAGACAGTAATGATATATGTTATTGTGACGGTCTGCGCCATAACAATGGGGCTAATATTTTCTAAGCTACTCTTTCTATTACTTTTGAATCTTGCGAAGCTGCCCGTAGATATTGCTTTCAGCATCAGTGGTAAAGCAATATGTGATACCTTAATCTTCTATGCAGGAATATCTTCTATCAATCTGATTGCCAATCTGATCCAAGTTGGAAAAGCAAATCCGGTTGATCTTATGAGTGAGGCAAAAAAGGGAGAAAAAGAACCAAAGCATATTGCAATATGGACATTCGCTGGCATTCTTCTACTGGGATTAGGATATGATCTAGCGATAACCTCAAAGGTTGATTCCACTATCTTTACGAACTTTTTCTTTGCCGTGTTTTTAGTAGTGGTTGGTACACATTTTTTGTTTACCTCGGGAAGCATTGCATTATTACGGATGCTTAAGAAGAATAAAAAATTCTATTACCATTCGGAAAACTTTGTTTCATTATCGGGTATGATTTATCGCATGAAGAAGAATGCGGCGAGCCTTGTTAATATCTGCATCTTTGCAACTATGACTGTCATTACTCTGATCTGTACGATATCATTATATCTAGGAATACCGGGTGTGCAGAAATTTATGTATCCCTATGATGTTCGTGTGGAGTTTGATGATAATACATTTACTGACAGGGATAACTGGAAGGAAAAACTGACTGGGCTTGCCGAGGAAGAAAATGTTACTCTTACTGGAGAAAATGTATACGCTTATGTGCAACTGCATATCGCACAGAAGGGAAACAGAATTGTCACTAATGATGGAATGGACAGCAGCGCAGTGCAATACAAGATGAAGCTTCTGACACTAGATAGCTTTAATTCGATGGAAGCCGGAAATTATGAACTGGGTAATGACGAGATATTGATTTATTCTACAGGAGCTGATTATGGCCTGGATTCTATAGTCTTCTTGAACAATACCTATCAGGTAAGGGAAGAAATTAAACAGAGTTTACTTAACCCGAAGGCTTCCCAAAATGTATTTAATGCGATGTATTATGTTATCGTTCCGGATTATGAGGTTATGTCACAGATAGCAAAAGCATATGGTTCAGATCTGACGAAGGATTTGTACTATAGTGCTAGGTATCATTTAGAAGGAACAGAGGAAGAGAAGGTATCCTTCATGGAGAAAGCGCTCGAATTATCGAAAGGTTATCGTGGGTTTTTATCCTATGATGATTATGTGGCAGATAAGAAGGATATGGAGGCAATGTATGGAGGTTTGCTGTTCATCGGAATTTTCTTTGGAAGCATCTTTTTGATGTGCCTGCTGATCATCATGTATTACAAGCAGATTACAGAAGGATTTGAGGATCAGAAGAGTTTTGATATCATGCAGAAGGTAGGAATGAGTGATGTGGAAGTTAAGCGTACCATCAAAAAGCAGGTTCTACAAGTATTCTTTATCCCTCTGGTAGGAGCAATTCTTCATACTGCAATGGGTATGTTCATGGTAATCAATCTAATGGTATTATTGAATTTCTTCCAGACTACATTGATTTTAATCTGTTCTATTGTAGTATGCTTGGTATTTTCAATAATTTATGGACTATGCTACAACAGCACCGCAAAAGCTTACTATAAAATTGTAAAACGAATGGCATAGATTTATTAGCATGTCATAGAAGTGCTAATGCTGTAATTGTAAAATATTCTTAGTGAGTTATACAGTAAAGGTTGTTACAGATATATTGACAGAAAAAGGATGTAATTCTTTAATCGGTCTAAGTTTGTGGCAGCCTTTTTGCATTCGCACGAAAGCAAATGTGTACATTCAAACGAATACATACAAATAATGCCGATTATGGAACCATTAGAAGCTGCATAACGTCTAATAAGCAGAAAGTATTAAATAATTAATTAAGCAGAGGAGGATAGGTTTTATGAAAAAGAGGAGATTGATGGTATTAGTAAGTTTTATTATTGTTCTGACTATGGTATTTTCGGCATGCGGTAAGAAGACTAATGGAATTACTTCATACGAAATGGAAAACAAGGCATCCTACGACATGGCGGTTACCGCAACAGAAGAGACTGGGGTTGTCGAAGCCCCTGCAGTTGCCCCTGCTGAAGATGGGGAGATTCAGTTTGATTCAACAGGATCCTTAAAAAACAAGTCTGCAATCACGGTAGAGGATTCTACCCAATTACAGTCCCAGGATAAGATCATTCGTACCTTTTATATGGATGTGGAGACTCAGGAATTTGACGCGTTGATAACGAGGTTGGATTCAGAGATAGGACGCTTGAATGGATATGTTGAGAGCTCTAAGATCAGTGGACGAAGTTTTTACGACAGGGAGGGAGCACGTGTCGCCGGAATTACTGCAAGAATACCGAGAGACAAGGTGGATGAGTTTGTAGGTGTGGTAGATGAAAGTGCTAATGTCATCAATAAACAGGAATCCACAGAGAATGTGACGTTACAATATGCAGATATTGAGAGCCGTAAGAAATCGTTGGAAATTGAGCAGGAGCGATTGTTTGTATTGTTGGAAAAGGCAGACACACTGGATAGTATTGTTACACTGGAAAGCAGACTTAGCGAAATACGCTATCAATTGCAGAACTACGAGACCACACTTCGTACCTATGATAATAAGGTGGAATATAGTACCGTAACTTTGAATATCCAGGAGGTAGAGAAGCTGTCTCCTAGGGTAGAGATTAAGCAGACAGTTACCACAAGAATTAAGAATGGTTTTAGCCAAACAATGTATAGTATCAGTGAAGGGCTACAGAACTTTTTGGTATGGTTTGTGGTTAATCTGCCATATTTACTCATTTGGGCTGTAATGATAGCTGTCATTGTACTGATTACTCGAAGAGTCTATAAGAAGTATAAGGAAGAGGATCGCCCGAAGAATCCTCCGACTCCTCCGGTACCACCAATGAATTAAACTAATTCAAGCCTAGAGCCACCCGGCAATACGTTATCTTGATGTCTGGTGGCTTTTTACTGTAGAATTATAAGTAGCATAAGACAACGATAGATGCTTCGTGACCTCTATACACCAGAACCAAAATGGAATATAATATTTTAAGCATTAAGAAATTATTAGTACGAGGATTTTACAGATAAGGGAGTGTGGATATGGATACGGTAATATTTCATGTTGATGTTAACTCGGCATTTTTAAGCTGGGAAGCAGTTCATCGATTGCAGCAGGGTGAGAATCTGGATCTTCGCGAGATACCCTCTGCGGTAGCCGGAGATAAGAATAAACGACATGGTATTATTTTGGCTAAATCCACGCCTGCAAAGCAATATGGTGTGCAGACCGGAGAACCGATCGTCGATGCCTTGAAGAAATGTCCTAATCTGACTCTGGTTCCTCCAACCCACCATCTTTACTCGGAATATTCCAAGGCATTTACGGAGATCTTGTGCGAGTTTTCACCTAGTGTAGAGAAGTGTTCCATCGATGAAGCCTACTGTGATATGACGGGAATGTCCGCATTATTTGGGCCACCGTTAGAAGCTGCTAATAAGATCAAGAATCGAATCCGTGATGAGTTGGGCTTTACTGTTAATGTAGGTATCTCGAGTAATAAGCTTCTGGCAAAGATGGCATCTGATTTTCGGAAACCAGATAGAGTCCATACCCTTTATCCAGAGGAAATTGTTACAAAGATGTGGCCTTTGCCAGTCGGTGAATTATTTTTTGTAGGAAAATCCACAGTAAAGAAGTTAAACACACTGGGAATCTATACCATTGGAGAACTGGCCAATACTGATGTGGAGGTCTTAAAGTCACATCTAAAGAAGCATGGGGAGATAATCCATTGCTTTGCCAACGGAATTGATGCCTCTGTCATCTCTGCCGAAGAGGTTAAGAATAAAGGATATGGTAATTCAACAACGATATCCTTTGATGTAGAGGACGAATCGACAGCGAAGATGATATTACTCTCCCTTGCAGAGACAGTAGCCTTCAGGCTGCGAAGTGATGATATGATGGCAAATGTGGTATCAGTCAGTATTGTGGATTCTGAATTTCATAGCAGCTCTCACCAAACTACCCTTCTGAGCCCTACTCATAGAACGGATGAGATTCATAAAGTGGCTTGTACTTTATTTGATGAGTTATGGGATGGTACTCCGATCCGCAATCTGGGAATACAGACTAGTAAGGTGGTTTCTGACAATTCAGCTCGTCAGATGAATTTATTCAGCTTTGAGACAGATGAGAAGCGAGAAAAGCTGGACCATGCAATCGATAGGATAAGAGACCGATTCGGAGCTTCTGCGATCCAAAGAGCCAGCTTATATAAGAAGGCCGAACAGGAGAAGAAGCGATAAGATAATAAGCAGCGATAAGATAATAAAACGATAAGATAATAAAATGTTAAGATAATAAGTATGGATAAGAGAATAAGAGTAGATAAGGGATGAACGATAATAAGATATAAGAAACGATAAGATAATAAATGTATAAGAGAATAAGAGTAGATAAGAGATTAAGAATAAAGAAGTGAATTGATGGTTAATAGATTAGGGATAGGAAAAGGTGGTGGATAGGAAGAAAAATCTACAAATCCTGTATAGTGATGTCGATAAGTTGTCTACTTTTTGAATGGAAATAAATGTAAAAAAGTGCTATCATGAAAACGTAGTGATTATTCCACAAGCTTACTTGTGAGTATGTAAATTTACATTAAACCGTAGCAAAGGGAGGCGCATGATTGAAGACCACTACCACTATGTATTGCCTTGTCCTACTTCTAAGCATCTACCCGCTTAGTGGTTATGGGAGAATGCTAACATATGATGAACAACCCCTTGGTGTGGTGTGGGATGCAGGGTACCGATTAGGCAGCGAGGAGAGAAATTACTGGGCTACGAAGGATGAGAAGCAGGAAGAGTTATCTCCCATGGAGGCCTTAGAAGTTGTAAAAAGTAACTATGCTTCTAATTTCGAGCGGATTGAGATTTCGGAGAATGAGTATTATTATAAGCTGCGTATTGCGGATTATTATCTGGTCTACGAAGGAGAGGGTGAGTCAGAGCAACAATATTTGTTCCACCTTTACGAATTCGTTCTCGACGAATCTGAGGAAGGCATTGGGCATACGGTTACCTATGGCTGGTATCATGTGGATAAGGTAACCGGAGAGATTGTCAATGTTCAATAATTCAAATTAATCATTCATGCTGCCAAAGTACTGCGAACATTATTAGAGGGTGATGGAAGTCCACTTACCGCTGGAGAAACGATAATAGCTGGTGATAAATCGAAAGCATTGATCTACCAGAAGAGCTACCCATGCTCCATAGACACCGAGACCTGCAGGGAAACAAAGCAGATAGGTAAGCAGCGGGCGTACTAATGCTACACTGATGAGGGAGGTTATAGCTACAAAGCCGGCATCGCCAGCTCCTCGAAGACAACCGGATAATACCACCTGTGAGGTCTGAAAATGAGTTCCTAATGCCGCTAGTATCATAATATTGGAACCTAGAGAGATGATGGCTGCCTCGTCGCTGAATAAGGATACCAGAAAGGTCCTCCCAAACAGAAAAATTACAAATATGAAACAGGATATCATAAATGCAAGACGCTGACCGGTTTTTCCATAAATTATGGATAAATCCGGTCTTTTTGCACCAAGGTTCTGCCCTACCAGTGCCGATGCGGCGATGGATAAGCCATCTCCAAAGCAGAAGGACAGAGTTAAGATATTCATACAGATGAGGTGGGTGGCGTATTCCGTTGTACCAAGTCTAGCGACAATGGCTGCGTATGCCAGAAAGCCAATGCGCATGAATACCTGTTCTACAAAAGCACTGCTGCTTACCTTGTAGATCGCAGCGATAGTCTCTTTATGTATTGACCAACCGGCTTTATAATGGAAAGTCAGATAGCCATTCCTTCGAAATAAGGTTAATAATGATATGATAAATGCAGCGATTGCGCCCATCATTGTTGCAATTGCGGCACCCTTTACTTCCAGCTTGGGGAAAATTCCTATTCCGTTGATCAATAGATAATTAAATACAATATTAATCATATTACTGATAATATTGCTATACATCGAAATCTTCGTCTTACCACAGCCTCGTTGTGCTGCATTAATCGTCAGATTCAAGGCTTGGAATGGAAGACTGAACATTATGATTCTGAAATAATCCATTGCATCAGCTAGATAGGAGTTATCAGCTCCCGCGAATAGTAGAATTGGCTTTGCAAACAGGTAGCCTAGGAAAGCCATCAAGAGCGAGCCACATAAGCTGAAGAAAATACCGGCACGTATGGTTCGATTGGCATCGGTTTGGTTATCCTGACCTTTTCTTCTTGCGGTAACTGCAGTAATTCCGGTATTCAGGGAGATTATAATTGCCAGTAGAATTAACTTGGGTTGATTGGTTATTCCAACCGCAGCAATAGCATCCTCTCCTAGAGTTCCAACCATAATGGTATCCACTGCACCGATGAGAGCGACCAGAAGAGCCTCCAGTGCAGAAGGCCAGGCAATTTTATAGAAGTTTGAATAGGCTAAGCGAGAGGAGGGAAGATCTCCTATAATTTGTTGGCTTTTTAGCATTCCTTTTACGGATAGAAATTTTGTCAATTGCAATAGTGTCAGCACCTTTCTACATAAATCATTACTCCGATTATAACACTATTTCTTGCGAAATCAATGTAGTATGATATATATCGTTGAATTAAGTTGAATTATAGAATAATATGATGAAAAAAATACACAACATATCGTGTAAAGGGAATATATGGATTTTGCCAGCAGCCGTTACTATAATGACTGTAATGAAAAATGCTTTGAAGCATTCACGGATTGCTTATTTTCGAAAAATATGTTATGATATAAGTTACCGAAAAGTAAGAATTATCTATTTATACCATAAAGGAGGAAATGAAATATGAGTATACCCACCCCCCATAACGAGGCAAAAACAGGAGATATCGCAAAGACAGTCCTAATGCCGGGAGATCCCCTGAGAGCGAAGTTTATTGCAGATACTTATCTTGAGGATGTGGTTTGTTTTAATAAAGTAAGAAACATGTTTGGTTATACCGGTAATTATAAAGGAAAGAGGGTATCCGTAATGGGTAGCGGCATGGGTATGCCCTCCATCGGAATCTATTCCTATGAGCTGTATCACTTTTACGGCGTAGATAATATTATCCGTATCGGTTCTGCAGGCGGTATAGCGGAGAACATTAAGCTGAGAGATATCGTAATCGGTATGGGCGCATCCACTAATTCTAATTTTGCAGCTCAATACCAGCTGCCCGGAACCTATGCTCCTATTGCGGATTTTGACTTACTCCGTAAAGCGGTAGAGGCTGCAGAAAAGATGAATATCAAGACGGTAGTAGGAAATGTTCTTTCCTCTGACACCTTCTATGATGATAATAAGGATGCAAATTCTTTATGGAGAAAGATGAATATTCTCTGCGTAGAGATGGAAGCAGCAGCTCTTTATATGAATGCGGCAAGAGCAGGTAAGAAGGCACTATGCTTACTTACCATTTCTGATCATGTATTTACCGGAGAGTCTTTATCAGCAGAGGACAGACAGCTTACCTTCCGCGAGATGATGGAAATCGCATTGGAGATCGCATAGGCGAAAGGGAAAGGATGAATGCTATGGATAAGAAATTGATATTTGAAAAGGTTGATCATACACTTTTAGGTCAAACAGCTACTTGGGCGGAGCTGAAAGAGATTTGTGACGATGCTATATCCTATGGAGTAGCCAGTGTCTGCATTCCCCCGTCCTACGTAAAGCAGGTAAAGGAATATGTTAAGGATAAGATGGCGGTATGTACGGTAATCGGGTTTCCCAATGGCTACAATTCTACTGCCGTTAAGGTATTTGAGACAAGGGATGCTATCGCAAATGGTGCAGACGAGATTGATATGGTAATTAATCTTGGTCTACTGAAAGACCAAAGATATGATGAATTATTGCAGGAGATAAAAGAGATTAAGGCTGCCTGCGGTAACCATATTCTAAAGGTTATTATCGAGACCTGTTTGTTAACGGACGAAGAGAAGATTAAAATGTGTGAAATCGTTACCAAGTCAGGTGCAGATTTTATTAAGACCTCAACAGGCTTCTCCAGAGCCGGAGCAACCTTTGAAGATGTCGCGTTATTTGCGAAGCATGTTGGTAAAGAGGTTCGTATTAAGGCGGCAGGAGGAATCTCCTCCTTTGATGATGCTGAAAAATTCATTGAGCTTGGTGCGACCAGACTTGGTACCAGTCGTATTGTGAAATTGGCAAAAAATCAAACCGCAGCCGGCTATTAATCATTGGCAAAATCATTCAATCGGCAACTTTGTACCTATTGCCAAAAGTTCGCAGGATATGAAGGGAGGCATGATTATTATTATGCAAGAACAGAATAAAAATCAACAAGAGATTGATATGAAGAACAGTCTGATTCCTCTGGAAAAGGGTGAAGTATTAGCAAAGCATGAAATTGTGAATCACTCAGTAGCCAAAAACCTTATTCGAGATGCGATTGATGCGATGAGTAATGCTTATACACCGTATTCCCACCACCAGGTTGGAGCGGCACTACTTACCAAAGGTAAGAAGGTGTACAAAGGCTGCAACATAGAGAATGCATCGTATTCGCCTACCAATTGCGCGGAGCGTACTGCTTTCTTTAAAGCAATTAGTGAAGGTGAGAAGGAGTTCTCGGCGATTGCAATTGTTGGAGGTAAGAATGGCATATTGAAGGACTTTTGTTCACCCTGTGGTGTATGCCGCCAGGTTATGCGCGAGTTTGTTGATCCGAAGAGCTTCCTGGTTATACTAGCAAGATCTGAGGAGGATTATCTGATATTCTTTCTCGAGGAATTATTACCGATCAGCTTTGGTCCTGAAAATTTATAAATATATATGTGATGTAAGTCCGGGTGGTTCATTCCTCCCGGACTTCTATTATCCTTTAAATTGTTGTTCTTCTATCCGTTGTCCGACAATCATAAGAACAAATATCGGTATTATTTTCTAGCAAAGATATAAAAAGTTTATATGGAAAATAAAGATTCGAGGACTATTTGTTATAATTATTAGGAATAATTAATATTAGATTTTGTTATGAATGAAGAAACGTCTTCGCTGTATTTACGCTTTTAAATTCAGTACATATATGATATACTAGTACGCAGTAAAGGTTTAACGGACGAAAGCGCTAACCGGAATCAGGAGGTTATGAGGTTCGTAAAGCTGTATCAATATACCGGAAAGGAAATGATAAAATGTATTCATTTGAAGATGTAAAATCATATGACCCTGAACTTGCCGAGGCAATGTCACTGGAAATAGAAAGGCAGAAGAGCCACATTGAGTTAATTGCTTCCGAGAACTTTGTGAGTAAAGCGGTTATGGCAGCTATGGGTAGCCAGTTAACCAATAAGTATGCAGAAGGATATCCCGGAAAGAGATATTACGGTGGTTGTGAATTTGTTGATATGGCTGAAAATCTTGCAATCGAAAGAGCGAAAGAATTATTTGGCTGTACCTATGCGAATGTTCAACCCCATTCCGGAGCACAGGCTAATATGGCTGTATTCTTTGCTCTGTTAAAGCCGGGTGATACCGTACTGGGTATGAATCTTGCTCATGGCGGGCATCTTACCCATGGCAGCCCAGTCAATATGAGTGGTGCCTATTTTAATATTGTTCCTTATGGTGTAAATAACCAAGGCTTTATTGATTACGACAATGTTAGAAGTATTGCTAAGGAGTGTAAGCCAAAGCTAATCATTGCAGGTGCTAGTGCTTATGCAAGAAAGATAGATTTCAAGACCTTCCGTGAGATAGCAGATGAGGTTGGTGCATTCCTAATGGTAGATATGGCTCATATTGCAGGTCTGGTTGCTGCTGGTTACCACGAGAGCCCGATTCCCTATGCACATGTCACCACCACTACCACTCATAAGACCTTACGTGGACCAAGGGGTGGTATGATCTTATCAAGCGCAGAGTTCGCAGAGGAATATAAGTTGAATAAAGCTATATTTCCCGGTATTCAGGGAGGACCTTTAATGCATGTGATTGCAGCTAAGGCAGTATGCTTTAAGGAAGCTCTGGACCCGAGCTTCAAGGAATATGCTGGAAGAATTGTTGAGAATGCACAGGCTCTTGCGAACGGCTTAATGAAGCGTGGTTTCAATCTGGTGTCCGGAGGTACCGATAATCATCTGATGTTAGTTGATCTTCAGAATATGGGTGTAACCGGTAAGGACACAGAGAAGCTTCTTGATGCTGCTAATATTACCTGTAATAAGAATTCGGTTCCGAATGATCCGGCATCTCCTTTTGTCACCAGTGGTATCCGCCTCGGTACAGCAGCAGTGACTACCAGGGGAATGAATGCAGCAGATATGGATGTGATTGCAGAAGCAATTTATCTACTGGTTAAGGATGTTGATGCTAATAAGACAAAGGCAATGGACATGGTCAAGACCTTAACAGATAAGTATCCTTTATATTAATTATTAAGATTGGAGCATCAGCCAAGACATAGTGTAGGACCTAAGTAGCAACAACTTTTATATTGTTGCTCATCGGATTATAATCAATGTCATTATGTTAAGGTGAAATATTGCAGTGATAGTCATTTTTTATATGAAAAAGAAGGTAGCTGGTAGAAAATTACCAGTTGCCTTCTTTTCTGTTATGTTTTTTTTTTAGATAGAGAATAAGCTCAATATAAGGTTGGTAGGTTTTTTGCTGCACTAAAACGGAAACTTAGCGAAAGGAGAGTACTGGAATGAAACATGAAATCTGTAAAGAACGTCCCAATCAGGATACTGAGAATTGTGAAACCTGTGAAAAGCGTGTATGTCGTGTATGCGGATGAACCTGGAACAATGCCTGCCCAGGAGGGTGCTACTGGGTAGAATTTGATTTATGTATTGAGTGTGTTGGCAAGGAGATTACACTATTCAGCCTTAAATATACCTTTGATTTAGTTCATTAGGTACACTGAAAACGGTATATTGATCGTTGATAGGTAATTGGAATAAAAAGGTACAAACGACCATTTCATGATGGTATAATATAATTATTAATTCGCTTAGTTATATATGGCGAATTAACGATGTGGTTGTAATATAGTAGTAAATTTTATTTTATGGAGGAAAGTATGATACGAGAAATTAATGAAGAGGATTTTGATGGT
This sequence comes from Bacillota bacterium, assembly GCA_023436225.1. Taxonomy (GTDB): domain Bacteria; phylum Bacillota; class Clostridia; order Lachnospirales; family Lachnospiraceae; genus Mobilitalea. Next base: position 27,208 of record JAEZKA010000019.1, read on the forward strand.
TTAATGAAATTGTATATGCAGCTACATAATAATTCTATGCCAGAAATATCTTCTGAGATTATGCAACTTTGGAATCGAATTATTAATGATAAAGACCACCATATTATAGTTGCAGAAGAAGATGGGAAGATTGTATCTTCATGTGTATGCTTGATAATTCCCAACCTTACACATAACCAACAACCATATGCTTTTGTGGAAAATGTAATTACTGATGAAGTATATAGAGGAAAAGGGTTAGCAACAAAATGTCTAAAATATGCAAAAGAAATTGCACTAAAAGAGAATTGTTATAAGTTGATGTTGCTTACTGGTTCCAAGAAAGAAAGTACATTAAACTTTTACAGACAAGCAGGTTATAACAGTGAAGATAAAACAGCATTTATACAATGGATTTAATTTGATAAATTTCAACTTGTAGAGATTATTTACTTCGCTTGTTATAGATAACGAACTACACATTATTTATATTTTCTGAGGTGCAAGTTATGAATAAACCTATTAAAATGATTGTTACCGACCTCGATGGCACGTTACTAAAGGGCGATAAAACTGTGTCTGACCGTAATAGACTTGCCTTGTCACGATGTCGTGAGTTAGGTATAAAGGTAATTTTCTCCACTGGTCGTAGCTATCATACAAAAGTGGTATCTAAAGATTGGTTTGATGGCTATGTATGTTGCAATGGAGCATATGCTTATGTAGGCGAGACTGTAGTATACCAACGTAAATTTTCCAAAGAAACCACGAACTATATTTTGAATGCTTGCCATCAGCGATGTATTGAAGCCGAACCTCGACAAGATGAAGAAATCTATTTACCTTTTATAAAACCAGGAGATATGGAATATATCAATTCAATACTCCCTGTTGATTTGTACCTAATTACATTAAGGGAAAATGATGGTCAAATTATGCACAAAGAAGCCACAAAGTCCAAAGCTGTCGAGGCATTGTCACGTTATTGGAAAATAGAACCATTAGAAATAGTCGCATTTGGCGACGACATAAATGATATGGATATGCTTTCTTGGACAGGTATCGGAGTAGCAATGGGAAATGCGGTGGATGAGGTTTTGAATACTGCTGACGAGGTTTGCCTAAGTAACGATGATGATGGTATTGCGGTGTGGATAGAAGAAAATATTTTTTCTATCATTTAAGCTTTGGTATCTCAACGTACCGAATAAGCATACTACGAAGTTAGTTTGGTTCGTAATCTTTCAACTAAAGCGTCGCAACTGTTAGATAACGTAAAACAAAGGTTATGAATATTATTGGGGGTACGTGCATGAATAACAATATAGAAACAGTAGAAAAATTATACTCTGAGGAACCTGCAATAATGGATATGCGAGATTATACTAAAAAGAAGTTGAAAATATGGGAAACCGAAGTAGTTTCTCGTTTTCCAGTTAAATCACGGATTCTTGATATAGGTTGTGGCATGGGTAGAGAAGCGTTTTGCTTGTATGACAGGGGATTTAGAATTACGGCTATTGACATTTCTGAAAAGGTTATAGAACCTGCAAAGCAATTTGCTTTAGAAAGTAAACGAGATATTGAGTTCTTGTTAACCAATGGATTAGACTTACCGTTTGAAAGTAATACTTTTGATATTGTTATAATGTGGTCACAGACTTTCGGCCTTTTTTACGAGAAGGAGAATAAGCTACATATTTTAAAAGAATGTAGTCGAGTTTTAAAAAATCATGGAATACTTAGTTTTTCTGGGCATGATAAGGAGTTTTTGGAAGCAAAATATTCACAATATCTTATTGGTAATAAGTTCTATCCCTATGTGGATACGGATTGTTATTGGGAAGCATTTACCACTAATGAAATGATAGATTTGGTTCAAAAGATAGGATTTTCAGATGTAGAATGTACAAGGGGCATAGTTTATAAAGAAGAAGATGGTCCGATACTACATTGTGTTTGCAGAAAATGAGCTGAATGAAGATCTCATCCTTATACAAATATAAATATCTAACAGAGCTTTTGAACTAAATAAGAAGGGGTTATTGGAAAACGTAAGCTAATGTTTTTCTTTCCTTGATTTATACCATACGATTTGCAACGGCCCCCTTGTCAGCTATGCTAACTAACACTTTTACTTAATAACATTGGCTTAGAAACAATTACTAAACTACACGATTAATTATTCAACAACGTCGAAGAAGCCTTCTTCCATCATCTTTCTAAAAGTCAAAGTTCCAAAAATAATTCCTACAATCAGTACTGCAGCTACGCTTACATACTTAACGATTTTACTTACTTCCACTGTTACTTTAACATCGCAGCCTTCGCCGCTTTGGCAGCAATCCTTCATTGACATAACATCATCCTTCTTTCTTAGTATACTTTATAAGGGCCTTGTAACAAGGCAAAATACAGTTTAGAAGCCTAGTTCCTCTCCAACTAGAATAACCTTTATTCTGCCCTGGATACCGGAACGTCTGGTAATGACAATCTGATTACAGATGCAATCATCGGCCAGGCAATTGGCACATTTACCTGTCTCAGCACAGGGTGTTTTCTTGCCGAGTCTTACGGTGTTTGGTGGAGTTGCCATATTACGGACTCTTTCGATAGCATTATCGACATTAGTGGTAATCTTATTCATACCTGCAATAATAATAACATTCTTTGGTCCGGTGATAAGACAGGCCACACGGTTACCTGAGCCGTCGATATTGACCAATTGACCATCCAGTGTGATTGCATTGGTACTCATGAAATAATAATCAGCCGTAACGGTCTTACTATACACCTCAAGCTTTTCTTCCGGAGTCTTCGCTTTATCGCGATCGTAAATTATGTAATCGGAGGAGGAAGAAATAGACTCTAATAAGCCGATTTCAATTAGCGTCTGGGAACCTCCCCAGGAGACGGAGCAACCGGGTGTTAAGAAACGCTTGGCAGTTAACAGTGCATCTTCGGCATTTTCACAATAATAACCTTCAATACCTCTCTTGTTAAATCGGTCAATGATGGAATCAGCCAAATTCTCATAGTAAATCTTCTTTGGTGACATAATATTTCCTCCCTCTACATACGATTGTATTTAATAAACAGCTTCCAAATCCTCGGGGACCTGTGTATGCTCCAATGGATACAGCAAATACAACCCTTGTCCGGCTGTTGCTTGGAAAGTATTCAGTCCCTTCCAACCATCCTAAAAATCTGATTTGAACTATTTACATCTTCTTATAATATATATCCTGATCAAAGCTGACATAGAACGCTATAGCCTTAGTTTTATTTTGAGCGATAGACTTTGGCAAATCACAGGATGAATTACGATCTGAAAATATCCTTAGTTCCTCCGAACAATTGATGAGGTGGATTTCGATAATTTAATTGTAAACGATAGTATAGGAAGATTCAACAAAAAATATGAAAACTCACATACAGAATCCTCATATAACCATCAGAACAAGTTTTATTTGTCCAAACATAAAAAATAGGTTATAATGTACGGGATAAGCGAAGGTCGAATACGTTGTATACCTTGCCCGAAAGCTTGCTTTCAGGGCAGGGTATATAACGTATTCGACCGAGCAACGCGAGGAAGGAAGCGAAGCATCCGACCTACGCTTATCCCGTACAAGAGAAGGAAAGCAGGAAGCGAAGCATCCGACCTATGCTTATCCCGTACAACAATATTGAAAGTTGGTACAAAATGTCTAAGAGCCTATACATCGCAGAAAAACCTAGTGTAGCAAACGAATTTGCAAAAGCACTGAAAATAACCGGTAAGAAGCAGGATGGATACATCGAATCAGAGAATGCCATTGTCACCTGGTGCGTGGGTCATCTGGTTACCATGAGTTATCCAGAAGCCTATGATCCTGCACTCAAAAAATGGAGCATGGAGACTCTTCCCTTCCTACCAAAGGTATATAAATATGAAATCATCCCAAATGTAAAAAAACAATTCAATATTGTAAAAGAACTCCTCAATCGTAAGGATGTTGATACGATCTATGTCTGTACTGACTCCGGACGGGAAGGAGAATACATATATCGCCTGGTTGACCAGGCAGCAAAGGTTTCGAACACCAAGGAGAAGAAGCGTGTCTGGATTGATTCCCAGACGGAAGAAGAGATATTGCGTGGTATTCGAGAGGCAAAGCCGCTGTCCGCCTACGATCATTTATCCGATGCGGCTTATCTTCGTGCCCAGGAGGACTATCTGATGGGCATCAATTTTTCTCGTATACTGACCTTAAAATATGGTAACGAGGTACAGCGATTATTAAGTTCTCAGAAATGGACTGCAATCTCAGTCGGACGAGTTATGACCTGTGTACTTGGAATGGTAGTAAGGCGTGAAAGAGAAGTTCGGAACTTTGTGAAGACTCCTTTTTACCGTGTTCTCAGCAGCTTACAGGTCGAGGATAAGGACTTCATGGCGGAATTTCGTGCAGTAGAGGGATCCAGATATTTTAATTCACCACTGCTTTATAAAGAGAATGGCTTCTCTGAGAAAACCTCCGCGATCAAGCTGATCTCGGAGCTGGCAGGACCGATACCAGAATTACTGGAGGATGGTAGCTGGGCTGCGAAAGAAGCATCCGAGGGTCAGTCTGCAAACGGCGAAGATAAGTTATTGGCCGAGGTCATCCAGGTTGAGAAGAAGAAGGAGACGAAGAATCCTCCTCTGCTTTATAACTTGGCAGAGCTTCAGAACGATTGCTCCCGTTTCTTCAAAATCAGCCCTGATGAGACCTTGAAAATTACCCAGGAGCTTTATGAGAAGAAGCTTGTAACCTATCCGAGAACCGATGCCAGAGTATTATCAACGGCGGTAGCCAAGGAAATCAATAAGAATATCAAGGGGCTACAGGGACTTGGGCAGTTTAGAGATTTTGCTACTCAGATTATGGAACAGGGGACTTATAAGAATATAGCGAAGACACGTTATGTGAATGATAGCCAGATTACAGACCATTATGCAATTATTCCTACAGGACAGGGTTTAAATGCCCTTGGTTCCTTGTCCCATACAGCAGCCCGGGTATATGAGACGATTGTAAAACGATTCTTGAGCATATTTTACCCTCCGGCTGAATATCGTAAGCTTGGGATTACTGCTCAGATCAGGGGAGAGAGCTTCTTTGCATCCTACCGAGCGCTTGAGAAGGAAGGATACCTTAAGGTACTGGGCAACATACCTGATAAGTCGGCTTCTACTAAGGGAAATTCAGAGGATAAAGAGAAGCAGGAGGATAGTGAGTCATCAGAGGAAGAGAATAACGATCAGGCGTTGCTGCAAAGACTGATGAACCTAAAGAAAGGCTCCAAGCTTCCTGTAAAAGCAATCACAATCAAGGAGGGGGAGACGACTCCTCCGAAGAGATACAACTCCGGTGCTTTGATCTTAGCCATGGAAAATGCAGGACAGTTGATCGAGGATGAAGAGCTTCGTGCCCAGATCAAAGGAAGTGGAATCGGCACCAGTGCGACTCGTGCAGAGATATTAAATAAACTGGTTAATATTACATACTTGAATCTGAATAAAAAGACACAGATTATCACCCCGACACAATTAGGTGAGTTAATCTATGATGTTGTGAATGCATCTATTAAATCCTTACTGAATGCAGAGCTTACCGCAAGCTGGGAGAAGGGACTTACCTATGTATCTGACGGAAAGATAACTAAGGATGAATATACAGGTAAGCTGGAGGGCTTTGTGGCACGTATGGTGGATGGTGTTAAGACATTGAATAACCAGTCGTCGTTGTCCAGATATTTCAATGAAATTACTCAATACTATAAGAAATAAAAATATGATAAATTTTCCAAATCTATTGAAAAATTGTGGCTCCTCTTATATGATATACATGAACAGATTAAGTTCAAGATATGAATTAAGTGAGCAATGTAGTCGGAGATTATGACAGTCTTAGTTGACGGCTTCATAATAAATGATGGGAGGAAATGGTATGTCAGAACATCTTATGATAAAGTCCCTATTTGATTTAAGAGAAACAATAGCGGCAGATATTTTTACGGGTTGTATCTATCCATGGGAAGTGCTCGGAAGAATTAAAGAGGAGATATATAAAATAGGGTTAGGCTTATCGCCGGATGAATATAACCGTATCGGGGAGGATGTATGGATTGCAAAAACAGCGAAGGTAGCTCCAACTGCTTCTATCAGTGGACCGACCATTATCGGTAAGGATGCGGAGGTCAGACATTGTGCCTATATTCGCGGAAGTGCAATCATTGGAGAGGGTGCCGTTGTCGGCAATTCTACAGAGCTTAAGAATGTAATCCTGTTCAATAAGGTGCAGGTGCCTCATTATAATTATGTCGGGGATTCGATTCTCGGTTATAAGGCGCATATGGGAGCCGGGTCTATCACCTCGAATGTAAAATCCGATAAGACTCTGGTAACAGTGCATGCCGGAGCATTGAAATTAGATACAGGTCTGAAGAAATTCGGTGCAATTCTCGGTGATTATGTGGAGGTAGGTTGCAACAGTGTGCTCAATCCAGGGACCGTAATCGGACGGAATGCTAATATCTATCCCCTCTCGATGGTTCGCGGTTTTGTACCGGAGGCTTCCATTTACAAAAAAGCAGGAGAGATTGTTGAAAAGCATTAACACAGAAGTGATGCAGGGTACACAAAAAAGCACGCAATGCGTGCTTTTTAAGGTTAAAGCACTGCTCTGCAATAATTAATGGGGGGATAGGGTTATGAGGATACCAACACGCATCGAAGCGGAAGAATTAGTAAGACTGGCAGAGGAACGTAACCCGGGACTCTGGGGAAATCACAGCCGGGTAGCTGCAGAATGTGCCCGAAGAATTGCTGAAAAATGTGAGGGAATGGATTCCGAAGCTGCCTATATCCTGGGTCTGCTGCATGATATCGGACGCCACTTTGGAATCAAACATTTGAAGCATGTATGGGACGGATATCAATATATGAACGAACTGGGTTATGAGGATGCAGCAAGGATATGCCTTACCCATTCCTTCCAATATCAGGACCTTGGTGCTTATTCCGGTAAAGTCGATGTTACAGAGGATATTCAAACGAAATTAGAGGAAAAGCTTATGTCAGTTACATATGACGATTATGACCGTTTAATCCAATTATGTGACTGTCTTGCCATGGCCACCGGAGTCACACTGATAGAGAAGAGAATTGTGGATGTGGCTATCCGTTATGGGTTCGCTAAGCATACCATAGATAAATGGAAGGTAATCTTTGATTTAAAGGACTATTTTGAAAGAAAAACCGGCGCCAATATTTATGAGATAGTATCTGATGATAGAACCTTATGGGGAAAATAAGATTCTACACGATAGGATAGATAAGCAAGCTTCTCTATCCTATCATGTAGGAAATTTGCTTGGCTGAACTGTAATAAAATAATGCAAAAAGGTATAGACTTATTTGGATTTTTATGCGAGAATATGATACGTACACAAGATAAAATTTTAACAAGGATTTACATCTCGATGTTAGAGTATATCTTGATTAATGAAAGCATTGTATTCTAATACATAATGAATGGAAGCAGGCAAGGTGCTTTCTGTTAAGTAGGAAGTGAAATGCGATACTATGTATATTGAAAGGAGTTTCAAAACATGATTTATTCACATGAAGTTCAAATGATGTGTCCGGTTACTCAGGGTGCTCGTCATGGAGCAGCACCTATTCCGGAAGAAGCAAAATGGGTAAAGGCTAAGGAAGTAAAGGATATTTCCGGTTTAACTCATGGCATCGGCTGGTGTGCGCCTCAGCAGGGTACTTGTAAATTAACTCTTAACGTAAAGGACGGCATTATTCAGGAAGCTTTAGTAGAGACAATCGGTTGCTCCGGTATGACTCATTCCGCAGCTATGGCATCTGAAATTCTGCCTGGATTAACTATTTTAGAAGCATTAAATACTGACTTAGTATGTGACGCGATCAATACAGCAATGAGAGAACTGTTCTTACAGATCGTATACGGTAGAACTCAGAGTGCATTCTCCGAGGACGGACTTCCGATCGGTGCAGGTCTTGAGGATTTAGGTAAGGGTCTTAGAAGTATGGTTGGTACTATGTATGGTACTCTTGCTAAGGGTCCCCGCTATCTTGAGATGACCGATGGTTATGTAACCGGCATTGCTCTAGATGAGAATAGTGAGATTATCGGTTACCAATTCGTTAACTTTGGTAAGATGATGGACTTCATCAAAAAGGGTGAAGATGCTAATACAGCATTCGAGAAATCCAAGGGTCAGTATGGCCGTGTTGCTGATGCTGTAAAGATCATCGATCCGAGACACGAATAGGAAAAGGAGGATACATACAATGGCTTTATTTGAATCATATGATAGAAGAATTAATCAAATCAATGCTGTTTTAAACAGCTACGGCATTGCTTCCATCGAAGAAGCAGAAAAGATCACCAAGGATGCCGGACTTGATGTTTACAATATGGTTAAGGGTATTCAGCCCATTTGTTTCGAAAATGCTTGCTGGGCATATACTGTTGGTGCGGCAATCGCTATTAAAAAAGATACAAGAAGAGCAGCAGATGCTGCCGCAGCAATCGGTGAAGGCTTACAGTCCTTCTGTATCCCCGGCTCCGTAGCTGATCAGAGAAAAGTAGGTTTAGGACATGGTAACCTTGGTAAGATGTTACTGGAAGAGACTACCGAATGCTTCTGCTTCTTAGCTGGACATGAGTCCTTTGCAGCTGCAGAGGGTGCCATCGGTATCGCTCAGTCCGCTAACAAGGTTAGACAAAAGCCTTTAAGAGTAATCTTAAATGGTCTTGGTAAGGATGCAGCTCAGATTATTTCCCGTATCAACGGCTTTACTCATGTTGAGACAGAGATGGATTATTATACAGGAGAAGTAAAGGAAGTTTCCCGTAAAGCTTACTCCAAGGGTCTTAGAGCAGCAGTTAATTGCTACGGTGCTAACGATGTAACAGAAGGTGTTGCAATCATGCACAAGGAAGGTGTAGATGTATCCATTACCGGTAACTCTACTAACCCCACCAGATTCCAGCATCCCGTAGCAGGTACCTATAAGAAGGAATGTATTGATCTTGGTAAGAAGTACTTCTCCGTAGCAAGCGGTGGTGGTACCGGTAGAACACTTCATCCTGATAACATGGCAGCAGGTCCTGCTTCCTACGGTATGACAGATA
>JAEZKA010000072.1 GCA_023436225.1 Bacillota bacterium
GGCATGCAGGCCGTTTCTTATGTGAATGGGCAAGCGTAGAAACTCAAATAGAGCTACAGAATTCATTTGGTCATTTTGACAAGAATGACAGTTGGAAAGCTCTAATAGCTACAATCACTTTATTTAAACGCTTATCTCATGACATAGCTGGAAATATGAAATTTTCATATCCTTATAACTTGGAGAAAAGTGTTTATGAATGGATTGATCAAAGGAACGAATCCATGGAGTAAGAAACAATAATGAATGAATAAAACCAAATACTGTGTCGACTTGTAGGGAGATTTTATGAAAGGGATAGGAAAGAAAGGCATATTATTATTTACTATAATTGTAATATTGTTTGTACTTATATCGTAAGCGTCAAGTAAGTTAGTGGATAGAGAAAAAGCAAAAACTAGGTTATACTTAGCTTTTGCTTTATCGACAGGTTTTCTGTACTACTGGATGCCAGGGGAGGAAATCTTCCAGAAATTCTGGATACTGCCTGAATGGTACACCCGGTAAATCACCAAGAATTAATTTCAGATATTTCCGTAACAGTTACCAATGGTGGCAGCTTCATAATAAACAAAATAATTTAGTACACTCTTATCTCAAATATTCGTGCATGCCGATCACCGTTTGTTGCTAATACATTTACCACAATTTTATCACACGCTACCGGTTTTTCCAATTTGTGAACCTTAAATCTGTAGTAATTATCAGAAACCTTTTCCGTATACACCTGCTTACCATTCAGATAAAAAACTAATTCATATTCCTTAACCAACTCAGGAGGTATCCCTGGGACCTGTTTTAATTGGGTTCGGTGGGACATAGATAACATTATCTCCTTACTCAGATTAGAGTCAAATTTAAGGTGGATTTCTTTAACATTGATTTCTGAATCAAATGCTAGGCTCAGCCATTCTCCGCCCGAAGCCATTTCTTCAGAAATCCAGCAGTTGGACTGTTCTTTTACCCTCCTGGATATACCGTTTGTTACATTTTCACAGTTGCTGCCTTCTATAGCGGAAGAGCATACTATTTTAGCGGCTTTTGCAATATCCGACTCATCCTCATTCTTGAATCCCGGAATATAAAAGTCATCCTTCAAAAGTTTTTGCTGTAATTCCTTGATATATAACGATACTTCAGACGGGATTAATCCTTTTTCAATTGCAATAGCTCCTGCAGTTCCCACAGCTTGCCCAACCACAGAACAGGTAGCCATAACCCGGGTTGATCCGAAGGCCATATGGGAAGTACTTATGGCTCTTCCGGCAAGCATCAGATTTTTAATGTCCTTTGAATATAGGCTTCTATACGGAATCGTGTATACATTGTCCAAATGGATAAAGTCGGTGGGTTCGAGCTTTGTTTTCAATCCCCCCGCAATATGCATATCCATGGGCCAGCCTCCATAAGCTACTGCATCCTCAAAAATTTTTCCCTCAAGTAGATCTTGTTCCTTTAGTATATAGTCGCCTTTAATTCTTCTGCTTTCTCGTTTTCCAGGTAAAAATCCTACCCAGTCAAGTACAAAATTATCTGCTTTGTGATCTCCATTGTTTTTAATATGATCCCATACTCCATAAACAGCCTTAAGAAGCTCATCTCTAATCACTTCACCATCAGCGACAACATCCAAACCGTCTCCGCCCAGCTCGATCCACCAGTAACCGTAGGTTATTTCTTCATGACCTCTGAATGCCAAATCCTCCTCCGTATAACTATTGGCCCAAAAAGGTTTCTCAAACGGTACAGCTTTTCCTGCATCAACCGCTTTAAATAACAGGGTATTTCCCATAGTTACGCTATCTGATTCATCCGGAGCAAATCGTTCACCGAACACCGATTTTCCTTCACGGCCGGACATATACGCAGCACCCGCTAAATAAGCCAGGGTACCGTCGCCTGTAGCATCTACAAATATTTTTGCTTCTATTTCAAAAGTCTTCTCGGTGGTAAGCTGATTAGCTGTTATTTTCTTTATCTCACCGTTTTCTGTTACAACATCTGTCATGTGAGTATTAAGATAAAGGTCAAGTCCCTCTTGAAAACGGCACTTTTCCCATAGAACCGTATCAAAAATAGAGAATGAGTACTGTGGATTCCTTCTCCTGTTTTCAAGCAGTATTTCCTCCAGAATACCAGTCTCTCTTGAATCGGGTCTGTGGCCATGAGAATCTGCGCCACATATATGCATCCTTATTTCCGAGCTGGCATTTCCACCCAGCACAGGGCGATTTTGAATTAATGCGGTTTTAGCATTGTGTCTGGCCGCTGAAATTGCGGCACATACCCCTGACATACCTCCGCCCACGATTACTATGTCATACTTTTTTAGGATTGCCTTCTTATCCATTTTGGTACCTCCAAATTTAATTGTTTCTATATAGCAATTATACTCGAAACTGAAACACAACACCTTAAAAACACTGTAGTTAATCTTAAAAATTCTGCAGACTTATTGATGAAAAAGAATAAATAAGTTAGAATAATAGTTAATAATGAAGGGAGATTACAAAATGCCAAAGCACGCTTATTCGGTATTATCTGATTATCTGAAGCAAATTTCTTCCGACTTTAATATTCATATATGTATCAATGATTTCTCAGGCTTTATGTTTTTGGATAGCGAGCTGACGGAACTTCTTCAACCCTTTATGATCCACGGGAATCCTTACTGTATGATGATAAAGTCGGATAAGTTCCTTTGGGATAAATGTCAGAGAATGAAAAAACCAATTGCAGAAAAATGCAGGGTACAAAAGAGTACTTTTTATGGAATGTGTTATGCAGGTGTTGAAGAATATATCGTTCCTATCTTATATAATGGTCAACTAATCGGTACCATAAATGCAGGTGTTTTCTGTTCACATAGTAAAGTAGGTGAACGGTTTGTTAAGAGAGTTTCACAGTCTTCTAAATTAAATGAATCCATCCTACTGAAGTTGTATGCTACATCATTAAATACAAACACACCTGAGATAGAAAAAATAAATAGTCTTTTGGGTATTGCTGCAGAGTATATATCAAGAATTTACTATGATTTTTCATTGTCTTATCCGGAATTGATGAACAATACCAAATACAACTCAAGTGAAGATAATATCTTAAGTCATACTCTTGAGTATGTCAAAAGAAATTATAAAAAACAGGTATCTGTGCCTGACATAGCCCGTTTTTGCCATTGCAGTGTATCTTATATAAATCATATTTTTAAAAAGAAAATGAAGGTTAATATAAAACTATATATAAATCAGCTTAGAGTAGAAGATGCTAAGACATATCTCACGGGAACCGACTTGCCTGTGAAAACAATTTCATCCTGTATAGGATTTAATGATTCTAACTACTTTTGTAAAGTGTTTTCAGAAATATGTGGATTATCACCAACTCAATTCAGAAAAGAGAAGAAACCGGTCATATAGTGAAAATTATCAACATTGCAGAGGACTACATAAATTACTGCAGAAAAATCAATGCCCAATAAACAAAATTCAATTAATATAGAAATATACCAAAAAGAATTGGAAATATGAGGAGTAATGATGCAGACAGAAGCGGGCAAGTAATGAATTTAATCAAATTTACAACGTTAATTCAACAATTTTTGCGAAAAGGGATTTAAAGAAAACAAGTCAGAAAAAGGAGAAGCGAATATAACAACAGTGTTATTTGATGACAAGGTGGAGATGATTAACCAACGGTTGTCCATACAGGAAGTTAAAGAAATGACGGATAAGGAATATTATGTAGGTGGTTGTACGGCCTTACTGGATGCCATTGGCCAGACAATTACTACATGGGGAATGTTCAGAAATATGCAAAAGAAGAGGACAAAGCCGGCAAGGTTCTCTTTGTCATTACAACAGATGGCTATGAGAATTCCTGCAAGGAATATTCCTATGATACAATTAGAAAAATGATTCATCGTCAGAAGGAACGTTACAAATGGGAGTTTATCTTCCTGGGAGCAAATATTGATGCCGTTGAAACTGCGAGGCTGGTCTGCATTTCTGAAGAGTATGCAACCAACTATATTGCGGATTCCGTTGGCACGGAACTGAATTATTAGTAGATCAGCTTGTCAAGGTGGATATTCGCTTTGCGGATAAAGAGAAGTGTGTAAAGTTGCAGTTGTGGAAATATGATTCAACCTATTTCGCAAGGAATGGTAAGGTAAATCAAAATGGAGCTACATTTAGTCCATGTATGCTAATCGAAAATAACTTGTTTGGCATTAGGAAAGCAACGATATACAGAATATGCAATACTATGTTTGCATATATGATGAAGCAATTGTGCCTTTGATTTACAGAGATTTAACTTACGATTTCCGGTTTTATGCTATAATAAGAATATAGAATGCATGCGACAAGAGTGTTAGTTAATTCGGATTAAAACGTGTATTATTTTGACAACATAAACAGGAGGGGATAATTATTATGAAGTTGAGCAAAGAAGAGCGTTCTTGGGTATTATATGATTGTGGTAATTCGGCGTATTCCATGGCGGTAACTACTGCCTTGCTCCCGATTATTTTCGGAATGTTCGATAATGTTAAAAGCAGTATGGATCTGGGGTATTTTAATTCCATTGCAAGTATATTGATTGCAATTCTCAGCCCAATCCTCGGAACGATTGCGGATTATAAGGATAAGAAAAAGCGCTTTTTCATTTTCTTTGCCGCCTTGGGCGTGCTCGCTACTGCAGCCCTTGCTTTTATATCCCCGGCAAGCGGTCAATGGCAGCTTTTAGTCCTATTCTTTGTTCTGTCAGCCATCGGTTTTGCAGGCTCTAATATATTTTATGATTCCTTTCTGGTGGATATCTCCAGCGATGAAAGGATGGATAAAGTTTCTACCAGAGGCTTTGCTTTTGGGTACATATCCAGTGTTATTCCATTCGGTATCAGCCTTGTACTGATCTTCCTTGTAGGAATGGATAAGGCCATCGGTTATCAGATAGGATTCATCATTACCGCGCTTTGGTGGGGATTGCTCACACTTCCTATGATTAAGGACGTAAAGCAGAGACACTATATCGAACCGGAACCCCGGCCGGTGTTCAACAGTTTTAAGAGGCTGGTAGACACCTTTAAGAACATCCGTCATCACAAAAACGTATTTTTATTCCTTTTGGCCTATTTTTTCTATATTGACGGAGTAGATACTATTATAAAGATGGTGGTCCCTTATGCCACCTCAGTATTGGGAACGAATTCACTCGATACCTTTACTTTGCTTGGAATTCTACTTGTGATACAGATTATTGCCTTCCCCTGTGCGCTTCTCTATGGTAATTTGGCGAAGAAATTTTCAACCGGAACCATGCTTATCGTTGGTATCGTTACTTATATCATTTCCTGTATCGCAGCATTCTTCATCTCCTCTGTATGGCATATCTTTGTATTAGGAGCGATGATTGGTTCGGCTCAGGGAGGTATTCAAGCACTCAGCAGATCCTATTATGCGAAGATTGTACCAAAGGAGAAGTCCAACGAATTCTTTGGCTTTTATAATATATTTGGTAAATTTGCAGCGATTATCGGACCGGCAGTAATGTCTCTGACTACTACACTTACCGGTAATGCCAAGCTAAGCATCCTGGCTATCATACCGTTGTTTATCATTGGACTTGTGATTTTTATTAATATTAGTGTGGAAAGGAAATAATAGCGTGGAGATGAAGACGGGTATTGCAAAGCATTTAATCGTAATATCTTATGATGCCTTTTCTGTGGATCAATGGGAGCGGGCTAGAAGTCTCCCCAATCTTTCAAAATTAATCAATAACGGGGCATACACCACGAATCTGACCAGTGTGTATCCGACGCTTACGTACGTAGTACACGCAACGATGGTAACCGGTGTCTATCCAGAGAAGCATGGTGTGTTTCATAATAATCCCTTTCAACCCTTTGTCGGGGAGAAGGAACAGAGCTGGTTCTGGTACCGGAGCGACCTTAAGGTACCGGCGATCTACGATAAGCTTAAGAGGCATCATATGACCTCAGCCGGGATATTATGGCCGGTGACCGGAAAAGCTTCCATTGACTATAACATTCCGGAGATCCGTGCAATCGGTAATGAGAATCAGGCATTAAAGATCCTGAAGAACGGTAGCCCCTTCTATAGCATCCGAATGGAGAAGAAATTCGGAAGCATTCGAAAAGGAATTAAGCAACCCTATCTTGATGACTTTACGACAAAGTGCGCACTGGATACGATTCGCCGTAAAAAGCCGAATCTTATGCTGATACATCTGATTGATTTGGATGATACCAAGCATGAATACGGTACAGATGGCGATGAAATTGATCAGACCTTGCTTCGAATGGATCGAAGAATTGGAGATATCATGAAGGCTGCAACAGAAGCCGGAATCTATGATGATACAATTTTTATGGTAATTGGAGACCACGGTCAGTTGGATGTTCGCTATAAGGTTAAGCTCAATCTGTTACTTAAGGAAAATGGACTGATCTATGAAGAAAGCGGTGAGCTTAGATGGAGAGCTTATGTCCAATGTGCGGGAGGAGCTGCCTATCTTCATATTAAAGACGGTGATATAGACGCCGAGAGAAGAGTACTTTCTATTCTGGAAGAGGCGAAGAAGACCGACAGCTATGGAATAGAGTGCTTATATAATGCTGTTGAGATGAAAGAGCAGCACGCTTACCCTTGTACTTCCTATATGCTGGAAGCGAAGGCAGGATATTGCTTTGATGAGGACTTGGAGGGAGAAGTGATTACAGATCTTTCAACGCTCGGTATGAAGTATGCAACCCATGGTTATTCACCGAATAAGCCGAATTATAGCTGCAATCTGGTTGTCTCAGGAGCTGCTGTGAAGAAACAATATAAGCTTAGCGAAGCAAGGATGATAGATATCGCACCTACCATGGCTAAGATTTTGGGGGTTGAATTCGGTCCATGCGACGGTAAGGCTTTGAATGAACTGTTTTTATAGAAAAAGTCCTATGAAAACAGATACAAAAACAACAATCAGACAAAGACACTTCGATATTGGTAGTAATACCAGAGCGGAGTGTCTTTTTGTTAGCCCGGCATTGGAGCGTTCTAACGGGTTAATGTCCCGAGTGGGTATGGATAAGTTTGATATACCCTCATTTATAGAATAATAAACATAAAAGGTTGTGAAGCTCATGATATGAGTTTTTATATAGCCTTTCCGGTGTTACGGACTATATACCGGTTTTGTACTATCTATATTTTCCAAAAGAGAAAAAAGTCCTCGAAATTAATATTTGTCTATGTTATAATGTACACGTGAAGCAGATTAGTCCATGTAATTTAATACATTTATCAAGCTTGCTTGAATAAATGTATTAAATTACATGGATAAGTGCAACGTGAACGAAAGGACGAAGTCCTTGAGTTCCTAATCTGCGAAACATGATATACGTAAGAGGCGGAGTTATCAAGCTTGCTTGAATAAATGTATTAAATTACATGGATAAGTGCAACGTGAACAGTGTAACCTGCGGTTACACGAAGGACGCAGTCCTTGAGTTCCTAATCTGTGTAAACATGATATAATGAGAGCATAATAAGGATACATAATTGCAATATCACAATTAAATGGAGATTAATCTATGTTAAACACGAATAAAGTCAGGCTAATGACGAAGCTTGCCCTCTATGAGACTAAGGAGGGAAAAGAGGATATACGTCTTAGTAAATATTATAAAAATGATTACGTAAGATACCAGGTAATTAAATCAATTATCAGTGCGACGGTCGGTTATGGGTTGATTCTACTCTTGATTTTCATATATAAATCGGAAAATCTGATACGTAATGCGGTAACCTTAAATTATAAGGTAATAGGTACTTATATTTTGGGAATCTATATCATTGTAATTGCAATCTACGGTTTAGGCGCATTAGCGGGATATTCCATTAAATATGATATGTCACGTAAGAAATTATCCCGTTATTATAAGCTTTTAAAGCGCTTAAATAAGATCTATAATGAGGAGACACCTGAGTCTTAAGGTTTGGAGGAAATTATTATGATGCCATTATTGGTATTTAGAGAACGAGTAAAGAGTTTTTATCAAAGACATGATATATATATTAACCCGGCAGTTAAATTTATTTTTGCATTAATTTCGTTTATCGCGATTAATCAGGAAATTGGATTTGATTCCAGACTGAAATCGTTACCTGTGGTATTAGCATTAGCTTTGCTTAGTGCCTTTACCCCTTCCGCGATTATGGTTCTGATCGCAACCTTCATGGCTGCGCTGCATGTGTATTATGCCTCACCGATTTTGTCTATTTTGGTGATAATACTCTTCATGATCATTTATTTTCTGTTTGCAAGATTTACACCTCGGTATGGATATGTGGTATTAGCGATTCCGATTTTATATTTTTTAAAAATCCCCTATGTGATGCCGATTCTACTGGGAATTATAGCGAGTCCGGTGGCCATTGTATCAAGCGTGTGCGGTGTGTTGGTATACTATATTCTTCAACTGGTGAAGACGGCGGTGAATGTTCAGGTTAATCCTTCCGTGGATGATGTATTGAAGTTGTATACGGATGTAATCGACGGACTGATGAGCAATAAACAAATGATAATGACAATAGTAATTTTTACTGCCATTATACTGGTTGTTTATTATGTTAGAAGAATGAAGTTTGACTACGCATTTGAAATATCAATTGCAGCCGGTGCCTTAACTAGTGTATTGGGATTTTTGATTAGTGACATTATATTAGATAAATCAGAGCAGATTCTTGCAATGATATTGGGAACTATAGTGTCGGGTGCTATCGTCTATGTTGTACAATTCTTTAAGCTTACACTGGATTATTCCGGAGTCGAGCATGCCCAGTTTGAGGATGATGTTTATTACTACTATGTTAAAGCGGTACCTAAGGTAACCATAACAACACCTCAGATGAAGGTAAAGCATATTAATGTTAAGAATGTCTCACAGGAGGTAGTAAAAACGAGTTATCGTCATCAAAATACAGAGGAAGAGGAATATGATGAGGATGAGGATGCTTATTTCGATAATGATAGTTTAGAGAATTTCAAGTATGACAATACGATGAAAGAAAATCGAAAGAATAGGATGGACGAGTAAAACAATAGAAAGCATGCTTTCCATTGGAACAAGTATTGGGGTAGGAGAGAGGGTAAATGGAGACAATCAGAAACTTAATCAGAGAATATTCTGTGTGGATTTCGATTCCGAAAATCTACCTGACAGATATCATTGAAATAATTATTCTTGCGTTCCTGATTTATAATGTCATTAAGTGGATCAAGAATACAAGAGCTTGGGCATTAGTTAAGGGTCTGATTGTTATTATGGTTTTTTGGCTTGTAGCTGTTATTCTGGAGCTGAATGTAGTGATATGGATTATTAAGAATACAATTAATGTAGGAATTATAGCGATTGTAATCATATTCCAACCGGAGTTTCGTAAAGCGTTGGAGCAGCTTGGACAGAAGAATCTAGTTAAATCCTTCATTACCTTTGATGACAGTAAGGATAAGAATGAGAAGTTTTCAGATCATACATTGAATGAGATTGTACGTGCCACCTTTGAACTGGCGAGAACAAAAACAGGGGCTTTGATCGTTATGGAAGAGGAAACACCCCTACATGATTTTGAAAGCACCGGAATCTTTATTGACAGTATGATCAGTAGTGAGCTTCTAATTAATATATTCGAACATAATACACCTTTGCATGACGGGGCAGTAATTCTTCGGGGTAATCGAGTGGCAGCGGCCACCTGTTATCTTCCTTTATCAGATAATATGCAGCTTAGTAAGGACTTAGGTACAAGGCACAGAGCAGGAATTGGTATCAGTGAGGTATCGGATAGTCTTACAATCATTGTTTCTGAAGAGACAGGAAAGGTATCAATTGCCAAAGGAGGAAAACTAATTCGTAATGTTGATGGTGATTATCTTAGAGCGAAGCTCTTAGATATACAGCACAAATCCGCCGAACCAAAAAAGTTAAAATTGTGGAAGGGGAGAATAAAGAGTGAAAGAGAAGTTGACTAGAAATATCGGCTTAAAAATTCTGTCCATTATTCTTGCCGCAATTCTATGGCTTATCATAACGAATGTGGATGATCCTATAACCCCTGGACATTTTAATAATGTTCCTGTAAAAATATTGAATGCGGATGCTATTGATGCTATCAGTACGAGTGATATGGTATATGAGATCGTGGAGGGCGCAACCATTGATTTTAAGTTTGCAGCGAGAAGGACGATCATAGACAATATCTCACTTTCTGATTTTGAGGTAACCGCTGATTTTGCTAAGCTTTCCGACGTGAATGCAGTTACAATAGATATTAAATGTCCCAGATACGGAGATAATGTTACGATAACAGAAGGTCTCTACCAGGTAATGAAGATTAATTTGGAGGAACTGGTTAGCAAGAATTTTAAGGTGACGGTAGTATCCAAAGGCGAACCTGCTGAGGGATATTATATAGGAGAGAAAACGGCCAGTACAATTATCACGGTGTCTGGACCGAAAAGCAAGATTGAACGGATTAAGGAAATTGTAGCAGAAGTTAATGTAGCTGGTGCTTCAGAAACCTATAGCAGCTATGAGAAATTAAGAGCGTTTGATGAAGAGGGAGAAGAGATCAGTTCTAATCTTACCTTTAGTCCGAGCTATGTATCGATTAATGTTAAGGTATATGAGACGAAAGAGATAAATTTAAAGATCAAAACGGTAGGAAATCCGGCTCCTGGATATACCTTAGCCGGAGTTGACTTTGAACCGAAAACCATAGAAATTGCGGGAGCAAATGATATTCTGAACAATATCACTGAATTACTGATCGAAGAGGATATCAGTAATTCTATGGATAACATCCAAAAGGAAGTTAATCTTCAGGAACAATTAGGCGAAGGATTATTGCCGGTCGGTAATGATGAGACAGTTGTTGTTAATATTTTAATTGAGAAGGCTTCTACAAAGGAAATTACGATCTGGTCGGGAGATATTGAGGTTAAGAATCGACCTAGCAATATAGAATTAGCTTTTCTCACCGCTGGACCTATCAATGTTATGGTAACCGGTCCAGCCAGTGAATTAAAAGAGATAAGCAGACATTCCATGAAGCCATTTATTGATTTGAAGGATTATACCTATGGTACCTATGCAGTTAAACTGCAGATGGAGGGTGGAACGTTCGCAACATTAGTAGATAATCAGAATGTTAGTGTCAATTTATCAGCGGAAGGACAGCAGTGACCAAAGATTGGAGGTATTACATGGTTAGTACAAAGATATTGATTGATATTCCTGCAGGATTACATTTGAGACCAATCAGTGTATTATGTAATAGGGCAATTGACTTTAAAGCTACCGTAACCATTCGCCTCGGTGAGAAATCCGTTAACGCGAAAAGCGTATTGGGCGTATTATCTGCCTGTGTTAAGCATGGAGATGAGATTGATCTGATCTGTGAGGGACCGGATGAGGAAGAAGCCCTGAATATATTGAGTAATATGATAAAATGTGGACTTGGTGATGAATTTATCAAAAAGTAGTTGTAAAAGATTTTCCATAATGATATAATGAAGGTCACTATCAAAGGCTTTATAGTCAGTGAGTGGCCTTTCCTATTTACTTCCTAAAAATGGGAAGTCGATACTTTTGATTATATGATACAAAAAATTTCTGCGAAGCTGTTATTTTATGTATATAAGAATACATAACATCGTTTGATTTATTTATTACATTGATAGTTACTAATTTTTGAAATATATTCAAAACACCATGTAGACAGCGATATTACCATAGGGCTTTATCAGCTATCTTGTGGTGTACTCCTAGCCATTGACTTCAACGGAGTAAAGCGTTAATCCGCTGTCCATGCAATGGATTGGACTGTTAAACTATAGAGAAAGTATAGAAAAGCGTCTGCGAAGCGGATGCTTTTCTATAAATACAAGATACATAAAATATCAGCGAAGCGGATATTTATGAATACAAGATACTTAAATATCAGCGAAGCGGATATTTATGAATACAAGATACAAAAATATCTGTGAAACAGATATTTATGAATACAAGATACAAAAATATCTGCAAAGCGGATATTTATATATATAAAAGGAAAGGAATTGATGTCGTTGGGACTCGAGTAGATAATACCAAGTTATTTATTATCAAGTTATACAGCGTGATATATCGACTCCGTCGTTAATGTGATGTTATTTGTTTGAAAGGAACTATCATATTAATCAGGAGGATGTTATTATGTTGAATTTTAAAAGATATCAGAGGAACCCGATTGTAGCCTTGTCAGATAGACAATGGCCGTGCAAACAGATTGAAAAGGCACCCATTTGGTGCAGCGTGGATTTAAGAGATGGTAATCAGGCATTAATCGAGCCTATGGTGGTTGAAGAGAAGGTAGAATTCTTTCAATTATTAGTAAAGTTGGGCTTTAAAGAGATAGAAGTAGGTTTTCCCTCTGCTTCACAGATTGAGTTTGATTTCTTAAGACAGTTGGTTGACCGGAAATTGATTCCGGAAGATGTTACCATTCAGGTTCTGGTACAATGCAGAGAGCATTTACTGAAAAGAACCTTTGAATCATTGGAGGGTGTAAAACGTGCAATAGTGCATATTTATAACTCTACCTCTACCTTACAAAGAGACGTAGTATTTCATATGTCCAAGGAAGAAATCAAGCAGATTGCGATTGAGGGAACAAAACTGGTGAAGGAATATGCGAAGAATTTTCCGGGAGAGATAATTCTGGAATATTCACCGGAGAGCTTTAGTGGAACGGAAGTAGATTATGCCTTAGAAATCTGTAGTGCTGTGCAGGATATCTGGGAACCTACCCCTGAGAAGAAGATTATCATTAATCTCCCAGCAACGGTTGAGATGAATACACCGAATGTATACGCTGATCAGATTGAGTGGATGAGTCGAAATTTTAAAGACCGGGATTCAATTATTTTAAGTGTCCACCCTCATAATGATCGTGGCACAGGTGTTGCGATTGCTGAGTTGGCAATACTGGCTGGTGCTGACAGAGTGGAAGGAACCTTATTTGGTAATGGTGAAAGAACGGGTAATGTTGATATCTTAACCTTAGCATACAACATGTTTTCGCAGGGGATTGATCCTGTGCTGGATATTGATAATATTAACGATATTATAGAAGCGTATGAACGTCTTTGCAAGATGAGAGTACATGAAAGACATCCATATGCAGGCAAATTGGTATTTACTGCATTCTCTGGTTCTCATCAGGATGCGATTAATAAGGGTATTCAGGCGATGAAAGAGCGTAACAGTACCTTCTGGGCTGTTCCCTATCTTCCCATCGATCCTTCGGACATCGGAAGGCAGTATGAACCGATTGTTCGTATTAACAGCCAGTCCGGTAAGGGTGGAGTTGCCTTTATTATGGAGAATTACTTCGGCTTCAAGCTGCCTAAGGGTATGCATAAGGAATTTGCGGATGTGATTCAAAAATTATCCGAGACTCAGGGAGAGATTTCACCGGATCAGATTATGAATGAATTCAAGGCTTGCTATCTGGAGAGGAAGGAGCCTTTACACTTTAATAAATGTAGGACCTGGGATAATACCGATCGTGATGAAGCTTGTACCAGTGCTGAGGTCACTTACTCCAACAGTGGGATGGAGAAGACCTTTACTGCTACAGGGAACGGACCGATTGATGCTGTACAGAGAGGCTTGATGAAGGAGCTTGGTATTGAAATCAAAGTTCTCGACTATACTGAGCATGCCCTTGGTGGAGGAGCAAATGCACAGGCTGCAGCATATATTCATATGCTTGATATGAAGACCGGAAGAACGACCTTCGGTGTTGGTGTGAGCTCCAATATTACAAGAGCTTCTATTCGTGCAATCTTCAGTGCACTGAATCGCTTGGGGTTGAATTAAAGTCTGATTAATGGATAGTGAAGAAGTTTAGTTTTAGGGGGGGTGTTGTAAACACCCCCCTATTTTTGTTGTAGTGTGTCCAGCGAAGCTGGACTACACTCGCCACGGAATGCAGTATTGCATGTATTCATTTGGTTGGCTTGCCCTTGTCGTCGGCTGGTCTTGCTATTAGTAATTCGATGTCGATTCGGGTATTGGAATAGGGAGTGGGGGGATTGAAGATTATATATTGCCTAGGAAGTGATGCGGTTTAAAATTACACTGATTAAGATTGGATATTGATTGTTAAAAGGAGCTTTTTTAGGCAAGAATCAATATATTGAAAGATGTTTTGGAATCAGAGGGAGAGGGGGCTAAACTTGACTATCCTTCCTTAAAATGCTATAATTCCTATGCTGTGGTTTCTGGATGATGAGATGATTCCAAAATACATGGAGGACTGAAATTATGAAAACAAGTATTATTATTCCTTATCATAAAGGAGAAGCTTATCTTAAAGACTGCTTAGATAGTCTTAAAGATCAAACCGGCAGTGATATGGAAATACTTCTGATCTGTGATCATGTGGATGAGAAGGAGCTTGAATGTCTTTCGGACTATGAAGAATTATCAATTCAAGTCTATTACCTGCAGAATAAAACCGGTGTTGCGGCAGCCAGAAATCTTGGGCTCGATAAGGCAACTGGTGATTATGTTTATTTTTTGGACAGTGATGATTATTTATACGGAAATACCATAGAAAATTTAGTTCTTGCAGCGCAGGAACGGGACGATGATATCGTATATGGTAAGAAAAAGTCTACCTGGTTTGGCAGGAGTGTTTTCCTAACACAAAAGCAGGAGCAGGAAACCGGTGACGAAGAAGAGGAAATCGAAGCAAGTTCTGCAGATTCCGCAGAATTGCGGGCTGAGAATAATGTTGAAGACGGTAGTACGGAAGATGGTACTCGTCATGATGAAGCTGATGATGGAGAAAGCTCCGATGATACATCGGTCGATCATGATATACCGGATGATTCTGAGGAGTATTGTAAGTCGGACAAGGAAAAAGCAGAAGAGTCCGAACAATCGGAAGAAACTCTTTCGGAAGAAGAATTGCTTCGATTAAAGGAAGTACGGATTAGGCAAGCATACCGCATATTGGTAGCTAAGCGTAAGGGTGTTCGTAATATATCGGTACTGAATATTTTATTTAAGAGAAGCTTTTTGGAAGAGAATAAGCTTCGATTCTCAGAAAATTTGGTTTACATGTCCGACGTACCGTTTCTTATGGAAGCGCTGTCTAAGACAGAGAAGCTGCGCAAACGCTTATCTGCTATGTATATTAAGAGAAAGCATAATGACACTATTAATTTTCCATCTCTATCTCAGATTAAAGATCCAAATCGTTTTTATGAATTCTTGGATACTTATTATGAAACCACGCAGAAAATTCCAAGGGATTCTGAATTAAGAAACCATTTTGACAGAAAATACATCTCTTACTATACCAGAGTCTATGCTCCAAAGCTTAAGCGTAGCAATAATCCTGTATGGCAGGAAGATAATTTCATAAGCATGAGTAATATAATAAGCCAGATGAACCCGGAGGTTATTAAAGCTCAGAAGGGTTATAAAAAGCGAATTATCAACGCTTTGATTAAAAAGAATGTGGTTGCATCCCGGCGGATAGTAACAATTCATCTAGCTTACCGAAAGCTAAAAAGAATTCTAAAAAGTAAAAAGGCATTCTATAAGACACTATATAATCGTATATTCCTGAAACGTCCGATTCTTACAGATACCATTCTTTTTGAGAGCTTCTTTGGAAAGAATTATTCAGATAGTCCAAAATACATTTACGAATATATCTCAAAGAATAAACCTAATAAATATAAGTGTGTTTGGGTTATTGATAAGAAGGGGACGAAAATTCCTTTTAAACATAAGAAGATTAAGAGATATTCCCTTTGGTATTATTTTTACCTTGCGCGTAGTAAATATTTTGTATTTAATGGCAGGCAGCCGGAATGGGCAGTGAAGAGAAAAGGTAGTATTTTTCTCCAGACCTGGCATGGTACTCCACTTAAAAAGCTGGTTTTTGATATGGATGATATTACCTCGGCATCGCCAAAATATAAGCAGCAGGTGTATAAGCAGTCACGTGCCTGGGATTATTTAATTTCACCCAATGCCTTCTGTAGTGAGATCTTCCCTAGATGCTTCATGTATAGGAATAACCTATTGGAAACCGGTTATCCGAGAAATGATATTATGCATGCAAAGGACAGAGATGAGATTGCTGTTAGAATTCGAAAACAGTTAGGGGTTCCTCTAGACAAGAAAACCATCCTCTATGCACCTACCTGGAGGGATGATGAGTTTTATGGTAAAGGGCGATATAAATTTGAATTACAATTAGACCTTAAGAGAATGCAAGAATGTCTTGGCGACCAGTACGTGGTTTTGCTTCGTACTCATTACTTCATCGCAGATTCTTTGGATGTAGGCTCTTATGGTGGGTTTGCATATAATGTAAGTAAATATGATGATATTTCAGAGCTATATCTGATCTCGGATATTTTGATTACGGATTATTCCTCAGTATTCTTTGATTATGCAAATTTAAAACGGCCGATGCTGTTCTATACCTATGATCTGGAGAAGTACAGGGATATCCTTAGAGGCTTCTATCTGGATATCGAGAAGGAAGTACCCGGTCCACTATTATATACAACGGATGAGGTAATTGATGCGGTCAAAAATATTGATGAGGTGGCTCGTAATTATAAACAAAGATATGAGGAATTCTACCACAGATTTTGTGAATGGGAAGATGGACATGCTGCAGAAAAAGTGGTAAAATCAGTCTTTATGAATAGTGAAAAATAAAGCTGTTCACACTTAGTTGTCTGTGCCTATGTTATCCCAAATTGTATGGAACACTTGGCACAATTTAAGGGTAGGTATGTTATGTGAGCGTGTATTTAAAGAGCAGGCAATGAGCTTTAGTTATATTAGTTATTATATTTCATATGAGTGCGAAGGAGTCAGTCGGATCGATTTACGACGGTAAGGAGTGATTATGACTGCTTTTCAAGGGGTAGCACGGGAGGTAACGAGTGAAGAGTGCATGGTTAAATTTTACTAAATACCGATTTTTACTGGGGGAACTGGTGAAGAAGGATATAAAACTGAAATACCGCAGGTCTTATCTGGGTATTTTTTGGACGTTATTGGAGCCGATATTAACAACGATTGTATTAGCGTTTGTTTTTGGTAAAATGCGTGGGGTTAGAGATGCTCAGTTTCCGGTATATATCCTGACCGGCCGATTACTGTATACCTTTTATTCGAATTCAACGAAATCGGCTATGAAATCCATCCGCAGCAACAGTGCTATGATAAAGAAGGTATATATACCGAAATACATGTATCCCTTTTCAACCGTTTTGTCAAATTATATTATATTTTTAATCTCTTTAATTGTATTATTTGGAGCATTAATTGTGTTCGGGATTATGCCAACAATCTATATACTACAATCAATTGTACCATTATTTTTGGTTTTGATATTAGCGATTGGTTCCGGTATGCTGTTAGCGACCTTAGCAGTATTTTTCAGAGACATGGAGTATCTATGGAGTGTCGCATTGATGATTATCATGTATACCTGTGCCATATTCTATCGTATCGATGATCTTAAACTTGGTGCACAAGAAATATGGGTATTTAAGTTGAACCCACTCTACGTCATCATCGATACCTTCCGAAGTGCGGTATTTGGAGCTCCTATGAATCAGACTACCTTGATATTGTCGGTGATTTATAGCTTTGGATCCCTGTTTATTGGTGTGCTGCTATTTTATCGTAAGCAGGATAATTTCATTCTGAATATTTAAGTATAGAAGTATGGTTGCAGCATAGAACGGAGGATTTCGTGAAAGAACAAGTATTAGTGGTTGATAACGTCAGTATGAAATTTAACCTGATGGAGAATAAAGTTGATAATCTGAAAGAATATTTTATAAAGATGCTTAAGAACGAGCTGAGATATCAAGAGTTCTGGGCATTGCATAATGTCTCCTTTACGTTGAATAAAGGTGACCGCCTTGGGATTCTGGGCTTAAACGGTGCCGGAAAGAGTACCTTGTTGAAAATTATCGCAGGAGTACTTAAGGCGACTGAGGGCAGTGTGTCCATCAAAGGTAAGATTGTTCCGCTGCTTGAGCTTGGAGCAGGCTTTGATCCCCAGTATACCGGAGCGGAGAATATCTATCTCTATGGTGCGGTACTGGGATATCCCAGAGATTTTATCAGGGAGAAATACAACGAGATTGTGGAGTTTTCTGAGTTAGGTGACTTTATCAATGTTCCGGTGAAGAATTATTCCTCTGGTATGAAAGCAAGGCTTGGGTTTTCCATTGCTACCATAGTGAAGCCAGAGATATTAATTCTGGATGAGGTTCTAGCAGTCGGAGATGCAAAGTTTAGAAAGAAAAGTGAGAAGAAGATAAAGGATATGTTCGACAGCGGAGTTACGGTGTTGTTCGTATCTCACTCACTGGAACAGGTAAATCGTCTCTGTAACTGTGCAATACTACTTGAGAAGGGTCGATTGATCGCCAAGGGAAAAGTAAGTGATGTCAGTACCATATACGAAGCCAAGATCAATGAATTATAATGTGGGAGAAGGGGATGGGATTTGTTACCATACCTTTAATATATCTACGGGGCAAACTATTTTGTATTAAATGAGAAGTACTTGGAGGCAAATTTGGAAGGAGGACATGCTCATAGAAAGCAGATGCTTTCGAATGGAGCATAAAAGACAATGAAGAAAGTAATAACCTATGGAACTTATGACTTGCTACATGTTGGACATATTAATTTATTAAGAAGAGCAAAAGAGTTTGGTGATTATCTTGTGGTAGTCCTGTCTTCAGATGAATTTAACGCGGTTAAGCATAAGTCCGCCTATCATTGCTATGAGGATCGTAAGATTATTCTTGAGGCAGTAAAATATGTGGATGAAGTGATACCGGAGTATAATTGGGAACAAAAGATTAAGGATGTTGTGGATAATCAAATCGATGTTTTCGTAATGGGTGATGACTGGAAGGGACAATTTGATTTCCTAAAGGATTATTGTGAGGTTATCTACCTCCCTCGTACGGAAGGTATTTCTACGACAAAGATTAAGCAAGATCTTAATCTTAGTGCAAAGAAGAATTAAATCGCCTGCAGACTGTAGGAAGGACTCAGCATGGAGGTTTCGATTGAGATGCCTGACCTTTGTGCTGGGGCCTAATTTGCGGGATATAGAAGAATGGAGAATGATATGAGCTTATCACCTAAGTCTATTGTGAACAATGTGATTAAGAAAGCTAAAAAGAAGCTTAAGCCAATGGTTATAAAGGGCTATAAGTTGGCCTGTAGACTTCTGCCAATAAATAAGGATATTATTCTATTTGAGAGTAATCTGGGAAGAAATTATACTGGCAACCCACGATCAATTTATGAGGAGATGGTCCGCCAGGGTTTGGATAAGAAATATCGTTGTTATTTTATCCTGGAGAATCCGGATATCCCCCTTCCCGGAACAGCCAAGGCAGTTAAGAGGACAAGGTTACGCTATTTCTATCTGTTTGCGATAGCAGGAATCTGGGTGTGTGATACCCGTTTGCCCAAGTATATTATCAAGAAACCCGGCTGTACCTATATCCAGACCTGGCATGGGACACCACTGAAGAAGCTTGCCCTTGATATGGATACGGTATTTATGGCTGGTGAGAAGGGCATTGATAACTACAAGAAGAACTTCTATAATAATGCTCAGACATGGGATTACCTGATTTCTCAAAATCATTTTTCGACAGAGATTTTCCGTAGAGCCTTTGCCTTTGGTAAGGAGATGCTGGAAATCGGTTATCCAAGAAATGATGTACTATTTGCCAAGAATAATAGTGCAGATATAATGGAATTAAAGAAGCAGCTAGGACTTCCTCTGAATAAGAAGATTATTCTCTATGCTCCTACCTGGCGTGATAATGAGTTCTATGGAAAAGGAAAATATAAGTTTAATCCTCCCTTGGACTTTGGTGAGCTTCAGGACAATCTGAGTGATGAGT
Organism: Bacillota bacterium; assembly: GCA_023436225.1. Classification (GTDB taxonomy): domain Bacteria; phylum Bacillota; class Clostridia; order Lachnospirales; family Lachnospiraceae; genus Mobilitalea. The sequence continues at coordinate 20,053 of JAEZKA010000072.1, forward strand.
ATGTTATGATTGTGAAGTATCATTATCTTGTGATGGATCAGGTGGATTGGACTCCTTATAAGGATTTTGTTTATTCTTGTGATTTAAGCTTTGATATTGCGGACCTGTATCTGGTATCCGATATGCTGATTACGGATTATTCCTCAGTAATGTTTGATTATAGTTTGCTTAAGAGACCTATGCTGTTCTTCTGTTATGATTTAGAGCAGTATAAAGATACCTTAAGAGGCTTCTATTTTGATTTTCTGGCAGAGGCTCCCGGACCCGTTACACTTACTACCCAGGAACTGATCACATCGATCAAGAACTATAATTCTGCACAATATAGAGAAAAGCAGGAAGCATTTTATAATAAGTTCAATCATGCGGATGACGGTAAGGCATCCAAGAGAGTGGTTGAGTTGATCCAAAGGTTATCCCGGTAGTGATGCTCTCTCTGTACGTGAGGCCAATACATAGATACCTTAATTCGAAGAGGACCTATAGGAGTATCATTAATGAAAAAAACATTCGGCTATTGTCTGTTTGCACTGGTTTATAATCTGAGTAGATTGGTTCCGGTGAAAAAGAAGAGAGTTTTCTGCATTATGACCCATGATGAAGGAGAAGGCAGCAATGTTGCAATTGTTGCCCGAGCCTTGAAGAAGTATAACCAGGGCTATAGCTTTTCTTATCTGACGAAGAGTGACACCTTAGCAGTGAAAAGTCTGTCGGGAATAAAGACGATGTTGGCTTTTTTCTTCCGGAAGCCATTCGAGCTGGCGAGAGCAGAGATCATATTGCTGGACAATATATTTCTCCCCTATGCCTATCTTCGAAGAAGAAAAGGAACAAAGGTAATCCAATTATGGCACGGGACAGGAACGATTAAGAAGTTTGGGCAGGATGTGAATACCGGTCACCTAAAGCAATTGGAATACAGAGCTAATGCGAATATCACCCACCTGATCGTGAATTCTCCTGATATAAAAAAGGTATATTCCAGTGCGTTTGGAGTGAAGGAGGATTGTATTTATCCGATCGGACTTCCTAAGTCAGATGAGCTCCTTCGCAGAATTAAGAAGGTAGAGGCAGCAGGAAAGAATGCCGATAGAGAATATATCTATAAAAAATATAGTATACCTAATGAGAAGAAGCTGATTCTGTATGCTCCTACCTTCCGCGATACACAATCAGAGAATCCTAGATTAATCGAGCTGCTTAAAGAATTAAGTGGGCAATTATCCGGAGAATATTATTTTGGTTTAAGGCTGCATCCTCATATAGCAAATTCTTTTCGAACAGAGGAATTAGGGGAGAATATCTGTCAGTTGTCCTTTGAAAAGGATGTTAACACAGTCTTACTGGCTGCGGATATCCTGATTACAGATTATTCCTCTATCATCTATGAATATTGCCTGACCGAACGTCCGATGATTTTCTATGCATACGATTATAATGAATTCTCAGATCATGGTAGAGGGTTCTATTATGATTATCAAAGCTTTGTCCCTGGGCCGGTCGCATATACCGGAGAGGATGTTGTTCATATTATCAAGGAGCAAGCATTTGAATTGTACCGGATCAAGGAATTTATCCATAAGAATTATATCTACACAGACCGTAACGCAACCGAGAGACTATTTGAGTTGTTGAAATAAATATTGAGGCTTTCGCACAAAGTACATTCTAAGAAAAAGGTACACACTTCCCTCACACGCAGGTTGACGGACATTTCATTGTTATATACAACTACCGAACACAGGTGTTCATTCTTGTCATATATAACAACAAACTGTCCGTCAAACAGTGTATTATGGGAAGTATGTACCTTCCTTTTTTGGCTCCTTGTCAAGTCTTGGGGTAGGATTCTTTGAATCCTATTACTAAGTTTGGAGCTATTTTTTCTGTTATACGTTGTGATGCAAAAGCAGTTCGATTTTAATGATTATTTTAATTATTATAACTTTTAAATTACTGAAAGTATTTGTTCTAATCTATGTATCCCTTATTGTGTACGGATCCCTTCTACATAGGAGGAATAATCCTGAACAGTGGAGCTTGGAACATATCCATCATCCCCAAACATAAATTGATGCAGTCGAATTACATTATCCTGAGGATTGATCGGAAATACATAGGATACCTTTTTGTAGGTATGAGCATCCTTTTCAAAGGGGAAGCCGATATTATCTACAATATTATAGGATAACACATCCTTTGCCAGACTCAGGATTTGTGCAGTCGATAAATTGGTATAAACCTGAGGGAACATCTCATCAATCATAGAATTAATGGTGGAGATGTCGGAGTGCTTTGCCTTATCGAATATCTTTTGAATAACAATTCGCTGACGTTCGGCACGTTTGAAGTCGCCTCCCTTGGTATAACGGATACGGGCATAGGCCGTTGCCTGAGTACCGTTTACAAGCTGAGTGCCTGCGGATTTTAGGCCGGGTACATCGGTTTTATTAATACGGTTCAGCTCACGAACGTAACCATTCAGATACTTTAATTCACTATCCGTTATATCCAGTTCGATTCCGCCGAGCAGATCAATTGCATTAACGATTGCGGAGAAGTTCACGGTGACGAATTCCTTTACATCCAGGTCGAAATTAGTATTGATTGTACTGAGTGCTAAGGAATAACCACCTTTAAAGTATGCAGCATTAATTTTGTTATAGCCTTCTCCGGGGATGTTCACATAGGTGTCACGGTAAATGGATACTAATTTGACATCTTTTGTCTTATTGTTGATGCTTGCGATAACGATGGTATCACTATGGGTGCTTTTTTTGAGGGCATTTTCTCTGGAATCTACACCGAACAAAGCAATATTACGATATCCTTCAATCTCAACCTCTTCATTTAATTGAATCATGCTGTCTTCGCTGTCATCGAATTGGATCCTGTTCATCTTATCATATAAGTAGATACCTGCAAATATGAAAAGTATGATCATTATTTCCACAATAAGTATCCCCAGTAGTTTACTTTTTTTCTTCTTAGGTTTCATTTCTCGAGCCATTTCGTTATAGTCCTTGCCTTTCTGGTTAACCGGCTTTAGTAAGCATTTTTATTAATAAAGCCTTTAAATATTGTCAAAAACATAATTTTAAAATCGAAACCCAGGGTCCAATTTTCAATATAATACAGATCATGATCAATTCGTTTACGAATAGAGGTATCACCACGGTAGCCGTTAATTTGCGCCCAACCGGTAAGTCCGGGAGACACTTGATGCTTAATCATATAGCGCGGTATTTCTTCCTTGAACTTATCAACGAAGAAAGGACGCTCGGGTCTGGGACCAACTAAGCTCATATCACCCTTTAAAACATTCCAAAATTGAGGTAGCTCATCTATACTGGTTTTCCGGATAAACTTACCGATACCAGTCACTCTGGGATCGCTTTTTGTGGTCCAGGCTTTCTTCTCATCCTTTTCGGATTGAAGTGCCATAGAACGGAATTTATACATCTTAAATTCTTTGTTGTGCTTTCCTATGCGAACCTGTGAGAATATTACTGGTCCGGGCGAGGTTATCTTTATAATCAGTGCCACGATAATCATCGGTATCAGGAATATAATTAAAGCAAAAGCAGAGCCGAAGATATCCACGATTCGCTTAACAATTCGGTTGTAGGTATTACTGAGAGGAACATTTCTTATATTAATAACTGGTAAGCCATACAGATCCTCAGTATAAGGTGTTGTAGGAATAAAGCTGTAATAATCAGGGACGAACTTGGTATGGACACCGGATTTCTCACAGATCGCTACAATATTCTCAAGTTTCTCATATTCGTTAACACTTAAGGTAATTGCGATCTCGTCCAGAGTCATTTTCGTAAGGAAGGACTCTAGGTGAGTGATGCTTCCAATGACCGGAACCTTCTTATACATCGTTCCTACCTCAATATTATCGTCCAGGATACCATGAATATAGTAACCCCACTGCGGATTAGCAAATATACGATCAATGTATGCCTCAGCAGCTTGTCCATATCCAACCAGAATAACATGCTTGAGATTGAAGCCCTTGCGTCTGGCGACACGTAAGGTTTGAGCCAAAATCATTCTCGCTATTATACTAAGAAGAATATTGATGCAATAGAAGAGACCTAAAAAGTATCGGGATATATTGAATTCCCATGTGAGGTATAGGAAGGAGAAGAAGAAGGCAATTCCAAAGGTATTGGCCAATATGATATTAAATACCTCAATCCATCTGCGCTTCCCTCTCTTGGGAGTATATAAGTGAGCAAAGTAATAGATAAACAAGTATAGCGGAACAATAAAGATTAACCGCGAGGCATAAACATCAATGTTATAGAAGGTACCCCGTTCTACTCGGAGAAACCGGAATAACTTAGTCAGAGGGCTATAAAAACGCAGATAATATGTGAGCAGGTATGAAATTACTATAATACAAGCATCCATGAGAACATGAATTCTATTGAGCATCTTTTGATTATCTTTAATCATCCAAGCACCTACTTTGTAATTTTACTTTTGAATAACTTCTCTAATATAATACATGATTGTACTGAATTCAACAAGAAATATTTTCTTAAGAATGTTTTAAGTTGGGTAGTTAACTTTTGAGATTATATTACATTTAATTCACAATCTAAACACAAACTAATGCTATAATATAGAATATAATCAGATAAGGTACCGGACACTTTAGGTAGCTATGTATATCGTTGAACAGAAAGGAGAATTCATATGTCAGAATATGACAACAATAATCAAAGTGTAGATGATAATCACAATATAAATAATAATCCAATACCAAATAATAAAATCCCCGAGTATAACTTCTGGGCGGAGAATGTACCCGGTGGTGCAAAGGTAAATGATACAAACCAATATTCATCCAATAATTCGGGTGGAGCGAATCCCTCCTCCAGTTATACTTACTCCAATCCTTCCTATTCGAATCAATCCAATCCGAATAGCTATAATCCGTATGACTCCAGCCAGTATAACTCAAATCCGAATGGACCTAATCCGAATTATTCATACTCAAATTACAATCCGAATGCAAATTCCTGGAATTATGGGGATAACCAAAGTAATATATCAGGAAGTAAACCAAAGAAGGAGCATAAGCCCATGAACAGAGGTGTAAAGTTCATGATAAAAGCAGTTTGCTTTGGAGTGATTGCGGGACTGAGTTTTGTTGGCTTTGGGCAGCTTTATTACCTGATTAATCCTGAGGCAGCGTCCAGCAAGCTCATAAGTCAACTCAGTCAGGATGAACTGACAGAGGCGAAATACGAGATAGGCTACACCTCCGGGGGAGATATCAAACGGGAGGACAGATCTACAATCAGTCAGATCGTCGATCAGACCATGCCCTCTATCGTATCCATCAATAGTACCGTAACCCAGACGACCAATTGGTTTGGGCAGCCCTATAGTCAAGAAGTAGAGGGAAGCGGTTCCGGTTTTATCGTTGGTAAAAATGAGAAAGAGCTTTTGATTGCAACCAATAACCATGTGGTAGAAGGAACGGATAAAATAAAGGTAACCTTTATTGATGGAAACCAAGCAGATGCTGTTATCAAAGGAACCGATGCGAAGGCGGATCTTGCTGTGGTTTGTGTTGATATCGCAACGATGGAAAAGTCAACACTCGATGCAATTGAAGTTGCAAAATTGGGTAATTCCGATCAGGTTAAGGTAGGGCAGATGTCAGTCGCAATCGGTAATGCTTTAGGATATGGACAATCGGTAACAGTAGGCTATATCAGTGCAAAGGACCGTGAGGTAGAAATATCGGATGGTTATACATCAAATAAAATGATTTTACTTCAAACCGATGCGGCAATTAATCCGGGTAACAGTGGCGGTGCTCTGCTCAACGTGAACGGCGAGGTAATTGCAATTAATACTGTAAAATATGCTTCAAACGAAGTGGAAGGCATGGGATATGCCATTCCGATCTCCAGAGCGATACCGATTATTAATGAGCTGATGAGCCGTGAAATTCTTTCAGAGGAGGAGCAGGGGTACTTGGGTATTGTAGGAAATGCAGTAACTGAGGATGTAGCTTCTTATTATAATATGCCAATTGGTGTATTCGTAAATGAATTATCTAAAGGCGGATCTGCTGAGAAAGCCGGTATCTTACCCGGTGATATTATCACAAAGGCAGATAAGATTGAGATAACATCGATCACCCAGCTTCGTGATTACGTAAACAGTAAGAGGATCGGTACGCAAGTAACGATAACTTATATGCGTAAATCAGCCAGCGAGTATAAAGAAGGTCAGGTAACTGTCACCTTAGGAAAAAATCCTAATAACACAGCAGAGTAGAAGGTAAGATTGTCTTTAAGTTAACGGTAGGGAATGCCAAGAAATTGTGCATTCCCTTTTTAGGTTTAATGATAGCTACTCTTAACATTTAAGCAAATATTAATAAATCCTTTAATATTACGCTATTGTGTGATAATGTCTGATAGGCTATAATATTGTAATAATAAGGAGAGTAGATATATCAGCAGACTAGTAGAAGCTTGTCCTGTATACTTCTCCCTTTGTGTTAACTGTTAAACATAAAAAATGGAGGATATTATGAGTAAAGATAATATTAATATAGACGGTAAAGAGGATTCGGTAGATAAAGATAATAAGGGGCACCATGACGATCATAACGATTACGAGGAGATCTGTTATTTGTGTAGAAGGCCGGAGAGTAAGGTCGGGAAGATGATTCATATTCCGAATCAAATCAGTATCTGCTCCGATTGCATGCAGAAGACCTTTGATACAATTAATAAGACAGACAATCCATACCTACAGATGATGAACATTAATCCAAGTATGCTTAATCTTTCGGGCATACAAAATGAAATACCAAATACACAAAAGTTAAAGAAGAAAAAGCCGGAGGAAGAAAAGGAACAACAGAAATTTGACCGTAGCAGTATTCCCTCCCCACACGTTATTAAGGCCAGTCTGGATGAGTTTATCATTGGTCAGGAGCGTGCGAAGAAAGTAATATCGGTAGGTGTATATAACCATTATAAGAGAATTGGTGATCAGATGGAGCCAGAGGTTGAGATTGAGAAATCTAATATGCTGATGATAGGACCCACCGGTAGCGGAAAAACCTATCTGGTTAAGACCTTAGCCAAGCTCCTGAATGTGCCCTTAGCAATAACTGATGCTACTTCTCTGACGGAGGCAGGCTATATTGGCGATGATGTGGAAAGTGTTATCTCCAAGCTCTTACAGGCGGCAGGTAATGATGTAGAGAAAGCTGAGCGTGGGATTGTATTTATTGATGAGATCGATAAGATAGCGAAGAAGAGAAATACAAACAGCCGTGATGTCAGCGGCGAGTCTGTGCAACAGGGATTACTGAAGCTTTTGGAGGGCAGTAATGTTGAGGTACCGGTCGGAGCATCCTCTAAGAATGCGATGGTGCCTTTGACTACAGTAAATACACAGAATATTTTATTTATTTGCGGTGGAGCCTTCCCGGATCTTGATAAGATTGTAAAGACAAGATTGAATAAACAATCCTCAATCGGTTTTCAAGCTGATCTTAAGGATAAATATGATGAGGAGCCGAATATCTTACAGAAGGCGAATTTGGATGATCTCAGAGAGTATGGTATGATACCGGAATTCTTAGGAAGACTTCCTATTATGTTCTCTTTGGAGGGATTAACCAAGGAGATGCTGGTGCAGGTACTGAAGGAACCAAAAAATGCCATTCTAAAGCAATATCAAAAGCTACTGGCAATGGATGAGGTGGATCTGCTGTTTGCTCCGGATGCACTGGACGCGATTGCAGAGAAAGCATTAGAGAAGAAGACCGGGGCGAGAGCACTACGTGCAATATTGGAGGACCTTATGCTGGATATTATGTATGAGATACCAAAGGACGATAATATTGGTAGAGTAACCATTACCAGAGATTATATTGAAGGCAAAGGGGTACCGATGATTGAGATGCGAGGTGTGGGTAAGCAGAAGCTGATTGCTTCCGGTAATTAATGCTTCCCAAAGCTAAGAATAAAATATTAGTAGTGCAAGTATGGAAACGGAACATAGATAGGGGATAGCTTATGTCATTATTTGGTGGCTTTTTTAATAGGAAGAAACAGAATAAAGAGCACGAGAAGGAAAAGTCGGTAAAAGAGATCTTTGAAGAGGAAGAAGAGTTGTTGGAGGATACTGCTTTTGAGGAGGATACCCAAACAGAACAAGAAGCTGATCCAGACGATGACGAGGAGGAAGACCCTAATATAGAGTATGAGGTTGTTGAGAGAGAAATTCTCCCTGCAAAAATCATATGTCCCGACTGCGGCGGTATTACCTTAGAGGGCTTGGATTTTTGCGATAAATGTGGAGGAGAGCTAGGCTAGAAGGAACGATTGGGAATGTTGATGGGACTTAGTGATAAGTCGTATCAACATTTTTTTTACCCAAATACATCCATACTTTAATGCGTTAGTAAATTAGACTTTAACGCATTAAAAGATTATATTGACAAATCGTTTTTTCGAGGTTATTATATAACCTAAGATAAAGACGTTCGCATATGAAAGACATTTGTCTTAGTCACCACGAACGCCTTATTGTTCTTCACAAGCGTTGTAAGAAATACTAAACAGGAGGTCAATTTATGAGAAAAATGAAGAGAGTTTTGAGCCTACTTATTGTAATGAGTATGGCAGTAGCAAGCCTTGCAGCTTGCGGTAGTGCAACTAAGGACGATAAATTCTATATCGGCGGTATCGGACCTGTAACCGGTGGCGCAGCAGTTTATGGTTTAAATGTAAAGAATGCGGCTGAATTGGCTGTTGATGAGATTAATAAAGCCGGCGGCATCAATGGTAAACAGATTGCTTTTAAATTTGAGGATGATGAGCATGATGCAGAGAAGTCTGTAAATGCGTACAACACCTTAAAGGACTGGGGTATGAAGATCCTTATGGGAACAGTAACCTCCACTCCTTGCAAGGCTGTTGCGGCAGAGACATTTAATGATAATATGTTTGAGTTAACCCCCTCAGCTTCTTCTGTAGACGTTATTGCAAACGGCAATGTATTCCAGGTTTGTTTTACCGATCCTAATCAAGGTATTGCATCTGCCCAGTACATAGGTAGCAAGGGCATTGCAACAAAGGTAGCGGTAATTTATGATAGCTCCGATGTGTATTCCTCTGGTATCTATGAGAAGTTTACACAGGAAGCAGCAAATCAGAACTTTGAAATCGTGGCTGCTGAAGCGTTTACCGCAGACAGCAAATCGGACTTCTCAGTACAGATCCAGAAAGCAAAGGATGCTGGTGCAGAGCTTGTATTCCTCCCCATTTATTATTCAGAAGCTACCTTGATTTTAACTCAGGCTGCATCTCTTGGATATGAACCGATCTTCTTCGGATGTGATGGTCTTGACGGTATCCTTGGTGTAGAAAACTTTGACACATCCTTAGCGGAAGACGTTATGTTGTTAACACCTTTTGCAGCAGATGCTACGGATGATGCAACGGTAAAATTCGTTACCGCATACAAAGATAAATACGGTGAGACACCAAATCAGTTCGCAGCTGATGCTTATGATGCAATCTATATCATTAAGAAAGCAATTGAAGAAGCCAATGTAACACCGGATATGAGTGTATCTGATATGTGTGATGCACTTAAGGGAGTAATGCCAAAGATTACTGTGGATGGTCTTACCGGCGCAGGGATGACTTGGGAAGCTACAGGTGAAGTTAATAAAGCGCCTAGAGCGGTTGTAATCAAGAACAGTACTTATGTATCGGTAGAATAGCATTGGAAAATATTACATTGATAATCAATGTAAAATATTCTATAAGTATGAGAAAGATATGATGTAGGTGTATAATAGATACAGAGGGACGAACTACAGTGTCCCTCTGTATATTTAATTCATGACAATAGAAAGATTTTGAAGCATTCTTTCATCGTACATGATATATAAAGAATGCGAGGCGTACTTTATTATATTCATAGATTATGATATGGGTTTGTTAGTAATTCAAAGATAAGTAAGCGGCATAAGAACTGTCTCTCTGGTTCCGGTTGTTGTAAAAGCAAGCATTCTATGGTAATATAGTAAAGAAATAGTAACAAATGAACTAAATTTTGTGCATAAACATGCAGACGGGGGTATTTATGAGCTTTATCTCGTATTTAATAAAAGGAATCAGCCTTGGTAGTGTATATTCGATCATTGCGTTAGGCTACACCATGGTATACGGTATCGCAAAGATGCTGAATTTTGCTCATGGTGATGTCATCATGATCGGTGGATACGTGATATTCACAATTATGAGTACAATGGGATTAAACCCCATCGTTGCAGTCTTAATTTCGATCATATTCTGTACTCTGTTGGGGGTTTCAATAGAGCGCATTGCATATAAACCTCTTAGAGGAGCGCCTTCTCTGGCGGTTTTGATTACTGCCATTGGTGTCAGCTATCTGCTACAGAACATTGCGTTATTAATTTTTGGTGCAGATACAAAGTCGTTCGCTTCGGTAATCACGATTCCGGCATTAGAGCTAGCCGGTGGTGATTTGATTATTTCTGGCGAGACTCTGGTAACCATTCCCTTGTGTCTGATTATCATGATATTATTAACAATCTTTGTGAAAAATTCTAAAACAGGCCGCAGTATGCTTGCGGTATCAGAGGATAAGGCAGCGGCAGTACTCATGGGTGTTAATGTCAATAAGACGATAGCAATCACCTTTGCCATCGGATCTGCATTGGCAGCACTTGCCAGTATGCTTATGTTCTCCTCTTATCCCAGCTTAACCTCTACCTCAGGTTCCATGCCTGGTATCAAGGCATTCGTTGCTGCAGTATTTGGTGGTATCGGTTCTATTCCTGGAGCGATGATCGGCGGTATCATGCTCGGTATTATTGAAATCCTCAGTCGTGCTTATATTTCTTCACAGCTGGCGGATGCTATCGTATTTTTGATATTAATTGTTGTTCTTCTTGTGAAGCCGACCGGTATTCTCGGCAAGAAGCTGCAAGAGAAAGTGTAGGTGGACATTATGACAAAATTGAAGGCATTTAATCAAATGAATAAATCCACCCGAAGTAACCTGATTACAATAGGTATTATTCTTATCATTTCAATCCTTTGCCAGGTTCTTATATCAGCAGGGGTATTATCCAATCTGATGAAGGGGCTTTTGGTCCCGTTATGTTATTATTCCATTCTGGCTATATCCTTGAACCTTACGGTCGGTATCCTTGGAGAGCTTAGTCTCGGACATGCCGGATTCATGTGTATCGGTGCATTTTCAAGCGCATTTTTCTCAAGATGTACGGAGAATATTATCACAAACACCTTTATTCGTTTTACCCTTGCGATGATAATTGGTGCTATCTTAGCGGCCGTATTCGGTATACTGATTGGTGTAGTCGTGCTTCGTCTGCGTGGTGATTATCTGGCAATCGTTACCCTGGCTTTTGGTGAAATTATTAAAAACGTAATTAATGTATTATATATCGGTATCGATAAGAATGGATTCCATTTCTCAATCAAGGACTCGATTTCATTGGGGATGGCAGAGGATGGAGATATCATTTTGAATGGTGCAAAGGGAATTAGCGGAACTCCCAAGAATACAACCTTTATTATCGCCGTTCTCATACTGATTGCATCGTATTTAGTTATTAGTAATCTTGTAAATTCACGTTCAGGTCGTGCTATTCAAGCGATTCGTGATAATAGAATCGCAGCAGAATCCGTGGGTATTGATATTACCAAATTCAAGATTATCGCTTTCTCGATATCAGCGGCAATGGCGGGTGTTGCCGGAGTGCTCTATTCACATAATATATCCAGCTTGGTAGCTGCTCCGAAGAATTTTGGTTACAACATGTCCATCATGATATTGGTATTTGTGGTTCTTGGTGGAATGGGGAATATCCGTGGTTCTATTATTGCTGCCGTTGTTTTGACTCTTCTTCCGGAATACCTTCGCTTCATGCAAGATTACCGTATGCTTATTTATGCGGTTGTATTAATTGCCTTGATGATCTTCAACTGGAATCCGGCATGTATTGCATGGCGTAAAAATCATTCGATCAAGGATGTCTTATTGTCTCTTGTGAAGAAGAATAGGAAGGAGGCATAAGGTTATGGCGATGTTATCTGTAAAAAACTTGGGGATCTCCTTTGGTGGATTACGAGCAGTTGATTCCTTTAACATAACAATTGAAAAGGGAGAGTTGTATGGCTTAATCGGGCCCAATGGTGCTGGTAAGACAACAGCCTTTAATCTCCTGACAGGTGTATACAAGCCTGATACGGGAGTAATAACCTTAGATGGTGTAAACATCACCGGGTTAAGTACAATCGAAATTAATAAAGCGGGTATCGCAAGAACCTTCCAGAATATCCGCTTGTTTAAGAATATGTCTGTGCTGGATAATGTTAAGATTGGTCTGCACAATGATTACAAGTATTCCACGGCAGCCGGTATTTTTCGTCTACCCTCCTACTTTAAGGTGGAGAAACAGATGAATGAGAAGGCTCTCGACATCCTGAAGGTATTCGATTTGGATAAAGAAGCTCATCTGCTCTCTGCGAATCTCCCTTACGGCAAACAAAGAAAACTGGAGATTGCCAGGGCTTTGGCGACAAACCCTAAGATGCTGTTGCTGGATGAACCAGCAGCCGGTATGAACCCTTCTGAGACGGAAGAGTTAATGAAGACAATAACCCTGATCCGTAAGAAATATGATGTTACTATTCTGTTAATTGAACATGATATGAAGCTTGTAGCAGGTATTTGTGAGAAAATATTCGTATTGAATTTCGGTATGGAGCTGGCTAATGGAATTCCCCAGGAGGTACTGAATAATCCGGAAGTAATCAAAGCATATCTTGGCGAATAGTGGAGGAAGTGAAACGATGCTGGAAGTTAAAAATCTACAGGTTTATTATGGTGTGATACAAGCGATTAAAGATGTATCCTTTACCGTAAATGAAGGAGAAGTAATCGCATTAATCGGTGCGAACGGTGCTGGAAAGACTACAATTTTGCATACAATTACCGGTTTGATTAGTGCCAAGGGCGGAGAGGTATTATATGAAGGTATTGATCTTCAGAAGATACCGGCACATAAGATTGTTTCTTTGGGGATAGCTCATGTACCGGAAGGCAGACATGTATTCGCACAGCTTTCAGTTTATGAGAATCTTCTGATGGGTGCCTTTACGCGTAAGGACAAGACAGAGATTGAAGAATCTATTCAAAGTGTATATAAACGTTTTCCCAGGCTACAGGAACGAAAGAATCAGATGGCTGGAACCCTAAGTGGTGGTGAGCAGCAGATGCTGGCCATGGGGCGCGCTCTGATGTCAAAGCCGAAGATCATACTTATGGATGAGCCGTCAATGGGTTTATCACCAATTTTGGTTGCTGAGATATTCGATATTATCAAAAGTATCAGTGCTAGCGGAACCACCGTTCTCTTGGTTGAACAAAATGCAAAGAAGGCTTTATCTATTGCAGATCGTGCCTATGTACTTGAGACAGGTAAAATCGTTCTGACAGATGACGCAAAGAAGCTTATGGATAATGAACAGGTGAAGAAGGCATATCTAGGCGAATAGATTGAAAAATAAAAGATTATTCAACTAGCAAATGAATAAAAAGCAATTCATACGGGAAGAAGCTGCGAAAATTGCTCATTGGAGCAAACTCCTTGTTATGCCGGGATCCCGGCTACATCAAAGATGTAGCATGTTGGATTAGTATGAAAAATGTGAATGAATGATTGTTCTTTCCAATAAACTGTATTGCGGTAAGTTTTGATAATATACATTGAATTAGGAGGTTGCATATGGATAAGTATGTAATTACAATTGCCAGAGGATATGGCAGCGGCGGCCGTACGATAGGTAAGATGCTGTCAGAAGAGTTGGGCATCCCTTATTATGACAGGGATTTATTACGCTTTGCTTCCGAAGACAGCGGTATCAATGAGCAGCTCTTTGCCAAGGCAGATGAGAAGCTGAAGAAAAGCCTATTATTTAAAATTGCAAAGAATGTGTATAAGGGAGAATTAATACCGCCAGATAGTGACGATTTTATATCAAATGATAACTTATTTAATTATCAAGCTAAAATTATTAAGGAACTGGCTGAAACAGAATCTTGTATCATTATCGGGCGCTGTGCTGATTTCATACTGAAGGATCATCCCAATGTTGTGCGCTTATTTGTACATGCACCTTTGCAGGATTGTATTAATACACTGGTTGATATGACAGGTAAATCCGAGAAGGAAGTAGAAAAACAAATTCTTGATATTGACAAACACCGTGCAGGTTATTATAAATATTACACAGGAAGAGATTGGGAAAATGCAAAGCATTATGATTTGTGTTTAAACAGCAGTAAGCTAGGTTTTCAAAAGTGTGTAGAGATTGTAAAGTCCTATCTTGATATCAGATTCCGATAATAGTGTGAATTGAAGAGCAATTCACACGGGAAGAACTACGAAGTTTGCCCATTGGAGCAAAATCCTTGTTCTTCCACATAGTTAAATAAATCATATGGAAAGGGCTGTCTTGTTAGGCGGCTCTTTTTGTGGACTGTATAATTATGACAAGGGTATTGATAATCATGCAAGAGTGTGATATACTTTAGAGCAAAATTTGAAATGGCTATGCCGGAAAAGAGGTACGCGATGATCTCAGAAAAGATGATTGGTTTAGTGAAAAATAGCTCCGTAATCAGAGCAATGTTTGAAGAGGGGAAAAGACTAGCCGGTATCTATGGTGCCGAAAATGTTTATGATTTTAGCCTGGGGAATCCAAGCGTTGAGCCTCCGATGGAGATTAAGGAAGCCTTGATCCAGGTTATCAATGATGAAACTCCGAATCTGGTCCACGGATACATGAATAACTCTGGATATGAGGATGTTAGAGAGAAGATAGCAGTATCCATCAATCATAACTTTGGTACCGATTTTCATTGCGACAATATCATCATGACCGTTGGTGCTGCCGGAGGTCTGAATGTTATTTTAAAGACATTACTAAATCCTTTGGATGAGGTGGTGGTATTTGCTCCGTTCTTTGGAGAATATCGTAATTATATCAGCAATTTTGACGGTCAGATTGTCGTTGTCAGTCCTAACACCGTTGATTTTCAACCGAATCTGAAGGAGTTTGAAGAGAAGCTCTCCGCAAAGACGAAAGCAGTCCTTATAAATACCCCCAATAATCCGACTGGAGTTGTATATTCCGAGAAGACAATCCGGGAATTAGCAGATATTTTAAATAAGAAGCAACAGGAATTTGGTACTTCTATTTACTTGATTTCGGATGAACCTTACCGAGAGCTGGCTTATGATGGAGTTCAAGTTCCTTACCTCACTAAGTATTATAAAAATACCATTGTAGGCTATTCTTATAGTAAATCACTTTCTCTTCCAGGTGAAAGAATTGGATATCTGGTGATACCAAAGGAAGTGGATGATTATGAGGATGTAGCAGCGGGAGCCAATGTTGCTAATCGTATTCTGGGTTATGTAAATGCACCATCCTTGATTCAAAGGGCGGTAGCCAGATGTCTCGATGCAAAAGTGGATGTGGAAATTTATAACCGCAACCGTGAATTACTATATAATAATCTTGTTTCCTATGGATATGAATGTGTGAAACCACAAGGTGCTTTCTACTTATTTATTAAAGCTCTAGAGGAGAATGATAAAGCATTTTCTGAGGCGGCAAAGAAACATAACCTGTTAATTGTCTCCGGCTCCGCTTTCGGCTGCCCGGGATACTGCAGAATTGCATATTGTGTAGACTATGCCATGATTGAACGTGCTTTGCCTAAGTTTAAGAAGCTTGCTGAAGAATATGGGAGATAATCAAAACTTCATTATTAAGAAGCGATTTAGTATATTAGAAAGGAAGATGCAGCATCGTTATTTGCATGCTGTACGGATAACCTATGAGAGCATGGGAACGAAATATTCGGACCGTTATTCCGTATATACCTGGTGAACAGCCGAATTGTAAGGATATGATAAAGCTGAATACGAATGAGAATCCTTATCCGCCGGCACCTGGCGTTAAAAAAGTCTTAGAGAACCTGGATGGAGATGTGCTAAGATTATATCCTGATCCGACGATTAAATTATTGGTTGAGGAGTTGGCGAATTATTATCATCTTAAGGAAGAACAGGTATTTGTAGGTGTGGGGTCCGATGATGTATTGGCAACCGCCTTCTTAACCTTTTTCAATTCGAATAAGCCGGTGTTATTTCCTGATATCACCTACTCTTTTTATCCGGTTTGGTGCGATCTTTATCGGATTCCTTATGAGAGACCTGCCTTGGATGAGGATTTCAGAATTATAAAAGAAGATTATTATAGAGAGAACGGCGGAATTGTTCTTGCCAATCCCAATGCACCTACCTCGATTTATGAAGAACTGAGTGTAATGGAAGACATCCTTAGGCGTAATCAGGAGTCAGTTGTAATTATAGATGAAGCCTATGTGGATTTCGCCGGCGCGTCTGCAATCGGACTAATAGAGAAGTATGATAACCTTGTAGTAGTACAGACCTTTTCGAAGTCAAGATCGATGGCTGGAATGAGAATCGGTTATGCTATGGGTAATGCAGCCTTAATCAAAGCTTTAAATGATGTAAAGTATTCAATCAATTCCTACACCATGAATCAGACGTCCATATATGCTGGTGTTGAAGCAGTTAAGGATGTACCGTATTATAAGGAAGGAATCAGGAAGATATTAGCTACCAGAGAGTGGTCTGAACGGGAATTAAAGAGCTTAGGATTTACTTTCCCAGAGTCCGGTGCGAATTTCATTTTTGCGGCTCATAAAAGCATTCCAGCTAAAGATATATATGAAGCTTTAAAAAGTAACAATATCTTTGTTCGATATTTTAATGTTCCTAGAATTGACAATTGTCTGCGTATTACAATAGGAACGGATGATGAGATGCATCGTATGTTTACTTATTTAAAGAGCTTTATTAATAGTTATAACAATAAATAAGTATATTCTTTGGGAGGAGCTTTTAAAATGAAAGTACTGATTGCAGAAGATGATTTTGCCAGCAGAAAATTCATGCTTCGTTTTTTATCAAAATACGGTGAATGCGATATCACAGTGGATGGCGTAGAGGCTGTGGAGGCCTTTACGATGGCGTTGGAAGAGAATGAAGGGTATGATCTGGTTTGCCTTGATATCATGATGCCCGGAATGGATGGTTATCAGGCATTAAAGAAGATAAGAGAGATAGAGCAGGAGAAGTTAGTTCCAGAGGATAAGGCAGTAAAGATAATTATGACTACCGCCCTAAACGAGGGAAAGAACGTAACAAAAGCCTTTGATCTTGGTTGTACCGCTTATGCAGGTAAACCGATTGATCAGGACAAATTTGAAAATGTATTAAGGAAGCTTGACTTAATTTAGTCTAATAATCAAAATGAGAAGGATACACTTGACGGAAATTGGCAAAAAGGGAAGGCTCGGTAGATGGCATGAATTATCAAAAGGAATTAGACAACTTAATAGAAAAGCTGGTGGAGCAGCAACTCCGGCCAAAACTCTTAATTCACAGCTGTTGTGCACCATGTAGCAGCTATGTTTTGGAATACCTTTCACAGTACTTTGAGATTACCATCTTTTACTTTAACCCGAATATCTATCCCGAAGACGAATATAATAGAAGAGTAGAGGAACAGAAGCAATTGATACAAGCAATGCCTCTAACCTCAAAGGTCAAGTTTCGCCAGGGAGAGTATCGGCCCCAGGAATATTATCAGGCAATCAAAGGACTGGAGAAGGAACCGGAGGGCGGTAATCGTTGTTTCGTATGCTATGAGATGCGACTTCGGGAAGCGGCACAACGAGCAAGAGAGGGTGGTTATGACTATTTTACAACTACCTTGTCCATCAGTCCTCATAAGAAATCGGAAAAGTTGAATGAAATAGGCAGCAACCTGGCAGCAGAATTTGGAGTTGCTTATCTTCCTTCGGATTTTAAGAAAAAGAATGGTTATAAGCGCTCCATCGAATTGTCAAAGGAATATAATCTATACCGACAGGATTATTGCGGTTGTATATTTTCCATGAGGGATCAGCCGGAGCAGGGTGAAACAATAAAGTAATCGGATAGTGATTTATTACGTTAGAAAAAGGCTTAATTCTGAAAATCAGAATTAAGCCTTTAGATTTACATATTCCTAATCATTTAATTAAGAATGAATGGAGATAGCTTCCAATGCAGTGTTTACTTGACATCAGAGGGATCCATGGGTGGAATATTCCATTTATTATCCATTGGATAAGGTGTATTTATTAAGTCTTCCTTAGGATGCGGCATAGGATGATCCGGTAAGCAGACCTGCTGCTTTTGAAGAAGTTTGATGCAAAGGTATAAGACGGACTTATCAGTAAATTCCTGGAATTCCTCTTCGTTAATGCCGATCGGAGTGCCTCTATCATCGATGTCTGCATCGTATATTGCGGACCATTCAAGCTCACAAAAGACAGGTTCGTTAAATATTTCAACATTCGATCTATCTGCCTCTCTAATATCTTTCCCCATACGTTTCTCATCAAAATACCGGGCAACCATAGCTGGAGGATTGGGTATAATTTGAGGCTTTTTACCACAGAAATCAACTTTTGTATAGACTTTAAACGGAACATGTACCGTGGTGTCTTTGATAGAACCGGCAATTGCATAACCTTTTGTACAGCTTCTTGCAGCATATTCAATATTTTTTCTGATATATCCCTCGATAAAGACCTTATTTGTGGGAGGAATGTATCTGCATTGTGTTAAGAATACCTGTTTTTCAATTCTCTTTATCTCATATGCAGGCTCGTTTAGCCTGATCTTTGATTCGGAATCTATTTGAACAACAAATTCAGCAAGTACTTTGGGGATTTTGAAATTGCCTCCCCACCAGGGATAATTCTCGGCTGCTGGAAGAGTGTCTGCACTTATAACATTAGCCTGGCATTCCATAACACAGTTGGATTTAGCGTTAGCTTCTAAACTTGGAACATGGTTTTGGTTAAATTGTTTACCCTCCATATATTTCATCTCCTAATCATATTATTTTTGGAAAATGAATAATATCATCTCCTAGTATATATTATTCAGCAAGACGAAAAATGTTAATATAGATCGATTACAGTCGAAGAAAATGAGGCAATATACCATATTTATACCTTGTTTATCTTCGTCAATTCGTGTTCTTGTGTTGACAAATGATGGTTATCAGCTTATAATGTAGTAGCAAATGATAATTATTATCAATAAGAGTGAATCATTAACATATTGAGCTGGATTCTTTATAGACAGAGAGGATGTAAGATATGACATTACGGGAGGCAAAAATTGGAGCTAATTATACTGTGAGCTCTTTGAATTTGGATATGGTTACACGGCGAAGGCT
Source organism: Bacillota bacterium (assembly GCA_023436225.1). Lineage (GTDB taxonomy): Bacteria > Bacillota > Clostridia > Lachnospirales > Lachnospiraceae > Mobilitalea. Next base: position 39,510 of record JAEZKA010000072.1, read on the forward strand.
GGAGGCTCTTGGTCTGACCAGAGGTACGGATATTAGTATCTTGAATCGGAGTCGAAGTGGTGCAGTCATTCTGATGGTACGGGGAAGCAGACTGGCACTTGGCAGTAAAATAGCTGAAACAATTCACATGAAGGAGGCATCCTAATGAAGAGCGAAATACAGGTTGGTTTTGTTGGTAATCCTAATTGTGGTAAAACTACATTATTTAATGCTTATACCGGTGCTAATCTAAAAGTAGCAAATTGGCCGGGAGTTACAGTGGAGAAGAAGGAGGGCGCCTTCAAGTATCACGATCATAAGTTTAAGCTGGTGGATTTGCCCGGTATCTATAGCCTTACCTCGTATACAATGGAGGAAAGATTGACCAGAGAATATATTCTTGATTCGAATGTTGATGTCATTGTTAATATAGTGGATGCCTCCAGTCTGGAGAGAAATCTTTATCTTACGCTACAGTTAATCGAGCTTGGCAAGCCGGTAGTGCTCGCATTGAATATGATGGATATTGTTGAAGAAAGAGGCATGGAAATTGATCTCCATCGTCTGCCCGAGATGCTTGGAATTCCGGTAATTCCAGTATCGGCAAGAAAGAAGACCGGACTTGATATTCTGATGCATACCGTATCTCATCACAGGGATAAGAAATTGGATTATAACCTGGAGCATCATCATGAAAAGCGAAGCTTGAAGCATGAGGGTGATTATAAACAAAAGGACAGTAATAAGCATAAGCATGAACATCATAATGAGTATACGATTGTATACAGCGATGATATTGAGGATAAGATTGACGAAGTCAGCGAGCTGCTGAAAAGCAGATATGGTAATATTGATAATCTTCGTTGGCATGCTATTAAATTGATGGAAATGGATGAAGCCGTTATTGCAAAGTATCCATTAGAGCTTACCAAGGTGATAAAGCACAGCTATGAAGGAGATATCATCAACCAAAAATATGACTTTATAGAGGAGATTATAGAGGAGGTACTTGTTAATAAGCATAAAAAAGCGGCCTCCACCGATAAGATAGATCGTATTTTAACGCATCGTCTCCTTGGACTTCCTATTTTTCTTGGTATCATGGCGCTGGTATTTTTCTTTACTTTCCAGATTGGTGATTTAATCAAGGGGGTATTTGAGGTAGGTTTAGGGGCTTTTTCCAACGGAGTTCTATATGTACTTAATAGCATTCACGCAGGATATTTCATAACCTCATTGATTGTTGATGGAATTATAGCAGGAGTGGGTGGTATATTAACCTTTCTCCCGAATATATTCATACTATTCCTTGCGTTAGCCTATCTGGAGGATAGTGGTTATATGGCCAGAGTTGCCTATGTCATGGATGGCATCATGGGTAAGCTTGGGTTGTCCGGACGAGCATTTATCCCAATGCTGTTAGGTTTTGGCTGTACTGTTCCCGCAATAATGGCTTCAAGATCTTTAGAGAATATGAGGGATCGTAGAAAGACAATTCTGGTTACGCCCTTTATGTCCTGCAGTGCCAGACTTCCGATTTATGTATTGTTCTCCCAAATGTTTTTTGGGAAAAATGCAATGCTTGTCGCCTATTCCATGTACTTAATCGGTATCGTTGTGGCGGTACTGGTGGCCTTTGCTATGAGTAACAAATCAGACCGCAGTGTGGGAAATACTCTGCTGATTGAATTACCGGAATATAAGACACCGAATATGCGGACTATTTTTATCTATGTATGGGAAAAGGTAAAGGAGTACTTAACCAAGGCAGGAACCACTATATTTGCGGCATCTGTTGTGATTTGGTTTATCTTGAATTTCGGTCCGAACGGTATGGTAAGCGATATGTCTGAGAGTTTCGGTGCTATGATCGGCATGACAATAGCTCCTGTATTAAAACCTGCAGGTCTGGGAATGTGGCAGGTTGTTGTTGCCTTGATTTCCGGTATCGCTGCAAAGGAGGTTGTAGTATCCAGCTTCAGTGTGCTGTTCCAGATCGGAAATATCACATCTCCCGAAGGAATGGCCAGTTTAACCGAGATTCTGGCGAATTACGGCTTTGGTGCCTTAAATGCTTATGCCTTGATGGTATTCAGCCTTTTGTATATTCCATGTGCAGCAACCATAGGTGTTATTCAGAGAGAAATGCGATCTGCAAAGTGGACCATATTCACGATTTTCTTTCAACTAGGTGTTGCGTTATTGGTATCAACCCTGATCTATCAAATAGGCAGTCTGTTCCTATAAGAACCTGGCTCATATTTTAGAGCTGTGACATATACTTATTAAGGAAGGAGAATGGTATATGGCAGGTATTATTCTAGGTATTTTGATTATTGGATACACGGGTTATGTAATATATAAGAAAACAAAGGATGTGAAGGCAGGGAAATCCTGTTGCGACGGATGTTCCTCTTGCCAAGCAAAGGATAAGTGCGGAAAGATTTAAGAACTGTTTTGTTAATATAAAATTCATTGTTATCCGAGTAATAGTTTATCTCAGGAATTGCTGTAGCATCCGATTATGTAGTTAAATATCGCGTGATGGGTGACAATAATAAACATATGATGTTTGCATGTTGATTAATCTTATCAATTACGCATCTGATAACCGAATATAATAGAATTGAGGCTTACCCATCGTCGAACATTTATTTCGTCAAGCGTTCGATAGTGCATAAGCCTCCTTTTGCTTTAAAGTACAACCTGAAAAATATTCTCATGTCCTTGTCGACCTTTGTTAACGGAATCTTTTTAAGGTATGTAGCTAAAAGCAATGATGATATCTTAATTTGTTTAAAAATAAAAAAGGAAATGGAAGTAACGTGTAGAATATTAGTAGTATGAGTTTAGATTCGTCTTTTAAGCATCGTGTTGCGGTAGTTGGTAAGGGAGGGATTGATATGGAACAAAGAATTAATATCAGACAGAAGCTTGAAATTAGGGAACACGAGATACTCTGTCCCTATGCTGCATTTTCTGACCAATCTCTTGGTAGGGATCGATATGAAGAGCCCTGTGATATCCGACCGGCATATCAAAGAGATCGGGATCGTATCCTGCATTCCAAGGCATTTCGCAGATTAAAGCATAAAACTCAGGTTTTTTTGGCACCCGAGGGTGACCATTACCGAACCAGACTAACACATACCTTAGAAGTATCGCAGATAGCTAGAACGATAGCTAAGGCGCTACTGCTTAATGAAGATTTGACAGAGGCAATTGCCTTAAGTCATGACTTAGGACATACACCATTTGGACATGCCGGAGAGAGAGCTCTAAGCCGCGTATGCCCGGAAGGCTTTCAACATCATTTACAGAGCATTCGTGTTGTTGAAATATTAGAAAATCACGGCAAGGGCCTTAACCTTACGAAGGAAGTCAGGGATGGGATAAGGCACCATCAGACAGAAGGAAATCCATCCACACTAGAGGGTAAGATTGTTAGGCTGTGTGATAAGATTGCTTATATCAATCATGATATCGATGATGCAATCCGTGGTCAGATTATTAGAGAAGAAGAGATACCAAAGGAGTTCACTGATATACTTGGACACAATCTGGGAAAGAGATTGGATACTTTGATTCATGATATTATAACAAACAGTGAGAATAAAAACGATATCATCATGTCTAACGATATCCTTGTGGCAATGAAGAGGCTGAGGGAATTCATGTTCCAAAGTGTTTATACTAATAAAAAAGCAAAGAACCAGGAAGAACAGGCGGAACGCCTTCTGGAGACCTTGTTTCTTTATTACTTAGAGCATCTGGAGAAGCTTCCCGAGGAATATCTACAGAGAATGAAGGGATTGGATGAACCACCGTACCGCGTTGTATGCGATTATGTTGCAGGAATGACGGATCGTTACGCGGTAACTAAATTTAAAGATTTAATGATTCCCTCCGCTTGGAGTGTATATTAAGACGGTATCATATACATTACTATAATCATAAAGGATAACGATTCAAAACATTGGAATGAACCAAAGCTGAGAGTAAGTCAGTTTAGAACCTGTTTTTAATTGTTATAATTAATAATATTTATGAGGTAAAATTAATTCTAGTTAGATGGGAGGAGCGCATAATGTTATATTCGGATGAGTTGTTGGAAGAAATAAGAAGCAGAAATGATATCGTAAGCGTTATCGGCTCCTACATAAGATTACAGAAAAAGGGCAGTAATCACATGGGACTTTGCCCGTTTCATAATGAGAAAACTCCCTCCTTTTCAGTCAGCGCATCAAAACAGATGTATCACTGCTTTGGCTGTGGGGTTGGTGGCAATGTATTTACTTTTGTTATGGAATATGAGAACTATTCCTTTCTGGAAGCTCTACGATTTCTTGCAGAGCGGGCAGGGATAGCTCTTCCGGAGCAGGAGCTAAGTGAGGAGCAGAGACGTCAATCCGATTTAAAGGGAAGACTTTTGGAAGTAAATAAGCAGGCGGCTATGTATTTTTATTACCAGTTTAAGAATTCCGAAGGACAAGCAGCATACGATTATTTAGTAAATAGAGGATTATCTGAAGATACAATAAAGCATTTTGGATTAGGCTATTCCAATCGTTATAGTGATGATTTGTATCGATATCTGAAGAAGGTTGGATATGAGGATGAGTTTTTATCCCAGACAGGATTGGTGACGATCGATGAACGTCTGGGTGGTAGGGATAAATTCCGGGATCGGGTCATGTTCCCGATCATGGATGCCAATCATCGCGTCATTGGCTTTGGTGGACGTGTTATGGGCAATGCAGGTCCGGAGGTGCCCAAGTACCTAAATACTCCGGAGACAAGAATTTTTGAAAAAAGCCGTAATCTTTATGGTTTGAATTTTGCAAAGGCCTCCAGAAAGACTTATTTTTTGATTTGTGAGGGTTACATGGATGTTATTGCACTGCACCAGGCTGGCTTTACCAATGCAGTGGCAGCTCTTGGAACGGCTTTCACTGGTTTCCATGCGAACCTGTTAAAGCGGTATACCAATGAAGTATTATTAACCTTCGATAACGATCAGGCGGGAACCCAGGCTGCACTTCGTGCAATACCGATTTTAAAGGATGCTGGCTTGTCAATTAAGGTAATTAATATGAAGCCCTATAAGGATCCGGATGAATTTATTAAGGCTCTTGGAGCGGAGGAGTTCCAGAAAAGAATTACGGAGGCAAGGAGCAGCTTTTTCTTCGAGATAGATGTCCTTCAGAGGGAATATGACCTGTCTGATCCGGAGCAGAAGACGAAGTTCTTCCATGAAACTGCAAGAAGACTTACTGGTTTTAGTGAAGAGCTAGAACGAAATTTTTATATCGATGCGGTTGCCAAATCATATCAGATTGATGTGGAGCAGCTTCGTAGGCTGGTGAATAAGATTGGCTCCCAGATTGTAGTTGGAATAAATGAAACGAAGGAGTCCAGAGGTGAAACAACCAGAAGTAGAAAAAAACCAGAGGATGGAATATCTAAGTCCCAGAGGCTTATGTTGACCTGGCTTATTGAAGATATAACCTTGTTTGATAAGATTAAGGGGATTTTGGGACCGGAGGATTTTACTGAGGGTATCTACAAAGAGGTTGCCAGACTTGTGTTTGAACAGTATGAGAGGGAACAAGCGGTAAATCCGGCAAAAATTATTAACTGCTTCGAAAGTAAGGGGGAGCAATCAGAGGTGGCGGCGCTGTTTTCTGCAGGGATTCATGGTGACATGGATGAGGCCGGATGGCATAAGGCATTAACCGATACGGTAATGAGACTAAAGGAGAACAGCCTAGATATGCAGAGCCAAAAAGCGATCGAAATAAATGATACGGTTTTATTGATGAAAATAATTGCTGAGAAGACAGAACTAAAGAAGCGTAGTATCACCTTTACAAATTCATGACTATAGAAAGTCTGCGGATTTATGATCCTTATATGGAGTCAGATAATATCGAAACGCTGGGCAAATACAAGAATTGCATATTTTATCAAATGATGGTTAAAATATAATAAGAGTCAAAGAAGGAAGGATTATCTATGGACGAAAGTATAATTAAGTTTACGGAAAGGCTTAAGGAATTATTAGTTTTTGCCGAAAAGAAGAAGAATGTCCTCGAGTTTCAGGAAGTAAATGATTTCTTCGCAGATATGGAGCTTGACCCCGGGAGGATTGAGAAGATCTACGATTTTTTGGACAAGCATAACGTTGATGTTCTAAGAATTTCCGAAGAGGATGAAGAAGACATTATTCTAGAGGGTGATGAAGAACTCGAGCCCCTGGATCTGTCGATTCCAGAGGGAATCAGCATAGAAGATCCTGTCCGTATGTACCTGAAGGAAATTGGTAAGGTACCTTTGTTGAGTGCTGATGAAGAGATTGAGCTTGCAAGAATGATGGAGGATAGAGACGATGGCTATGCAAGGAAACGTCTTGCGGAAGCAAACCTACGTCTGGTTGTGAGTATTGCAAAACGATATGTAGGTAGAGGAATGTTGTTCTTGGATTTAATCCAGGAGGGAAATCTTGGCCTTATTAAGGCTGTAGAGAAGTTTGATTATCGCAAGGGTTTCAAGTTTAGTACTTATGCTACCTGGTGGATCAGACAAGCTATCACAAGGGCAATTGCAGACCAGGCTAGAACAATTCGAATTCCGGTTCATATGGTAGAGACCATCAATAAATTAACCCGTGTTCAGCGTCAGCTTCTACAGGAGTTAGGACGAGAACCTTCTCCGGAGGAAATCAGTGAGGTAATGAATCTGCCAGTCGACAGAGTTCGTGAGATACAAAAGATTTCTCAGGAACCAGTATCTCTTGAGACTCCAATCGGTGAAGAAGAGGACAGTCATTTAGGTGATTTCATTCAGGATGATAACGTACCGGTACCGGCTGATGCAGCAGCATTTACCCTGTTAAAGGAACAGTTGGTTGAGGTACTAGGAACCCTAACCGAGAGGGAGCAAAAGGTTCTCAGACTTCGATTTGGTTTAGATGACGGGCGTGCACGTACTTTGGAAGAGGTGGGCAAGGAATTTAATGTAACGAGGGAGCGTATTCGACAGATAGAAGCAAAGGCACTTCGAAAGCTAAGGCATCCTAGTAGAAGTAGAAAATTAAAGGACTATTTAGAATAGAAAGGTCTTTAAGCTTTACGGACCGTATATTTTCGAAAATAGAATTCATTGATGAAGGGCAGTCTTATATGCTCCTGCAGATCGGATCGTGAAGAACTGATTTTTGGGAAGGTATAGGACAGCCCTTCTTTTTTGCGTAAGTAAATGCATGAAGTGAAGTTGGGGTGTCGCAAAATTGGTTTTGAACTGGGTTAATATAATCTTTTAAGAGCAAAACTTATGTGGAAATCAGTCGGAAATAATGATAATATATATTAAATATCATAGGCTTCTGAGCACCTTGAGATCGTGAAATGGAACTAGAAGAGCCAGTGATAGTAATTAAATGAAAATGAAACGGAGATATATATGCAGCTTTCAAAACGCTTACATGCGGTGGCCAGTTTGGTTACTCCTGGTAGTAGGGTAGCTGATGTGGGGTGTGATCATGCTTATACATCAATCTATCTGATAGAGAAGGAGATAGCAGAAAAGGTCATTGCTATGGATGTGAATCAGGGACCGATAGACCGAGCGAAAGATAATATTGAGAAATTTGGTTTTTCTAATCAAATTGAGATCCGTCGGTCCAATGGCTTGGAGAAATTACTGGAGGAAGAAGTAGATACCATTTTGATTGCCGGAATGGGAGGCGCCTTAACAATACAGATTCTTGAAGAGAAGCAGGAGCTTGTACAGCAGATAAAGGAGCTGATTCTACAGCCTCAGTCTGAAATCAATAAGGTCAGGATCAAGCTACAGGAGCTGAATTTTGTGATTGTCAGAGAGAACATGGTCAAGGACGATGGTAAATTCTATATGATGATGAAAGCAATTTCGAAAGGAATGGTATCAGAACCAGTCCAGTATGAGCTTACGAAGAAGGAGCATTTTTATTATGGTAGACTTTTATTAGAGGAGCAGCATCCGATCCTTCGGGAATTCCTCTTATGGGATCATGAACTATGTGAAAATATTCTTCAAACCCTGAGAGCAGAGCAGACAGAGAATGCGAAGGCCAGGGAAAAAGAGATAGAAGAGAAGATCGCTTTGATTCGTTGTGGGTTGGAATACTATAAATAAAATAAGGGGTGATATATATGGAAGCAAAACAATTGAATGTTAGGGTTGAAATTAACGGGATGAATTATGAATATCCCAGCGGTACGTCACTTTTAGATATTAGCAGAGATTTTCAAAAGGAGTACAACAGTCAGATTATATTAGCTTTTGTGAATAATAAATTACGAGAGCTGTTTAAGCGGATAAATGACAATTGTTCGATCCGTTTTGTAACGGTAAGCGAGGATGCCGGGAGTAAGACCTATCAGCGAGGAATGGTACTGGTCATGCTTAAGGCGATTTATTCGGAGTTTGGTAATGAAAATGTGAAGAAGGTATCTGTGGAATATGCAATCAGTAACGGATTGTATTGCGATTATCAGGGGAAATTACCGATGACAGAGAAGCGTATTCTGGCGATTAAGAAGCGGATGACAGATATTGTCCAGAGAAATATACCATTTATGAAACGAAGTATCGGAACAGATGATGCAATTGAGTTGTTCCGTCGTTATCGCATGTATGATAAGGAGAAATTATTCCGCTATCGTAGAGTATCTAAGGCCAATATATACAGCCTTGACGGCTTTGAGGATTATTATTATGGTTATATGCCTCCAAGTTCAGGGATGCTGAAATGCTTTGATCTCATGCTTTATGATGGAGGCTTGCTGCTATTACTACCCAACAAGAAAAATCCCTCCGTATTAGAGCCTTTTGTTAATCAACCGAAGCTGTATGCGACCTTGAAGGAAGCTAATCAATGGGCGCAAATGATGGATATTCCTAATGTAGGCGCACTCAATGATGTGATATCTAAGGGGAAATTAAATGAATTGATATTAGTTCAGGAGGCGCTACAAGAGAAGAAAATCAGCGATATCGCTGAAAGCATTAAAAAGGCGGGAGGAAAGAAATTCATCATGATAGCCGGACCCTCTTCATCGGGTAAGACGACATTTTCACATCGGTTAAGCATACAGCTAAAGGCCCACGGCTTAAAACCGCATCCGATTGCTGTGGATAATTATTTCGTAGAACGGGAAAAAACTCCGAAGGATGCGGATGGCAATTATAATTTCGAGGCGTTGGAAGCAATTGATGTTGAACAATTCAACAAGGACATGAATGAGCTGTTGGAGGGTAAGACAGTAGAATTGCCGATTTTTAATTTTGTTAGTGGAAAACGGGAGTATAAAGGGGATATTCTGACCTTGGGTGCGGACGATATTCTGGTGATTGAGGGAATTCATGGTCTGAATGATGCGTTATCCCATTCGCTACCGAGAGAAAGTAAGTTTAAGATATATATCAGTGCATTGACCCAATTGAATATTGATGAACATAATCGTATTCCTACCACTGACGGGCGACTGCTCCGAAGAATGGTCAGAGATGCAAGAACAAGAGGGGCTTCCGCTCAGAAGACAATTTCTATGTGGCCTTCCGTCAGACGTGGTGAGGATGAGAATATTTTCCCTTTCCAGGAGGATGCAGATGTAATGTTCAATTCCGCTTTGATCTATGAGCTGGCAGTATTAAAGCAATATGCTGAACCGATTTTGTTTGGTATTGATCGTAATTGTCCGGAATATGTTGAAGCGAAGAGATTACTGAAGTTTTTGGATTATTTCATTGGTGCACCCAGTGAGACGGTACCGAAGAATTCGATACTAAAAGAATTTGTAGGTGGAAGTTGTTTTAAGGTATGAGCAGCACGATAAGCCGGGTTATGTCTTGGATGATCATCTATCTTGACCACATGTTACCATGTGGCTCCAGTACCGCTTTCGCGAGTACTACGCGACCTACCCTAAAGCACGGCGGGCAGCCGTATCGCTTTATGTTCGGTCTTGCTTCGAGTGGGGTTTACATAGCCCCTACTGTTACCAGTAAGGCGGTGGTCTCTTAAGCCACCTTTCCATCCTTACCAGAGAGAAATGTTTGCAAGCAATCATTTTCTCTGGCGGTATATTTCTGTTGCACTAGCCTTGGAGTCACCTCCACCGGACGTTATCCGGCACTCTGCCCTATGAAGCCCGGACTTTCCTCACCTTTGTTAGGCGCGATCATCTATGCTACTCACAGGTTGTATTCTAACACGGACTAAGTAAAAAGTAAATCAGAAACATATGGAATGAATAATTTATTGTAACCACTAACCGCTTTATATTATGCTTATAGCAGCCCGTAAATCGGACAACTCACACAGGAACCGAAGAAGGATTAGCAAGTGCTTCTCTTTTAAATGGTTCCTGTGCTCAGACAAATCCGATTTACGGGCTTGTCGCATATTATAAAGCGGAAGTGGCAGTAAGGAACCTTCCTGATCTAAAATAATATAAGAGCATGCCCCGGCCGCTGGTTATGCGGTACCCCGGCATGCTTCCTGACTGTGTGAATGACTTTACAACAATATGTGATATTATTGAGATAACGCTTTATTGATAGAGATACATATAATCGACGGTGGCTGTATGGATTGGATATTAATATGAGCCAATTAGTATGAATAAAATTTATGTAAGTAAAATTTATGTGAGTAATATATATGTGTACATATATAATGAAGATGGTGATGCATAAGTCTGATATGGGAAATTGTATAAGAATATTGAATGAATGGGTGAAAGGTAGATATGGATTTTGCAAGAAGGATGGTTAAGGAGGTTGTACGTATTATTAAGAAAATTTTAAAGATTTTTGATTATGGATATGTTATGATTATGATAATATAAGAAAGATGAATCCCGAACTGTATTTGGAATATTTAAATGAGTAAGGATTATATAATAAAGAGTTTTGTAGTTGTAAATAAAGAAAAAACCCTGGGAAGAGCTACATCAAAGAAGCAGGACGTTTGGGCTGGTGTAAATTATTAAAAAGCATAATTCACATTTTGTAGTTTGTGCCTGCAAAAGCCTCGTATCAAACTAATACAAAGGGCAGGTATGATAGGATAGTGTGAATACAGAATTTAGCAAGCACAATTGTACGCATTCACAGTGTGATAGTGTACTTGACATTTATTTTATGGGTTTTAAGAAAGGTATGATCATTATGGAACAAGTCGGTATTTTAGTGGTGGATGATGATAAGGATATAGCAGATTTGGTAGAGATACATTTAGTGAGTGAAGGGTATCTGGTGCTTAAGGCCAACAGCGCAAGAGAGGGGCTTAAGCTTTTAGAGACGGAAGATGTCAAGCTTGTTATTCTGGATATCATGATGCCTGGAATGGACGGGCTTACAATGTGTAAAAAGATCCGTGAGACAAGCACAGTACCGATTATTATGCTGAGTGCCCGTTCAGCCGATTTGGATAAGATTATCGGACTGGGAACAGGCGCCGACGACTATGTGATAAAGCCCTTCAATCCGTTGGAGCTGACGGCGAGAGTTAAGTCCCAGCTTCGAAGATATACCAAGTTTAATCCGAGTTCTCATGATGAGAAGCAGGATAAGGAAATTGTGCTGGATCATCTGATTATAAATAAGGAAAATCATAAGGTGAATGCCTATGGCAAGGATGTGAAGCTGACCCCAATCGAGTTTGATATCTTATACCTACTGGCAAGTAATGTGGGAAGGGTTTTTTCTACGGATGATATCTTTGAACGAGTTTGGAACGAGAAGATGTACGAAGCAAACAATACAGTGATGGTCCATATCCGTAGAATTAGAGAGAAAATAGAAATGGATTCAAGAGATGCACAGATAATAAAAACGGTATGGGGAGTTGGTTATAAGATTGAAGAATAGCATTTTCAAAAGCTTTCGATTCGAGATTGTATTGTATAGTATCTTGAGTCTCTTGTATATGCTACTGACCATTGCGTTACTGCATATCGGGATTTATATCATATTGGGCAAGAGCTTTCAGGAGCTTTCAGGAGCATCGGCTACGATTATTACCATGTTGACGATAGTAGTAGGAATTATTCTGTTTATTACCTATTTTCTGCTGCTGACTAAGAAGTTCATTTGCTATATAAAGGAAATGATCGATGGTATTAACCAGATATCCCAAGGAAACTTTAATAATCGTATTGAGATTAACAACGAGGATGAGTTTGCATTATTGGCTGTTAAGCTAAATCAGATGGCAGATGATATTAAGGAGATAATGGAGAATGAACGTCGTAGTGAGTATGCTAAGAATGAATTAATCACTAGCGTAGCCCATGATCTTCGGACACCCTTAACCTCTATTATAGGATATCTGGACCTGGTGTCTTCAAAGGAATTACCCCAGGAAACCCAGAGAAAATATATTGATATTGCTTATAACAAATCGAAGCGTCTGGAGAAGCTGATTGAAGATCTCTTTACCTATACAAAATTCAACTTTGGTGAGGTTAAAGCAGATTATACCGAGGTTGATATGGTTAAGCTGATTAATCAGTTGGTAGATGAATTCTATCCTAGCTTCTCTGAATATAACCTCGAATATGAATTCTGTTCAAAGTACAATTCTGCCATAATCAAAGCGGATGGGAACCTTCTGGCCAGGGCTTTTGCCAATTTGATCAGTAATGCAATCAAATACGGCAGAGAAGGCAAGAATATTATCATTGAGCTTGTGAAGGAAAAACAGGGAATTGTTATTACGGTAACGAATTTCGGAGATGTGATACCAAAGGAGGATTTGAAGAGAATCTTCCAACGCTTCTACCGAGTTGAAACCTCGCGATCATCCGAAACAGGTGGCAGCGGACTTGGGCTGGCGATTGCACAGAGTATCATCGAGATGCACAAGGGTAAAATTTCTGCGAAAAGTGATGAGAATGGAACAGTATTTACGGTAGAATTGAAAAATGAACCCTAACAAATTAAGCCATTGATTATTCCGATACAAGTTAGTACATTCCGAATGTACTAAGAGCGCTTGTTGGATTGATCAATGGCTTTCATTCGTGACAATAGAAAGTCCGCGAAGCGTACTTTCTATTGTTTGTAATGCTATGAAAACGGAAGAAGAAAAATATGCTTTCATTATAACACATATTTACAAGAAAGGTAGTATATTAACAAAAATTAAAATATTGTTAATATTTTTGATGTAAATCACTTCGCTTTGATTATGATAAATGATTGATGGAATCAGCATACATCAATAATTTCCTGGATATTCTTAGCTTCTGAAAAATGGAAGCATAAGTAATCTCATTCATTCCTTCTATATAATTCTGTGGATAATTTCTTTTTAACCCTTTATTTCTTAATATTAACACCGCTTTATTATATGCTATGGCAGCCTCAGCTTCGCTACGGTATCTACCAATCAGATAATCACCGTTAATGTGGATCTTAGCGATATAATATGGAATGCCTTTCTTCATAACTTTTGTTACTCCGTGGTACGGATTAACAACTTCAATATTTTGATAGCTGTAGTCATGGTTGTCACCGTTAACAAACAGATAATCCCTACCGGCAACTGCATAGTTTTTGATTCCGTATCTGGATAATATATTTATCTGCATGCCATAATCAGATACGAAAAGATGGCCGCCTCGTTTCATGATTTTGTGGTGGGCATAATAAAAGAGATCTTCTGCGTCAAAACGAAGGCAGGTATTGATATCTAAATAATATAAGAAGTATCTCTTCTTAAGGTAGATCGGATTCTTGAAATAGATAAGATTATCTCGATAGTTAATCAGAACCACCCATTTATGGAAGGAAAGCGGGCAACCTTCGGGATACCCCTCAATGTTAGGGGGTGAGTTGTCAGTTAATATCTTCACCGCAAGATGATATGCTTTACTTGCATCATCTTCAAGGAAATAGCTCCCTAAGCTTATATGCTTAGCTCGATAAGTTACAGAGGCTCGATAATAGATTTTTCCATTTTTCATGGAGGACTGATATACGCCTGGCAACATTAATTCATCACCTCTTTAACAATATATCAGATTAAGATGGGTATATCAACAGGCACAGAGGGATAGTGATAATTATTAACAAACTATTACGGTCCATTTGTGTAGAATGACACATTTTATGACCTGAAAACGTACTAAAGCAGTAGAATATGTATAAAGAAGAAGAAAAGCACGTAAAATATTTAATATATCGTTAATAAAATGTTAAAAATAGTATGTGCAATATAGACAAAATACATATCGAACCACAATGAATTATTGTTCCTAATTTCCTCGAGTGGAAAAATAAGGAATTCACTTATGGTGGTTTGTCACGAAATTGTGATTGACTTATTGACACTAAAACAACCTTTGCCTATAATGCTGAATATCATTACCAAACATTCCATAAATTGGAAAAATTAGCCATTGAAATATCAAGAAAAGAGGAAAAATTTATGTCAATAATAAATTTGTTTCTTCAAAAGAGAAAATTGCATGAAAGCCAGCATGGTATCATAATGGTGATTACGGCATATGCATTATCTGTAATGATGCTGATTATGGGATCTGATGTGTTTTATAATATCAATTCCAAAGCGGCAGGGATAAGCACGAAAGCTGAAGAGACACAAGAGAAGATTAATGAAGAATTGTCTGATCTGCAAGTAGAAGACGTTCCAATTTTGTTAATCCAATCAAAGATACAAAATCCATTTGGTGTAGCAGAGGTTATGCAGACAGGCCTTGGAAGTACCCGGGCTCTGAATACAGCTCCCACAGAGCTGTCATCCGATGTAGGGAAAGAAGCTAATACAATGTGGCTGCTTGGCAACGCCATGAATCAAGAAGAATATAGTGAGTTGCTGGACCAGATACCGGATTTCGCTTCCATTAGCACAGTAGTATCTGCCTCAGGCAATTCCACTCCCCTGCTGGAGGCTAAGGAAACTTCTCCATCAGAGGATGAGATTCAAAGCATGTCGACAGAGGAAGCTAGCTCTCCTTATGTAATCGATGTTTCCAAAAAAGAGATTCGTATGCTGGAGCGTATAGTACAGGCGGAGGCTGGCGGTGAAGATATGGTGGGTAAGATATTAATTGTAAATGTAATTCTTAACCGAATCGCCGATGATAGTTTCCCGGATAATGTGGAGGATGTCATATTCCAGAATAAGGACGGAGAATATCAGTTTTCACCAGTAGATGATAAAAGCTATTGGTCGGTAGACATATCTGATAATACAAAGGAAGCAGTAATCAGAGCACTGGAAGGAGAAGATTATTCGAAAGGTGCATTATATTTTGTTGCGAGAAAGCGAACCAAGTCCAGCAGTGCGAGATGGTTTGATGATAATCTGGATTGGCTGTTTAAGCACGGTGGACACGAATTTTATAAAGAAAAATAAAGGGATGCGTATTGTATCCAAAGGATTGTCATGTTATAATACTTGAAACTTGTGACGTGTGAAAGTGTGAAGGCGATTCATTCGTGTTTACGGAGGCTTTCCTATTTCCGACGGCCTGTGCTCATAATGCTTTATCAGGACTTATTATTGGTGATGATATCGATGAAGCTTATTATTAAGTGAAGCTCAGGAATGATGAGTAGACGTCAAATAAATATAAGTAAAGGGGATTGAAATAATTATGAACCTAATGTATAGGAGCACAAGAGATTCAAGTAACAGAGTAACAGCTTCACAGGCTGTTCTGCAGGGCTTATCCCCGGACGGAGGTTTATACGTTCCGGAAACAATACCAGCTCTTAGTAAGTCAATGAAAGAGCTATCTAAGCTTAGCTATCAAGAGACGGCTTACGAGGTAATGAAATTATTTTTAACAGATTATACGGAGGAGGAACTGAAGGATTGCATTGCTAAGGCATATGATTCGAAGTTCGACACTCCGGAGATTGCTCCGCTTAAAAGGGTAGGCCAGACATTTTATCTGGAGCTTTTTCATGGAGCAACCATAGCATTTAAGGATATGGCATTATCGATTTTGCCTCACTTATTAACGAAATCGGCAAAGAAAAATAATGTTAAAGAGGAGATCGTAATACTTACGGCAACCTCAGGTGATACGGGTAAGGCAGCCCTAGCCGGCTTCGCGGATGTCAAGGGAACAAGTATCATCGTATTTTACCCCAAGGACGGTGTCAGCAGTGTTCAGGAAAAGCAGATGGTTACCCAACAGGGAGCAAATACTCATGTTGTAGGTATCCGTGGTAACTTTGATGATGCACAGACCGGTGTTAAGAAGATGTTTAATGACAAAGACCTGGCAGCGCGTCTTAAGAAGGCTGGTTACCTGTTCTCCTCAGCCAATTCCATCAATATCGGTCGTTTGGTACCACAGATAGTATACTATGTTTATTCCTATACCTCCTTAATAAGGCAGGGTCATATTAGTGATGGTGAGAAGATTAATTTTGTTGTTCCCACCGGTAACTTTGGTAATATCCTTGCTGCATATTATGCAAAGCGTATGGGTGTTCCGATTGAGAAGCTGATCTGTGCTTCCAATGAGAATAAGGTGCTCTTTGATTTCTTTGAGACAGGTAGATATGATAGGAACAGAGAATTCATATTAACCAAATCCCCATCCATGGACATACTGATCTCCAGTAATCTGGAACGTTTGATTTATCATATTGCTGATAATGATTCTAATAAAACAGCAGAGCTGATGAAGGGACTGAACTCCCAGGGAGTTTATCAGATAACGGATGCCATGAAAGATAATCTTAAGGGCTTCCTTGGAGGCTGGGCCTCTGAGGAAGAGACAAAAGAAGCGATCGATCAGGTGTATACAAAGGATGGGTATGTAATGGATACTCATACTGCAGTAGCAGCCAGTGTATATCATAATTATCGATCCAAGGCCCAGGATACAACAAAATCGGTTATCGTATCTACTGCCAGTCCATATAAATTCGGTAAGAGTGTACTGGAAGCTCTTCATATCTCGCAGATACCGGAGGATGATTATGAGCAGGCACTTGTGTTGAACAAGCTATCTAAAATAGATATTCCGAACGCGGTGGAGGAGATACGTACAGCCCCTGTATTGCATACGAAAGTGTGTGATACGGAAAAAATGCAGACAGTTGTCGAGGAAATTTTGAAAATAATCTAATTATGACAAATGCCTGACATAAATTTGACACATCAGAAGTTCATATTATAACCATAGTCAGAGCAACAATACAGGAACCGCTAGATCAGCCGAGGCATCAGATGAGGTCACATCCTATTCTACATCTGTTGCAATGAAGAGGATTTCGCGGTGAATGCTATGAAGAGGGGGTTCCCTGGAGGCTTTTTGACTAAGATATAATCTACCTAACGCGTGAGATTAGAGCGGTTTTAGGGGGATGGTCATTTGGTAAAATATCCAAATTACACGGATAAAAGACTTGACCTTTTTTTCCTTTATTGTTATAATCATCTTGTTGTTGGAAGATTATATTAAGCGTCACCTTTTCTATGTTTTACGGGGTTTACAAACTTTGTGAAATTAGTAATGGCGCGCAAAATATAACACCAAACCATATATTTTAAGGAGGAAGTAAGAATATGAAGAAGAATTTCTTTAAGAAGTTATCCTTCGTTCTGGCATTAGCGATGATCGTAACAGCTCTCGCTCCTGCTGCAGGCGCTTTCGCTGCTAAGGCACCGAAGCTCAATGCATCTACCAAGTATTTATATCTTGACCAAGATGGCAAGAACGAATTTGACTTCAACATTTCAAACAAGAAAACTGGATGGAAGTACGCATGGTCTACATCCAACGCAAAGGTAGCTACCGTTAACAAGAAGAACGGTGTTACACTTGCTAAAGGCGCTGGTACAGCTACCATTTCCGTAGTTATCTCCGATAAGGACGGCGAGGAATTTGATGAGTTATCAGCTAAGGTTGTTGTAAGAGATAACATCAAAGAGTTAACAATCACTAATTTACCCGCAGAGGGTAAGGTTGCTGTTGGTGTTGCTCATGACTTCAACAGAAGCTATGTAACAGATGCTGGCAAGACAACTGGTTCACAGGCTATCACCAGATGGTCCGTAGGCGAAGGCGCAACAATTGACGACAAGGGTGTATTCACAGCTACTAAGGCTGGCGAGTATACAATTACTGCTCGTGCGTTCCAGTCCAAAGCTAAGTACACTAGCTGGTTAACAGATGCAACTAAGTATGCTGATTATGTAACTGCTGAAGCTACATACAAAGTAACTGTTGCTCCTTCTATGACTGATGTTAATCAGACAACTCTTAAGAAGTTTGATTTAACATTTGACTCCGCTATGACTAAGGCTGATGTTGAGAAGAACTTAACAGTATCTTACACTATCGGTGGAACTAAGGTTAAAGAGTTAGTTAAGGGAGTTACTCTGAGTGAGGATAGCAAAACAGCTACTGTTGAAATGTATGCTAACTTTACCCAGGGAACAACATATGTTGTTGAATATCCTGAGATGAAAGCTGTTCAATTTGTTTCTGCAACTGCTAAGGTAGAGGAAGTTGTGGATATGGCTATCTTAACAAAGACAGCTCAGATTTCTAAGGAGCAGAAGCTTGATATCGCTCTTTATAACAAGGATGGCGTTAATATCGCTAATGATGATTTAGTAGCAAGAGTTACACTTGAAAAGGCTGCAGCTAATAACTTATCAACTTTAGTAGGTAGAAGCGTATACATGTATAAACTTGGTGAAGTGGTTTCACTTAAAGCTACTTTCCACACCTATAACTGGGTAGATGGTAAAGAGGTTGGTAATGTTATAGCAACAGGCGATATTACTTGTGTTGACATCGTAAAGGATCAGGTAGGTACTATTCATGGTTGGTCTGTTACATCAGGTACACCTACTAATTTTAATACTCCTAAGACTCAGGTGTTTAAGAATGTAAGTACACCACTTCGTGTTGTATTAAAGGGTAAGGATGCAAATGGCAATGATATGTATACTGCTAATTACGATGGATATCCCGCTAACATGACAGCAGGAACAGGTACTTGGAAATATACAACCACTAATAGAAATGTTTTATTAGTTGATAACTCAGGTAATGTTTATGGCGTTGCTGATGGCACTGCTTCAGTAGTTGTTTCCTACAATGATGTTCAGGTAGGTGCATGCGAAATTACTGTAGCTGGAGCGGAGAAGCTTGCAATGGCTTCCTTGAGTACCAACAGCCTGATTTTAAGTAATGAATTCGCGGATATTACAAATGTCACTTTTGAAGCTAAGAATCAGTTAACTGATGACTATAAAAGAGATGGTAATTATTACGCATCTGTATCAGTTTCTGAAAACTTTACTAGAGCAACTACTGGTGTTACTTATCCCAACGTTCAGAGTACAGCTACTGGCTTAAGCGTTAATGCAGCTGGTGCAACAGCTGGAACATATGGTTATACAGTTAAGATTACAGATAAAGCAGATGGTAATAATTCTATTTCACTTAACTTCAGTGTAACTGTACAGGATCCTGGCGATAATACTACAGTGGCATACTACAAGATTGAGACTAATAAGCTTACTTATGAAGTGAAGTCTGGTACTTCGTTTGCTGATGTATCTGCAACGTTATCAGTATATGGCTATAACTCAGCTGGTATTAAGGTTTCGAAGCTCGAAAACGGTCTTAAGAACGCTGTATTAGATAATTATAATATTGAAGTTAAGAACCCGGATGGAGCGACTGTTACTGGTTCAGCTATCGATGGAACAGTTCTTCTTGAATCCTCTAGTACAATCAAATTAGCTGGTTTTAAGTCAATTAGTGGTGGAGCAAGAAGAATCGCTGCGACCGAAAAGGCAGGTTCTTGGTTAATCACAGCTACTCCTAAAACTTCAAGTACTACCACAACAATAAGTCCGGTTAGCTTTGAAGTTACAAATTCACAGCCTAAGGCTACTTATACTGTAAAGAAATTTGTATCTGATGACATGACAAGCGTTAGTGCAGCTAATGTTCACCAATTAATCAATGAATGTATAACTGTTACTGTTGGAGATAGAACTGTTCGAGCAGAGGCAGAATATATTGGTGCTGACTATGAAATCATTAACGGTAATGTTACATTAAGAAAGATCAAATTCTATGAGCAAGTATCTGGTATTGACCATATCGAGCATGAAATTAACTTTGGTGGATTGGTTATTAGTGCTAAATAATTAAAAACAACCTGTTAATGTAGGTTAACAGAAAAGGAGCTTTTGTGAAACAGTCCAATAGACTGTGGAGCAAAAGCTCCTTTTTGGGCCCTGGGTCAAACCTGCTAAGGAAAGTGGCTCTTTGTCAAACCTGCTAAGGAAAGTCAAGAGTTAAATTTAATTAATTAATTAATTAAATAAAAAAGCATCATTAATAAAGAACGAGTGCTTCTCCTTCCTTGAGGGCGTAAAAATTTCTGTGTCCAAAGATGAAGTATCTTAGGCGATACCATTGCTTTTGGCAAGAATGAGATATGTATTTTACTTGTCGAATTATGTGTTTATTAATAGTTTAACCATTATAAGGAAAAGTATTCATATAGTTATTATTTTTGAACACAGAAAGTAAACGTGGGCGCGCCCACACCAGGCCTCCGGAATAAATATGGATTTATCGGCTATAATTATAATGCCGATGGAATAAAAGCTACTGGCGTATAGGTTCGGTTTTTCGAAGCTTACGCCGGCTGCTTATTCCGTTTTACAGGTATTGAGCCAGCCTGGATTCAAACAGGACGCTGAGTTGGCTTAAGACCATAACCCAGTTCCTGTATCGCTGTGTCCATTTTCTTAGGACGTTCATGGATGCTAGGTACAGCATTTTTCAAGGGATGTATCATTTGTGAAGGAGCTTTTCGTCTTAGTGACTTTACGAAATTGCCGATTTAGCCCCTCTATGATGTTTGTCGTGTACATGATTTTCGGATATCATCACTAAAGCGGAAGAAGGGGCTGACTACATCCTTGTTACTTTCCCAGTTACTGACAGCATAAGGGTATTTCTTTCCCCATTTCTCCTTTAACATCTCTAATTCTGACAATGCCAGTTCTTCATTTGAAGCCTTATATACTACTTTGAAATCGGAGGCAAATTTCTTGATATCTTTATAGGATACATATTTGAATGAATTACGCAGCATGTGTATGATACATCTTTGTACCTGTGATTACGGATATACCGAATTTATAGCTACTTTAAAGCCTGAAAGCCCATCTACGCAGAAGAATAGCACATCTGCAACTCCTCTGTTCTTTAGGTCATTGAGCATTCCAAGCCAGAATTTCGAGGATTCGTTTGCACCAATGGTAATACTTAAGATATCCTTTTCTCCATCCAAAGTAACGTCCAGAACAACATAAGCTGCCCGATTAACAATCCGTCCATCCTCCTTAATCTTATAGTGTATTGCATCAATAAACACGAATGGATACATAGGATTAAGCGGTATGGACTGCCATTCTTTAATATCAGGAATTATGAGGTCAGTGATTTTACTTACCATTTCAGCTGACAGTTCAATTCCGTAAATGTCTTGTAGTTGATCATGTATATCACTGGTAGACATTCCCCTGGCATAAAGTGAGATGACCTTTTCTTCGATGCCTGAGATGTCTCTTTGATATTTAGGTATTATCTTGGGTTCAAAATCACCATTTCTGTCTCTTGGGATATCAACCTCAAATTCACCGTACTGACTCTTAACCGTTTTGGGGGAGTAGCCATTTCTTTTGTTCTCTATGATAAGTTCCCCTTTTTCATTCTTAGGATAACCCATGGAAACATCCATTTCTGCCTCCAACATCTCCTGCATCATGTCTTTAAAGCTGTCTTTGAGTAATGTGTAGATATCGCTTACATTTTGAATGTTGTTTTCTTTGATAATCTGTCGTAATTGTTCCTTTGCTATAGCCATATAAAAACCACCTTTCGGATGAGATTATTCATATCTAATTCTCACCAGAAAAGTGTATATATTACCAAGACACAAAATTATTTACATTACCTAACCGTAAAAGGATTCATGGTTCCATTAAGGATATGACTCCTCATGCAGCACATGAAGCTGCTGCATAGGAAGTTAAACTTTTTGTGTCTACGCTATTGACACAAGTCCAATGAATTAAATTTATCACGATTTATATTTTGTGAATCTTTTCAAGAAGTCTATCGATATTTGGCATAGTACGTTCTGTTATATTAAGCAATGTAAGACGGCACTTAACTCTACTATCTCGATAGAACCCTTAGTTGGTTGTAATTAACGATAGTATTATCACAATCTACATTTGGTTTAAACCAATTATCTATTCCATAATTAGCTATGGTTATTGCGTCTAATCGATTAGTCTTGCCGGGGCGCATATTTAAGCTGGCATATTTGTACATAGTAAGTGGATTCACAGTTGTAACAGTGAAATTCATTTCTAAAAGATACCTATAAATTGGCAGATGATAGATACCAGATACCTCGATGAAGATTCGTTTCTCTCCTTCAAGTTTTTGAATATAAAGTATAAGTTCATTAAGAATTTCCTTTGTGTGTTCAACGATAAAAGGTTTTTAAACGACTTCTCCATATGGCTTCAAAATACATACGGTACTTTTCTCTTTTGATGCATCAATTCCAATACTAATAATAATAAATCCTCCTTTTTCGTCATCCTTATTACTATTCATATTTGCTCGTTACGCGAAAGACAACTTGTGTTTTCAACCTGCATAATCGAATATATATAATAAGTAGGCGGCTGACTGTTTGACACTCGGATGTATAAAATCCACTGTTGGGGGCGCCAGCCTAAGTTGGTCTACTTATTATAACAAGAATAAAGAGAAAACGAATAACAGAAGTTATTTCGTCTACTCTTTTACTGTACAAAGTCTTGGGGTGGGATTCTTTGAATCCCCCTCAATTACTGGATTATGAGCAATTTTAATGTTTTAGATTCTATAAGTAGTTTTTTGGTGCACTTAATAAACCTGCCTAATGTTCTTTTGTTCTTTTATTCTAGCGACACGTATGTAATATCCTGTTTCGAAAGAGATTAAGATTAACTATCCCATATGAGACTCATTCAAGGACTTTGATCTTATTGTTATAGCCTTCTGTAGGTCCATTTGTATAACCATACTTAAATGCATTTAGTATTTCCTTTGAGCTGTTGCGAAATGTACTAGCATAAGATTCAAACTTCTATGCTTATAATATTTACGCAGGATACTGACATAATTCTTTGAAGCCTTTTACGTACATTCTCAATCGCCCATGTTACTTGTCAATGAAATGATATTTGTCAGCTATATGAGCTGCATTTGAGAAGAAGGTCTTTGCTATGTCACGATATGGCTTTCATATATCAGAGATAAAGAATTCTACTCGATTATGTTGTGCCTTAGTGATTTTGCATATTTCGGATAAACGGAACCCTTGTTTCACATAAGCGGTGTAGCGGACTCAGCTGAACGGTGTTTCATTTGTTTACTATAGGTGCATCCATGCTAGGCTGGCACAGAGTGCCGACAGGCTTCGTGTCACCCTTCGTCTTGGGTGACACGAAACCTGTCCTTAAGCCTGTTTTGGTGTGGAATACGGGTTCCTGCTGTCAACATATTAATTATCACTGAAGAAGAATCCGGGAACACCGCTTATCCATAATGACTACACCGGTGAATCAATACACTCACACCGTTTCAATTGAAAAGCTCACACCGGTCGAGCGAAATTTGCATGATATCGCGAAAGTAATTACTAAGATGGGATTGTGTCCGGTCAGGAAGTATATCTAAAATACATTTTTTCTTACCATCAACTAAGATGCACTGAAATTTATCTATCTTAGCATTACTTTTAAATTCATCATTAGAGAGAACTCTTGGAATTGATGGTTTAACGTAATTAATACGATCAAAAACCCTTGTTACAGTTGAAACAGATATGTTTGCTTGTGAAGCAATGTAAGTATAACTGATGGTATCCCTAAGCTGATGTAAAATATACATAGCAAGACGTTTTGTCATATGTTGATATATTAGGCAGACAGGCATATTCTGTGTAAAAATGCTTTCCACAAGGACAGGAATAACTTCTTTTTTTCAACACTAAGTTAGTAGGCTTAAGTTGGACGGGAACATCCTTAATAGTCTGCAGACGGTAATCATGGATCTTTTTCGTGATTGAGCCACAAGCAGATTTGCTCAGTAAGTTTGGTTTCCAAATGGATTGTATTTAAAATATAAGAATGTTTGACTTTTTAATAAATTTATCTTTAAAATTTACCAGTTTATCGATACAATTAGAGTGCACTTTTAAATCTACCTTCTTTCAGAAATGTTGCCGCATGTAAATGTCAAAATACAGATGTTCAATTGGGAGTACGTACATAATCCTGGACCTTATGTAGCATAAATATCAGGAGGATAGTCATGTACTCATATGAGAAAAGGAAAGAAACTGTAGAACTTTACTTAAATTACCAGAGCTATTCTGCGGTAATAACAAAGCTAGGTTACCCATTTTTAGGGATGTTATGTCAATGGCTTTATGAAATTAACAATAATGAGGATCTTCATAGAACACAAAACAGAAAGCCAAAATATGATGAAGAACAGAAAAAGAAGGCTGTAGATTACTATATAGGAAATAGTCGCTGCATATCTAAAACAAATATAACATTAGGATATCTTAGTAGGCATTATCTAAAGATTGGCTCACAGCACGCGTTCCTGATTCTAATCGCACTTGCAGATCTGGTACAGTGTTGGTAAACTCATGGGAGAATAAAAAGAAACAAGCGGTCATTGTGTTATGCGTTAAAGAACAAATAGCTTCCGTAATTGCTATTAAATACGGAGTTGAACGTACATCATTATACAATTGGAAAGAAGAGCTGCTTGGTTTGTTTAAGAGAAAGTGGCAGAAATAATAAAAAAAGACCAGGGTAACATAATCCAAACACTGACAAAAAAAAGAAAGCCATAGTGATTGATACCCTAAGAGATAAGTATATATTAGCGGAATTATTGTCAGTATTCCATATGGCTAAAAGCAGCTATTGTTATCAGATTAATGTAATGAATGCTCCTGATAAATATGAATCAGAACGTGAATTGATTCGACAATCATTTTCGGAGATAAGGGGGTGCGGACGATTTCTTGGACAGCTTAAGCAGCTAATCCAAGGCTTCGCCGGTACTCCAACGGACTCATGTTTCCAAGTGATGTTTTAATTCTTTTTTCGTTGTACCAGGAAAGGTACTCATTAAGGATCGCAATGAATTGCTTAATTGTTACCCCTGACCAATTGCGGTTATAGAACATTTCATTTCTCAATCGTCCGAAAAATCCTTCACATGCTGAATTATCTGGAGAACATCCTTTCCTTGACATTGATCGCCGAAGGCCGGCATTATCCATTCGGGATATACATCCTGGCCATCGATAATGGCAACCTCGGTCTGCATGGATCAATGGGTGCTCCTTATCACGCAGGGAACAAATAGCATTGTCTAGCATACTGTTAACCAGACAGGCATCTGGTGTTGTGCTGATCTTCCATGCAGGAAGCATGCCGTCAAAACAATCAACTATGGGTGAAAGGTATACCTTTCCGGCAGGAATGGCAAACTC
>JAEZKA010000015.1 GCA_023436225.1 Bacillota bacterium
GATCCCAGAATGTCAGTAATCCGAGATATCTTTAACAATTTTAAGGAGGTGTGACAATGTCTATTTGTCCTAAGGGTAAACATTCTAAAGCTAGAAGAGATAGCCGTAGAGCTAATTGGAAGATGACTGCTCCAAACTTAGTTAAGTGCAGCAAGTGTGGAGAACTCATGGTTCCTCATAGAGTATGTAAGGCTTGTGGTTCTTACAACAAGAAGGAAATCATTCCTGTAGAAGAAGCATAATAAAATCAAGACCCCCCGGGTTCTCTCGGAGGGTCTTTTTTTATTTCAAAGGAAATTGCGCCCTATGATGCATGATGATTTACGCAGAATTATTTGAAGATAATGATGCTTTTAGGAAAACACGATCATTTTAATGATTGACATAATGAAATATACAAGGTATAATTGATAATCATTATCAATTAATCATTGCTAACATAGAACTAGAGATAGCAACAAATAAAATGAGTAAATATACTATATGCATCAGACTACAGTGATAAATCATAAGTACACAGTATCTGAACCTAAAACCACGATATTATAAGGAAAGGAATATGATGATTTTTTTCTATAAGCATCATAAAAGGATATATGAAAAAATACTACAGTAAAAAAGAAAGGCAACAGAGAAAGAACTTAACAATCACCATAATTGCGTCCTTGGCGATTCTTATTTCTGCCAGTGTGATACTATCCATTAAAGGACCCGATGATAGTATTCCTCAATATACAGCAGAGCAAATGCTCCACGACCATGATGGTGACGGAATACCGGATCATTAATAATCAGTAATACACAAAAAAGGCTGTCCTGTAGTGATGTGACCCCAACAAGTTAGACTTAAAAAATCTAACTTTTAGGGGTTCAGTTCATAGGGGACAGCTTTTTTGTGTATTTATGAACTTAATGAAGTAAATTTTCTATCTGCTTTGTATGCGAGATGAAAGATTCTAAGTTGCTTTCGTAACAACATAATTCATAATATGCTTTACATACTGCTCCAGCTTCTCCTCCTGCAACAGAAAATCAGTATGTATCTCAAGGAAGGAGAGCTTACTCTGATATTCTAGCTTAAAACAGGGAGTGAACAGAGGCTCATATTGGGGAGCGAAGATTCCCTGCTTTTTGGTGTAACAATTCGAAGGCTTTGCTTTACTGCGGTAATCCTTGTCCACAAAATGAGCGATGCTTTTATGAACTACGCTATCCTCGGCAGGAAGATAGTAATAATCCTTGTAATTGTCGTAAAAATGTTTAAGCTCACCTTCATAGATCTGAAGGATAAGTGTGGCCTGATCTCCGATTGCAGTAATTTGTGCAAGGTCGTTTCTAAAGGAGATGGGTATTGGGAGACAAGCGGATGATTCAAAATGTATCGTAAAGTGATTGCCATCAACACCAGCACTAAGGATACGTATCGGTGTCTCAAAAAAGTCAACATAGGATAGAATGGGACTGATCAGGATAAGGCCACGCAGATCATCCTCATTATGTAGAAGTAGTTGTTTTAATAGAATCTCTGCCTCGGAGGGAAACTCAAAAACTGCTCCTGGGCTTCGCTTACTTCGTAAAATTTCAAGGTTCTTTTTCCCAAGGTAGCTTTGGTAGACTTGAATCAAGTCTCCTCCACTGAAGGAATCCGTACGGTTTACATTTAAAAAGGTTTCTATGGTCTTTTGTTTAAAGTTATTTAACCGGAAGATCTTCTTGTAGGGAGTAATTCTCTTATAAATATCGATGCTTACGAGCTTATCTAAAGTATAGGTAAGTCCCAATGATCCACATTTGCGCTGAAGATAGGGGATATCAAAGCCGGTGCCGTTGTAATGAAGGAGTACATCATAGCCCTTAAGGAATTCGAAGAAGGAAGTAATTAGTTGTGCTTCCTCCCGGATATCCTCTGAAAACCATTGAATTAGATGGAAGGAGTCTTCTCTATAATAAGCGCAGCCGATTAGATACAGATAGGTGGAATCTGCTGCAAAGCCGGTGGTCTCAATATCAAAAAATAGAAGTTTGTTAATATCATATTTCTCTTCAAAATGATATTCTGGCATCTGTGCTAAGGATATATGTCTGGTTATCATGATACTCCTCCTCTCATTTTAAACCTATTTTATCACAAAGAGCGAGTCTAGAGAAGAAGTCCGAGTGATTTTTTAGGATTTTTATACTGTACCGAATAAATTGAGTGAAATAGCTTTATACTGACTATCTCATAGAAAGATGAAAAAATCTACTGAAATTTAGAGCCGGTTGTGTTAGAATATTCACATTAAGGGTATCGTTGGTAAGTAAAAATCATTGCTTTATATTAAAGGGGAGAATATGTAACTATGTGGAACATGCTTATTTTTGGTCACGAGTTTTACTACATATTTTATATATTTCTACTATATGGAGTTATTGGATGGATCTATGAATGCTGTCTAGTATCCGTTCAAAAGAAATCCTTTGTTAACCGTGGCTTCCTTACTGGTCCCATCATTCCGATCTATGGCTGCGGAGCATTGCTTTTCTATCTGGTTTTTTGGGATAGCAAGGATAATCTGATATTAGTCTTTGTAGGGAGTGTAATCTTGGCTACGTTGTTAGAATTTTTCACCTCTCTGACAATGGAGCTAATATTTCATACCAGATGGTGGGATTATAGTAAATATCGCTTTAATTTAAATGGAAGAGTCTGCCTTATGGTCTCGCTGTTCTGGGGAGTCCTCGCTATATTAATGCTTGATATCCTACAACCAGGCATAAATTATATCATCCGAGGGGTACCAAGAAAAGCAGGCGAGATGTTAGGGTATGTATTAATACCGCTATTTACGCTAGATATTGTAATGGCTGTCATTACCTCTGTGAAATTCGATCGCATTCTAGCTAAGCTACAGAAACTCCGCCAGGATATGACAGAATATATTGAGACATCTAAGATCTATGAAACCGGTGGGGAATTGATAGAAAAATTATCCGACCTGCGGCTGCTTGGCTTGTTTTCTGAGGTAAAGGCTCATATGGAGTTAAGAACCTTAAATACAAAAACTATGAAGCAGGGTAAGTCTAGAATAAAAGAACGAAAACCGGAGATAGAAGCGAAGATGATGGAGTTCTTCGGGCAATATCAAAATATTAAGATGATGAAATCACATGTTCGCTTAATAAAGGCCTTCCCCACTATGAAGGTAAATAAGCGTGAGGTAGCACTTAGTGACTTTAAGGAAAAGCTAATCAAGAGGGGGGTGCGTGGGATGAGTAAGGATTTAAAGGAAGAGGTTACCGGAACAATTAAAAGCTACCTGAGTGGAGTTTTACGCGCTGTTTTAGTCGGTCTATTGGTATTGGTGCAGTTTGCATTAATTATTTATCTATCCTTTGCACTCAGAGAATATACCATATACTTTTATACTGCACTTCAGGCGCTTAGTATTATCGTTGTTGTGGGCTTGGTGAATGATAATCGTAATGCTTCTTATAAAATTAGTTGGGTATGTATTATTGCTGCATTACCAATTACAGGTCATATTATGTTCATGCTATGGGGTAACCGAAGAGGTAAGAAGATTGAGAAGGGAATTCTGACTAAGCTTCAACGGGGTACACAGTATTTGGAGTATAGTCCTGAGGTTGTTAAGCAATTTACAGAGAGATATCCGACCAAGAGCAGGATGGCGAGATATCTGGAATCCAATACCTTCCCCTTATATAAGAATAATAAAGTAGATTATTACCCTATGGGTGAGGATGCTTTTGATGCGATTATAGATGAGATAGAGAAGGCACAGAAGTTTATATTGATTAACTTCTTTATCGTCGGAGAGGGTGTTTTATGGAATCGAATTCATGAGAAGCTGCTTAGAAAGCTTAAGGAAGGGGTTGAGGTTTTATTCCTGTATGATGATTTCGGTGCAATGCTTCGTACCCCAAGCAGCTTCAGACGTAACCTGGAAGCTGAAGGCTTCCAGATTAGAGTATTCAATCCAGTGCACCGATATACGGATAAGCTCTATATGAATTACCGTTCTCATCAAAAAATTATTGTAATAGATGGCAATGTTGGCTTTACCGGTGGCATTAATCTAGCAGATGAATATGTAAACCTAGTACAGCGCTTTGGTGTATGGAAGGATAATGCGGTACGTATCGAAGGAGATGCAGTATGGGGGCTAACCGTTACCTTTTTACAGATGTGGGAGGTGTGCTCTACATGTGAACCTATGGATTTCACACCTTACCGACCAACCAGGCAATTTCCGGACAATGATCTGTTCTGCCAGGTGTTCTCTGATGGTCCGGCAAATAATCCAAGGAATCCAGTGGAGAATATGTATAAGCAGATGATTTATTATGCTAAGAAGATATTGTACATTACCACTCCATACCTTATAATTGAAGATGATATGCGGGAAGCACTGATTATGGCGGCTGCCAGTGGAATTGATGTGAGAATTATTACACCCTTCATTCCAGACAAGAAGAATGTAAAGATCCTGACGAATTATAACTATGGAAGATTGCTGGAGGGTGGAGTGAGAATATTTGAATATACTCCAGGCTTTATCCATGCAAAGACAATTATCAATGAGGACTCCGGAATTGTAGGGACGATTAATATGGATTATCGAAGCTTCCATTTGAATTATGAGTGTGGCGTCTGGTTCTGTGATAAGGACACCGTAAATGTGGTAAAGGATGACCTGCTCAAGACCATGGAGGAGTGTACTGAGGTGACTTATGAGGAGTGGAGGAAACGTCCACTTATCTTGAAAGTACAGCAAATGTTCTTGAATTTGTTCTCGACATTGATGTAGAATAATTCAGATAGTCTGATCATCGATCGAAAGGAGTCCGGTGATAAGTATGTATACAAATGTTTGTAAGCACTGTCATAAGGTTTTTCGCTCCAGATTCAAAGCTTATTCCTGTGAAAGTTGTAAGTCAATAGACAGAGATCATTTTGATGATATAGAAGCATATCTGAAGGAATATCCAAACAGCAATGCACTTCAGATATCGGAAGCGCTCGGGATTACAGCATATGAGGTGTTAAATTACCTGAAGGAAGGCAGACTTAATATAGCGAGAGGACAGTTCGAGCGCCTTCCGGACTAGCGTGAAAATATAGAGAATATTTCACATTTCCAAGTCTGTGCCTGCGAAACCAAAGTGTAAACCGTCTCGCAGGCACAGAGTTGGAACAAACTAATACAAAGGGACCTATTCGCGCAAGCTCCTTGTTCT
The DNA here is from genome assembly GCA_023436225.1 of Bacillota bacterium. Taxonomy (GTDB): domain Bacteria; phylum Bacillota; class Clostridia; order Lachnospirales; family Lachnospiraceae; genus Mobilitalea. Next base: position 5,242 of record JAEZKA010000015.1, read on the forward strand.
TAAAGGTCATTAGCTGCTAAAGGCAGCAGTTTGGAGGTTTAGTATGATAGGTTATCTAAAAGGAGAACTTACAGAAATAAAAGAAAGCTATGTGGTATTAGAGGTTGGAAACATTGGATACGAAGTATATCTTCCTTCCACCGTCATTATGGAGTTACCTTCAAAGGGAAGTACAATAAAGCTCTATACCTATTTACATGTTAGAGAGGATGCCATTGGACTTTTTGGTTTTCTGACCAAGGATGATCTTGAGATGTTTAAGCTTCTGATAACAGTCAATGGGATAGGACCGAAGGGAGCGCTCGGTATTCTTTCCGCTATTTCAGCAGATGAGATCCGATTTGCTGTGCTGGCAGAGGATGCAAAAACGATAGCCAAAGCACCTGGTATCGGTAATAAAACAGCAAGTAAGCTGATACTTGAGCTAAAGGATAAATTTAAGCTGGAGACAGCCTTTGAGCAGAGATTGCAGAATCAAGCGGAGAAACGAGAGGGTTCCGGTATCTTCAGTATGAGGGAAGAAGCGATTCAAGCGTTAACCGTCCTCGGCTATTCGGCTTCCGATGCATTAAAGATTGTTAATTCAGTGGATATAACAGAAAATATGACTTCAGAGGAGCTACTAAAGCTTTGTTTGAAGAAAATGTAAACAAGATGAATTGTATTCCGGTCAAACTAGTTTCATGTAAACGAAGAGGCGGACTTATCGATAAAGAAGTTACATAGTAGAATGGAGTTTATATGGCTAAACGAGTGATAACAACGGAAATAACAGAAGAGGATAAACGAATCGAAGGCTCTCTGCGTCCTCAACTACTGACCGATTATATCGGACAGGCCAAGGTAAAGGAGAATCTAAAGATATATATCGAAGCAGCGAAGCAGAGGAAGGAGGTCTTGGATCATGTATTGTTCTTCGGACCACCGGGACTTGGCAAGACAACGCTTGCAGGTATCATTGCAAATGAAATGGGTGTAAATATTAAGATAACCTCCGGACCGGCCATAGAGAAGCCAGGAGAGATGGCGGCGATTCTTAATAATCTGTCCGAGGGAGATATTCTGTTTGTGGATGAAATTCATCGATTAAATCGTCAGGTCGAGGAGCTGCTTTATCCTGCAATGGAGGATTATGTTATAGATATCGTAATCGGTAAGGGTTCCACAGCAAAATCCATTCGTATCGAATTGCCTAAATTCACACTGGTCGGTGCTACGACGAGAGCCGGTATGTTGACACCGCCCTTACGAGATCGTTTTGGAGTCGTTAGCCGCCTGGATTTCTATACCATTGAGGAATTAAAGCATATTATTATACGTACTGCGCAGCTGTTGCAGGTTGAAATTGAAGAAGAGGGTGCTATTGAGATGGCACGCCGCTCCAGAGGAACCCCCCGTCTTGCTAACCGTCTACTCAAAAGAGTAAGAGACTTCGCACAGGTAAAATACGATGGCAGAATCACCAAAGAGGTTGCAGGCTTTGCGCTTGATCTGCTTGAGGTAGATAAATTGGGATTGGATCATATAGACCGAGAGATACTGGTTACGATGATAGAGAAATTTAGCGGCGGACCGGTAGGAATTGAAGCCGTTGCCACAACCATCGGTGAGGACGTAGGGACAATCGAAGAGGTATATGAGCCATATCTGGTCCAGAATGGCTTAATCCTTCGTACACCCCGCGGAAGAGTTGCTTCGGAATTGGCTTATCAGCATATCGGACTTCACTGTTCAGACACTAGATAAAGTTAATATATGAGTTCATCAAATATATCCAAAACGGAGACGCTTCCACTTCTTTGTATTACGTAGCGGTATGTAAGGTTCTAAAGGACAGAAACCGCCGCACTGCTCCGTACCTAATTCTTCGCTTGTAAACAAATATGTGGTGTGATATTATTAAAATTATTAAGCAAATAGTTTATGACAGGGAGGCGAAGGTAGTGAATAAGTATCACGATATAGAGGTGATTATTAATAATAAGAGATATACTTTAAGCGGGTACGAGAGCGAGGAGTATTTACAGAAGATTGCTTCCTACATTAATAGTAAACATGTAGAGTTTCGTAATAAAGATGCCTATAAATTCCTGGATGCCGACCTGAAGAATATACTCATGCAGATTAATATAGCAGATGATTATTATAAAACATTAATTAAGATAAAAGAGCTTGAGACGGAGAATGAAGTAAAGGGTGATGAGATCTTTGAATTAAAGCATGAAGTGATTTCTACTCAGACGAAATTAGAAGCAGCCCAAAAGGAAATGGAAGAACTGAAAAAAGAGATTTATGAAGCCCAGAAGAAGATTGTCCGTCTGGAAACCGAGTTATCGGAAAATGAGAAAAAGAATAGGATCTAATGAAACTGAGGCTGTCCAAAGAAACCGACATAAATTAGTGCTGACTGATTTGTGTAAGTGTCCCGGGCAGCTGATTTTTATTTGCACGAAAGCAACGTGAATAATGGAACCTACGGTTCCATAGCAAGCTTGCTTGCATATATGCGAACGCGCACATGCGAATAATGCCTGCGAGCAGGCATTGGAGAAGCTCGTATAGCGTGCTTTATCCGGATTGTACGTAAGTGCCAACATGCTGGTACTTTATTCTAGAGAACAGATATAGAATATATTTGTTCCCCTAAATCGAAAGGAAAAAAATATGAAGAGAAATATTGAGATACTCGCACCAGCAGGATCCTATGAAGGAATGCGGGCAGCCATGAACGCTGGCTGTGATGCGGTATATATAGGCGGCAGCAGCTTTGGAGCCAGAGCCTATGCCAATAATTTGGAGGAGGAGACCTTACTTGAAGCAATTGATGAAGCGCATATCAGAGATAAGAAGCTTTATCTTACGGTAAACACTTTGCTTAAGGAGAAGGAACGGACGAAGGAGCTATATCGCTTTCTAGAGAAATTCTATCGACGGGGATTGGATGCTGTAATAGTACAGGATATGGGAGTACTTCATTTTATTCATGAGAATTTTCCGGAGCTGCCAATCCATGCCAGTACACAGACGACTCTTACCATGGCACAGGGGGCTAACCTTTTAAAGCCGTATGGTATAACCAGGCTTGTGACAGCCAGAGAACTTAGTCTGAAGGAGATTAAGACAATTCGGGAGAATACAGATCTTGAGATAGAGTCCTTTGTTCACGGTGCCTTGTGCTATTGTTATTCCGGGCAATGTCTGATGAGCAGCATGATTGGTGGACGAAGCGGTAACCGCGGCAGATGCGCACAACCCTGCCGTATGCCTTATCAGTTCTTCTCGGATAAGAGAAAGCTTTCCGCAGAACAGGAGAAGTATTTGTTAAGTCCTAAGGATATTAACACTCTGACATATATACCAGAGCTGGTGGAGGCGGGGATAGATTCCTTTAAGATTGAGGGAAGAATGAAGCGGCCTGAATATGCGGCAGCAGTTTCCTCAATATATCGTAGCTACCTGGATCTGTATCTGGATAAAGGAAAGGAATATTATGAGGAATTCCTTCAGAGTGAGAGCTTTCGTAAGGATATGCTTACGCTGCAGGATGTGTATAATCGGGGTGGCTTTTCGGAAGGTTATGGAAAATCCTATCATGGTAAAAGCATGATGAGTCTGTATCGGCCAAATCACAGCGGAGTCTATGTTGGTGAAATTATAGCCATTAAAGGAACCTCGGTAACAATTTCACTTGTGGAAGAGGTGAATGCACAGGATATCCTGGAGATAAGGCATAAAGAGGAAGAAGGCTATGAATTTACCGTAAAGGATTCTCATGGTACAGGAGAGACCCTGGTAACAAATGTCGGAAGAAGACAGGCAGGGAATCCAGGCAAGGATAATAAGGAGAAATATTACAATCCGGGCTTGAAGGTTGGCGATAAAGTATATCGTACGAAGAATAATAAGCTTCTGGAAGAGCTGGAAACAGAATATATGGCGAAGAACCGACAGCTTAAGATTCAGGGAAAGCTTTATGCTAAGCTGGGGGAACGTCTGGCTTTGACTCTGATTTATCAGGATATTCAGGTAACCGCTTATCAGGAAGTAGTACAGGCGGCACTGAAGCAACCAATGACCACAGAAAAATTACTGGCACCAATTGCAAAAACAGGGGATACCTTTTACTCTTTTGACAGTCTAATTGTTGATATGGAAGAGAATATCTTTGTTCCGGTTGCCTGGTTGAATGATATCCGAAGGGAAGCAATCAAGCTTTTGATGGATGCAATGATCAGTAAGTATAAGAGAGTCAGTGGCAACACAACGCCTGTTGATCATAATTATGCTCAGCCTGTGCGCGTCCCAAAATTAGGAATTAGCGTAAGCTGTCAGCGGGAGGAGCAGTTTGATGAGGTGCTCAGACAGGAGGAGATATCTTCCATCTATGTTGATTATGATTCCTTTCCTATCAGTACCATCAATAAATTAGTAGGTAAGGCAAAGGAGAAAGGGAAAGAAGTTTATCTGTCCTTGCCTCATATCTGTAGATTGGCACAGTATAATAGGCTAAAAACGGAATTAAACGATATAATAAATAATAATGAAATAACCGGATTTGTGGTCAAGAATTTTGAAGAAATCGAGCTGCTGCAATCGTTAAGGGTAAGTAAGCAGAAGAACCTGATTACCAATTATAATATGTATACCTATAATATCGAAGCGAAGAGCCTTTTTCAGGAATTAGGAATTAGTCACTATACCGCACCGGTCGAGCTCAACTATCAGGAGCTGAGGACACTTGGCATCTGGGACAGTGACCTCATTGTATACGGCTATCAGCCGGTCATGGTATCTTCTCAATGTCTGTTTGAGAGTACCGTCGGTTGTAAGAAATGCAAAGAGGGGAATACAGGAAATCTGGTTGACCGTCTGGGTAAAAGCTTCTTAGTACAGGCGAATTGTAAGGGCTGCTATAATACCATTTATAATGGACAGCCTTTATCCCTATTAAAATATAAGCAGGAAATTAATGATTTGAGTCCACGTAATATCCGCCTTGATTTTACCTTTGAGTCGGTACAGGAGGTTCAGAATATATTATCATCTTATGTCTATGAATTCTGTGGGACGAATAAATCGGTAACAGATATATTGGATTATACCACGGGGCATTTCAAGCGTGGGGTGGAATAGCATTTTCAAAAGAAAGTTGTGTTAATTTAGTATATATAGGCTGGGAGGTGATGCTATGAATCTAATTGTAGAATTAATCAAATATATGATGATACTTCTAATCGGAATCTATACTTACTATAGCTTTAATGTATTCCGATTTAAGAATAAGAAGTATCAGAATAAAATTTATGTGATATTAACCATGATCCTTTTTGTCTTTCATTTTACAGGGTATTTTACTTTGTACTTTCAAGAGCAGAGCAGAAAGATGGTATACCTCTACGTAGCGGAAGTTGTGCTGTTTGTATTGGTGCTCCTTTTGTATCAGGTCATTTATCCAAAGATATCGAGGCTCCTGCTTCGTAATATGCTGATGCTGCTAGCCATAGGTTTTATTATCCAGACAAGGCTATCCTTTGATAATGCAGTGAAACAGGTAATGATCATAGGAGGTTCTTTTTTGGTGAGTCTGATTGTGCCTTTTCTAATCCAAAAGGTCCAAAGGATAAAGGATTATGGTTGGATCTATGGAGTCACAGGCATTCTGCTTTTGGTTCTGGTGCTTATCCTGGGAAGAACCAGCTATGGTGCTACCAATTGGATTCACATTGCAGGTATTAGCATTCAACCCTCTGAATTTGTGAAGCTACTATTTGTAATTAGCATCGCAGGACTTTTATCAAAGAATACTGATTTTAAGCATATATGTATTATCTCGATTCTAGCCGGTGTTACAGTAATCATTCTGGTATTGCAGAAGGATCTTGGGGGTGCCTTAATCTTCTTTGTAACCTATATATTTATGCTTTACACTGCAACAGCAAGACCGCTTTATTTATTATCAGGGCTAGCAGGCGGAAGTCTTGCAGCCGTTGTGGCTTATCGACTGTTCAGCCATGTTAGGGTCAGAGTGCTTGCCTGGCAGGATCCCTTTAGTTACATTGATAAAGAAGGGTATCAGATCACGCAATCCTTATTTGCGATTGGAACCGGCGGGTGGTTTGGAATGGGGCTAAACCGTGGTCTGCCCACCAACATTCCTGTTGTAGACAGTGATTTTGTCTTCTCTGCAATATCCGAGGAAATGGGTGGCGTAATTGCAATCTGTATTATATTGATCTATGCCAGCTGCTTTGTTATGTTTCTTAACATTGCATTGGAGCAGGAGGAGGTATTCTATCGGTTGCTGGCCATTGGCTTCGCGGTATTGTTTGCATTTCAGGTTATTTTATCCATTGGGGGTGTGATCAAGTTCATTCCATCTACGGGTGTAACATTGCCGCTAATCAGTAAGGGTGGAAGCTCAGCACTGTCTGTCATACTTATGTTTATGATACTTCAGGGGGTATCCCTTGTAGGAAAATCGAAACATAAGAATTTAGATACCTCAGGACAGCAAGGAGGACATTAATGATACGAAAATGGATGCAGTATATTAAGAATAGGACGCAGGAATTAGCAGCTACCAAGGAACCGGACCATAAAGAGAGAAAGGCCCCTGTTGATCATCGAAAACCAATTTATAATACGATCTATATTTTTGTTGGATTATTTATCCTTATGGCAGGCTACTTTTCATACTATATTATGGTACGAAGTGACGAGGTAATCAACAATGCCTATAACAAGCGGCAGGAGGTCCTTTCAGAGCGCTTTGTAAGAGGTCAGATTCTATCTGCTGATAAAGAAATACTTGCTCAGACAATGGTAGATGAGGAAGGGAAGGAGACCAGAGTATATCCCTTCGGTGAAGTATTTGCTCATGTTGTCGGACGCAATACAAAGGGAATCACTGGCATTGAGGAGTCGGAGAATATCCATTTACTAACCTCTAATATCAATAGTATTGAAGTAATGTATTCTGACCTGATGGGGGAGAAGAGTCCGGGAGATAATGTTGTGACTACGCTGGATTCAAAGCTTCAGCAGGTGGCTTTTGATGCACTAGGTGATTATCGGGGTGCAGCCGTTGTCATGGAGGCTACGACCGGAAAGATCCTCGCAATGGTATCTACACCGGCCTATGATCCGAACAAGGTGGATGACGAGTGGGAAAAGCTACTGGAGGACGAGGATACCAAAAGGGCCCCGCTATTTAATAGAGCTACGCAGGGCAAATATCCACCAGGATCTACCTTCAAGATAGTAACAGCACTGGAATACATGCGGGAGAATCTTGCTTATCTTGAATACGAATATGATTGTGAAGGTGGGATTGAGTATGAAGGCAGGACGATCCACTGCCATAATAACAAGAAGCATGGAGAGGTAGACCTACCACTCTCTTTAGCCAAGTCCTGTAATACCTCCTTCGCTAATATCGGTAAAGACCTTGATATCGAAAAGTTTTATGATCTCTGTGAATCTTTACTCTTTAATCGAAATCTGCCTGTGAATATGGCAAGCAGTGTCAGCAGCTTTGCCTTGAAGAAAGGACAGTCGGGAACGCAGGAGGCCATGCAGACAGCAATCGGACAGGGGAGGACTCTGATTTCACCTCTGCATAATGCGATGATTACGGCAGCAGTGGCGAATGGGGGCGTGATGATGAAGCCCTATGTCGTTGATCGCATTGAGAATGCGAATGGAGCAACCGTAAAGAAATATTCCTCCCAGACAATTGGTAGGATGATGAGCGGCGAGGAAGCAAATTATCTAACGAAAGCAATGAGACTTGTTGTCACAGATGGAACGGCTACAAAGCTCAAGGATCTGAAGGCAGAGATAGCAGGGAAAACCGGTTCGGCAGATAACTCGGCTGGCAAAGCCCATTCCTGGTTTGTTGGCTTTGCTCCTTATGAAGATACGGAAGTGGTAGTAAGCATTATCGTAGAGAATGTTGGAACCGGCAGCGAATACGCGGTCCCCATCGCAAGAAAGATATTCAAGGAATATTTGAAGTAGATAAATACATTATGCACCTACCCGCCTTCCTTCCTTAACACTTTAACGAGGCAGCTTCATATTTCCAACATATATCCGTAAAATGTAATTGTTGCCTTTTGTAGTATTTCAATAATTATATGTTGAAAAGTTGTGCACATTGTTGTATACTTCTTACTAGATAAGATGGTACACCAAAGAGCAGGAGGCATTGCGATGGTAGATGCAACGAGCTGTGGTGGTGTAGTTATATTCAGAGGAAAGATTTTATTACTGTATAAAAATTATAAGAACAAATATGAAGGGTGGGTATTACCGAAAGGAACAGTTGAAGAAGGAGAAGAATATAAAG
>JAEZKA010000026.1 GCA_023436225.1 Bacillota bacterium
ATAGGTTCGAGCCCTATAGGTCCCATTTGTGCCGGCGTGGCGGAACTGGCAGACGCACAGGACTTAAAATCCTGCGGGACTAATCTCCCGTACCGGTTCGATTCCGGTCGCCGGCATTATTCTATAAATTAAATATAGAGTAATGCTGTTTTTCATTTATCGACGGCATAATATGTGTGCTTAGCTCAGCTGGATAGAGCGTCTGGCTACGGACCAGAAGGTCGGGAGTTCGAATCTTCTAGCACACGTCGTGAATGCATTGTATACATAGCATGTATACAATGCATTTTTTTGCTATACAGAAATTTCGTCTTATATCACAAAAGCCCTACTGTAGGTAAGAAATTCCTTGGGATTACTCACTCTACTTTGTAGGTAAAGAGCTGTAAGTAACAACTCGGTGCTATGCGAGTGTGCAATTGAAAATTCTTAATTTAGAAAATTAATCAAACTTTAACTCTTGAAACATTTACGAAGCAGAGAGCTTATGATAGAATGTTCAAAAGGAGGCAGATGCCAAATGAATAAAAGAGAATTTCTAGATATATTACGTCAGTCGTTAAGCGGAGAAGTAGATAATCAAAGCATTGAAGAGAATAGTAGGTATTATGATGGTTATATAAGCGCTCAGACCCTTGAGGAAGAGGCAGAAATTATAGATAGGCTCGGAGATCCCAGATTGATTGCAAAGACTATTATTGAGGCAGATAAGGCATCAAAAGAGAAAAACGTGAAGAATTGGTCGGAATCGAATTATCAGAGATATACTGCAGGAGAAGAGGAGGAATATAGCTCTAATTCCACTGAACACAGTAAGAATTTTTTCTTTACCAATATGAAATGGTATCATAAGCTAATTGCGATACTCGTAATCATTTTATTCTTTGTACTTATTGCTATAATCGGGCGATTTGTCATCGCTACTATATTCACCTTTGGCTTACCGATTTTGCTTATATTACTGGTGATGTCATTATTTCGTAAACGTTGAGTGAATTTACTGGATTAGTAAGAATTCGAAAGATAGAATAAATGAGCTGCAGAGCTTGTACAATAAAAAATTTTAAAGGCCATTCTCATGTAAAAATCAGAAGTAAATTCTGCTTACTACATCGAAGATGGTCTCTTTTTTATAGTGAAACGACCGCAAGGGGGAGCCATGCGGTCGTTTCGATGAGGGGAGTATAAATAATTAATAAGGGGTTTATAACATGCTAGGGCTGTCCCTAGCACTTCTTTATTATAACTCAGATATTTTTATTATGCAATAATTATCTTAATTAATTGGGTTTGGTTAAAAAAAAATTATCAAAAATGGTATTAATAGATACCTAAATATATAATTCATGCAAAATGACGCACAAAACATTCTAAATTATCAGCTTTTTTGTAGACAATACCATCAAAAGTTGAATGGAAATAATAGGTGAATATTATCGTGATTAATATCTAGCGATCTGTTGCATCTGTTTATAGTAACAAAATTTTATGTATATTTATCGCCGAACAGCAAATAATAAACGTGTAATATCAACTCATGACGATTATCATCGAGTATGTTTTTATCGTCAAGACAACTCATTAATAGGAGGCCATTTATGACAACAAGTAATAACAATTCTAAAAACAATCACACATCAAATGTAAGAAACACTACCGGCACAAGCAATAATACTTCTAATTCAAGCAGAAATGCGAACACAAGTAGTGATACAAGCAGAAATGCGAACACAAGCAATGATACAAGCAGAAATGCTAATACAAGCAACTATACAACAGGCACAAGCCGTAATGCTTCTGGTAGCAGATGTGAAGACTCCTCTAGAAACGACGCAGGATCCTCTAGAAATTCTTCCAGAAACACAACCAGTAACACAAATAGAAATAATTTTTTAGATGATATGGATAATAACTATTAAGCTTCAATAAAATCATTTAAGTGACAAAAAGATCCTTTAAAGAGTAATCTTAAAGGGTCTTTTTTATGCGCATAATGATGCTTTATTGAATATTATAATATAGGGATTAACTAAGATCCTAGGATAAGGAATTACCTTCGGCAATGGAAAAGCTAGGAAGGTTGTATTAGCAGCGTTCCTTTACTTTTCTTTTTTTCATTACAGCAGAAAGTTCGCAGAGCGTGCTTTCCATTGTTCATATATTTGAAAAGAGGTGCATAATGTGATGTCTTTTGATACAATTCGTACCAATGAAATTGCAAAATATATTGGAAATCCCAATGCGCTGATTATTGATCTAAGAGATCGCGATGAATACGACATCGGGCATATCCCGGGAGCAGTTAATATTCCATATGAGGAGCTCGAGGATTATACAAATCGATTTAAGAAAAGTCAGCAACTAATTTTTTATTGTGATCGAGGGAATATAAGCTTATTAGCAGCTAGAGATTTAATGAAATATGGGTATAATATTAAAAGCTTGTATGGCGGAATAAAGGCATATCATGGCAAGCTGGATAAAGGCATATAGAAATGTACATTGACTAGTTACCTAAAGAGCTTTACAATAACAGTTACAGAATAAAAAACTACTACAAAATAGTAGTATAAAAATCCGGTTATTCTTAGGATAAAACTCGGTTAAATGGAGGTAGTTATGAAACAATTTGAATATATTTCCCCTTGTCACTTTGGTCTGGAAGCTGTACTCAAGAGAGAGCTTATGGATCTAGGGCTTGAAATTACAAAGGTTGAGGACGGTAAGGTTACCTATACCGGTGATGAGAATACTTGTGCAAGAGCTAATGTCTTTCTTAGAACAACGGAACGGGTGCTATTGAAAGTAGGAGCATTTAAGGCTGAGACCTTCGAAGAGCTATTTGAAAGTACAAAAGCCATTCCATGGGAGGAATATTTACCGAAGGATGCTAAGTTCTGGGTAGCAAAAGCAAATTCTGTGAACAGTAAGCTGTTCAGCCCCTCGGACATCCAGTCCATTATGAAAAAAGCGATTGTTGAGAGAATGAAGCTAAAATATAAACAGGATTGGTTTGAGGAGTCAGGAGCATCTTATCCACTGCGAGTTACCATTATGAAGGATGAGGTCACGGTATGTATTGATACATCAGGAGAATCTCTTCATAAGAGAGGGTATCGAAGGCTGACCAGTAAAGCTCCTATCACAGAGACATTGGCTGCAGCACTTATTATGCTTACTCCCTGGAATAAGGATCGAATTCTTGTGGACCCCTTCTGCGGCAGTGGTACGATACCGATTGAAGCAGCAATGCTTGGAGCAAAAATGGCTCCGGGGATGAACCGTAATTTTCTAGCGGAGACTTGGTCCAATATTATCTCTAAGAATAGCTGGGAGCAAGCGAAGCAGGAAGCTCAGGCTCAGGTGCTAAGTGATGTTGAGATGAATATCCAGGGCTATGATCTGGATGGAGAGATCATTAAGGCGGCAAGACAGAATGCCAGATGGGCAGGGGTGGATCATTTAATACATTTTCAACAGAAGCCCTTAAGTGAGTTAAGTAATAGTAAGAAATACGGCTTCATTATAACAAATCCTCCCTATGGAGAGAGATTAGAAGAAAAAAGAGAGTTACCTGGGCTTTATAAGGAGATAGGCAAAGTGTTCGGGGCTTTGGATGCTTGGTCATATTTTATTATAACCGGCTATGAGGATGCACAAAAGTATATTGGGAAACAGGCTGATAAGAACAGAAAGATATATAACGGTATGATGAAGACTTACTTCTATCAGTATATGGGACCCAGACCACCGAAACAAACTAAATAACATTTTATATGGATAAAAAGCATACCCATGACTTTCTATTGTCATGAAAAAAAAGATGTTGCAAAGCTGGATCGATGTGAGAGCATCAAAGCTTTGTAACATCTTTTTTTATTAAAAGTTATTTTATGTATTAGCTTCCTGATCAGATCCGCTTTGCAATCCATTGCTGAATATCGGAATATACTTCTTCGTTGTTAAGCTCATTCAATAACTCATGGCGGCATTCCGGATATAGCTTAGAGGATACATTAGAGAAACCGGTTTTCTTAAGAATGGATAGATACTTCTGTATATCTCTGCCGTAACCGCCTACAGGGTCTTTCTCGCCACTTATAATAAAGAGAGGGAGTTCCATCTTAGTTAAACGGATGTGACTCTTTTTGGTGGCTCCCTGCGTTAGTTTTAATAAATCGTGGTAGAAGGAAGAGGTACAAGTAAAACCGCAGTAAGGATCGTGGATATAAGCGCCTACCACCGGATTGCTTCTCGATAACCAATCAAATGCAGTGCGTTTGGAGAGTGAGGTATATTTCTTACTCCCAAACATAAGATTACTTAAAAACGGTGATAAATGCTTAGGTCCTTTAAACTTCATAACCAATGCAGAAAGGAATAAGCCGGACATGGTCAAAAGCCTGGCAGGAAAGGCGGTGCCACATAATACGACTCCGTTGTATTTGTCATATAATTGGATTACATTTCTTGCTATCAGAGAACCCATACTGTGCCCAAACAGGAAGAACTTATTACTACGGTTGTTTTGCTCAATATATTCGCTGACAGAGATTGCATCCTCTACAACAAGCTGATAACCTTTATCAGGACCAAAAAAGCCTAATTCACTTAATTTTTTTTCAGTACCATGACCACGGTGATCATAGGTAAATACATCATATCCGTTATTTACCAGATACAACGCGAAGGCTTGATACCTTTTCTGATGTTCAGCCATACCGTGTAGAACTAAAATACTGGCTTTCGGTCGTTTTAGACAACTATAGTGAGTAACCTGTGTAATATAACCGTCTTTTTGCTTTACTGCTATGTAGGCAACGTCGTTCATTTTTCTATAATCTCCTTCTCTGGTTGTAAGAAAGATCGTTCTAATTCACTATTTATAATTATATCGGTATTATTGTTAAAATGCAACAAGGATGATAGGAAAATCATGCCATAAATCTACAATTTTAGATAGTGGTATTAAATAAATATTGAGTATATCGTCGTAATAATATATAATCTATGTAATATAGTAGTATTAGGTTGAAAAATCATGGATTTTACAATCTAATGCTATAGAAAGCACGCTTCGTGACCTTTCTATCATCATGAATTATGTTCTGTCGCCGAAATTCGCAGAACGTTTTTGAATGATTGTGTGAATTATAAAAAGGACCCAGGAGGGTTAGTTATGGATAAATCGCTACTCAAGAGAGGAGCAATTCAGAGTGTTGCATTAATGATAGCTGTGATTACTTCCTCATACGCTTTTGAGCAATATAGAACGGTAAAGATATCCGCAAGTAATATTAATCAAGATGATATTGTGTATGCCTCCGTGACAGCTCAGGAAATTGACCTGGCAGACACTGGTATCGTCTCTTTTCCGGACGCGGAGAGTGATTTGACTTCAGGTCCATTTATTATGGCCACTTCCCTTAATGAACTTAGGAGTCAGGTAGATGCTGATATCATGAAGCAACTAGGTAAGGATTATTTGGTTATTAAAAAACCAAGCTCCGATCAGAATTCTATCACTCTAGAGGATATCTATTTGAAAAATAGCATAAAGATCAATTTGAACGGAGTCTATCAGGATGGGATGGGCAGTTCAATGATTATGAGAGTAAGGGGAGAAGATTATTTCATCAAAGATCCGGCTTATACTGAAGTTATCACCCAAGAAATGGATAATGAGAGTGGAACTGTTAAAGAGATCATAACGAAGGATTATGGCAAGGATTTCAGCAGATCAATTACATTAACAGATTATACAGACAACGAAACAGGATTACCGAAAACAGAGATTCTGATGGAATTGGATCGTGTTTATGCTTATACAATTTATGAGGACAATAATTACTTTTTTATCGACCTGAGAAAGCCATCTGAAGTTTATGATAAAATATTGGTTATCGATCCTGGCCACGGAGGTAAGGATGCAGGTGCTCTCTCAAAGGATGAGAAGTATTATGAAAAGAATATCAATCTTGGCATTGTATTGGCTTTGAAGGAACTTCTTGAAAAGGAGAATATCAAGGTTTATTATACTCGAACTGCGGATGATACTGTCTTTTTAAGACCGAGAGTAACTCTAGCTAATGCGGTGGATTGCGATTATTTTATCAGTATCCATTGTAATTCCAATGAGGTCACCAGTCCAAATGGAACAGAGGTGCTGTATTATGACACTGAATTTAATAGTGTATCATCAAGGGATTTAGCCGAATTATTCTCCGAGGAGCTGGCGAAGACAGTGGAACTGACTAATCGGGGAACCGTACTAAAGCATAAGAAGGATATCTTCATTATGGACAAAGCGGAGGTTCCTATGATATTAATTGAGATGGGGTATCTATCCAATTCGGTGGATTTGAATTACTTGATTGATCAGCAGAATCAGAAGACAATAGCGCAGGGTATTTATAACGGCATTATGAAGGCTTTTGAAAAACTGCCCGTTTCCAGATAACAATAATCGACATACGAAAGTATTATGGAGGTAAGAATGAGGAAAGTAATCTTTGCTACTTCAAATGAAGGAAAGATGAAAGAAATACGTGAAATTTTAAAGGATTTGAAAATAGAATTGCTATCCTTGAAGGATATTGGGCTTAATCTGGATATTGAAGAAAATGGTGAAACCTTTGAAGACAATGCTATCATTAAAGCAAAGGCTGTTGCAGAGTTAACGAACGAAATCGTGTTGGCAGATGATTCCGGCCTTGAAGTAGATTATATGGATAAAGCCCCCGGTGTATATTCCGCCAGATTTATGGGAGAGAATACGTCATATGATATTAAAAACCAATATATTATCGACCAATTAGCAACAGCGACGGAGGAAGAGAGAAGCGCTAGATTCGTATGTGTGATAGCATGTGCTTTTCCTAATGGAGAAGTTATAACACGCAGAGCTACCATTGAAGGTGCTATAGCAAAGCAGATTACCGGCACCAATGGCTTTGGATATGATCCGATATTCTTCGTACAAGAGTACGGCTGTACCACGGCTCAAATGCCATCTGAGTTAAAAAACGAGATAAGCCACCGCGGAAAGGCTCTTTGTGCGATGAAAGAAGCGTTAAAGCAATATTTATAGAAGCTGGAAGTGGAGAAGAAAGATGAAGGTACTGATTGTTAGTGACACCCATGGTAGAAACCGCTGCTTAATTGATACAATTAATCGGGTGGGTCCGATTGATTTACTAATTCATCTTGGAGACTTTGAGAACGGAGAGGAATATATTAAATCAATGATTACCTGTCCCATTGAGTTAGTATCAGGTAATAATGATTTTTTTAACGGATTACCGAAGGATAAGCTGATTCAAATAGGGAAGTACAAGGTATTATTGACCCACGGTCATCGTTATGGTGTTAATTTCAGTACCGGAGCCATTATAGAGACAGCAAAGAGGGTTCAGGCTGATATTGTTATGTTCGGACATACCCATGTACCCCTGATTGATTTATCGGGTAGTGTATGGACAATCAATCCGGGAAGCCTTGCCCTTCCAAGGCAGAGTGGAAGAGTTCCAACCTTTATTATTATGGAATTGGATTCCGTAGGAGATGCTCATTTTACCCTGAATTATTATAAGGAATAATAGTTGGATGATTTACTTAATTTACCTTATTTTGTACTTTGTTGCTATATTTTAAAAAAAAGAAAAAAGTTATAAAAATATGTTGACAATAAGGATAGGCTATTATATAATAATTCTTGCGTCACGGCTGGAACGAGTGAAAAACCTTGATGAAGCTCAACAGGCAGCTTACACAGTGAGTGTTGGAAGCCACGCAAGAGATTTGTTAAGAACCAGATAAGATTTCCTGGAGTAATATGAATCGGGGTGTGGCTCAGCTTGGTGGAGCGCTTGGTTTGGGACCAAGAGGTCGCAGGTTCGAATCCTGTCACCCCGACTAAGTAATCATATTACTTAGCTGATCATTCAATCTATATCACTTGGACTGAATAAATCAAGTGACACGTACGCAAAATAACATAATAGTAATCCTATGCGGGTGTAGTTCAATGGTAGAACACTAGCCTTCCAAGCTAGATACGTGGGTTCGATTCCCATCACCCGCTTGATATTTGGACTTATTAAATAAGACCGTATCACACCATAATGTGCTAGTAGCTCAGTTGGATAGAGCAACGGCCTTCTAAGCCGTGTGTCGGGGGTTCGAATCCCTTCTGGCACATTTTTCATCTAATGAGATATGTGAATTTGTCTATGGTGGGTATAGCGCAGTTGGTTAGCGCGCCAGATTGTGGCTCTGGAGGCCAAGGGTTCGAATCCCTTTATCCACCCTATATTGATTTAATGAAAAGTCTGAGAAGACTTTTCGTTTTTCAATAAAGGTTTTTTTATTTAATGGGCTATCGCCAAGCGGTAAGGCACAGGACTTTGACTCCTGCATTACGGTGGTTCAAATCCACCTAGCCCAGTTCTGATCAAGACCTTGAATGCTTCATAAAAGTGGAGGCAGAACTGGGCTTGACCAGCTTCTGATCAAGACCTTGAATGCTTCATAAAAGTGGAGGCAGAACTGGGCTTGACCAGCTTATGATTTTTGTTTTATACAGAAGACACGTTCCTTTGATTAAAACCAGGTTTTGCTAAGAAGTATATGTTTCATAACCTGGACTGATTTTTCGGCACTATACTAACTTCTGTATTAAAGCTGAAGATTGTCCATTTATGGGATATTAGCTCAGTTGGTAGAGCACATGACTTTTAATCATGGTGTCCCGGGTTCGAGTCCCGGATGTCTCATTTACTCTTGGGGATTAACATCCTCCATTAGTATAGGTTATGCGGATGTGGCGGAATTGGCAGACGCGCCAGATTTAGGTTCTGGTTCGAGAGAGTGGGGGTTCAAGTCCCTTCATCCGCAAGAAGCGAAACACTTGATATTACTATATTTCAAGTGTTTTTTTATTGCTCAATTTTACTCGTATATACATCTTAACTGCGCCAGATTATTGGTTGAATAATTAATAATCTTGTGTGTGTAGAAAGGATGGATACTATGCAGAAAATTAGTATGAGAATTAACAGTGAGGAACTAACAATCAATGAAGCGTTTCAGAGCTATATCAGTAAATGCAAGATAAGGAATTTATCTTCGCAGACTATTAAGTGCTATAATGAACACTATGCCATTTTTAGTAGATATATCGGTGTGGATAGCAAGGTGTACTGCTTGATAACTATTATATTATTTATTATTGTAAAATTATTAAGTGGCATTTTTATAACAGTTACAATCTTTCCTTTGATATTTTTTAGTGTAATTTTATCATATGTCTTTATTTTTTCATTAATATATTCTACTACACTTATAAATACGTGTATTGAAATATCAAAAATTTCAAGTGATACCATAGATAATGAGATGATTGTAAATAATACGAAAATGGAAATGAATATGGAATTAGACCATCATATTTTAAATGTTATGTTACCAATAATTTTAGGTGGTAAGGATAAGGAAAAATTTCTAACAGATTTAGAGGACTATATTAACAAAATTGAAAGAGATGACAGAAAAAAGTATTTACTAAAGAAATTGATAAAAGAAAACTATTATAAGGATTAATTGTATGGTAAGCGCTTAATAACTGAGTGCCTTTAAATCATAATTCAATAATGGGATAATACTCATAAAAATTTTTTGAGCTTTTGTGTTTTTAAAAGACATAATATGATATAATTGGATATCATAAACCTATAAATTAAAGGAGAGAAGTATGAAAAAATGGGAATATAGTCGATGGTATTGGAAATATGGAAAATGCGATTCATCACATGGCAAATATGAAAACATATTAACAATGATGGATGATCTTGGTAGCCGAGGATGGGAGCTTGTTTCTGTTGTTCCTGACATTAGTTCTAATGACGTACATAATGCTGCGGGTATTTTTTTAGGAACTTCGACAGAAAGTACTGCTGAAATATTTTATTTTAAACGTCCGATAGAATAGTATAAGTTAAACAAAGAAGTATCCAGTATTGATTTAATTCTGAATGTCTTTAAATCTTGACTAAAGCTGAGTTCCGATAAAGACAATGCACAAAAATCAATAAGGATCGCCAACCCAGTAGAATTATCCTGAAATGATGAACTGATACCCCTGTCAGAGAGGGTACAGGTACAATTTAAAAAATGATGTTAACTGTGGCCAGACAGATTATCATAAACTGTCTGGCTGAGCTTTTATAGGTACTTTTTTATTAAGCGCTTACATTGTATGAGGATGCCTATTATGGTATCCTCTTTTTATGGAAGTAAAAATTAGAGCAATTGACATCTTGAAATCGTGGTTTTGCTATGATATACTAAGCAAATCAATAATCTTGTGCGGTTGTGGATGCATAATAATCTTGTGCGATAACTAATAGAGTATAGTAGGATCAAGGGTTTCAAGCGGATGTGGCGGAATTGGCAGACGCGCCAGATTTAGGTTCTGGTTCGAGAGAGTGGGGGTTCAAGTCCCTTCATCCGCAGTATTGAAAAAATAGGTCAAGGATTAAAATCCTTGGCCTATTTTATTTGCGCGTAAGCAGAGTGAGCAGTTGTAAGCTCGCTTACAAAATGCGAACGCGCACCGAGGAAGCACGCGTAGCGTGTTTCTTCCGGTTTGCGTTATTTATTAAATTGTATGCCTTAAATGAATTGAAGTATCTTTAACAGATATACAAAGAAAAATATAGTGATAATACTGATGATCGAGGTGAATATGACGATTTGTCCTGCTAATTCACCATCCGCGTCCATCTCTACCGCCATTGTAAAGGAGGAGACTGCTGTTGGGGCTGCTGTTACTCCGATTAGTGCTACCAATGCTTCCCCTCTAAAACCGAGGATAATTGCCACTGTAAATACTGCCATAGGGAAGAGAATTAACTTACCGACAACTACTACGCTCAGATACTTTAGGTTGGCACGAATTCTTTTGAACTGGAAGGTTCCTCCGAGTATAATAAAGGCGAGAGGAGTTGCCACCTTCGAAAGAGAGGATAAGGGAGATAGTAGTACTTCAGGAACTTGTATGCGAAGCGTTAATAATATGAAAGCAATTGCAGAAGCGATAATTAAGGGGTTTTTTATGATATTTAGAATTACATTCCCATAATTAACCTTACCCCCGCGATAGTATTCTAATACTATAACAGCTAATACATTAAAAAGGGGGACAATAAATGCTGCAAGTAAGGATACTAATCCAATCCGGTCCTCTCCATAGACAGAAGCTGCGATTGGGATTCCAAAAAGAACAAGGTTACTGCGAAATACACCCTGAATCATTACACTACACTTTTTCTTGTCTTTAATAAACAACGGGAAAAGAAAATGCATTATAGCTGCAATTAGTAAGATACTTATAACAGTTAGTAACAAGAGGAATCCACTTTCTTTATTAATCGCATCCTCTGGTTCGAGAGAATAGATATTTAGAAATAGCAGAAGGGGCAGAAACACTCGGAAAACCAGTTTATTCATGACATTCAGTGAGTGCGTATCAACAATCTTCCTTCGCATTAATAGATATCCGATTGTCATCTGCAGCATTAGGGGAAAGACTACACCAAAAGCTAATACGATATTGTTCATGTTCTTCAGTCCTTTATGTAATATTTATCTGATAAATATGTTAAGTTAGTTCACCAGCTTAAATTAATTCTAGCATATAAGATAATAGAAATCTATATCCTAGTGAAAATAGGAAAGGGGTTGATGATAAAAAAGTATAAGTGATAAATATATTAACGCAATATTAACACGATTATCACTTTTCTTTATACCAAATTTATAACGATAGTGATAGAATATCAATGTTACGAATTTATTTGCTAATTGTTATGATACGATACTTAATGAAATAGAATTGAGGTTTCTATTATGAGTTTTATAAAAAAAATGAATCCAGGTCGTTTGATTGCCCTGGGCTTTGCAACCGTTATCTTATTGGGTGCGGTTATTTTGTTTCTTCCGATATCACATAGAGAGGGAGTCGATGTCGCATTTATTGATGCTTTATTTACATCTACCAGTGCGGTTTGTGTTACAGGCCTGATTGCAGTAGATACATATGATACATACAATGTTTTCGGCCAAATAGTGGTAGCTCTTCTGATACAGGTGGGTGGCTTAGGCGTCACATCAGTTGGTGTGGGATTTATTCTGTTGGCCAGAAAAAAAGTGGATTATAAAGATCGCATCCTTGTCAAAGAGGCATTAAATCTAGACTCAATGAAGGGTATTGTAAAGCTGGTTAAGTCGATTTTACTTATGACATTGTGTTTTGAGGGAATCGGTGCAGTTCTCAGCTTCATTGTATTTTCCAAAGATTATTCACTGCCCAGAGCCATTGGCACCAGTTTGTTTCATTCGGTAGCCTCCTTCAATAATGCTGGATTTGATAACCTGGGTGGTTTTAAGAATCTTCTTGATTATCAATCTAATGTGTTATTAAATCTGACTACCTGCGGTTTGATTATTTTTGGAGGATTGGGCTTCGTCGTTATTAAAGAGATTTTATATAAGCATTCCTTTAAGAAATTCAGCTTGCATTCTAAGGTTGTTATTAGCATGACGGTCTTATTATTGATTGTAGGAACTGTATTGATTAGACTTACCGAGGATGTCAGCTGGCTTGGAGCCTTTTTCTTCAGCACCTCCGCAAGAACAGCAGGCTTCTCAACCTATCCGGTTGGAAACTTTACGAATGCTGGTTTATTTATTATCATGATTCTGATGTTCATTGGTGCGTCTCCCGGATCCACCGGTGGAGGTATCAAGACGACTACAGCATTCACCTTATTTAGTACCGCTTACAGTACGTCAACCAATAAGAATTGTGGCGGGTTTAAACGGAAATTACCGAATGAGATCGTTATGAAAGCCTTCTTATTGACTTTTTATGCAATGCTGCTGGTATGCTTCAGTACACTGCTATTATGCGTTCTGGAGCCGGATTATACGTTTATACAGCTGTTATTTGAAGTGGTTTCCGGATTCGGTACAGTTGGTCTATCTACTGGAATAACACCCGATCTTAAGCCAGCCAGTGAGTTCATTATCGTTATTACTATGTATATTGGCAGAGTAGGGCCATTAACAATTGCATCATTATGGTCGGTGAAGCCAAAAACCAATGTAAGCTATTCAGAAGAAGCGATTACCATCGGTTAAATATTTCATGGCAATAGAAAGTTTACAAAGAGTGCTTTCTATCGTTGGAGGATATCAAGGAGGATATATATGTTACATCAACGTTCAGTAATAGAATTTGGTATTATTGGCTTAGGTCGATTTGGGTATGCATTAACCAAGACCTTGGCAGCAGCCGGAAAAGAAATACTGGCGATCGATACCATTGAAAGTAGAGTGAAGCAGGTCCGCAGTGTTACCGAGAGTGCCTTGGTTGTCGGTGCTCTGGACAAGGAGACCCTGGAGGATTCAGGTATCCAGAATTGTGAGACAGTTATCGTGTGTGTTGGAGACAGTATTGATGTCAGTGTACTTACAACCCTAAACATTATTAGCATGGGAATTCCCAGAGTCATTGCCAGAGCGATGAGTTATGAGCAAGGTCTGATACTAGAGAAGATCGGCGCAGAGGTGATTTACCCTGAAAACGATATGGCAGTGCGGTTAGCAAATAAGTTAATAAATTCTAATATTATGGAGACGATTGAATTAAAAGGTGAGTTCGCGATCACTGAACTGAGATTGACAGCTAAGGTGGCAAACCAGACCGTTCAACAAGCTAATATCCGCGGCAAATTCAATCTGAATATTATAGCTCTGGAGCATAGTGGTGAAACAACAACGGAGATTGCTCCGGATTGTGTACTACATCAGGATGATCATATTGTTGTAATCGGCCTAAGAGAAAATATAAAAAAATTAGAAAGCTATTTATCTAAGCTATAGAAGAAGTTATCTCTATACCATGGTTTCAGGATAAAGGAACTCCTCATAAGAGTGATATCTTTTGTCCTGGAGTATTCCGTGATTTAGTGTGGGCTGGGCCTATTGATTTCTGTTCTCTTTATTATATTTAGTATCATAAAACACTTGGTAATAACGTGTTATTTGTGATATACTAAGCTCTGAACAATAACGAGAAACAACGACTATTATAGGCTTACTTAGAACAGCCAACTATACGGAGGAATATGAAATGCCAGAATCTGACACGGATAATTTGATAGGGCAGCTAATTGTACTTATTATACTGACAGCAATAAACGCTTTTTTTGCTTGTGCTGAGATGGCTATGGTATCATCGAACAAAAGTAAAATTAGAAGATTAGCGGAGGAAGGTAAAAGGAGTGCAAGGCTAGTACAGAAATTTAATGAAGAACCAACAAAGTTCTTATCGACGATTCAGGTAGCAATTACACTCGCAGGCTTCTTCTCGAGTGCTACTGCTGCACAAGGGCTATCCAATCCATTGGGAGAGTGGCTTAGCAGCAGAAATATTCCCTATGGAGGTCAGATCTCCTTGATCGCGGTTACATTGATCTTATCCTATTTTACCCTTGTTTTTGGTGAGCTTGTACCAAAGAAGGTAGCACTTCAAAGGCCGGAAGCTATTAGTATGTTTTGTGTTAAACCAATCAAGGCAGTATCAAAGATTGCATCCCCCTTTATTAAGCTGCTTACCTTTTCTACGAATCTGGTGACCTTACCCTTTGGTATTAAGGAAGGCAATACGGAAGAAATCTTATCCAGAGAAGAGCTGATTTCTCTTGTGAATGAGGGGCAGGCGCAAGGTGTTCTGAATAAGAAAGAGAAGGAAATGATTAATTCCATTATGGAATTTGATGAGAAGATAGCAAAAGAAATTATGACGCCAAGAATTAACGTGTTTTCTATTGATATAGCTGCACCCAAGGAAGAATATCTCGAAGATTTACTCAAAACAAAATATACTAGAATTCCGGTATATGAGGAAGATATCGATAACATTATAGGTATGCTCTATATTAAGGACTTCCTGAAGGAGGCAGTAAAGCGTGGCTATCAAAATGTTGATGTTAGATCGATCATGAAGAAGCCTTATCTCGTTCCGGAGAGCAAGATAATCAAAGATTTATTCCGCGAGCTTCAGATCTCAAAGAAGCAGATTGCGGTATTGATAGATGAGTACGGTGGCTTTGCCGGTATTGTTACCATGGAGGATTTGGTAGAAGAAGTCATGGGAGATATTGAAGATGAATATGATATGGTTCAGCATAAAATTAAGAAGTTAGATGATGCGACCTATCTTATCGATGGTATGGCAACGCTTGATGAATTAAATAATCAGTTAGATTTACAGCTATATTCCGAGAATTATGATACCTTATCCGGATACTTAATTGATCATATAGGTACTATTCCTCAGGAGAATGATGATAGGACACTTGAGATTGATCATATCGTATTCAAATTAGAAAGTGTAAAGAATAAGAGAATTGATAAAGTAAAGCTCTATATTGGTAAGAGGGAGCCGGAAGAATAAGTTTTAGGAGGGATCGTATGATTAAGCATAGATCGACGATTGAATTTGGTATCATTGGGTTGGGCCGATTTGGCTTTTCACTAGCTTCTAGTCTGGCAGAGTCAAAAAGAGAAGTTTTGGTGCTCGACAGCAATGAGAATAAAATTAAGCAAATACGTCATCTGACCGATAATGCACTGGTAGTCAGCGATCTTTCTAAAGAAACACTGCTACAAGCCGGGATTCAGAACTGTGAGACTGTAATTATCTGTATTGGAGAAAAGGTGGATGTCAGCATTCTGACTACACTGAATGTCATTAGTATGGGTGTACCTAGAGTAATAGCAAAGGCAATCAGCCTAGAACAAGGAAAGATTCTTGAAAAGATAGGCGCAGAGGTTGTTTATCCGGAGCATGATATGGCAATCCGTCTTGCTAACCGTCTGGTATCTTCAAGAGTAATGGACTATATTACTCTAAATAATGATGTTACGATTACGGAGCTTCGTTTGACTTCAAAAATTGCTGGTCAAACCGTTCTGCAAGCAAGTATTAGAAAGAAATTTAGATTAAATATCATAGCACTGGAGCAAAATCGGAAAACGATCACCGAAATTACACCGGATCTTGTTCTTCAAGAGAACGACATAGCAGTGGTTGTCGGTAATAAAGAGCATATTAAGAAGTTTGAGTCATATCTGACTTCTGTAAAACAATAATACTACACGATGTGATTATTCTATAAACAGAATTAAACGATAGAAGGTACGCTCTGCGAACCTTCCGTCATCAATTAAAAAGGGATGTTTCAAAACAATACAAACTGTTTTGAAACATCCCTTATCGTGTATGATGGATTATTATGTGTTGTTAGAATTGACTTAATTAATTATTGTAGCATTTCCTGTAGCATGGTATCAACCTTTTGATTATCCCAGTTAAATATTACCTGATAGGGAGCCAAATCAGACACGAATGTCAAGGAGGTGAATAAACTGTATTGAGATAAGGATTACAGCAATTCGCTATGTTTACAAGGAGGCTTATATGTTTAACAATAATGCGAGAGAGGCAAAGTCACAGGCAGGTATCCCCTATAATGACATCGTTTGGTATGATGTTGTGGGTCAACCCTTCGGAACGGCCTCTTATTTTAATGCAATTATTTTTGGTGATGCCAATAATATTGTAGATACAAAAGGTGCAATGGCAGTAGGAGGAAATTTTGTAAGTCCAAGAGGACTCACCCTTGGTTATGGTAACGATTTAAAGTTAACAGGAACAGGTTATAGTCCAGATCTGATTCGTTTCCTGGTGGGCGGTGATGTTGCAATGCAAGGTCCGCTGGTAGTGATTGGTCATGTTGTTGCAGGAGGGAATTTCCGTGCGGCCAGCGGCAGCAGCTATATGATTGGTAAGAATGGCTCGAGTAATCAGGTTCAGGAATTGACGCGATTGTATCAAGCTAATAACGGGAGCAGATATTGGCGCATAAGTGATCGTGACAACCACTATCTGGTTTCCAGCTATGATGTACCCCGATTTATTCCTGCAAATCGAATTAATGCAGATGTAAGTGGTTTCTTTGAGGAAGCCCGAGAAAGCATAATGGATTTTAAGGATTGTATTGAGGGCCTTACACCCAACGGAACGACAACACTGCATTATCATGAATGGATTTTACGAGGAGATGACCCGAATCAAAATGTGTTTGTAATAGACGCAAGGCCAAACGGAATCTTGAACAAGGAAATCCGTTTTGAGATTCCGGAGGGTAGTCGTGCCATTGTCATTCTCCGTACCGGTGACAATGCTCATCTACAATATGGCCTCTGGGGAGAGGAGGCTTTGGCAAATCGTACTCTTTATGTATTTGAAGATGCAAGAAATATCTATATGGAGGTACCTGCAGCAATATGGGGAAGCATTCTGGCACCTCAAGCAATGTTCCATGCTCATCAGACCGGTGGCACTGTCAGCGGAAATGCCGCACTGGGAGGCTTTGCGGTTAGCCCAACCAGTGGGTTCGAATTTCATCTGTATCCTTTCATTGGAGGAGTAGAGTGCGGTGAGATATCACCTGCACCACCAGTGGAGATTCCATTGCCGATACCGACACCAACACCGACACCAACACCGACACCTACACCGACACCTACACCGATACCGACACCAGCACCAAGTCCTACACCTATGCGTGAGCAAACTCCGCTGATAACGCTTCCAATGCCAAGACCGGAGCCAACACCACCGATGCCGGGTCTGATGCCTAGACCGGAGCCAGCGCCGGTACCGCGTCCTACACCAAGACCGCAGCCAACGCCGATGCCGCGTCCGGCACCAAGACCGGAGCCAACACCTCGTCCAGCACCGACACCTACACCGACCTGTCCGCCTTGTAAGGAGTGTCCGCCTCCCAGCGTTCCGATTCCATGTCCGGAGTGTCCGGAGATTTTACCGGTAAAGCCCTGTCCTGTATGCGAGGAGTGTAAGCCTTGCCCTACTTGTGAAGAGTGTAAACCCTGTCCACCAAATGAAACAACAATCATTGTTAAGCCGATACCAGTTCCCGTACCTGTTCCGGTGGAAGAGGAGAAGTGTAAACGTGACTGTCTGGTAGAAGCAGGCGTAATTTTTGGATGTATCTGGGGATGCAGCTGTTGTCACAATCATGGTTGGGAAATTAAGCTCTATATAGCTTGCGGTTCCCGCAAGAGGTTATTGCATTGTGCAAGTATATTTGGCTGTGGCTGCTTTGAGTTCAAAGTACCCTACGATGATTTCTATTGCCTGGAAGTATGCCCAATCGGTTCAGGTACCAATGCATGTACCTGTAAACCGATGCTTACCTTAAAGAATGTCGGAGTAAAGAGTCTCATGATTGATTAATCTGATATGATTTGACTAGACGAATATTCTATGTTGAAATGGTCAACAAGAAACATTATAATAAAACCAGATTGATAGAAAAGGAGTATTCGTATGGCAAAGGTATATCTGTTTCTGGCAGAAGGTTTTGAGGAAATAGAAGGTTTAACGGTAGTTGATTTGCTTCGAAGAGCAAATATTGATATTGTGATGGTTTCGATCACCGGGGATCTTCATGTCACAGGCTCCCATCAGATCACAACGATAGCTGACATTTTATTTGATGAAGTAGATTATTCAGATGCAGATATGCTTGTACTACCGGGAGGATTGCCCGGTACCAATAATCTGTCAGAGCATAAGGGCCTGGATAGACTGCTTCGGGATTTTGCCCTAAAGGATAAAAAATTAGCAGCAATCTGTGCAGCACCTCGAGTACTTGGAAGTAAGGGGATACTAAAGGGCATGAATGCAACCTGTTATCCGGGAAATGAAGATCTGCTTCTCGGAGCTCATGTAATTAATGCTGACGTAGTAAATGACGGTAATATAACAACCAGTAAAGGTATGGGTACAGCAATTGATTTTTCTCTATCCTTAATAAAGACTTTGAAGGGATCGGAAGAGGCTCTTAGAATTGCGCAGGCCATCCAATATGCCCATTATAATGAATAGACCAATGTGACACATTGTGAAATTTACAAATTAATATCAGCTCTTTCCATATGGGAGTATCTGTTTACGAAGTAAGAAGAGACAGATCAGATTAGGCAGAGCCATGAATGCATTCACCAGGTCAGTGAGCTCCCATACAAGTTCTAACGACATAATTGATCCGACATAAATCATAAGGATATAACAGATGCGGTAGGTACCTATTCCGGATTTTCCAAATAGGTATTCTACCGCTTTTTCTCCAAAATAGGACCATCCAATTAAGGTAGCTATCGCAAAAGCGATCAAGGAAAGTCCAAGAAATACAGTGCCAAACGGAATGGAATCAAAGGCTGCTGTTGTCAGCTCAGTAAAGGCATAGCCATCTGCAGAGGAAGGATTCTTAATCAGATTGGTAACAATAACAAGTCCGGTGATTGCACAGATTACTACGGTATCCCAGAAGGTGGCACTCATGGAGATTAGGGCTTGCCTCCCGGGGCTGGAGGTCCTTGCTCCGGCTGCGGCAATAGCAGCGGAACCTATTCCAGCTTCATTGGTGAATAAACCGCGTGCAATTCCATATCTGGCAGCAGATTTAATGGTACTGCCAATAAATCCTCCGGCAACAGCTACAGGGAGCTTTGAAGGGAGAAAAGCACTTTTAATTATTAATTCAATGGCAGAATACAGATACGGAAGATTAATAATGAGTAATACCATACATCCTAGGATATAGAAGATGCCCATTGCCGGTACCAGTGCACTGCAGATTTTACCGATGGATTTGATACCACCGACGATAACCAGACCCACAACAAGGGCGACAAAAACACCGACGACGTATTCGGGAAGTCCCCAGAGAGTATGCAGGGTTTGTGTTACAGCTCGTGCTTGTGTTGAGCAGCCAACACCATAGGATGCAATCAAAGTGAAAAAACTGAATAATACAGCCAGCCATTTCTTTCCGACCCCGTGCTCCAGCGCATACATAGGACCGCCCAGGAAAGTACCGTCTGAGGTGCGTTTTCTATATAAGACACCAAGGAAGCATTCGGCATATGTGGTAGCCATACCAAGAACACCCGTGAGCCAGCACCAGAAGATAGCCCCTGGTCCACCAAGGGCGATCGCCGTAGAGATGCCTATGATATTACCGGTACCGATGGTTGCAGCTAAGGTTGCGGTCAACGCAGCAAAACCACTCAAATCACCTTCTGCATTGCGGTCTGGTATAAATGATAATCGTATTGCCTTACCAATGTGCTTTTGCACACCCTTTAAATGGATTGTGAAGTAGATGTGGGCACCGAATAATAGTACCGGTAGAGGTATCCCCCATAGAAAATTATTAATGGTCTTCAGATAGTCCATATGACCAACCCCCACATAATGATTGTTATATGTATATGTAAAGGCTGTGAAAAGTAGAAGAGCCCTCCACCTTCCAAAAGCCGTAGAAGGAATTGCTATATGAAAGCGGAGGATTGGCTCATTGTAGTAAACAGATAGGAATAGAGAATAAATGATCTGATCTTATGAATATTATGATGTAGAAGTGTAGATAGGATAAAGAAAAGGACTGTTTCTGAGCATCCCCGCCTAGTCTATTACTAAACTTGAGATAACAGTCCTGTTCTTTATCATTTCATACCCAATTAATCATGGAGGGCGTTCACCACATGCTCAAAGCCCATGGAGTGGGAGGCCTTTACCAGTATAGTGTCCTCTTCCTTCAGGATGTCAGGAAGGGAGGCAATTAACTCATCACGGGTCGCATAATATAATAGCTGAGTAATTTTACCGGCGGTGAGGAGTTCGCTTTGCACCAGAGCCCCTTGGTACATATGAAGGGACAGAGCCCCGACACATACTAATAAATCAATTTTGTGATCAACGGCATATTCACCAACCTCTTTATGAAGAAGAGTCTCATTCTTACCTAACTCGAACATATCGCCCAGTATTGCAACCTTCCTGGTATTGGCCATTCCAAGCAGATCAATTGCAGCCTTCATAGATACCGGATTCGCATTGTAGCAGTCATCTATGATGGTCCATTTCTGCCCTCTAAGGATATTGCTTCTTCCTCCGACAGGCTCAACACAGGTGATACCAGCCTCGATTTCCCGGTTGGTCATATCGAGAAGACTTCCGACTGCAGTAGCGGCAAGAGCATTCAATACCATATGAGCTCCTGGCAGAGGAACCTCTGCATGAAAGGGCTTATAACCGACATGTATATTGCAGGAGCTTCCAAAGAGACCCTTAGTTTCTATATCGGTGGCGGTAACATCGTTGTGATTGCTTAGGCCGAAGCGGACCGGACGCATACCCTTTACTTCTTTGATCGTAGCCAACATATCATCGTCACCATTCACACATACACGACCGTGTTCGCTCATAAAATCAAATATTTCCGACTTTGCCTTAAGGATCCCTTCTCTTGAGTGGAGATTCTCGAGATGGCATTGCCCGATATTTGTGATGACACAGATATCAGGTTTGGCAATTTCGCTGAGACGGTGCATTTCACCAAAATCACTGATACCCATCTCCAGGACAGCAACCTGATGAGTGTCCCTAATGCGTAGGATGGTTAACGGCAATCCAATTTCATTATTGAAGTTACCTTCGGTCTTTAATACCTGATATTTTTGTGACAGCACAGAGCTGATGAATTCCTTCGTACTGGTTTTGCCGACACTGCCTGTGATACCGACAACTTTTATATCCAGCTGTTCACGGTACCACATTGCAATGCTTTTTAATGCTTGAAAGCTATTTGGAACAAGTATATAGGGACCCAAAGGAGACTCAGGAGTCTTCTCACAGATAACACCTAGAGCTCCTTTGTCAAATACCTCGTTAATATAGTTGTGACCATCGACACGCTCTCCTACCGAAGCGATGAACAGATAACCCGGTTCAACCTTTCTCGAGTCCATAACCACACCTGACGCTTCCAACCCCGGATCCACTCCGTAAAGCATGCCCCCACAGGCTTTAGCAATCTGAGTTAATGTCATATTCTTCAATCTGAAATCCTCCATACGGTTTGTAACCGATTATCTATATTTGTTTAAGGATATCTCAATAATCTTCTCGCACAGCTCCGGGAAATTCAATCCTATTACCTGCGCCTCTTGAGGAAGAAGAGATGTGGGAGTCATACCGGGTAGAGTATTTGCTTCCAGACAGAAGATGTCGCCATGCTCATTCAGCATGAAATCCATACGTGCATAGGTTTTTAATCGTAGTGCAGCAAAGACTTCTTCCGCAATCCTTTGCATTCTTACGGTAAGCTCGCTGCTAAGGTCAGCAGGGCAGGTCTCGATTGCGCTCCCGGCTTGATATTTATTCTTATAATCATAGAAACCAATCAATGGCGCAATCTCGATAACCGGCAAGGCCTTGCCTTCAATAACCCCGACAGAAAATTCACGACCTTTGATATATTGTTCGATAACGACTTCATTACCGTATATAAAAGCATCATTGAGTGCGGTTTCCATCTCGGTAGCATTATTCGCGATAGACACGCCTACGCTAGAGCCACCGTTACACACTTTAACGACACATGGAAACAGCTTCCATTCGAAAGCCTCCCCCTTCTTAGCGCGAATTCCTGTTGGTGTGGGGATATGATAAAATGCAAAAAGCTCTTTGGAGATTGCTTTGTCCATAGCCAAAGCACTGCTGGTGTAATCTGTACCGGTGTACTTAATACCCATCAGATCAAAAGCGGCTTGAAGCTTCCCATCCTCGCCGTTCTCACCATGGAGTGCTAAGAAAACGATGTCTGCCATTTGACAGATATCGAGTACATTCGGACCGAAGAAGCTGTCTGGATTCCCTTTTCTCATTGCTTTGATTTGGGTAATATCCGGATTGTTTTCTTTGATAGTTCCAAAATCAGCTGCAAAATCTTTCTCTATATCAAATATGCCGGCAACCTCGCCGTCATAGCCTAAGTATACATCAAGCAGGACGACCTGGTGACCTCTGCTCCTTAAAGCCTTATAAATCATATTTCCTGTGGATAAGGATACATCTCTTTCTGTACTGGTTCCTCCAGCCAATACTACGATTTTCATATCTAATCCTCTCTTTCATCCGAAATAAATTAATTCCAAAATAGTATAGCGCAAAGCACCCTACAAGTAAAGATGATTAGCCGTTATTAGCACTTTTTAGGTAGATAGTCAGCACTAAGTGACAAGGGAGACTATTGATCATGAGTGTTACAGTACCTGTTGATTATTGAGATTTTTTACAATAATTAACTTCAATTAATTCTTAATATATCATAATAAAAAACAACTGTTCTTCCAATACTATGTTTAGGCGCCGATTGTTTTATTATGTAAGATATTACGTAATATGATATAAAGTCGGAATATTAATAAGATGGTAGAGTAAACAGAAATTACCATCATAATATTTGCCTAAGCGGTTAACAATAATATCACAGGCAATACAAAACGAAATCACATGCGGTGATAATACTTATTTAGAAGCCGCTGAACCTACAATCAGTTGATTTTGTACTTGGTTGCTTTGATACTAATAAAAATGGAGGTGAAATTTAACATGGCAAGTAACAATAATAATAGTGGATCAAACAGAGCAGAGGTTCCTCAGGCAAGAGAGGCTCTTGATCGTTTCAAAATGGAAATTGCAAACGAAATCGGTGTTCCGTTAAAGCAAGGTTATAACGGCGATTTAACAAGCAAGCAGAATGGTTCTGTAGGTGGAGAAATGGTTAAACGTATGATCAGACAGCAGGAACAACAGATGTCTGGTGGCCAACAGTAATCTGATTTATTGAAAACATCACTGATTTTAAACTGCATCACCGTTTAAACGGTGATGTTTTTTTGAAATTCCATTTCCATATTCCTAATAATTATGTTAAAATAAACGTACTTTGAGGAAATTTATTATGTTCAGAGTACATGAGATGTACACATATGAGCATATACTTATACGTGATTTGGATAATTGAGCGAAGCAGGCTTGATGAAAAGAATAGGAAAGGAAATGAAAATGAATGGGTAAATATTTTGGAACAGATGGCTTCCGCGGTGAGGCAAATGTCAATCTGACAGTAATGCATGCATATAAAGTGGGAAGATTC
>JAEZKA010000016.1 GCA_023436225.1 Bacillota bacterium
GGATGGAGGGACTCGAACCCTCACACCCTCGCGAGTGGCAGATTTTGAGTCTGCTGCGTCTGCCATTCCGCCACATCCGCATTTGTGACGAGGTTTATTCTAACACAATTGTTTTACTATTTCAAGTATTAAAATAATTTTTTAATTGATATATATTGTTCCCGGATGGTAATGATTAATTCGGATGGATAAGGAGTGAATAGAGATGACCTGCAATAAAGCCCAGAGCATGATTACACCGTTTATCAATAATAAGCTTAGCTTAAATGAGATGGAAAGTTTCATTGATCATATCAGCTCCTGTCCAGTATGTAAGGAAGAATTGGAGGTATACTATGCTTTGCTTACAGCGATGAAGCAATTGGATGAAGACAAAAACCTCTCATCTGATTTCGGAAAGGAGCTGGATCAGAAGCTGGAACGGTCTAAAGAGCGTATTCTTCATGTGAAATTTACATACTATAGGAAGAAAATATTTCTGTTCTTGACGATAATAATACTGGCATTTATTATCAGTATCGGGTATGCTAATAGGGGCGTTACGGAGAGGACAGTAACTCAAAGTGATTTTCGATTACGCAATTCCTTTCGGGAAGAACCGAATGGTGATTATGAAATTATGTTACGAGAATATCTGAGGAGACAGGAATTAGCACCTGTTCCAACGGCTACAGTGTTACCTTAATTTACTTTATCATAACTCATCAGTATCCTAACAATTGCAGGGAATCAGTGATACCTATGCACATAAAATAGGTGACAATATGAAGGTTTACAGTATACTTATAGCATATTTGCACGGATAACTCAAAATCCTGCAAATTTCTAAGGGGTACTAAAATAATTACTTTTTATCTTACTATAGTATGACGGTGTGCAGAGCTATACTATTACAAAATGATATATTTCTATGCACGAAACAAGATAGAGGAAAGGTACAGGGAAACAATATGAATAAAAAGATCGTATTAATTGATGGACATAGCATTTTGAATCGGGCATTCTATGGTATGCCGAATATGACTACCTCAAAAGGAGAGCATACCAATGCAGTTCTTGGATTTATTAATATTATGTTTAAAATCTTGGAGGAGGAGAAGCCGGATTACCTGACAGTAGCCTTTGACACACATCACCCGACCTTCCGCCATGAAATGTTTACCGAATACAAGGGAACAAGAAAAGGTATGCCGGATGAACTTCGGGAGCAGGTACCCGTCATGAAAGAGGTACTGAAGGCAATGAGAATTCCAATTATCGAGATACCTGGCTTTGAGGCTGATGATATTCTGGGAACACTGGCTACCAGATCAGAAAAAGCTGGGGATCAGGTATCGGTTATCTCAGGAGACAGGGATCTGTTACAGCTTGCCAGCGAGAGAATTAAGATACGAATTCCAAAGACAAAGAAAACAGGTACGGAGATTGAGGATTACTATGCTTCGGATGTAATGAATACCTATCATGTAACACCGAAGCAATTTATTGATTTGAAGGGGCTTATGGGAGATGCTTCTGATAATATTCCAGGAGTTCCTGGAGTAGGGGAGAAGACCGCTGGTAAATTAATTGAGACCTATAAGTCGATTGAGAACATCTATGAGCATATTGATGAGATGTCTCCCGGTAAGGTGACCAATTCTCTGAAGGAGAATAAGGAACTGGCCTTCCTGTCCAAGAAGCTGGCTACAATTTGTGTCGACTGTGATTTGGAATATCGGATTGAGGATGCCGGTCTGGAAGATATGTATAATGAAGACGTATATCTGATATTTAAAAGACTGGAATTCAAGAATCTCTTATCCCGCTTTCAAACGAAGGAGGTCGATCGTTCCACAGGTATGGAACAAAGCTTCTTGCTGATTGATGACCTGGGTAAGGCGGATCAGGTGTTTGAGAGTATGGAGGAGAAAGGAGCTCGTCCGATCGGACTTCAGATGATTGTTGATCAGAAAAGGGTTCTGGGTGTTGCTCTTTGCAAAGAGGAAGAGGCAGTATATTTTATTCGTTGTACGGGCTTTATTACCGAGGAGTATCTCTGCGATAAAGCAGTCAAGCTGGCACATAACAGCTATGTCTTATCGGTAATCGGATTAAAGGAGCAGCTGCCCTATCTTACTGTTACTGCAGAGGATAATATTTTTGACGCTGCCATCGCGGCATATTTATTAAATCCTCTAACCGATACGTATCATTATGACGATATCGCCAGAGATTATCTTAATATGACTGTGCCCTCCAGAGAAGATCTGTTGGGGAAGACCTCCCTCACAGAAGCAGCTGAGCAGAAGGCAGAGGCGTTCCTATCCTTTGCTTGTTACAGTGCCTATGTAGCAATGCGCGCAGCGGAACGATTAAAGGATTTGTTGTTCCGGGCTGAGATGCTGCAGCTTTTTGAGACAATTGAGATGCCATTGATTTACACGCTCTATGACATGGAGGTAAGAGGTATTCGTGTGAATAAGGCTGCTCTGAAGGAATACGGAGACAACCTGAAGGTTGGAATCGATAAGTTAGAGAAAAACATTTTTGAATTGGTAGGAGAGGAGTTCAATATTAATTCCCCGAAACAGCTTGGAGTCATTCTCTTTGAGAAACTTCATTTACCCAACGGCAAGATGACGAAGACAGGCTACTCTACCTCTGCAGATATCCTTGAGAAGCTTCAAAGTGAGCATCCGGTAGTAGCGATGATATTAGAATACAGACAATTGACCAAATTGAAATCCACCTACGCCGATGGTTTGGCAGAGTATATCCGGGAGGATGAGCGAATCCACGGAAAGTTCCATCAGACCATAGCAGCAACGGGACGGATCAGCAGTACTGATCCAAATCTTCAGAATATACCGATCCGAATGGAATTAGGAAGACAGATCCGTAAGGTATTTATTCCTAAGGAGGATTATGTATTTCTGGATGCGGACTATTCTCAAATTGAGCTGCGAGTATTGGCACATATGTCTGAGGATGAGAGACTGATTAATGCCTACCGTGAGGCAAAGGATATTCATCGTATCACAGCTTCGGAGGTATTTCATATCCCCTTTGAAGAGGTCACTCCTGCTCAGAGAAGCAGTGCGAAGGCAGTTAACTTTGGTATAGTCTATGGTATCAGCTCCTTTGGCCTGGGACAGGATTTGAATATCACCAGAAAGGAAGCAGAGCGTTATATCGCAAAGTATTTTGAAACCTATCCGAAGGTAAAACAGTATTTAGACCGGTTAGTGGCAGATGCAAAAGAACAGGGCTACTGCACAACCTTGTTCGGTCGCAGAAGACCGATACCGGAGCTTGCCTCCAGTAATTTCATGCAGCGTTCTTTTGGGGAACGAGTGGCAATGAATTCACCGATTCAGGGAACCGCTGCTGACATTATTAAGATTGCGATGATCAGGGTGAATCAGAGGCTTCAGAGGGAGAAGCTGCGTTCAACTCTAATTCTTCAGATACACGATGAGCTTTTGGTAGAGACACATAAGGACGAGGTAGAGAAGGTAGCGAAGATCATGGTAGAAGAGATGCAGGGAGCTGCTGAGCTTTCCGTGGTTTTGGAGGCAGAGGTAAAAGAGGGTAGTAATTGGTTCGAAGCGAAATAGTGTGAATGATTGAAAAGCATAATTCATACTTCCAAGTTTGTGCCTGCAGTCATCTGAGTGTGTAAAAACACTCTTGGAACAAACGAACACAAAGGAAAAACATGTAAAGTTAGAATGAATTGTGAAGATTAAAAGGGGATTGGAGATACAGATGAAGGTGATAGGCTTAACAGGTGGAATAGGCAGCGGAAAATCTCTGGTAGCAGGAATTATG
The DNA here is from genome assembly GCA_023436225.1 of Bacillota bacterium. Lineage (GTDB taxonomy): Bacteria > Bacillota > Clostridia > Lachnospirales > Lachnospiraceae > Mobilitalea. The sequence continues at coordinate 3,814 of JAEZKA010000016.1, forward strand.
AAGGAGTATTACAGAGCCTTAATTATCGATACGGATAGTATTGCAAGGGAACAGATGGAGCCGGGCGGAGCAAGCTATCAAGAAGTGGTGGATTACTTTGGAATAAGTATTCTGTCGGACGATGGTATGATTAACCGGAGCAGGTTGGCAGCCCTTGTTTTCGAGGATAAGGAGAAGAGGCTTCGTATCAATGAGATTACGCATCCTAAGGTTCTTACCGAAGTCAGGAGACAGATCGATCACCATAGGGTGCTGCAGGATACTCCTTATCTTTTAATAGAGACTGCATTAATGATTGAGTCCGGTTATGACTTTGTATGTGATGAGGTCTGGTATGTCTATGCACCAGAGGAACAGAGAAGAAGCTGGCTAAAGAAGGAGCGGGGCTATTCTGACGAGAAAATAGATGCTATCCTTCAAAATCAATGTAAAGCACAGGAGTTTCGGGATCGCTTTCCGAAGGTGATCGAGAATATCGGTGACATGAATTGGCTACGTGAACAGGTGGATGCCCTGATACGGGGGAAGTGAATGAAGGAAAGGCGTTAAGGCGAACCTTCTCTTGAATACAGCACTATTTGCAATATTGTGAACAGTATAGGTGTTTCATATTACAAAAAATGCTATTATAATATAAATTGAGAGAGAAGGGAGGAATTATGTATGAAGAATTTTATTAACAATTATAAGATGTCTTTACTTTTATTATTATCGGTATTGGTTGGTGGTGGTCTTGGGATAGTGATGGGACCCGAGGCGAAGGTGTTGGAACCCTTTGGGCAGATCTATCTTAACCTCATGTTTACCCTGATTGTACCATTGGTTTTCTTTAGTGTTGCATCATCCATAGCAAATATGAGTGCCATGAACCGACTGGGTAAAATAATTATTAATATAGCAATTATATTTTCATTCACTGCATTATTATCCGGAATCTTATCCATATTAGGTGTACTTGTGTTCAATCCAACGAAGGGATTAGCGGACAACACGATCAATGCAATATTATCCGGTTCCGGCGAAGAAATTGTGGCAGAAGCAGAGCAGCTGTCCTTACCTCAGCAATTAGTGAATACGATAACGGTTGGGGATTTCTCAGAATTGTTCTCCAGAAGTAAGATGCTGCCGCTAATTATCTTCTCCGTTATGTTCGGGATAGCTACCGTTATGGTTGGTGAGAAGGCAAAGCCGGTGAAGGATTTTGTGAATGCTGCATCTGAAGTATTGATGAAGATGATTAAGATTATTATGTATTATGCTCCGATTGGTTTGGGCTGTTATTTTGCATCTGTCATCGGTCAGCTGGGATCTCAGATCCTCGAGGGGTATCTAAGGGTATTTCTGTTATACCTTGGCCTGTCCATAATCAATTATTTTCTGTTCTTTAGCATCTATGCATATGTGGCAGCAGGTAAGACCGGTGTGAAGGTTTTCTGGAAGAATGCAATAGCACCTACTGTAACAGCACTTGCAACCTGCTCCAGTGCTGCTACCATACCTGTAAATCTGGAGGCAACGAAGCGAATCGGTGTACCGAAGGATATTACAGAGACAGTCATTCCGCTTGGGGTGAACACACATAAGGATGGTTCTGTGATCGGCGGTGTATTGAAGGTCGTATTCTTATTCGGACTATTTGGTAAAGAGATTGATAATTTTGGTGCGATACTTTCGATTTTGGCGGTAGGCTTCTTAGTTGGAGCGGTAATGGGAGCCATCCCCGGTGGTGGTCTCATTGGTGAGATGCTGATTATCAGTATTTTTGGCTTTCCGGCAGCAGCCCTTCCGGTTATCGCAGTTATTAGTACAATAATTGATGCACCTGCTACTGTACTTAATTCTACCGGCAATACGGTATGCGCTATGTTGGCAGCCAGATTTGTCGATGGCAAGAAGTGGTTACAGAATAATAAGTAAATTCTGGAGATATGCTTCTCCTATTGGGAGACAGACGGGTCGGAAACGACTGCAGGCTGTCTCCTTTTGTTGTGCAAGCTGAATCATTCATTTTACTTGAAGTGATACGAGCAAGCCCACGATAACCGGAAAAAATTGCATAGCGTGTTTCTTCCGGTTGGGATGGCTATATGTTAGGCTAGCACCTATGATTGAGGCTTAGTTTGTCAGGTGCCATCTAGAAAATTTCTTGACAAAATGAATGAAATGAGGGATACTCTGTTTATTGTTATAGATTAAGGTAACTGTTCAGAACCAATCTCGAAAACACCTCGTGTTTCCTTGATGTGGCGTATCCGCCTAATTGATTTGATATAATATGCTCACGAATGCGAGCATTCATCATATATTTTATCAAATTTGCTTGGCTCTGAATGTTACAGATTAATATAGAATAGGAAGATTAAAATGAAGCTATGCAGTATTGCAAGCGGCAGCAGTGGAAACTGCATTTATGTCGGTAGTCAGAATACAAATTTATTAGTGGATGCCGGTATCAGTGCGAAGCGTATTGAAAATGGGTTAAATGGGATCGATATTAAACCGGATACAATACAGGGTATATTAATTACTCATGAGCATTCGGATCATATATCCGGTCTTGGTATACTTGCTCGTAGGTATCATATTCCGATTTATGCAACCTATGAGACGGCATGTGCAATCGATCGGATTAAAAGCTTGGGAGATATTCCAAGTGAGCTTTATCGCTATGTTACACCGAATGAAACCTTTATGATTAATGATATCTGTGTGAACCCTTTCTCTACCTCCCATGATGCGGCTAAACCGGTCTGTTATACTATGCAGTCAGAAGGACATAAGGTTGGAATTGCAACTGATTTAGGAACTTATGATGATTATATCGTATCAGTACTGGAGGGCTCCGAGCTTCTATTCGTGGAAGCGAATCATGATGTTAATATGCTCATGGTCGGAAAATATCCTTATTATCTCAAACAGCGTATCTTAGGTGACAGAGGACATCTTTCCAACGATACCTCTGCTGATCTAATCAGCCGGTTAATTCACCCAAGATTACAACATATATTTTTAGCGCATCTTAGTAAGGAAAATAATTATGAAGAGCTGGCATATGAGACGGTTTGCTGTGAATTGTCTAACCGAGGCATCGGTTTTTCTTCTAAAGATGTGAGTGTGGCACTAAGAGAACAACCATCCCATATGGTCATGGTATAAGGAGGACTAATCATATGAAACGAACCGTAATTACTGTAGTAGGAAAGGATACCGTAGGAATCATAGCTAGGGTTTGTACGTATCTTGCTAATAATAACATTAATATACTGGATATTTCCCAGACCATTGTTCAAGGCTTTTTTAACATGATGATGATTGTAGATATGACTGGTGCAAGCAAGGATTATGAGATTATCGCGGAGGAGCTGGAGGAGCTGGGATCAGAAATCGGAGTTATTATTAAGGCTCAGCGAGAGGATATCTTTGACATGATGCATAGAATCTAGTGTGAATTCTGTGATTAAAAACAATTCACAAAGCGAACATTCATTCGCTTTGGAAGAAGCTGAGAAGTTCGTATGTTGGATCGAACTCCTTGTTCTTCAGGACTTAATGATTATTATGATTTACACTGTATTGATAGATTGGAGATTAGAATGATAAACATTAATGAAGTCATTGAAACCAATAAAATGATTGAACGGGAGAATCTGGATGTCCGTACGATCACCTTGGGTATCAGTCTCCTTGACTGCGCAGACCCTGATTTAGAAGAGTTAAATCGTAAGATTTATGAGAAGATAACTACAACCGCGAAGGAGCTTGTGGCTACAGGCAATAAGATACAGAAGGAATATGGCATTCCGATTGTAAATAAACGAATTTCAGTTACACCGATTTCCTTGGTGGGAGCAGCAGCCTGTAAGACCTCAGAGGATTTTGTTACAATAGCAAAGACCTTGGACCGTGCAGCAACAAGTGTCGGAGTTAATTTTATCGGCGGTTATTCTGCACTGGTATCAAAAGCAATGACTACCAGCGATGAGCTGCTGATTAAATCAATCCCAATGGCGCTCAGCCAGACGGAGAGGGTATGCAGCTCAGTAAATGTAGGTTCAACGAAGACCGGTATTGATATGAATGCGGTAAAGCTTCTGGGTGAAATCATCTTAAAGACCGCAGAGGGTACCAAGGAAAAGGACTCCATTGGCTGTGCTAAATTAGTTATTTTCTGTAATGCACCGGATGATAATCCATTCATGGCAGGTGCCTTCCACGGAGTTACAGAGGGAGATGCGGTCATTAATGTTGGCGTCAGCGGACCTGGGGTTGTGAAGAAGGCTATGGAGAACGTAAGGGGCAAGGATTTTGAACAGCTTTGCGAGTCAATTAAGAAAACAGCCTTTAAGATTACTCGTGTGGGTCAGCTGGTTGCACAGGAGGCTTCCAGATTACTGGGAATTCCCTTTGGTATCATTGACCTATCCCTGGCTCCGACTCCGGCAGTTGGTGACAGTATCGCGGAGATACTAGAGGAAATGGGACTAGAACGTGTGGGTGCACCCGGTACCACGGCCGCATTAGCTTTATTGAATGATCAAGTAAAAAAGGGTGGCGTTATGGCATCCTCCTATGTAGGCGGTTTAAGTGGTGCATTTATTCCGGTCAGTGAGGATCAGGGGATGATTAATGCAGTGGAAGCAGGTGCATTGACTCTGGAGAAGCTGGAAGCGATGACCTGCGTATGTTCAGTAGGACTTGATATGATTGCGATTCCCGGTGATACGAAAGCAACCACGATCTCGGGTATCATTGCGGATGAGATGGCAATCGGAATGATTAATCAAAAGACGACAGCGGTCCGCATCATACCGGTTATCGGTAAGGGGGTTGGGGAGCGTGTAGAATTTGGCGGTCTGCTCGGTTATGCACCGGTTATGACTGTGAATCCCTTTGGTTGTGAAGATTTTATCAACCGAGGAGGAAGAATTCCGGCTCCGATTCATAGCTTCAAGAATTAAGAGAATCATTTTTATAACCAATACAATAGATTACTGCGATAAAGCCGTTACAATAAGATGGTCTGCGAATCAGTCAAAGTATTTACATTAGATATGAAAAATAATATAATAATAATATTGTAAATAATTAACTTGAACCGAGCCATGATCTCCTTCGTCTAATACTTATCGTGATAGGGAGAGATTGCTTCTCGGTTCTTTCATCGGTTTACAGAAAAACACAACAGAAAGGTGATTAATAAGATGGATAGTACTCTAGAGAAGTTAGATTATAAAGGAATATTTCGTTATTTTAGTGAGATTTCAATGATACCGAGAGGATCAGGAAATGAGCAAGCAGTCAGCGATTATCTGGTTTCCTTTGCGAAGGAGCATAAATTAGAATATACTCAGGATTCTGCGTATAATGTAATCATGATTAAGGAGGCTACCCCTGGATATGAAGATGAGCCTGCCATCATATTACAAGGTCACATGGACATGGTATGTGAGAAGCGTAAGGACCACACCCATGATTTCCTCAAGGATGGGATTAAGCTTATGGTAGACGGAGATTTTCTTTGTGCGGACGGAACTACCTTAGGTGGCGATAACGGAGTTGCAGTAGCATATATTATGGCTATGTTATCCGACGAAAGCCTGGAGCATCCACGATTAGAAGCGATTATCACGACGGATGAGGAAATGGGTCTGAACGGTGCCAAAGCACTGGATCTTTCACAGCTTAAGGGGAAATATTTAATTAATCTTGACTCAGAAGAGGAAGATTGTGTGTTAACCAGCTGTGCAGGCGGTATGAGATGTAATTGCATACTCCCCATTCAGAGAGTAGAGGCGAAGGGTGTGAGAATGAAGCTAAGTCTGGGCGGAATGCAAGGCGGTCATTCCGGTACTGACATAATCAAGAATAGAGCCAACGCACCCAAACTCCTTGGAAGATTGCTGTTTGAGCTTCATGAGATGAATGATTTCGCGTTGATTCGTATGCAGGGTGGTTTTAAGGATAATGTTATTCCCAGAGAAGCAGAAGCTGAGCTGCTGATTCAAGCTAATGCTGAGGGTGAAATTCTTAAGATTAAGGATAATATCTCCAAGCTGATGAAGGGGTATCAACAGGAATTATCCGCAAGCGAACCGGATTTATGTTATGAGCTTGAGGAACTTGGAGAAGACACCTTCCAGGTATTACATCCCGTATCCTTTGAAAAAATGTTGTTCATGCTAGTTAATATGCCAAATGGTGTTCAGGTGATGAGCTCCCATATACCAGGCTTGGTGGAAAGCTCCTTAAACTTAGGAATCTTTAATACCGAGGAAGACCATGTGCTGTTTACGGATGCCATCCGTAGCTCACTATATAATTATAAGCATTATATGAGCAATCAGTTGAATTATATGATCAGCTTTCTGGGAGGAGAGTTCAATGAATATGCAGAGTATCCGGGTTGGGAATATAAACCAGATTCACTGCTTCGAGAGCACTATAAGAGATTATATGCACAGAGCACAGGTAAGGAAATGAGAGTAGAAGCAATTCATGCAGGTCTGGAATGCGGTATTATTAGCGAGAAGCTTCCAGGGATTGATGCGATCTCCATCGGACCGGATATGTTTCATGTTCATACGATTGAGGAGAAGTTAAATATTCCGTCTGCAATACGTGTATATAAGCTACTTGAAAAAGCGGTCAGTGAAAAAATAAGAGCATAACAACGCTTTACATCATATTTTGTATATTTCATGAAACAGGGGAACAAGATTGCGGTTAATTCCTTTATATTTATTAGGAGATGAAAAGATGGATAAGGATGATGTGAATTCAACATTCGATATTGACAATGATGAAGAATTTAATGAGAATTTTTATAAGAATATTGAGATGGCCTTCGGTGAAGTGAATGTTGAGACGTCAAGCACTACGGAGGGAATAGCTTCTAATTCTGAGGGGGAACAGGCAGTTACCAAGGAAGAATCAGAGAATACTGCTTCTTTTGTAGATAGTACCAAAGAGCCTTCTGTCGGTGGAGAGGGTCCAAGGGTGGAAGATAAACCCGTTGATATGGCTGATTTTTCCGACAAAGTGGTTTCTTATCAAGAAATCTCAGAGTATGATATCGAGGAGGAATTAAACGGAATTAATGAAGCCCTGGCACGCCAAATCTGTGATGAATTGAATCAATCTCGTGCGAATGAAAAACTTAAGGAAAAGAAGAAACAGCGTTTTATGAGAATTCGAAGCGGAATTGCACTGGCTCTGTTATGTCTTGCCGGCTTCACTTTTTTCTTTGGCTTTACAGAACCAGGTAATCAGATATTACTAAAGACCGGCTTAAATCTGACCGGTTCCATATGGTCTACCTGGACCGGGAATTTTGAAGCGAATGTCGAAGCGGTTGAAGATGTGGACTATTTGGATGCAGATGATCTTGCTTCGGATGCAGAGGAGATTGACCCCAATACAATCATTTGGGCAGATCATCCAGGAGATGGGAAGCGTGTAGAGGGAGTATATAACATACTCTTACTCGGTGAAGAAGCAATCGGTTCTGGTGGCGGAAGAGGAAGAACCGATGTGATTGTGATCGCCACGATGAATACGAACACTAAGAAACTAATGTTAACATCACTTATGAGAGATACTTTGGTACAAATTCCGGGCTTCAAGGATAATAAATTAAATACTGCCTATGAAAGAGGCGGTCTTGATTTGATGTATGAGACCATCGCATTGAATTTTGATATCAGACTAGATGGCTGTGTTATGGTTAACTTTGAGAATTTCGAGAAAATCATTGATAAGCTCGGAGGCTTGGAACTGACCTTAACCGCAGGGGAAGCAAAATATCTGAATTCAACTAATTATATATCAAAGCCGCAGTACCGTAACGTTGTCGAAGGTAAGCAGCTTATGAACGGTAATCAGGTACTTGGCTATTCCCGTGTACGCAAGAGATCAACCATTACCGGAAATAATAATGATTATGGCCGTACCGACAGACATCGTATTGTACTCAATGCCATTTTTGATAAATATAAGACAAAAAGTAAGGTTGAGCTGGCGAGCATGATGTTGAATATTCTACCAATGATTACAACAGATATTAGCAGCAATAACTTTGAAATGTTACTGAATTCCTTTATCGAGATGGGAACAATGGAGATGTCCCAGTTAAGAATTCCGGCAGACGGTACCTTTACTGATAATGTTAAGGTTCGCGGTATGGATGTTTTAATCCCTGATTTACAGGAAAATGCAAGAATATTGCATGATTTCGTATTTGGTGAAGAGATAAAGAGCTTAACTACGGAGGAAGGTGTAGCTGGTGCGGGTGTGACAACAGAAGAAACAAAGACGAGTACTGCAGCTACGACCTCAGGTAATTAACACAACGAGTAAATGCTTCAATAGTCAAGTGCATCAGTCATCCATTCAATTGGTGTCTGTATGCACTTGACTCATGCATAGAATAAGCTTGTCAGCCATAAGTTATAATCACTCCGTTATGGACATATAATTATTTGTCCTGCATAATGATTGGAGTGTGAGTAAAAATGAGGCAAGTGTGGAAAGTGATGAAACATGGGATAAGACGAGGTAACCGTAATCCCACGGATAATAAGATGTTTCTTCTGCTTTTATTACTTTTGGTGTTGTTTATTACTGGCTTGGAATTGAACCGATTGTCTATACAGCTGCTAGTAAAAAATATTGAGAGCAGAGGGATTAATTATGATACCTTTCGAGAGATGAGGCTTTCTGGCGAGAATCTCGGAAATGCCCAAAAAAAGATCGACAATCTGCTTATCAAATATCCTGTTCTTAATAAAGTAAAGGGTGTAGATTCCATTGCGTATCTGACCTTTAGTATGCTTGCTAAGGATTTTGACCTAAAGGATAAAAGGCTGATTGACGAAATGGTTTTTATTAAGGCGCTTCCGATAATCTCGCATTCTTCGGGGTATGGTCGGCTTTATCGTTATTATAAAGCAGTTCTTAAGGATATAAGGTATTTTCCGGTTCCAAGGATTGAAGAAGATGCTGATGATATCTCTTACATAGATACCTGGAGTGATCTACGCAGCTATGGAGGTAAGCGAAGACATGAGGGCACGGATATCATGGCTAAGAATAATACGCGAGGATATTATCCGATTCTCAGTATTACGGATGGTGTAATTGAGAAGATGGGATGGCTTGAGCAGGGAGGATATCGGGTTGGAGTACGTTCTGAATCTGGTGGCTACTTTTATTATGCTCACCTTTCTAATTATGCTGATGGAATCAAAGAAGGGGATGCGGTCATTGCCGGTCAGCTCTTGGGTTTTATGGGCGACAGCGGTTATGGTAAGGAAGGAACCATCGGTCAATTTGATGTACATCTTCATCTCGGGATATATGTTGAGACTGACGCCGGGGAGCTAAGTGTAAATCCTTTTTACATATTGAAGCTACTGGAGTCTAGCAGGCTCTCTTATCAGAGTTTATATGATTAAAAATTACCTTTCAGGTCTGAACGGTAACCATTAGTCTGTTTTAGAACAATAAGTAATAAATCTCTTTCATAATTATGGATGGTTGTGGTATACTAGTTACCATAGGTGCGTCCAGCATCGAAGATTGTTTAAGGATGGAATACGTGGATGGAAATATATTTAGATAATTCAGCGACTACTAAAGTAACCGACGGTGTTCGGGATAAGTTGGTGCAGGTATTAAATGAGGATTATGGCAATCCTTCTTCGTTGCATCGTCTCGGCGTAAAAGCAGAGCAGCGTATGAAAGAGGCGGCCTCGGTTATTGCAGCCAGCCTTAAGGTAGAACCTAAGGAGATATTGTTTACTTCTGGAGGTACAGAAGCAAATAATCTAGCTCTTATCGGGACAGCCTTAGCCAACAAACGCCGTGGAAATCATATTATTACTACGAGAATAGAGCATCCATCCGTACATCAACCATTAGTGCATCTGGAGGAATTGGGGTTTGAGATAAGCTTTGCTCCGGTAGACGGAGCGGGTAAGCTGATTAAAGAACAATTATTCGAGCTGATCAGAGCGAATACCCTAATGGTATCCTTGATGTATGTGAATAATGAAATTGGAGCAGTCCAAGAGATAACAGAGCTTATAAAGGAGCTTAAAAATAGAAAAAAAGATCTGATTGTACATGTGGATGCCGTTCAAGCCTTCGGTAAATACCGTATTTATCCGAAAAGGGAAGGAATTGATCTCTTATCCTTTAGTGGACATAAAATTCATGGTCCCAAAGGAATCGGTGCTTTATATGTAAGTGATAAGGTCAAGATTAATCCAGTTGTATACGGTGGCGGACATCAAAGAGGACTTCGTTCGGGAACAGAGAATGTACCTGGTATCGCTGGTTTGGGACAGGCTGTTGTTGAAATTTATGAGGATTTTGATGAGAAGATAGAACGAATGTATTATCTGAAACAGAAGTTCTTAAGGGAAATATATAAGCTCGACGATGTTACCATCAACGGGTTAACGATGGGATGTGCTCCGGATTTTAATATGGAACAGCTTAAGGCAACCGCTCCGCATATCATGAGCGTATCATTTCGTGGAGTCCGCAGCGAAGTATTGCTTCATGCTTTGGAAGATAGAGGTATTTACGTATCCTCAGGATCCGCCTGCAGCTCCCATCATCCGACTCCCAGTGTTACCTTGACGGCCATAGGGATGCCTAAGGAGTTGATGGATTCTACTCTTCGTTTCTCTATGTCGAGCATGACCACCGAGGAGGAGATAGATTATACTCTAGAGCAGATCAAGGAATTAGTACCCAACTTAAGAAGATATACCCGTAAGAGATAGACGGACTTGAGAAAACCGATCGAAGGATCGATAATGTTACAGCGTGTCAGCACGTAGATGGAGGAAAGATGTTTAAAGCATTTTTGATAAAATACGCAGAAATAGGATTGAAGGGTAATAACCGCTATATTTTTGAAAATGCCCTGCGAGACCGAATTAAAGATTCACTCAGTGCTCTGGGAGAATTTGAGGTAACCAAGGAACAGGGAAGAATATTTGTAGAATGCCCGGAAGGTTATGATTATGATGAGACCATATCAGCGCTCAGGAAGGTGTTTGGTATTGCTTCTATTTGTCCAGTGGCAGTGATTGAAAGCTCCGAGTGGGAGATACTAACCAAGGGCGTCGGTGATTATGTGGAAATGATGTATCCCGATCGAAATTTTACTTTTAAGGTTGAAGCGAAGCGGGCAGACAAAAACTATTTTTATACCTCTCCTGAAATCTGCATTGAGATGGGAGCCTATCTGTTAAGGCGTTTCCCTGAACTGAAGGTGGATGTACATGAGCCCTCCGTTCGTGTAACCGTAGAGGTTAGAACAAAATGTTATGTATATTCCATCGTAATACCTGGCCTGGGTGGTATGCCTGTCGGATCCAACGGAAAGGCTATGCTTTTGTTGTCCGGAGGAATTGATAGTCCTGTAGCTGGTTATATGCTTTCTAAAAGAGGGGTATCGCTGGCTGCTACTTATTTTCACGCGCCGCCGTATACCAGTGATCGTGCGAAGCAGAAGGTTGTTGATTTAGCTCAGAAGGTGTCAAAGTATACTGGTCCGATCAAGCTCTTTGTTGTGAACTTTACTGACATTCAGCTGTATATCTACGATCAATGTCCTCATGAGGAGCTGACTATCATCATGAGAAGATATATGATGAAGATTGCAGAACGGATAGCCGATCAGGAGGGGTGCCTCGGGTTGATCACCGGAGAGAGCCTCGGTCAGGTTGCTAGTCAGACAATGCAAAGCTTGGCTGCTACCAATGAGGTATGTAAGATGCCTGTCTACCGTCCCTTGATTGCTTTTGATAAGAAGGATATTGTAGAGATTGCTAAGGAAATTGATACTTTTGAGACCTCCATACTACCCTTTGAGGATTGCTGTACGATATTTGTTGCTAAGCATCCGGTAACGAAGCCTAGTATCAAAGTTATCAAGAAATCAGAAGAGAAACTGGAAGAAAAGATCAATGAAATGATAGAGACAGCATTACAATCAGTTGAGATTGTCAATGTGAAATAAAGGCTACATCTCGCTTAGGCAGAGCACCTTACAAATTTCCAACATGATATGCATAGATAAGCAAGCATTCTCCTTCCTATCACGTTGAAAATTTGCATGGCTGAGCTGGTATAAAAATAGAGGTTGTCTCAACAGACAACCTCTATAAAAAACATTAATTATTCAACAATGTAAGGCTTTAAAACGGCAAGGATGCTATCGTCCTCACTATGAATATTTAAATCAATGTTCTTTGATAAGTCAAGGCTGAAAATACCCATAATGGATTTTGCATCTATAACGTATCTACCGGAAACCAAGTCAAAATCAGAATCGAATTTTGTCACGTCATTTACGAAAGCTTTTACCTTATCAATTGAATTTAAAGAAATCTTTACTGTCTTCATTAATAACTCCTCCTTTATTCGGTATATGTATATACTATAATTTACCTAATTAAAAGTCAATATACAAAGTTCATAAAAATAAGGCG
>JAEZKA010000003.1 GCA_023436225.1 Bacillota bacterium
GAAAATTAGGCAGGCTTATTAAGTGCACCCAAAAACTGTTTATAGAATCTAAAACATTAAAATAGCTCTTCATCAAGTGTTTGTGAGGGATTCAGAGAATTCCACCCCAACTCTTGACAAAGAGCCACAAATATATAAAATACAGGAAGGAAAATGGATAAGCTTCCCATCATGCACTGTTTGCCGAACATGCTTCTGAATTTGTATGCTGCTAAAGCGAACATCTATGTTCGATTAGAGCAAACAAAGCTGGACAATATCCGCCAATCTGTGTGTGATGGGAGCTTATTCATCTTCCTTCCGAAGTACAATTCATTATGCAATAGCCCGTATTAGATACCTTTGTACGAATGCTCCATCGCTTACGCGCCTCCTAATGAGGCAAACCTCTTCCTGCCATAGGACAAAAGTATTGCGTATAAGACGGCATCAATTACTAGCATTGCTACAATATAACCTAAATATGCAATCGTCATGCTTGGAATGACTGCCATAAGAATAAACTGAATCGCAACGATTCCAATGGATGAGAATACGGTAATCATCGTAGCTGCACCCTGCTTAATTACTACTGTCTCATTGTTCCAATTGAAGTTAGGCAGCAACAGATTAATCAATAATCCGAATAAAGAAATAAATATAGAACATACCGCAGTGATGAAAACCATAAGTATTGTGATCAAAACCCCTGCCTTCAACGCAATACCAAGAATCACTGCACAAATGAGTGCGGGTGACAGTACTGCCAGGTTAACATATATTTTCGCCAGATAGATCATCTTTGGCTCCACGGGCAGAGACTTCATAATCCACAGGCTTTTACCTTCGAGAGAGATGGAAGACGATGTGGTACAACACATCAGAACACAGAAGGAGATAATCGTCGGTCCAATACCGGCCATCATATTACCTGGCAGTTCTGCTCCGAAGATTCTCTGGGTATCTACAAAGAACAATGCCACCGAGGCCAACATCAACATTACGATACCAATGGCGGTATTGGTTACATATAGAGTGGATGAAAAATAGCGCTTAAGCTCCTTATGAAATAAAGCCTTTATTGGGGACGATGTCTTCAAACTGCCCAGCTTATAATTCGATCTCGCTCTACCAGTCATAATAGCCGTATTCATTTTCTTAAATACAGCCTTAACCAGTAATGTGTAAAGGATGAATGCCAATGCGGATATTGTAAGGAATAAGCCAAAAGCTAAGAAATCCCGCTCCACGACAGCCATTGTATACAATTTCGCCAGAGGATAGAGAGCATAAACCTGCTCCGTCAACATCCTTCCCATATCAACCAGCTTCTCTCCGTCCTCTTCGATACCAAAGGACAGTACGAGAAACGCTGCCAGCAAACCCATGATCAGAATAATATTCAGTAAATTATTACGACGGAACTTAGATGCTACATAGGCGATCACAGTACCAATCAAGGAAGCAAACGCAATCGGAACTAAGGGTATAAAAAGCATCGCTACTACACCAAATACATAGAAAAGCACCGGTGGCTGCGCCAGTATCCCATAGGCTAATAGCATAGGCAGTATCAGTATTATAACGAATATCAAATTGATCGAATATAGAATTATCAGACGGCTTACGACAATTCCTCCGGTACTGATTGGCATTGCCATAACCATATCATAATCCTTGAAACCAAATATGGTGCCCCTCACCTGTAATATGGTGGTCACAAGAAGAATTACACAGGTCATAGACATCATAAGCGGAGGCAGAAGCTCAAGGCTGTCAAAGATCATTAACCCACTTCCGATCATAATACTATAGGAAAATGATATTGCACTCATAAGAACCACAAAAAAACCAATCCCGAGATATAGCGCCTTTGGCTTCTTCTTTTTCAGATTTCCAACGGACAGCATATCTCCCAACACCGCCCAAATCTGTACGCTGACTAAACGCAAAACCTTTCTCATATTAATAACCATACCTTTCAATTATTTTTCATCAATCAGCTCCATAAATACCTCCTCAAGGCTGTTGTTACCCTTAACCTCTTCGGTGGTTCCACAGGAAATCAATTTACCATTCTTAATGATGGCAATTTTATTACAGAGCTTTTCAGCCACCTCAAGTACATGAGTGGAGAAAAATATTGCGCCGCCATCCTGGCAAATCTGCGCCATAATGGTTTTTAAGGTATGGGATGCTTTTGGATCCAGACCAACAAAGGGTTCATCTAAAACCAAAAGCTTCGGTCGATGTATTAGTGCTGCGATGATAGCCAGCTTCTGCTTCATACCATGGGAATAGGAGGAAATGACATCCCCCAGGTTTGATGTCAGCTCGAAGGCGTCACTGTATCGTTCGATTAAGGTTTCGCGATCAAAACGGCTGACCTCATAAATATCTCCGATAAAATTCAGATAACCAATTCCGGTCAGGTGTTCATAAAGGTCCGGATTATCGGGAATGTACGCGGTAATCTTCTTACAGGCTACTGGATCCTTCTTAATGGAGATTTTGTCAATGGTAATCTCTCCTTCTTCAAAATCCAATACACCTACAATAGAACGTATTGTAGTCGTCTTTCCAGCACCATTGTGTCCGATAAACCCGAAGATATCCCCTTTATTCACTTCCAGGTTCAGACAATCCACTGCCTTCTTGTCACTTTTATAGCTCTTTGAGAAATTCTTAATGCTTAACATCATTATCCTCCCACACTGCTTTATTGAAAACCCCTATTGAAATGCTTCATTCAATTCTGTTGTTCCTTCTAAGACAAATCTTGCGTTTTGGATGATCGCAATTCTGGTTCCATCCTTCTTCACCACGGCTATCTCCTTGATCTCATCATAAGGAAGCGTGATATCCGTATGACAGTTAAAATACGCCTTTGAGGGATCTGTCTTGCGTAGTAACGAGATTTCGTTGTCTCTTGCCACAATTTCCTTTCCATCCGGATTATAGACCGCAGTCTCCTCACTCATATGATAGCAGGTATCTCCAATCGCAAAATGAGGGCCAGTCTTCTCAGCAATCAAAATCGGAAGCTTAGGTGCAATATCAAATTTCTTTCCCATCATATAAGCAGTCGTATTGGTTCCGATGGC
Source organism: Bacillota bacterium (assembly GCA_023436225.1). GTDB lineage: Bacteria > Bacillota > Clostridia > Lachnospirales > Lachnospiraceae > Mobilitalea. The sequence continues at coordinate 3,084 of JAEZKA010000003.1, forward strand.
AAATTCACCCAGTGGCAGATACTCATGATTATATAATAAATTCTCTTTAATAAAGCTTCGATTCTTTTCTTTATCTTCAAAATTGGCACAGGTATATTCGGCTACCAGTCCATCCCGGAAGGTTAATTCAAGCTCGTTATACTCCAAATCTCTGAGATAAATCTTCGGTACATGGAGAACCCCGTTCGTACCGGTTAGCACCGGTGAAGTGAATACTTCGCCGACAGGAATATTGACATTAGCAACACAGTTCTCGAAAATTGTCTCCTTAGAGCGGTCCCCCAGCTCATATAGCTTTACCTTTAGATCGGTATGATTTTTACCTGCGCCAAGAATATGAACATAATCCCCCTGATCCAGAGCATCAATCATATGCTGTTGAATTTCAAGGTAACGATCACTATCCAATGTATTTACCTTTACCGTCTCTGCAAATATTTCATTAAAATCCTTACCAATCTCGGGCACCGGATACGAAATAATTGTAAAGGAGATTTCATTAAGCTTCAGATACTCGTTCTTAACAAAACTCTCTTCGTTATTGTATTCCACATAGAGCTTTTGCTGGCGCTTATCAAGCTTCACTGACTCCTTTTTATCCTCCGGAGCAAATAATTCCTCACCAAACACCTCAATAACAGCAGGTCCTGCATATAGTCCGGCTTTCTGTTTATAATTCTCATATGCCTTCCTCAGGCTTTCCAGTTTTCTCTCCTTAAAGGCTTTGTCAAAGAACAATCCGATATCAAACCGATGATCATAATCATACTGCTTGTTCGGGCTGGTTGCGTGATACCCTATCTTTAGATGCTGCAGCTTATTAACCGCATTGTAAGCTGCCCGGTAGATAACAGGCTCCAGTCCCATTTTCTCAAAGTTACGAATCGCATATCGCACCATTCTCTCATAGCCGATCTGATAACGAATATTCACATAGGCTTTCTTACTCAAATCAAGCCTATTCGCAATAAAGCCCAAACGATAGCCTTCCGTATATGTATCTGCCATCGCCTGTAGCTGCTCCTCGGGTAGTGAATTCAAAAATTCAGCAGTCTTAAGCTCATTTTCTGTGATATATTCTCCATACTGGTATAGATAGCGAAGGTCGTACAGGTCTGCCTCCATAATGATATCTCTTGCAAAGGTCAGCTCAGAGTCAACCAGGCTACGTACCCGGTCTTCTACAAGCACTTCACAATAATCGCTCATAAAGTCATAAATAACTCGTTTCACATCTTTATAGGTGTACTCATCCTCTTCCTCGAAATGATTGTATATCTCAATCAGCAGCTCCAGATAAATGGTTATCTCATAAAGCCTACATTCGTATGCATAGATGATAATGCTGCGAAGCTCTGTTGTAAGGAAGGATAATAGCTTACCGAATTTGTCACCGAACTTCTCACAGGCATAGGCGGGGTTCGCATAGCTGAGGTGATAGTTATCTCCGAGGATATCCTCATATAATGCATGATTTAAGCCCTGCTGCTCCTTAATTGAGAGCTTCGAAATACGTTCCTCCATAGCCATGGACGCAACCTGCTTTACCATGCGTACGAAAGCCGCTGTCTTTTGGAAGTAATCGCGAAAGGGCTCACGCACGCTTTCTTCCTTCTCCATCAATTCAATCCGCTCTAAGGCTAGCTCATATCTTTCTTTTATTGCTTCATTATTTTCATTAAATAAATTAATGTATTTCATCTCAGTTTTATTCCTCCATTTTCATTTAACCAAGTATGCCTACCCTTTGAATTAGTTTGTGCCGAGGATTACGCAGGCACAAACTTCTAAGTGTGAATTATGCTTTTCAATAATTCACACTAACCACCAATGCCAAGTATATAAATTACAAATAGTATTATTGTCATAAATCCATTCAATACCGCTCCGATGATCGGGAATCGGTAAAAAATATCCTTCTTCTTAAAAGCCTGATAAGAGAGTACAAAGCCGAAAACAGACAGTGCAAACAGTCCAAGTCCAACAACACCAAGGACAATGCCACCCTGACCATGATTGATACCGGACAAAATACTTGCAGCCAGTAACCCCAGGATGGAAAGAATGCCAATGATCATTGAACAAATGCCAAGCTTTGTGTGTCTTCTCCCCGAGAAATGAATCATTTCTTTATTCCGTTTGAAGTGCATCCCTAAATCCCCCTCTTAACCTTCTGCTTATGATTCAGACTTCGATAAAAGACATGGCATATAGCAAAGAAAATATACCCCAATGAACCTCCCACCGTATTCAGCAGTAGATCATCCACATCAAAAATACCCACCTTCAGATATAATTGAATTGTTTCTACTGTAAGACTGAACAATAAACTCAAAAACATAATCCTTAGAAATCCGCGATACTTCTTATGAATCAATGGCAATAAAAAGCCAAAGGGTGTAAAGGCCACAATATTACCAAGAATATTCACGATAAAGCTCTCAATTCCCAGCTGCTCTCGATATAGGATAAATCGTTTGATTTCCTTGAAAAACTGTATATTATAGCGATAATTCTCAACCGCGTAACCCCTTCCGTAATGCTCACTAAAAAATAAAAAATAAGATAACATAATGATATATATATAAAACAAAAGCCAACCGGCTCTTTTTAATCGCTTTTTGGTCAGATCCTTCAATTCTTTTCTCCATATTCTATATTTTTCCTATTAACAATTTTAATACCATGAATTAGATTACACCAAAATTCTGGAAAATATGTATTTTCCTAGTATTGTATTATTTGCTACTGATTAGCACCCTATCCTATGTATAATTATAATACAGCTTCTTCCATCATTCATACCCCTGAAGGACAATTACTATTATAAATCAAATACAAATCCTAGTAAAGTATAATATAGCGCCTATTTTCAATGATTTCCAAGCCGCGCTTTGCACACACTAAAAGGGCAGACATTCTAAGTGAGTATGAAATTTATATTAATGAGATCAACAAATGTCTCCGGTATGGATATAATTGTTAAATTCATATATTAATATGCCTAGGTCCATACAATATAGATGATTGATTCATAAGTTTTGGTTATAATAATTAGCAATAAAGTGCAATATGTTGAAGAAAGGATTTACGGTGGTGCTAATGAAGACATTCGAAGAATTATATTATGAGGTTTTAGTCAGAACTCTAAAGGAAAAGGATATGAGTTTTCTCGAAAAAATGGAGCTATACGATACCCATCAGCTAGATTGTCTGCTGCATCCTGATAAGCATCCGATCATCTGGCATTCCGACAATTGCCAGTGTGAAGAGGGCAAGCATCATTGTAAGGAGGTCTGTCCCTTCCACGCCATTCATCCTGGTGAATCCGGCGAAATAGTAATTGACGAAAGCTTATGTGTAGGCTGCTCCATCTGTGTACAGGAATGTCGTGCAAAAAACCTGTCCGGCAGTAAGGATGTGATTGCAGCTCTACAGGCAATCCGCTCTCACAAGGGCCTGGTATATGCCCTTGTCGCCCCAGCCTTCCTGGGTCAATTCAGCAGTGATGTAACACCGGGTAAGTTACGAAGTGCCTTGAAGGCAGTCGGCTTTGACGGTATGATAGAGGTCGCATTATTTGCAGATATATTAACCCTGAAAGAAGCTCTGGAATTCGATAAGAATATCAAAACAGAAAGTGACTATCAGCTTACCAGCTGTTGCTGCCCGGTGTGGATAGCCATGATACGCAAGATTTATAAGGATTTGATGCCTCATGTGCCCCCGGCAGTGTCCCCGATGATAGCCAGCGGACGTGCCATTAAGGTCATGCACCCAGACGCCTTTACTATCTTTATCGGACCCTGTCTTGCTAAAAAAGCAGAAGCCCAGGAAAAGGATCTCGCAGGTGCCGTAGATATTGTATTAACCTTCCAGGAGGTACAGGACATCTTTAATGTAATGGAAATTGATCCTGCCAGGATGAAAGAAAGCGATAAGGATCATTCCTCCCGGGCAGGTAGAATCTACGCACATACTGGAGGTGTAAGCGAAGCGGTTAGCAATACTCTGGAGCGCCTTAATCCAAACCGCAAGATTACAATCAAGACGAACCAGGCAGACGGTGTACCTGCCTGCAAAGCTATGATCAATGAATTGCTTTCAGGGAATAGAACCGCCAATTTCTTCGAGGGCATGGGCTGCGTCGGTGGCTGTGTCGGTGGACCCAGAGTACTGATACCCCACGAGATTGGCAGAGAGCACGTAGAAGAATATGGAGATGCGGCGCCATATCCTACTCCCATCGATAACCCTTATGTTATCGAGCTATTACACCGGCTAGGTCTGGATACCATAGACAGCCTACTCGAGAAGAGTGATATATTCACCCGAACCTTCGAATAACAATATGAAATGAATTGGTATCACAAAGGGGCTGTGCAACAGCCCCTCTTTAATATCTTAATTATCCGATTAATTTATCATTTTCAAGGATATGGTGTATAAGCCAGTCATTCAGGAAATCCAATAGTCCAAGAATAACATCCTTTTGCTTTTCATCAATCTCCTTCAAGTTATAGCTGGATATCTTTTCGATGAATTCCTCATGCTCTGCCTTATGAGAGAACAGCTTCTTGTAGCTAATACTCATCATATATTCTTCCTCGTGTTCAAAATGAATCGTGGCATAGTCCGTTAATTCACTGAGGATTTCAACGATATAATCATACTTATCCGGGATAAAATCATCCATCAAGGTCTCATATGCCCTGTCTGCAATCTCAAACAGCTTCTGATGTTCCCTATCGATCTCCTCGATTCCGGTGCAGAACTCATCTTTAAATACATACATAATTAGTGATACCTCCTTAGTATATTTATTGTATTGTTAGTTCTTTTCTAGAGAGAAGGTGCCCTCAAAAACCAAAAGGGTTTTGAGAGCACCTTCTCTCATTTATAACATATAATATAGTTTATCATTTAATCCTTTTTATAACAATAGCCTTTTCACGAATCACACTATCGCTATTGATTATAATCTTCATAAGGATTCTTGCGTCTGGTTAATTCAGCTTAATTGTTTGCTGTAGTAAAGTAGACTGGATCTAGTGCTGCCGTATTCCCATTGGCATCAACAAGCGAATTATTTAATATTTCTATCTTCACACTAGTACCCTTGTTAACATATTCGTATAAAACGATATTAGCTGAATTACCACTAACCATTACACTCTGAGATAGAGTTACGAGTGAATTGTTTGCTAAAGTAACTCTCACTGTTAGCGCTCCGGTTATCTGCTCGTCGAAATTAAGCTTAATGGTATTCTTTGAAACCGTATCAAAGATCGGGTTATTCACCAGACGAGGCTTCTTGGTATCCTTCATTAACACCATCTGAGAGAATCCTAAAATGGGTGTAAAGCTGTTATTATACCCCATAACTCCACTGATTTTTACCGGACGTTCAACGGTGACATCAATCGAGTTTTCAACCAGTGTCAGGATTACGGTAGCACCGTCATTGGTGGTATTCTTATATAGATCGGCGGATATAATATTAACTCCGGGTATGGAATAGTTAGCCACATTTTTTGCAGATGCTTCATCTAAGCGGTTCGCAAAATCAATTACAATCTGGTTCAAATTGGATGAATTCTGTTGGATATTATATGGTGCAGGAAGCTCAGTGGAGGTTCCCGTCGAATTACTCACCACCACATCCCGTACTAAACTCGGGTTACGATAGCTATCGTTAACAAAGCCATAGGGCAGATTTATCGTATAAGAACCGAGAGTCGATATATTGGTTAATTTCAGCTTAATAACTTTCTTATCGGTACTATACGGAATACTGGTATAGCTTACATTAGAGCCTGGGATGATCTCATTTGTAATTGTGGTTAATCTGGTCGTAAATATTCCGGTTGCATTCGCCAATGTCACTTCCTTATTATAGGACAGGGTTAGTGTCGTTGTACTGACATCATAATCATAGGAAATCAATACCGGGTTCGATTTATCGATGGTAAAATCAATCGTCATCTCACGACCTGTCAATGCGGTATTATCTGTTGTAACAACATTGTAGGAATTCCACATTGATACCTTAACCTGATTAAATCCAGTCAGATTAGCATCATACTCCGCTAAGGTGAAATTAACCTTCTTGTTATCACTGGTATCGACTTCACCCAATATCATGCCACCGTTCTTAATCTGAATATACCCCGGCGAGTTGGGATTGATGGCACGACTGAAGGTTGCCGTCAGAGTGTTATAGCCGGTACGAGTAATCACTAAAGGAACTGCCTGGGATTTTAATGAATTATCCGCATATACCATCACATTCTGTGTATAATTAACCGGATTATTACCTGCCATATCCTTTAATCCCGCCATTACGACAGAGAATTTCTTACCATAATCGGTGGATGCTATATTAACAAGATCAATCACCAAGGATTTCTTATCCGTACTTGCAACATAGTTCAAACGGTTACCTATTATATTCGTCGTCGTAGGCGACATAGTTGAGCTTCCATCCATAATAGTAGGTCTGGTAACACTTAAGCCTGAGAAATCCATAGGCTCAGAGAAGTTGATTGATGCTTTGAAGCCGGTATCATCCACGGTTGTTCCCAAATAAACCGGCGGATAATTATCAATAAAGGTTAAATTCTTATTGAATTCATCAATTGCTACTCCTTCAGTAGTTAATATATTCTTCGAGCATGTAATCCGGTATTCTCCCTCGAAGGCTGCCGCGGATGTAATCGTTAAGGTCTTACCGTCTGATGATAAGGTTCCAGTCAAGGTTCCCGGATCTGCAGCCAGGACGCCCTTTGTATTAGGTCTACGTAAGACCTCAACATTGGTTGATAACTTGCCATTCGAACCAAGCACAGTATCCGACTTCACTGGGCTGTCGAAGGTTACCTTAAGCTCTGTGGTACTGACAATATCAGCACTCTGTACTGTTGCTGTAGGTGCTACAACCTCAATAATAATTGCGTCATCTATACTGCTCTTCCTGGCTGCCGCTTCGGTTGCAGTGGCTGCTGCTGCAACTTCAAGGGTAACCTTTCCGGCGGATTTGGCAGTGACGATACCTTCTGTCGCGTTATCTATGCTGATGCAGCTTGCATCTCCACCAGAGACATACCAATAGGTCTTATCAGTAGAACCAGCAGGTGTAACCGTACAATCAAAGTTCACGGTAGTACCCAGTGGCATAACAACAGCTCCCTTAACCTCTTTTACATTGATGATGGTTATTTCTTCTGCAGGAACCGTTACAGTTACTTTACAGGTTAAAGTTTTTGTCTTCTTTGTAGGATATGTAATGACACATTTGACGGTTGCCGAGCCTCCGCCTACCGTAGTCACAAGTCCTTTACTAGAGACCTTTACTACCTTTTTATTAGAAGATGTCCATTTATAACTACTTTTTGCAACTTTATTTGCAATATCAATCTGATATACTTCTCCTATACCAACGAGCGTTACCTTACTCTTAGTAAATTTAGGAGTCGCTGCTGCACTGGCCGTACTCACCCCAATATTACCGAATATTGGTATAAAGAGTAGCAATGCCAAAAACATCATTAAAATCTTACTAAATATCTTTCTCATTCTTTCTTCCTTCCTCCTGTTCTGTTATTCACAAGCTCTCCATACGCATCTACGATGAAGTCGGGATCCTTCCACAATTTCATGCCATAGAGCAAGGAAACTGCGATATTACTATATAACGTATTATAACCTAAATTGATTGTCAAAATCATGTCGATTTGATTAATTTTCTCTTACATTACATTAAATGGTTAGAAAGCAGGTTTTTCCATAATATAATCGTCCATTACATAGCCACCGCCAATATCTGCTACCTGAGTCCTCACTTTCACAAAACCAAGGCTTTCGTAAGCTTTGATACTGCTTAGGTTATTACGATTAACCGTAAGCCATATCTTAGGTATCCCTTCTCTTTTACATATTGACTCCAACATTTCCACTACCTTACGTGCATAGCCTCTGCCTCGAAAACGCTTCGCAAAATACAGCTTACTTAAAAAAAGCGCATTTTCTTCCTTTTTGAAGGAAAGGTATCCATTATAGCCGGCAAGATTTCTCAATAGATAATATTCATAGCCGCCATTCTTTAACTGCTCTGCTATAACTGCTCCCGACTGAAAATGTTCTATCATGTAATTCACCTGTTCTGTTCCAATGATTGCCTCATAATGCTCATGCCAAATCACATTGGCCAACTCAGCAACGCTTTGTATCTGTTCCTCCGAGATAACTGCTTCAAAGCTGACATTGAACAGGATTTTATCGATAATCTCTGCGGCATCTCGAACCAACTGAGCACATGGTCTGGTATTATAATATTCCATGGTTCTCTTATTAGGCTCAGCGGCCATAGAGGTATCGGCATCAAGATTAAGGAGCTCCCGGCATATAATGGAACCATTCAGCTTCTCAAACTCCTTAGCGAGCTTTTGAACTACCTCATAATTATACTTCTTCCCCTCATCGTCCATCTTCTTAGCAGTACCTGTCTCCAGACCGGCTATCATGGTCATGCCGGATACCGCACCGCATACCTCCCGCAATCGGCCTACTCCACCTCCGAAGCCTGCTGCAAGCTTTAATGCCTGCTCCTGATCTATGCCATACAGGTCACTGAAGGCTGCAAATACTGATTGAGAGCAGTTATAACCCTCCTGAAAAAGCTTCTCAGCCACTTCAACTCGATTCATAACATCCATCCTCCTATCTCTCATAAAAGTATTTATATTAATATCACGACTGCACTTTAATAAGCTACCTCTTTGCTTAAAGTCACAGCCCGGAAGAACACAGCTTCTTCCCAAGGATTTTTGTTTTATAAAAATCCTTTATTCACACAATCACTTAATACTAAATCGCCTAATTTTCTTCGTATCATATACTGGACGTTTGCAGAACACCCTGTCCCTTGATATTACCTGCAGATATACCTTTTCTATCTGGTAAGCAAACTCCTGTAGAGAATATTTTTTCACCTTACCAATTGCATTTTTTCGATAATCAGTTACCGTATCCTCAAATAACACCTGATCGAGGCCATAGAAAAGACCCTGATCATCAGTGAAGGTGTAACCGTTCACTCCCTGCTCCAGAATATCCTCCAGGCACTTATCCTCTCTTGCTACGACAGGAAGACCGGAAGCCATTGCTTCGATATAGGTAAGTCCCTGTGTCTCACTCTTTGAAGCACTGACAAACACATCTCCTAGACGGTAATAAAGTCCAATGGTATCCCATGGTCTGGCTCCGGTAAATATAAAACGATCCGATAACCCCAGCTCCGATACCATTCCCTGCAGCTTATCCAGTGCAGGACCATTTCCTACAATTACAAATTTCACCTGTTCCCGTCGTGCCATATATTCAGGCATAGCGGCAATAATCTCACCAATATTCTTCTCCTGCGATACTCGTCCCAGATACAGCATAACCTTATCCTCAGGACGGATACCATAGCTTTCCTTAAGCTGATTGACTTCTTCCGATGTATATTTGCTCTTCTCAAACTTACTCAAATCTATTCCAGTGGGTACAACCGAGATATCCTTATGGACACTGTAAGTCATGAGAAGCTTTCTCGTCTTCTCAGTCGGAACTACCACCTGTTCCACCGTGTTGCAACATACCTTGGTATAGGTACGGGCAAATGCCTTCGCTCTTCGATCCAGAGCCCTAAAATGGGTTAGATAATGAGTATAATCCTCATAAATTGTATGATAGGTGTGAACCACGGGGAGCTTTAACTCCTTCGCCATGATACGCCCAAAAATACCAAGAGAGAACTCAGTATGAGTATGGATAATATCAAGATTTAACTTTTTAATGATATGAGCCAGTTTGGGATGGTAGAATAATCCCACCCTCCGCTCCGTGATAAAAATAAACGGTATACTGGGAACACGAAAAACATTATGCTCATGCTCCGGCGAACCGGGCGTAGTGGTAGTAAATACATACACATTATGGCCCCTCTTCTCCAGTTCATTTTTCAGCATATATACAGAGGTTGCAACTCCATTAATTTCAGGATAATAGGTCTCTGAAAACAGGCCTATATTCATAATTTCTTCCTACCTTTCCCTCAAATGTATTATCCTCACAGTCCATTTTATAATAAGATATTTAAATTGAAATGTAAAGTAAATAATCGTAAATGAGCCGCTAAGACTTTCCTCCAAATTCTTTTTATATCAAGTTTTAACAGATTTTGCTGTTTATAGAACTTTTACTTTATTTTTACTGGAAACCGCATTATAATGATATAATAGTATATAATTATATTAAAACGGAAAGGATGATTCGCTCATGAAGAAGTTTGGAAAGTTTTTATTTGGTACGATTACTCTGGCATCGATCGCTACGGGTGCTTATTTTGTTTATAAGAACTATATTAAAAAGGATTCCTCTGACGATTTCGATGATTTTGATGATGATTTTGAGGATTTTGACACTGATGAAGAGGATACAGAAGAGACAAGAGGTTATGTTCCGATTAACCTAGGCTCTGAGGAAGAGAAGCAAACCGAAGTCAAAGAGACGGCTCCTACTGAAGAGACTGGTGAAGAAGAGGATTTACACTAATAGTAAAAAAGGTTCTCGCAACAGCTGCCAAACGGCCATTGCAAGAACCTATTTTATTATTACCGTCTAATATCTATTCACTCTGTTCTGAAAAAAATTCATCTAAGCTTTGTTTGAACTCTGTATCATCTATAACATAATAAGTATTCTCTACCGTATTCTCTCCCTGTGAATAGCGCACTGTCAGATTTTTTCCAACCTGAATCGTGTATATGGAGTCTAATTCCGGGCCGTTCATCTCAATCGAATAATTCGGTTCGATCATAGAATCAATCCCCGTACTACTGTACTGATAGCTATCCATGATGATATAGAAGGCTTCGATATCATCCGCCTGCGTCAGAGTTATTGATGCATCACTCAGATGATCTGATATAGTAATAGATTCTACCTGTTCAGGAGTAGGTAAAAAAATCTCATGGAAGGTATAAGTAACCCCATTCCCGGTGCTAGGAGTTTCCGCAGCAAATTCCTGCGTCTGAGTCATAATCCGCTCAGAGCTCTTCAAATCCTCATTCTCCGCAGCTGGCACTGTCTCCTCTGCCAAAGCACTATCGGACAAAGCGGCATTGGTATCAGCGTCTACACTTCCGTTCTCCTGTGTACCATCCTCTGCGGTGATCATATATTGAACATCATCATTCTTCTCCTTTACTGCAGAGGCATCAAAGGCCTGGTTTTCCTCCCCTGTCGTTCCTTGTGAAGGGGCTGACTCGTTGGCACTTTCCATTGTTATACCTACTTCGGGCATAGCCAAATCAGAAGCTTTCTTCATACCAATTGGCATCCTCTGTATCAAATTATAACCGACCACTACGATAACAACTGCGGCTGCGATTCCTGCGAAGCCACGGAAATAACGGTTCCATGTGATTATTTTCTTTGCCGGTTCCAAGATACTTTCCTGTGTTACTTCGTTATTGCCGCTTAAGGATTGTTCCTTAATTGCTGCAAGTGTTCTATTAAATAAATCCTCCGAAACACTGATACCGTTTAATTCAAGAGAAGTGTTCAGATGATCTTTGATATTCAGTTCGTCCTGTTCTATCATATCATTTTTTTCTTTATCCTTATAGTTCATCTGAAATCCTCCCTCCTAGTATAGATTTTAATTTCTGCCTGGCTCGCGATAGCCTGCTTTTTGCGGTCCCCTCTGCTATATTCAGTGCCTGTGCCGCTTCTGTAATTGTCATATCCTGAAAATATACACACAATACTACATCCTTATATTTTGCCGGTAAGGAAAGAACCGATTTTTTAATCAATTCCTTCGTATCTTTTCGTTCTACTTCATCATAATCTGTTTCGCTAATGATCGCATCCTCTTGGTAATCCATCATTGGTACCACCCTACGATTCCAGGCACTCTTTAAGTGATCTTTGCAGGTGTTGATTGTAATTCTAATGATCCAGGTTTTTATACTGGAATTGCCTTCAAAGGTAGAAAGCTTCTGATTGACTTTTAAAAAGACATCTTGAAAAATGTCCTCTGCGGTATGAATGTCCTTGACATACATATATGCTGTTCGCAACACATCGTTACCGTACTGTCGCATGAGAGTTTCTATATCATACCCAGGTTCATTTTCGAAGAGATCCTTCGGATTATCCTTTTGCATCCCGTTATCCCCCTATACTATACCTATTATTCTCCTTTGAGTAAGTAAGCATTCAAAAAAATAGGCATTTTTTGTTAGTACCTTTAAACATACTATAGTATACATGGATAGTTGGATGATGTAAATAATAGAAATTATGCATCGCTAATTTATAATGCGATGAACGCTGTTTGGATATACAGCTCTCTCCCTTTCTTAATCATTAGACGTGAGTATGTAAGAAAGCGTTCCATAAAAAGTGAGAAATATGTATGAACATTATGCAACATTGCATCCTTTTGGAATCGAATAATATCATATACTTAAAAAAAATACGGAAGGAAGAGGATAGGCTTCCGTCAAACAGTGCCTGACAGGGAGCCTGTCCTCTTCCTTCCGTCGTGGTACCCAACAATAAGCCCAAACAGGCTATGTATTGATACAAATTATATAACCTATGCTAGCTCTTCCCTCTTTCGGAAGGTCATATGATACAGATTTGCATATATTCCGTTCTGTTTCAGAAGCTCTTCATGAGTACCCGTTTCCTTAATTCCATCCTCCGTCAGTACTAAGATTTTCTTAGCGTTCTTGATTGTTGATAAACGGTGGGCGATTACAAAGGTTGTACGGTTCTTTGCCAATTTTTCCAGAGAATCTTGAACCACCTTCTCACTTTCGTTGTCAAGAGAGGAGGTTGCTTCATCAAAAATCAGAATGGGAGGGTTCTTTAAGAATACTCTGGCAATGCTTAAGCGCTGCTTCTGTCCTCCCGAAAGCTTAATTCCCCGCTGTCCGATGTATGTATTATAGCCCTCCGGCAGCTCCATAATAAAATCGTGAGCATTAGCATTTTTAGCAGCTTCCATTACTTCCTCTTCCGTTGCCTCCAGATTGCCATAACGAATATTCTCCATTACCGTACCTGCAAAGAGGTATACCTCCTGTTGGACAATACCGATATTTTTGCGAAGTGACTTCAGACAAAGATCCCTTATATCCTTACCATCGATAGCGATCTTGCCTTCCGATACTTCATAAAACCTCGGTATAAGGCTGCACATGGTAGTCTTACCAACCCCTGAGGAACCGACTAATGCAATATAATCGCCTGCTTCCACGGTAAGGCTGATATTACGAAACACATCATTTGTTGTATCATTGTATTTAAAGGCAACGTTGTCAAATTCTATCTTTCCCTGTACCTCTTTCAGCGTAATGGCATTGGGTTTATCCACAATATCCGGCATAATCATCAGAATATCATAAAAACGTTCAAAGCCAGTCATTCCGTTCTGGAAGGTCTCGGTAAAGCTGATCAGCTTCTTAACCGGATCAATCAGGGTATTAATATATAGCAGAAAGGTAAGGAGATCGGAAATACCGATCACTCCACGGGAGATGAACAAGCTTCCTCCGGCAATCATCGCAATATTGATGAAGGAGGTGAACAAGGTCAGCCCCGAATGGAAACCAGCCATATTCCAATAGCTGTTTCGTTTACTCTCAACGAATCTGGAATTACTCTCATGAAACTTGTCAATTTCCTCATCCTCATTCGCAAAGGATTTAACCACCCGAATACCGGACAGATTATCCTCTACTCTGGCATTAATTTCAGCTATTCGTTCCCTATTTTTGCGAAAGGCTCTGCTCATCTTCCCTTTCATATAAAAAGCGAAGAAAAACATAGGAGGCAAAAATACAAAGATCAGAACCGTAAGCCATGCATTGATATTAACCAGTATCACGAAGGCACCTATCATTTTAATCAGAGAAATGATAATATCCTCCGGTCCATGATGGCATAGCTCCGAGATATCGAAGAGATCATTGGTAATTCGAGACATCAGCTGACCGGTCTTCTGATTGTCGTAGTAATTAAAAGATAGCTTCTGAAAATGCTCAAAGAGATCATTACGCATGCTATATTCCATTCTCGCGCCCATGATATGACCCTGGTAAGCTATGAAAAACATGCTGACATATTCAAGGATCGCTAAGGCCAGCATAGCAAAGAGCAGACGGAGTATAATTGGCGTTGCTTGCCCTATATCATATTGAACCAGTACATTATTTGTAATGTACCGAACAATCATCGGAAATACTAGAGAGATCCCTGCTGCCAGTAAGGCAAAAAACATGTCACCAAAGAACAATGCCAGATGTGGTTTATAGTATGATAAAAGCTTTTTTGTCCTCCCACTCATCCTCATTCCTCATTTCGTTTATTATAGTCTTCCTATTGTAACAACAAACACTAATTACTTTCAAGTATTAATTCAGAAATCTTCAGTCAGATCCTTACAATTCAGCCTATTCTATGTCTAAAGTACAAGACTAGGGAGAAATGTTTCCCATGGTGAGTATTTGCATTCGTCGGTACTTAGGATCTGTCTTTTAGAACCTTATGTACCGCTACGAAATGCAATTAAGTGGTAACGTCTCATCCATGGGAACATTTCCTCCCTAGTCTTATCAATAGCTTGGTAGGCTGAACTATTACGGCATATCCTTTTCCGTAATAACCTCAATCCCATTCTGCAATAATAGCTCCGCTGCCATTCCATTGCCAGGGATTAATGTTCCTGAGAAGGTTCCATCATATATCTGACCACAGCCGCAGGACGGACTCTTGGATTTCATGATCGCCTTACTGATTCCTAACGCTTTGGCAATTGCTAAGGTTCTTTCTGCGCCAAGCTGAAATTCTTCCGTACGGTCAATTCCCTCCTTGTTAATAATCTTCCTGTCACCGGGCTGATTCACCAGCTCACAGCTTATTCTAGGTGTTGATAAGCCTCCTAGCTGCTCCGGGCAGACCGGAATTGCCTTCCCCTGATTAACCAGCTCAATTACCCTCTCATCTACACTGGCCCTCCCATCATACCTACAGTTCACTCCTGCCAAACAAGCGCTTACAAGATACATATAACTCCTCCCATTCATAGTCTATCTCAATTCGGATTGGAATAGGACCTTTGGCATTCCAAGTCGAATTGGGTATCTCATTGATTAAACTTTGTATTTGTATATGAACAAAAAGGCTTTCCCATAATAGCATTATGTGAAAACCTCTTCTGTCTTGTAACCATCAATATTTCTTTATAATCATGCTATCACATTCGCTTCACTCGGATTATTGTTTCTTAGAAGCCTGAATTACTTGGATAATCGGATGGACAGATCATACATGTATTGATCCACATCCTTCTTCATAGCCAATGCTTCTTCAATATCATAATCAACGAACTTACCGTTTTTATAGCCTACAATACGTTTACTCTGACCTGCTACCAGTAGATCCACAGCCTTTGCGCCCATCATAGAAGCATACACACGATCTCTAGTGGTAGGGCTTCCACCTCTCTGTGCATGACCGATTATAGTAGCTCTGGTCTCCATGCCGGTTGCTGCTTCAATTCTCTTAGCCATTCCGTTGGAATCGCCGACACCTTCTGCATTAACAATAATATAGTGCTTCTTGCCCTTCTTACGCTTCTCAATGATACTATTGATGATTCTCTGCTCATCATAATCATAGCGCTCTGAAATAAGAATCTCTTCTGCACCATTTGCAATACCACACCACAGAGCGATAAATCCGGCATGTCTTCCCATAACCTCGATAATGCTGCATCTTTCATGGGAAGTTGAGGTATCTCTTACCTTATCAATCGTTTCCATTGCCGTATTTACTGCAGTGTCAAAACCAATGGTATAATCCGTACAGGCGATATCCAAATCAATGGTACCGGGAAGTCCAACCGCATTGATACCTCTTCTCGCCAAAACCTGAGCTCCTTTAAAGGAACCATCTCCACCGATTACCACCAAACCATCAATACCATGCTTTCTACAGATATCTGCAGCCTTATCCTGAACCTCAGGCTTTAGCATCTCCAAACAACGGGCCGTATACAGTATCGTTCCGCCTCTTTGAATAATATCGGATACACTTCTTGCATCCATATCTATGATATCTTCCTCTAAGAGTCCTAAAAATCCTCTCATGATACCTTTTACCTGGCAGCCTGCGGACAAAGCAGTTCTTACTACTGCTCTAATTGCAGCATTCATGCCTGGTGCATCTCCACCACTAGTCAACACGCCGATTGTTTTAATATTACCCATTATAATTACCTCCGCATCATCACAACTAAAGACTACAGTATTCTAATCTATTTTACCTAATTTTTCAATACTCTTTTCCGTAATTCTCACATTTTCTTCCGTATATATTGTAATCAGCTGTCCGATTAAGTCATTATCCGCCTTTACATTTCTACTTTTGGGAAGTCTCTTAATACATTTTTCAGCTTCGCAGAAGATAACCACACTATCATTACCATCATACTGGTCCAATAAATGATACAAGGATTGCTCATTTTTTTGGAAGCCTTCCAGGTTCGGGTATTTGATCCATACCTCCTGTGGGATGCTGTCAAAGGGAATAATTTCTTGGCAAATCAACTTTGCTGCCTTTTCTTCCTCCACAGTGACCTTGCCGCGAACGAAGATTTTCTGGTCCTGCTCAAGCATGTATTTATATTTATCATAGTCCTTCGGAAATATTATCACCTCAACATTGCCGAATAAATCCTCAAGAGTAATAAATGCCATCATACTATTGTTACGAGTAGTCTTTACTGTCTTTGAGGTGACCATACCACCGATCATCTCGATTCTTCCATCCTCTACCCTTGGTCTATCCGTATCTTCATCGATATTAAAATCATTGGAATTCGCTGTCACATTCTTCTTGATACGATTCTCATATGCCTCCAAAGGATGCCCGCTAACGTAAATACCCAGAACCTCCTTCTCCAGAGCGAGGAGCTGATCCTTACTGTATTCATCAACCTCTGGCATATTCACCTCATAATCATTCTTCTCTTCCTCACCGGCAAAATCGAATAAGGTCATCTGTCCAGTTAAGGACTTTTTCTTATCAGCCGCAATATCATCCAGTATCTGAACATAGCATAACATCAGCTGTCTCCGATTCGGATGAAGACCAGCAAATACCCCCGCCTTAATAAAGCTTTCAACAGTTCTCTTATTTACCTCTTTCCCCGATAATCTGGTTGCAAAATCCTTCAGATTCAGGAAAAGACCATTCTCCTCTCGTTCGGCTACAATCGCTTCGATTACCGGCTTTCCGACACCCTTGATTGCAGACAAAGCATACCGGATCGATCCACCCGACACTGTAAATATTGCATCTCCTTCATTGATATCCGGAGGAAGAATCTCAATTCCCATCTGTCTGCAGGTATAGATATATTCCGATACCTTACCAGGATTATCAATGACAGAAGTCATCAACGCAGCCATGAATTCCACCGGATAATAGCATTTCAGGTACGCTGTCTCATAGGATACCACGGCATAAGCTGCAGCATGTGATTTATTAAAAGCATACCTCGCGAAGTCCATCATCTCGTCATAGATATGGTTGGCCACTGCCTCAGGAATACCATTCTTGATACAGCCGGGAACACCTTCTTCTTCGTTACCGTAGACAAAGCTCTGGCGCTCCTTAATCATGACCGATTCCTTCTTCTTAGACATAGCACGGCGAACCAGATCGCTTCGGCCATAGCTGTAACCTGCCAGATCACGCACAATCTGCATAACCTGCTCCTGGTATACGATACAACCGTAGGTAGGAGAAAGGATCGGTTCCAGCTGAGGGCACTCATAGGTGATATGTCCGGCTTCATTCTTTCCCTTAACATACTTTGGGATGAATTCCATCGGACCGGGCCGGTATAATGAAATACCTGCAATGATATCCTCCAGATTTCTAGGCTTGAGCTCCTTCATAAAGCTCTTCATGCCTGCACTTTCTAACTGGAAGATACCCTCCGTCTTGCCGGAAGCGATCAGTTCATAAACCTTCGAATCATCATAATCAATCTTCTTTATATCAAATCGATCCTTGGCTACCCTCTTCTTATTCACCAAGACCTCTGCATTCTGTATCACGGTCAGTGTACGAAGCCCCAGGAAGTCCATCTTTAAGAGCCCCAGCTCTTCCAGTGTGGTCATGGGAAACTGCGTTGTAATGCTATCATCGGCAGAACGGGATAGGGGAACGAATTCATCCAGACTTTCCCTGCCGATCACAACTCCGGCAGCATGCATGGAGGTATGCCTTGGAAGTCCCTCTAGTCGTTTCGACATATCAATCAGATATTTGATCTCATCATTTGTCTCATAAAGCGCACTGAGCTCTTTATTAGCTACTAATGCTTTCTCGATGGTTATTCCGAGCTCTGTCGGTATCATCTTCGCAACCGTATCCACCTGTGCATAAGGCAGATCCAGTGCACGTCCCACATCCCGAATGACACCTCTGGCGGCCATGGTACCGAAGGTGACAATCTGAACCACCTTATCCTTACCGTATTTTTTAGTTACATAATCAATTACCTCCTGCCTACGCTCAAAGCAGAAGTCAATATCGATATCAGGCATGGTAAGACGTTCCGGATTGAGGAAACGCTCAAAAAGAAGATTATACTTAATGGGATCGATGTCCGTGATACGAAGTGCATAGGATACAATGGAGCCGGCGGCACTTCCTCGCCCCGGTCCGACACTGATATTATTATCTCTCGCATATTTAATAAAATCCCAGGTAATTAAGAAATAATCAACAAAGCCCATGCTTCGTATTGTCTCAAGCTCATAATCCAGGCGTTCCCACAGCTCATCGCTCACCGGCTGGTATCGTTCCTCCAGCCCCTCTCTACACAGCTTTGTTAGATATTCAAAGGCAGAATACGGAGCCGGCACAGGGTAAACCGGCAATTTATACTCACCAAAGGTAATGGTCACATTACATCTTTTTGCTATGTCATAGGTATTCTCCAGAGCTTCCTTTGCATATGGAAAGAGGGCTAACATCTCCTGGGGTGATTTTAAATAAAACTGTCCTCCCTCATAACGCATACGATTTTCATCCGATACCTTTTTCTGCGTCTGAATACAGAGCAGGATATCGTGAGGATCTGCATCCTCAGCATAGGTATAATGGACATCGTTGGTTGCAACAAGCTTTATTCCTGTCTCGCCAGACATGCGTAGAAGCGCTTGGTTAACATTCTTCTGCTCTTGTATTCCATGGTCCTGAAGCTCCAGAAAGAAATTATTCTTACCGAAGGTCTCCTGAAGGCGAAGAGCTGCTAGCTTTGCTTCTGCATAAAAACCTCTTCTTAGATTGGAAGCCACCTCGCCACCCAGACAGGCGCTAAGAGCAATGATACCTTCATGATATTGCTCCATAATCTCATAATCGATTCTTGGTTTATAATAAAAGCCGTCCAGAAAGCCTCTGGAGACGATTTTCATCAAATTCTGATATCCGGTATTATTCTCAGCCAGTAAAATCAGATGGTAATAGCGTTCCTCAGAAGCGCCAATTTCCCGGTCAAGCCTCGAATTCGGAGCAACATAAACCTCACAACCAATAATTGGCCGAATTCCCTCCGCCAGACAAGCCTTATAAAAATCAATTACACCATACATTACTCCATGGTCAGTAATTGCCAGACTATCCATTCCCAGCTCCTTAGCGCGGTGCACCATCTCTTTAATCTTACCGGAGCCATCCAGTAAGCTATATTCCGTATGTAAATGAAGATGTGTAAAATTCATGTTTTCCTCCTTCCTCATATACTATTCTATGTATCATTAAGTCTATTACATAATAACAGTTACAATGTTTAATTTCATGACATATAAATAAATATTTCAGTTGCTTCTAGTGGCTAACTTCCGTATACCCTTTATTTTCACACTATTATAATATTCTACCCAGGTATACTTGTCAATCGTACGTATCGAATTTCCTTGTAACGCAAGAAGGACTAAAGGCTTTCACTTTAGTCCTAAATTCATTGCTTCACTATTATGAGCTCACCAATTCTTGGGTGGACGCTCCGGGTCCAATATTTCCTCAGGAGAGAATAAATCCGTAAGTCGTTCTGGAAATTCCAGCATAGCTTGACCATCAATTGGTCGTCTGGTCATTCTTACATAATCCTTCTTGATATGCATCCATGGCTTACTATATACACCAAGGAATACGTTAAATCCGCTGTCCTTGAGGAATTGATATTTAGCACTGGAGTAGGTTCCCACAGTAGTTTCAAAATCCACACCATAGGGGAATACCAACACGTCACTGCCGCCAATCAGCGGAGCTACTTCCTTCAGCCACCTGTTTGTGTCTCTCTTCAGATGATCAATATCTATTTTTTGGAGATTCTTATGTCCCCAGCTATGGGAGCCAAGCTCCCAGCCATCAGCCTTCAAGGCCTCCGCGACTTTTTTTGCTGCCTCCACATCATTTTGATAGGTTGGCGAATCCTCGTCATTGGTTCGGTATCCAAAAATCCCTTCATATCCGGTTAAAGCTAAGAGACCTTTGGCACCCTGATAGGAGAAATCCGGATGCTCCTTCACAAAGGCATCAAGGATAGGTACTACATCAAATGGACCGGTAATGGTAGATCCATCCTCTGACAGCATCTCGCAGGTAGGCATACCCTCGTCATCCAGAACAATTCTAGTAGCAAAACCATCTCCATCCATGTATTCATAATAGCTCACATCGTCTACGGATATAACGAAGGGCTTCTTCCCTTCTCGTAAGTTGATTTTATTTTCTCGATATTCGTATGACCCGTCATCTAACTTTACTTTTTCCGTTAAATCCGATATATTAACAAGAACATACCCATCCTCATACATCTTCTGCATTAATTTAGAAAATTCTGATGTAGTAGTCATATACATATTGTAACCTGTTGAATCATAATCATTATCAAAGGCCTTTGCATTATCTGCTATCAGTGAATGAAAGAATATGTGATTAATCTCAGTTATGGAATTATAGGAGCCACCAAGCGGCACTAATGCTGCTTGCTCCCCCTCCAGCCTGGTGATTGCTTCCATCAGCATAGGGTATACTTTGTAGTCACCCTCAGATCCCTTGTATTCTTTCAGAAGCTTAATAGCACCATCATAATCATAGCCTAGGGCTAATCGGTCAGCCTGAGTAATCAGCTCCGACCTTTCCGTAATCTCCTTCTGCAATTTCTCCTGCTCCAAAAGAGCCGCCTTTTCTTCAGGAGTTAATTCCTCTACAGGCTCCACATCCTCATTGGACGTTCCTTCCTTCTCCGGCTGTTGTTGATTCTGCTCCTTACCCCCTTGGCCATTATCCACCTTCGTCGTAATATACCACCGATAAGCTCCGAATAAAGCCAATAGTATGATAATTTCTAACAGAACAAGCTTCATTAATCTTGCTGATTTTACCCTCTTTGGTTTGTTTTGATTCTGCTCTGACATCTCGAACCTCTTTCTGTAACATGAAATATTTAAAACGATATCCTACTCGTTATAAAATGCCTACTGTGCAGACGCATATCTGCTATTAAATCATATTAAAATATACGATCAAACTTCATAAAGACAGTATAACACAGAAACACCCTTAATTCCTTACAATTATATTAATTTAGTGGTAATTAATATTAATAAATTTCACAACTTTGTAAAATGTTGGTCTGACTTGTAATATGAGATTTATTTAACTAGTTCCTTTGTAACTCACCCCCTCATTATTATTCCCATAAATAGGATTAATTATATAATCTTTCACTTATAAATCAAATTAAACAATCCATTATAAGTTACTTTCTTTGATAAGATGGCACATTCTCACATTGATACAGTAAAATGAAAGGACACAAAAAAAGATATCCCCCCCCTATCGCGGACAGTCTAAATCGGAAAACTGTCTATTATAGGGGGCACATATCCTAGTCTGTGTCCTAAATAACCTCTATATTATGATTTCTTACTTAAAATCAATTATTTACTGCTTAAGTACTTTTCGATATTTTCAATCGCTGCTTTTTCGTCAGGTCCATCTGTGGTTACAACAACCGATTCACCTGCTGAAATGCCCATGCTCATCATACCCATAATGCTCTTTGCATTTACGCGCTTCTCTTTACTGGCTACATAAATACTACATTCATACTGGCTTGCAACTTGTACCAACAGTGCAACAGGTCTGGCTTCTAGACCCGTAGGGATGTTAATAACAATCTCCTTAGTTATCATTACTATTTTCCTCCTTATGCTCTCTCAATTGATCTGCTATCATACTTAACTTTCGCAATCTATGGTTAACTCCAGATTTTCCAATTGGTGGTAATAACATTGCGCCGAGCTCCTTCAATGAAGCCTCGGGATAATCAATCCGCAATCTTGCAATATCCTCCAACCCATCTGCAAGATCCCCTAGCCCAACCGTATCTCTGATATATAGAATATCCTCCATCTGTTTGGATGCAGCAGTAACTGTCTTGTTAATATTAGCTGCTTCGCAATTTACCTGGCGATTAATAGAGTTACGCATCTCTTTCAGTATTCTTACATTTTCTAAATTCATTAGGGCGATATGTGCCTCCATGACATTTAGAAGATCAACAATTTGAGAGCCTTCCTTAATATATACTACATAATATTTCTTACGTATTACTATCTTTGCATCAATTGAGAAGGTCTGTATCATATCCCTTAATTGCTCCGCTTTGTGAACATCGGAGACGACGATCTCCAGATGATAAGCCTTCTGCGGATCACTCATGGAACCGGAGGATAAAAATGCTCCTCTTATAAAGGCTCTCTTGCAACAGGCGTTCTGGATAATTAATTGACTGGCTAAGCCAATCCGTTCATTTTGATATAACGCCTTTTCCGTCTGTAAATTCATCTCATTCACAGGAAGCTTAGTAGCTTGCAAGATTTTTGTAACATCTTCTGATTTTCGTATGAGAAGGGTATAAATACTACTCTTGTTTAAACTAGCATGAGTTTTAACTGAGACATCATTATTTATATTAAATGTTTTTCGGATTAATGTAAAGTACTTTCTTGCAACTACCAGATTTTCCGTCTGCAATTTTAAGTAAAATCCCTTTTCCGAACGTATTATATGACCTTCATAGGACAAAATAGCCGATAATTCTGCCAGTCTGCAATGTCTGGCACTGCTTATCTGCAAAGAAAGTTCTTCCTTCACATCGCTTGAAAATGACATATGAACCTCCACTAATGAAACATTTTTGTATGCAAAAAGACGAATCACACATTTTTAAGAATGTCCCTATGCTCTATCTTTAATCCGTATTCTGTCTTGTCAAGTCTTAGTCCCAATTCATTCACTAGGGTGACGGATCGGTGCTTGCCGCCAGTACAACCAATACTAATTACCAATTGGTTCTTCCCCTCTTCAATATAATGAGGAATCAAGAATAATAGCATGTCCTCTAATTTATCCAGAAATTGGCCAGCCGTCTCAGACTCCATTACATACTCTTTCACATCTGCATCATTACCGGTTTTATTCTTTAATTCAGGATCATAGAAGGGATTTGGCAGGAATCTCACATCAAAAACCAGATCCGAATCTACTGGAATACCATATTTAAAACCAAAGGACAGAATTGTAACTATAAAATTACTGAAGGTCTGATCCTCCTGATAGATCTTATTCAGCTGGGCCTTAAGCTCCCTTGTTAGGAAATGGCTGGTATCTATGATCACATCTGCCTTTTTCCTTAAGAAAGCTAATCTTTCCTGTTCGAGTGCAATTCCCTTTTCTACCCGATCAACACCGGACAATGGATGAAGTCTTCGTGTTTCCTTATAGCGCTTTACCAAAACCTCCGGTGAACAATCCAGGAACAGAATCTCATACTGGATACCGACTCTTCTCATATCTACCAGAACCGCATCCAGCTCTTTCAAGGCCTGTCCACTTCGGATATCAAGGCCTAATGCCACCTTCGCCTGATTTCCTTGCATAATAAGCCGTGCAAATTTCTTTACCAAAGGAATCGGCAGGTTATCAACACAAAAATAACCGATATCCTCTAACATTTTCAGAGCTGAACTTTTCCCGGCACCGGACATACCTGTTATTATTACAAATCTCATAAAACCTTCTCCTAATTAAAGCTTCAGACCTTCTCCAAGAAATTTGACTTCCGGTTCTAACCTTACGCCAAATTTATCATCCACTATTCGGATTACATCACGGATTACAGTTAGAAACTCCTCTGCTGTCGCATTATCCTTATTGATTACAAATCCACAGTGTTTTTCAGACACAGCGGCCCCTCCGACCTGATAACCTCGAAGTCCTGCATCGTTAATCAACTTTCCTGTAAAATAACCTACCGGTCTTTTAAAGGTGCTACCCGCACTATATTGATCCAATGGTTGTTTTTCTCTTCTTTGTGTATTCAGATCATTCATCTTCTGACGAATAAGCTGCTCCTCACCCTTTGCCAACTTTATCTTGGCATCGAGTAGAATAAAATTCTCTTTCTGCAGTATACTGGTTCGATACCCCAGCTCCAAAGCTTCCAGGGGTAATACCTTTACATTACCTTCCACATCCATTACCCTGGCTTCCATGAGACATTGCTTCATCTCACCATCATAAGCCCCGGCATTCATGGTAACAGCACCACCGAGGGTTCCGGGAATTCCGGAAGCAAATTCAAAGCCTGTCAGACTGTTCTCAGCAGCAATATTCGCAAGCCTTGACAAAAGAATACCAGCCTGAGCAGTGATGACTCCATCCTCACTAACCGAAGCCTTTTGGAATTCATCACCCAATTGGAGAATCAAACCACGATAGCCTGCATCGGAAACCAGAAGGTTACTACCGTTACCCATAATATAATAAGGCATGTTCTCACTCTTACATAGGCAGATTACCGCTTTCACTTCCTCCACATCCATTGGCGTAACGAAATAATCTGCCTTCCCTCCAATGTGTAGTGAGGTATGATATTCCATCGGTTCGTCCAGTCTAACCTGCTCCTCGGATACGGTAAGAATTAGCTTATGATAAAATAAATCCTCCAATTAATCCACCTACTTCATATAAATTAAAATCCTTTATTCACACAACATAAGTTTATGCATCAGAATGAAAGCTATTCCGATGCATACTTAATTTTATATTCTTTTATCCTATGATCAGCTTCGCTGCTCCATAAATTCCCGCATCATTGCCAAGCGTTGCAAGCTTGAATTCTTTATCCTTTAAGGAATCGATTACATGCTGTTTATAATGCTTCTTAACCGTCTCCGTAATAATCTCTCCAGCCTTGGATACTCCTCCGCCGATTACAAATGCTTCCGGATCTACTACATGGGCAATATGAGACATAGCAAGTCCGAGATAATAGCAAGCCTTATCAACTACAGCGAGTGCAAGCTTGTCCCCTTCCTTAGCATGATCAAATACCATCTTCGCACTAATCTCTTCCTTACCGCGAAGAGAAGATTGCTCCTTTGACTCACTTAAGAATTTCTTTGCTAATCTGACAATACCGGTTGCCGAAGCATATTGCTCAAGACATCCCTTCTTCTTGCAGCCACAGCAATCTGTCTCGTTATCATTTACATGGATATGACCAATCTCACCTGCGGCGCCGTTGCTGCCGGATAGAATATGTCCGTTTAGAATGATACCTCCGCCGACACCGGTTCCGAGAGTTGCAAGCACCAGACTGTTATAGCCTTTGCCACCACCCATCCAAAACTCGCCCATAGCAGCGACATTGGCGTCGTTTCCTGCCTTAACCTTAAGACCAGTCATCTCAGACATTTCCTTCTCAATATTAAAGTTAGCAAGGCCTAAATTCGCTAACATAAGTACCTGTCCATCATCCGTCACGGGACCGGGTATTCCGACGCCGACGCCGATTACACTTTCTATAGGAAGCTTTAGCTCTTCAATTTTTTTACCAATAAACTTTGCAACATCTCTCAATATATCCTTGCCGTCCTCAGTTCTCTGGGTAGAAAAATCCCATTTATGAAGAAGCTCCCCCGATTTATTAAATAGACCTGCCTTTACTGCAGTACCTCCGATATCAATTCCAAAACACACCTGCTCCATTACATTATCAACCTTTCTCTCTTTATATTTTATCCTTATCTCCACCCTACAGCTCTTCACATTATATTATTTCATGAAGGTTTGGCTATGGAATGTAAATACATTGCTAAGAATTTCCTTCGTGCTAAATGTCCGTCTTCTTAAGGCTATTCGTTACACGGTTATAAAGCTCCTGCGCAGCATTGTAGCCCATCTTCTTCTGACGATAATTAACTGCTGCTGCCTCACAAATAATCGCAAGATTCCTACCGGGACGAATCGGTATGGAATGACTGGGAACCTTATTTCCTAAGAATTCAATATAGGTTTCCTCCAGGCCGAGACGGTCATATTGCCTGTCCTTACTCCATTCTTCCAGCTTGATAACGAGGTCAATGGCCTGTGTATTCTTAACACTCTCTACACCAAACAAAGTCTTAACATCAATAATGCCTATTCCTCGAAGCTCAATAAAATGTCTTGTTATATCCGGTGAGGTACCGATTAAGGTCTCGTCGCTGACCTTCTTAATCTCAACCACATCGTCGGTTACCAGTCGGTGTCCTCTCTTAATCAACTCTAGCGCTGCTTCGCTCTTTCCGATCCCGCTTTCACCCATGATCAGGATACCTTCACCATAGACATCCACAAGTCCACCATGAATCGTGATACGGGGTGCCAGCTCCACGTTCAGCCAGCGAATTACCTCCGCCATGAAAGCAGAGGTGGTTTTGGTGGTACGAAGAATCGGAACGCCTTTTTCGGTAGCCATTCGAATAAACCCCTCACTAACCTCCGCATTCCTGCTAAATACAATACAAGGAACATGGTAATCCATAAGCCTGCTTAAAATCTGCATGCGCTGATCCTTGTCCATCTGCTGCATGTAAGCCATCTCGACATGACCGATGACCTGAACACGTTCTGAATCAAAATGATCAAAAAAGCCTGCGAGCTGAAGCGCCGGTCGATTTACATCAGGCTGAGATATCTTAATGCTGTTAATGTCGATATCCGGAGTGCAATTCTCCAAGTTCATTTTCTCAATAAGGCGAACCAGTTCAACTGTATACATCATTACCTCCATTTACAGACGACAGTCTGTATCTATTATATATTTATGCAATGCATATAAATCTATTGATAACGTTGCATTTATCTTAACACATTGTTAGATATGCTGTAAATGCTTATTCCTCCTGCTGCTTATGAAAAAATTCATACACCTGTTCTGCTGATTGCCGATTCATGGCTGGAACCTTCATTATCTCTTCGATATCCGCTGCCTGAATAGCTTCAAGTGATTGAAAATATTTCATTAAGGCGCGCCTTCTGGTCGGTCCGATTCCACTGATATCATCCAGGATAGAATGTACCTGAGTCTTGCCTCTCAGGGCTCTATGATATTCGATTGCAAAGCGGTGTGTCTCATCCTGAATTCTTGTAATCAGCTTGAACAGTTCACTACTCTTATCAATAGGCAGCTCCCGATTATCGTAGTATAACCCTCTGGTATGATGATTATCATCCTTTACCATACCACATACAGCAATATTCAAATTCAACTCGGATAGCACTCGAAGAGCCACACCTACCTGACCTTTACCACCATCCATCAGAATCAGGTCCGGATATCTGGTAAAGCTACCAAGAGCTTCGTCGATCTGCTTCTCCTTCAGTTGCTCCTGCTCTCTCATTCCATGGGTAAAACGTCTGGTTAAAACCTCATACATAGAAGCATAATCATCCGGACCTTGAATTGTACGTATCTTAAATTTACGATAATCTGCTTTCTTTGGCTTACCCTTTTCATATACCACCATAGAACCTACCGATTCAAAACCAGAAGTATTGGAGATATCAAAGGATTCAATTCGTTCTACCATGGGTAGGTCAAGAAATGCTGCCAGCTCCTTCAGAGCGCCGACTGTCTTGGCCTCTTCTCTTTTGATCTTCTCAAGATCCTGGTTTAGCACAAGCTCGGCATTCTTTCTTGCCAACTCGACCAGCTTCTCTTTATCGCCCTTTTGAGGAACCTTAAGATATACCCTCTGCCCACGTTTGGCTGTGAGCCATTCAGTAATCAATTCTTCCTCTTCGGTAGCGGTACCGAGGAAAATCTCCTTCGGAATATATGGAGTCCCTGCATAAAATTGCTTCAGGAAGCTCGCCATAATATCGCCGTCCTCCTCATCTTTTACCCCGGACAAATGGAAGTTGTCTCTTCCGATGAGCTTACCTCCTCGAATAAAGAAGGTCTGTACCACCGCTTCATCCTTATCTCTGGCAAATGCAACAATATCCCGATCCACTTGATCGGTGTTAGTGATCTTCTGCCGATTTGCAATTTGTCTTACGCTTCCCAATAGATTGCGATATTCCGCTGCCTTCTCGAACTCCAGGCTCTCCGAAGCGGCCATCATCTTCTCCTCCAGCATCTTGCCGACTCTGGTATAGTTGCCATTCAGAAACTCCATCACTTCATTGATATTCGACTTGTATTCCGCTTCCGAGATATATCCCTGGCAGGGTGCATCACATTGACCCATATGGTAGTAAAGACATGGCCTCTCCTTGCCTATATCTCTTGGAAGTACACGGTTGCAGGTCCGTATCTTATAAATTCTGCGAAGAAGCTCCAACGTATCCTTCACTGCATTAACACTGGTATAGGGACCAAAGTACTTTGCCTTATCCTTCTTCATCTCTCTGGTAATGGTCACCTTGGGATATGCCTCATTGGTCGTCACTCTGATATAGGGATAGGTCTTATCATCCTTAAGCATGGTATTGTACTTCGGCATGTGTTCCTTGATTAGGTTACATTCCAGAACCAATGCCTCCAGCTCTGAATCTGTTATAATATATTCAAAATGATCGACCCTCTCGACCATTTGTCTTATTTTCTCAGTATGGTTACGGCTGTTCTGAAAATAGGAGCGTACCCTGTTCTTTAGTATAATTGCTTTACCCACATAGATTATGTTGTCTTTATCATCCCTCATGATATAGACACCGGGCTTTGCCGGCAATTTCTTCAGTTCTTCTTCTATAATAAACATAAAATCTCCATTCTGACTTTACCTCGGAATTAAGACAATAGCACCGAATTTGTATTTCTGATTTCACATTGATTATAGCATGCTTTTGCCTTGTAGACAATTTGAAATATAACGATGGATTTATAATAAAGATAGTGATTAGAGTTGAATGAAATACATACATAGAATTACGTAATGATCTGATTAGAAAAAGCGTGCTACAATACCGATATTATCGATTCCATAGCACGCTGTTATTCTTATAATAAAGGATTGAATTCCGGTTGCTCTTGTGAAGCACTTACAATACCCATCTCTTGAATCGAGGGCTCTACCTGGTCAAAGCTTAAGTAGATCTTGAACATATCCCCCTCCACTTCAACCCGAAGCTCACCACCACAGACCCTGGTGAAGCTTTCGGCAATGGATAGACCTAATCCACTGCCCTCTGAGGTTCTTGCCTGATCGCCCCTGGTGAAGCGTTGAAGGATTTCCTGAGCAGAAAAATTCATATCATAGCCCGCGATATTCTTCACCGATACCATAGCTTTATTATCTATCACTGATAATTCGATATATACCCTGGTCTCTCGCATCGCATATTTCAGTGTATTGTCTATTATATTCAGTAAGACACGGTAAAGCTTATTTCCATCAGCATAAATTAGAACTGGATTTTCCGAAAGCTTGCATTTAAACGATAATCCGGAGGCCTCAATCCGATCATCCATATCAGCCAGGGTCTGCCTGATCAACTTACCTAAATCAATATAATCATATTCCAGCTTTACATCTCCGCTGGTACTTTTGGCTAAATCGAATAGATCCATGACGATATTCTTCAATCGCTCTGATTTATCCTGAAGTATTCTGATATAATCCTTCGCTCCCTCTGTGAGGTTATCTTCCTTCGACAGTAAATCAATAAAGCTGATAATGGAGGTTAACGGCGTCTTTAAATCATGGGATACATTTGTAATCAGCTCTATCTTCATCCGCTCCGATTTCATTTGCTCCTCTGTGGCTTCTCTTATTTCTTTGTTAATTCTATCATAGATGTTATCATTTCCTTTGGTGTACCATAGGATAACCAGGACCTCCAACACCAGCGGCAAAATGAACCATCTTTGGCCAAAAGCCACAAAGACTGCAATAGCGGCAGACGAGATAATCGTACTGACCAAAAAGATGATCTGTCGAAATTGAAGATTCTTGACAAAGGATTCGGTATGAAATACATCACCAAAGAATAGGAACCGATATAACTGGTGCAGCCAGTGATAAAGTCGGTAAAACAAGCTATCTTTGATCGTTCGCTTCGCTTTCTGTTTTCTGATCAGTGAATGTAGAAGCAGGAGAACAATGGTACTAAAGAGCATCGTTACCACGATGATAAAAATTGTTCTTGTTGCATCTGTATCAGTTATTTGTTTAATCATATTCCACTCGAATAGATTCAGTTTTACTCCAATTGATATACTATCCTCAAAAATTTGCATCATATCCTTTGAAAAAAACCAGACCACCATAGCAAGTGCCAAAAGCAATAGCTCTGTATAGCATTTATCCCGCCTTTTCAAATGTACATCACTATCCCCCGGTTCTCTTCCGGTAATGATACAGGAAAATACAGTAAACGATACACTAAGCAATAAGCCGATTAAGCATAGAACCACAGATGGCATAAGTTCAGCCCTGCAACTACTCCATACCTTCTGTTTCGCATCCATGTATTCATCTGGAAATGCAACATAGGCAGTATAGTCAGAAAACAGACCATGTCCGAGCTTCGTTTTGTTGTAAGAATGGATTCCTCCTATCCACTCTCCATCCTTCATGTAAAAAAAGGCTCTTCCAAATTGTTCATAATACGCTCTAGTCACTTGACCGGTGTTCGAATACTCCTTAGAGTTAACTTTGATGTAATAATAGAAGGGTACATTCTCCAGTTCTTCATGTTTGTATACTATCCTGGACACCTTTCCAAGAGCATCATCAAGTTGATGAAAAAAGTCTGTGCTCATGTTATAATTTGGCTCAATCAGACATTCCAGATCAAGCCTCTTCTGTAATCCGAGTTGAAATTGTGTCACCGCAACAGTAAAGGATGCGATAATAATAAGAAATACAACTGCTTTTGTCATCTTACGATATCTAAGTTCTTTCAATTTTGTAACCAATACCCCACACCACCTTTAAGTAATTTGGCTCCTTAGGATTAATCTCAATTTTCTCACGAATGCGCCTTATATGCACCATCACCGTATTCTCAACAGAATAAGCAGGTTCATTCCATACCCTTTCATAAATATCCTCTGCTGAAAACACCATACCGGCATGACTCATCAAAAGCTCTAGGATCTTATACTCAGTCGCAGTCAGCTTCACTACCTCACCGTCTACAGAAAAAATCTTGGAAACCGTATCAAGCTGAAGTCCTCCAATCATAATCACTCCCGTTCTGCTGTGATTGGCCACGTCTCCGAGCAACAGATAACGGCGAAGCTGACTTTTTACTCTGGCTAACAGCTCCTGGGGATGATAAGGCTTTGTAATATAATCATCCGCTCCCATAGTAAGTCCCAGAATCTTATCACTTTCCTCTGATTTTGCTGAAAGCAAAATAATGGGAATATTCTTCTTTTCACGAATCTTCATGGTTGTTGACAATCCATCCATTTTAGGCATCATGATATCAAGTAAAAGCAGCTGGACCTCCTGATTAATTAACACCTCCATTGCTTCCAAACCGTTATAAGCCTTTAGCACTTCATATCCTTCCATTGATAAAAGCCTATCAATTGCTTTCACAATTTCCCTATCATCATCAACAACTAATACTCTTGCGCCATTCATGGTTTAAATCCTTTCTTAAAGCCTGTTCAAATTATATTTAGCAAATCTTTCATTCTCATTGACATAAATCTTACAATTATCTTACAAAAGGCAGCCATCGATGATAACCTCGCAGCTTGTCTACATTTGGTAATTACAAAATCTATTCTAGCACAATATGGAAAAATATGAAAATCCTAATATGCATTACATTATTATCAAAGAACGATTTTTGTTATGAATAAAGAAGATAGTATTTTTATTTTGTTTGTTATATAATGGAAAATAATTATGGGAGGTGGATTTGCAGAATGAGTCGCCTTCCATCAAGAATAAAGTAGAATTAGTATATGATGAAAATGAGGTGTAAAGATGAAAACAATCGGATTAATCGGCGGTATGAGCTGGGAAAGCACAATTACCTATTACAAAATCATTAATGAAGTGACTAAAGAGAAGCTAGGCGGCTTCCATTCTTCAAAATGTATTCTCTAAAGCGTGGATTTCCAGGAGATTGAAGAATGCCAGTCCCTGGGAGAATGGGAGAAAAGCGGTGAGCTACTAGCCAAAGCTGCACTCAGCCTTGAGAAGGCCGGAGCCGACTTTATTATAATCTGCACAAATACCATGCATAAGGTGATCGATATCATCCAGAGCAAAATCACCATTCCCATACTGCATATCGCCGAGGCTACCGCATCGGAGCTTGTTAAGCATGATATAAAGAGGGTCGCGTTGCTAGGTACAAGATATACCATGCAGCAGGATTTCTACAAGTCGAAGTTAATTGAAGCAGGACTTGAGGTTATCATTCCCGGAGAAGAAGATATCACGCTGATTAATCACACAATCTATAATGAATTATGCCTTGGCATCATATCACAGAAATCCAAAGAGGAATTCTTACGAATTATACGGTCTCTGGCAGATGCAGGTGCGGAGGGTATCATACTCGGCTGCACTGAGATTGGTTTACTAGTTGATCAGCAGGACACCTCCATTCCTCTCTTTGATACAACACTGATTCATGCGACAAAGGCTGCAATGTTATCAATCGAAGGCTAACTTGATTTGATTTATTGATTTAATCAGGGCAAAATTGCCGCTTCACCTGAAGCTTTATCTATACAAGCATTTAAAAGGGCTGTACGAATTGGCATACTCCCTTCCAGGCCGACAAGTATAAGCACTTGTCTACCAGGAGGGAGATCTACCAATTCGCACAGCCCTTCCTACATTATATTTATTTATCTTAAAGTTACTGGGGATTCTCTGCTGATTTATCCTCAAGCTCTGCCTGAGGTTCATCAGAAATTCCCTTCACTTCCCTGTATATCTTCATGAACTCTTCACCGGTGATGGTTTCTTTGGAAATCAGATAATCTGCTATTCGATCCAGAACCTCACGGCTTCCTGCCAGCAGCTCCTCCGCCCTATCATAACAGATCTTTAGAATCTGCATTACCTCTTTATCAATCTCTCCGGCTGTCTCGTCACCACAGTTAAGTACCGCTCTACCGTCCAGATATTTATTTTCCACAGATTCCAGACCCATAAGTCCAAATTTATCTGACATACCGTACTGGGTAACCATTGCTCTGGCAAGAGAGGTTGCCTTTTCGATATCATTGGAGGCGCCTGTAGTGATGGAGTCAAAAACCAGCTTCTCCGCCGCACGCCCGCCGTAAAGTGTGACAATACGGGTTATAATCTCTTCCTTACTCATCAGGTATTTCTCTTCCTCTGGTACCTGCATAACATAACCCAGGGAACCCATGGTTCTCGGAACGATGGTAATCTTCTGAACCGGTTCTGCATTCTTCTCAAGAGCCGTTACTAATGCATGACCTACCTCATGATATGCCACTATCTTCTTCTCTTCCTTGCTTAGAATTCGATCCTTCTTCTCCTTACCGGCGATAACAACTTCCACCGATTCAAATAAATCCTCTTGGGTAACTACCGTTCTACCCTGCTTAACTGCTAAGATTGCAGCTTCATTGATCATGTTAGCAAGATCAGAACCTACCGCACCGGAGGTTGCTCTCGCAATTCCTTCCAGATCCACCGAGTCATGCATTAGTACATTCTTCGCATGAACCTTCAGGATATCAACTCTACCCTTAAAATCCGGCTTATCTACAATAATTCTTCGGTCAAAACGACCGGGACGAAGTAACGCTTTATCAAGAACCTCTGGACGATTCGTTGCTCCGAGGATTACAAGACCCTTGGAGGAATCAAAGCCATCCATATTGGCCAATAATTGATTCAGGGTCTGTTCACGCTCATCGTTGCCGCCACCATAATGGGAATCACGGCTTTTACCGATAGCATCGATCTCATCAATAAATATGATACAGGGTGCTGATTGTTGAGCCTGCTTAAATAAGTCTCTTACTCTGGAAGCACCCACACCTACGAACATTTCCACGAAGTCAGAACCAGACAGAGAGAAGAATGGAACCTTCGCTTCACCGGCTACTGCTTTTGCAAGAAGGGTTTTACCGGTTCCGGGCGGTCCGACCAACAATGCACCCTTGGGAAGCTTTGCACCAATCCGGGTATATTTCGTGGGATTGTGAAGGAAATCAACAATCTCAGTCAAAGATTCCTTCGCTTCCTCCTGACCAGCCACATCCTTAAAGGTGACTCCCGTCTGTTTTTCTACATAGACCTTGGCATTACTCTTCCCAACGCCCATGACACCACCACTGTTCTTCGATATGGTACGGAACAAGAACCACATTACCACGTAGATGGCAACAAAGGGCAGTACATAGGATAATATCGTGGCAATAACAGAAGAACTGTTGTCGTTGACTTCTTGCGAGTACTTTACTCCCGCGGCTTCCAGCCGATTTACCAGCTCAATATCCAAAAAGCCTCCGGTATAATAGGTTATATCCAAACCGTTTTCTGCTTCATCCTTTGGCGTGATTACGATCGTATTATCATTCTTTACTAAAACTTCCTTAACCTTGCGCTCCTCCAGCATTTGCGTAAATTCATCATAAGTAATCTCTTTATTGGTACTGTTCTTGATTTGTTCTGTAAAGGTCCAGAACATATACCAGATGACAAGCGCTGACACCAGTGTAATGATGATGACCATCTTGTTTGGTGTCCCATTTTTATTCGGTTTATTATTGTTATCCATGAAATCCTCCTATTCATAGAGCTAATCGTGTTTATATTAATGGAAGTAGTGCCCTATTTCCGCTAAATATGGACTTTATACCTCATTATACTGATAGTCTTTCCATAAATCAATTAAATTGTTCTTAAAATTCTATAATTAAATTGTGTACAACTTAACCATAATACAATTCCCGTTGAATTACAAGTGAAATAAAAATAAATATCCACCTATAGTATACGACCACTTCCTGCTCTCTCCATGGAACATTCTAATATAGGAGGTGCTATCTCTTCTATGATAATGTCACATATTTATCTAAATCATCCTACCTTTAGTTTATTCTTATTAATACGAATTTATTGATCGATAAATATAATTCCTTGACAGATTAATCAACACAATATTACTATTTTTTTATTGTTAATGTAGTTTTACTCTAATGCGTAGGGTAATTTGTCTCTGATGATAATTGACTTCTTACCTATATTATAGTATACTATGTTTTTATAAGTATTCTTAGTAGTCTTTAAATTGAATAGAGTTTTACATTTACCAGCAAGGGAGCCGGAACATGGTTTAAGGTCCACCATAAGGATCGACCGGCTAAATTCACCCATTTTTGCCTTAAACCTTTCATATGTTCAGGTTTGAAGGCTTTTTTTATTGTTTAAAATCAAAGGAACTCGAAATCCTCAGGATTTCTCGGTGGTACTCAATCGTTACAAATAATAACATAATTCAGGAGGTAATATTATGGCTACGAAATACGTATTTGTTACAGGTGGTGTCGTATCCGGCTTGGGTAAGGGTATCACTGCTGCATCCCTTGGGCGATTATTAAAAGCCCGCGGTTATCATGTTACCATGCAAAAATTCGATCCGTACATCAACATGGATCCGGGTACAATGAATCCAATTCAACACGGGGAAGTATTCGTTACCGATGACGGCGCCGAAACGGATCTTGACCTCGGACATTATGAACGTTTCATTGATGAAAGTCTGGACAAGATGTCCAATGTAACAACCGGTAAAATCTATTGGTCCGTATTATCCAAGGAACGACGTGGTGATTTTGGTGGAGGTACGGTTCAGGTCATTCCTCATATAACAAATGAGATAAAGAGCCGTTTTTACAGAAATAATTCCAGCGAAGAGATGCATATCGCTATCATCGAGGTAGGCGGTACTGTCGGTGATATTGAGAGCCAGCCCTTTCTCGAAGCAATTCGTCAATTCCGTCAGGATGTAGGAGATCACAATGTTGCGTTAATTCATGTAACCTTAATTCCTTATCTGAAAGCCTCAGGCGAGATGAAGACAAAGCCCACCCAGGCGAGTGTGAAGGAGCTCCAGGGAATGGGAATTCGTCCTGATATTATCGTATGCCGTACCGAACTTCCTCTGGAAGCAGGAATTAAAGAGAAGATCGCTCTCTTCTGCAATGTTCCAAGCTCCAATGTATTACAGAATCTTGATGTGGAATATCTATATGAAGCACCTCTTGCTCTGGAACAGGAGCATATCGCTGAGGTAACCCTGGATTGTCTGCATTTAGACTGTCCGAAGCCAGATCTGACCGATTGGCAGCAGATGGTACAATCACTCAAGAATCCTAAGGCAGAAGTAAAGGTAGCATTAGTCGGCAAATACACCCAGCTTCATGATGCCTATATTAGTGTAGTCGAATCCTTAAAGCATGGTGCGGTAGCTCACAATGCCTCCATTACAATCAAATGGATTCCCTCCGAAGACGTAACAAAGGATAATGTCGCAGAGCTTCTAGGCGATGTATGTGGTATTGTTGTCCCCGGAGGCTTTGGAGACCGAGGTATCGAGGGCAAAATAAATGCCATCCACTATGCCAGAGAAAATAAAATCCCCTTCCTGGGATTATGTCTTGGCATGCAGTTGGCACTTGTAGAATTCGCTAGAAATGTAATCGGCTTTGAAGATGCTCACAGTGTCGAGTTAAATCCTTCTACCACTCATCCTATCATTCATCTCATGCCGGAGCAGGATGGCATAGAGGATATTGGTGGAACCTTAAGACTTGGCTCCTACCCTTGCGTCCTTGTCGAGGGAAGTAAAGCCTATGAGCTATATGGTGAGAAGGTAATCCACGAAAGACACCGTCACCGTTATGAGGTAAATAACTATTATCGCAATGCCTTTTCCGAGCATAGCATGAAGCTTTCCGGTCTTTCACCAGATGGTCGTATCGTGGAAATGATTGAACTAGAGAATCATCCCTGGTTCCTGGCAACCCAGGCACATCCCGAGTTCAAATCAAGACCCAATAAGCCCCATCCACTATTTCGAGGTTTTATCGGTGCTGCCCTCTCTTATTGCAGTGAACATGGAAGATAACAGCATTAGCCCAGAACCAAAAAAGATAGCCATATCGGATAGATTGAATATAATACTCTTCAGCTTCTTACAGTTGAAGCTAAAGTAATCCACCACATAGCCCCGTTTGATACGATCCGCTACATTACTGATTGCACCACCTAAAGCGAAAGCTAAACCAAGCTTGAATACTTTCTTCCCTTTCCTGGGAAGAAGAATGATAAAGAGGAGAGAGATAAGACCTAAAAGGATACAGGAAATGGTCTTTAGCATCTCCTTTTTTTCACCCATAAAATTAAGAAATGCACCCTCGTTATGATGCTTACGTATAATAATGTTACCCTTCAGTATCTCCTGCCGCTCTCCTAACTCTCTATTTTTCTCAATATAATTCTTGATAAAGTATTCTCCGATGACAATTACTAATACAATGCTAATATAAATCATACCTCAACCTCCTAATTGGTACCAAGCTCAGACAGAATTACTATTATTTACATTACTATTATGCCATAACCCTTCTAACTTATCAATACATGTCCAAATTAAAAACAATATAATTCATAACATTCTGAATCGACTATAGATCACCTTCTATTGTTTTTAACCAAGGAAGTTCTTCTATCAGGATTTCTTTTCCCCTTGATGATTTGACATTCTGAAAAGAAGGATAATGTACGTAAAAGGCACTTGATTCGTTCTTCAAGCTTAACCGATCCTGCAACTTAGTAAACTCTGGATCAAAAAGCAGTCGGACTCTATCTGAGTTTTGAAAGTGATCCATTCTACCAAAGGCACATGCCAGCTGTATCACATTCACATCTGCCTCATAGATCAATATTTCCGCATCAGGCGCCAGTTTATGAAGCTCTCTAATATGATACCCCAAACCATACCCATATATAATATAGGTGCTGACATCGTTCCGATACCATTGTCTTGCCAATAAGAAAGCTTCTGTATAAACCTTATTATTGGTATGGAAATAGAATTTTAAACCTTCATTTTCGGCAGCTAAGGTCATGAGCCCACAAGAAGTAAACTCGATCCGGTATCCGCTTTCTAACAGCTGAGCAGTATTAATCTGATCAAGGGTGTGATTGTCAACCCCTTCACTATATTTTGTTATTATTTGTATATTTTCCCGATATTGCTCCTCATTAAATACCATTTCTTCTTTGTTAATAATCAGTTCCTGAACCCCGATCAGAAAATTAATCAACTGAAGCTCCAGCAAATCAGCCAAAAGAACATAATCCTTATTCATTTTTGCTTCCATAATACCCGTCAACATCTCCAGCATTGATTCCGTATCTACCAGGTTAAAATATTCCCTGTCCGTTATGATCGCTTCGATAATCATTCGCACCTCATCAAAGGAATGAACGATATACCCAAGTGCTTTGTCACATTGTTGTTCACGGAAATTAAATATTGCCTTATCCATCTCTCCTAACACTTTGATATTATGATCAAAGATGTTCTTAATACTCTGCTTCAAGCAAATACCACCTCTTATTCTTTCTACTCCATCTTTCTTCCCCATATAACAATTAGAGCAATAATTAAAACCTCAAAACATGTATGATATCTTAAACAAAATATCTACTTCAAAGTTCTATATCATATATCAATTACAAAGCTGCAAACTTGATGTATATCATGTTTTCGAGAATACCTGCTTGACAGCCCTTTGATATCATTGGTAATCGAGTTTGTCAGTTTATCAGATATTTTGTAATTCTTGGATTATACTAGTAAGGAATCTTTGAATATACAAAGATTCCTTACTAGTCCTTCAACATTTCAGTTATAGTATCTAATTAATCTGCTTACTAATATATCTTACAATATTGCCAGATGCATCGACCTCAAATACCGATACCCAGTAAGTCGAGGTGACCGACAAATTATCCACATTATCGGTATTGAGAGGTAGTGGAATGGCGGTTGCTGATGCTTTTGTCATTACCTGTGTTAAGGTATTCTCATTATATACATCCTTAATCTCTGCTGCAGTAGTCGTATAATACCATACATTCGTAGCATTCAGCTTCGGTGCAGCTATCTGGAAGGCTGTCCCTGAGGTAGAACCGGCTTTAAAGGATACCGTCAGAGCTGGTGCTTTGGATGGATTCTTTATGGTAAGCTTTGTAGAGGTCTTATCCACTGTTCCATTATTATAATAGATATATAATAATTTATTCGTACAATTTATCATAGATTCCAGGGTAGCCTTTTCTATTGTAATCGTCATGACATGCTTATCTGTATTGGTCGGATCGGTTATAGATGGACTAATTACCACAGGATCCTTCACGGGAACAAGCTTAGTGCCTAATTTAATATATTTTAAGCCAGTCTCAAATGGTATCTTACCAGCTTCATTCAGAGTTACATTAATAACGAGATCACCGGAATACCCCTTGGTAAAGGTGTATAGCTTCGACTCTGCTGTCGGAACAGCTGGATATGTAACCTCATATGTGCTATAAAGGGAAGCCAGCTCAAAGGAGGTATTGGTTTTTGCATTATACTTTAACTCTGTCATTCTCACAATAATATAACTATTATCCGGAGCCTTGCTTGACACGATGTTAACACCTGTATTCTTGGTTACTTTCGTCCATCTTGCTGTCTCAATATTGAACTCTGCCGGATCCTTCACAACACAATATTCATAAGGCTTACTAGTGGAAGCAGAAGGTATCGTCATGATTACATTCTTTACACCGTTGTAGGAGATTTTAACATCTCCCTCCGGTTTATCCCTCTGTGCTTTATCCAATACGATTTTGCTAATCTTTGAGGAGGCTGCCTTAGAGGTTGAGAAATTCCTGATCTCAATCGTCATTGCGGGGAATTTCGTGGTCAAACCATCGTATGCGTATTTCAGCATATATGCCAGATTAATTGATCTAACTGCTCGATCCGTAACCTGTGTCCAGGCACTGGTAGTGGTACCAATCGTAATTCTATATTCCTGTCCATACTTCATTCCAACTTTAAACTTACTTCCGTCAATATCCGTTGTAGGACTCGCTTTTAATTCGGAAATCTTTAGCTTTACCTCTTCACTGGCTCTCCGCCCCTTGGTCCCGTCAGGGAAAGCACTGATGGCATCAACAACATCCTCATCACTATGGATCTTATAAGTCTTGCTGGAGCTATCGGCAAAAATAAAATTAGGCTTTGTATATGAGAAATAAGCTGCACTTCCCTGAAGGAAGCTTACGAGATTATCGCTGCCAACATTGACTCCACTTGCAACATCATCAACTGGAGCAATTCGAAAATAAAGATAGACACCCTTAGCCATATAATTTTCTAATAATCCCTTAGTAAGGTAATCCGTCTTCAACCAGTGACCGCTCTCACCCTTCCTCCATTCCAGATCATTCATAGTTATCGGATCATCGCCATTTCCCACGGAGGCTCTGATATTTAATAGCTGACCAATCGTATCATCTGCTCCAAGGCTGTCAAGATCACTATAATTAATCGATACCTCTAGTTTATCCGGTTCTTCCAATATGATAATTCGTGTTTCTGTATCTTTATCCCCTTTTATTTTTAGGATATTTTCAGAACCCTTCTTCAACCAGGATATATCAATGGCAGTGATCTCGCCGCTTGCTTCGATCACATCCCACTTACCTCTCGCTGCATCTATATCGGTAGCATAATAAATCTTTGTATTATCGCCATTAATGACGAGTATGCTGTCATCCGTATAAGACACAGCACAAATTTTTACCGGCCCCGGTGCTGCCAAAACCTCCTGCTTTGGC
Source organism: Bacillota bacterium (assembly GCA_023436225.1). Lineage (GTDB taxonomy): Bacteria > Bacillota > Clostridia > Lachnospirales > Lachnospiraceae > Mobilitalea. Next base: position 44,423 of record JAEZKA010000003.1, read on the forward strand.
GAATAGATTACACCAACCATAAATAGGACGAGTAATACTGCCAATTTTACTCCATTTTTCATAAACTTCATCGCACACCTCCATGTAGTCCTTGCCTAAAGTTCTATACTATCTTCATAATTATTAGAATGTTCCATTCCCTGCATGAGCTTTTACCTATCGATAGGTTGTCTTATCGTCAGTAAACTCATTGCAATTCATCCATAAAGATAATCTTTTTATTATTATCGGCAGGATTACAAAGAAGCTTAACTCATTTTTTTCAAAATAGTTGATTCTATAAGATTTTGATTCATAAATGATAAACCAGAATAATATAACTTAGATCCAGTAGTTCTTAAAGTGCAATAATACTTCATTGTAAATAGGCTCTCATTTCTTAAAAACTACAAAACGTGTAATCGATTAAAATCTTACTTATAGTCTTTATAACAAATGAGTTTCAAAAATAGGGTATGATTCTTACGAATCATACCCTATTACTTGACTAATAACTACAAGATATAGTCATTATGTATAATGATTAATCTTTGTTAATTACTGAAGAAGCTGAAGAACCTGCTGAGGCTGCTGATTAGCCTGAGCTAACATTGCCTGAGCTGCCTGACCAAGAATAGAATTCTTTGTCTGGTTCATCATTTCCTTAGCCATATCTACGTCACGGATACGAGATTCAGCTGCTGTTAAGTTCTCAGAAGATGTTCCTAAGTTATTGATAGTATGCTCTAAACGATTAGTATATGCACCCAGTTTAGAACGTTCTGCAGATACTTTAGTCATAGCATCTGAAATTGATTTAATCGCATTCTCAGCCCCTGATTGGCTCTTAAGATCAAGATTATTGACGCCTAGATCGGCAGATGTCATACTTCCAATGTTGATACTCATAGTCTGATTCTGGTTAGCACCGATATGTGTTGTCAGAGCATTCTTGGTAACTTCAACATTATTTTTTGTGCCAGCTGTAGCTTCAGCTGAAGCAGCTGTAAGTGTAACGGATAAACCTATCGAATCACCTACAGTTGATACTAACGTACGACCTGATCCTGTAGCAGCAACACCATTAATTGTACCTGCAACATCTACACCTGCATCGGTTACATCTGCTGTTGCTGTTAAGTTCAGAAGTCTTGATGCAGCACCAGCACCACCATCTGTAACAGTTATAGATTCATTTGCACCATAATCATCAGAACGCAATTCAATAGTATCAGAATTATTTGCTGCTATAACACCAATATTAGCATTATTTACCGCATTAACAAAATTGTTAACGGTAGCTGTTCCGTCTCCTGCCACTGTATCAAAGGTAATAGCTGTACCATTAATCGTAACAGATACACTTGAAGAAGTGGTTATTGCGGCATCAGTAACAGCGCCTGTTCCATTAACTGCAGCTCTCTCAGCAGCTGTTGTAGTAACAACTTCATAGCTTCCTGCTTTAATTGCTTCATTGTTAATCGTTGCAGTCTCTACATTTGTGTTTGTTCCATAGATCGCCTTATTACCGGAATCTCCGTTTAAGAGTTTCTTAGTATTGAATTCAGTTGTATTTGCAATACGATCAACTTCATCTCTTAACTGATTAACTTCCTTCTGAATTTCCAAACGGTCATCATTAGTATTAGTATCGTTAGCAGATTGAACAGCCAACTCTCGCATACGTTGTAAGATAGAATGTGTTTCGTTCAATGCGCCTTCTGCGGTTTGCACTAAAGAGATAGAATCCTGAGCATTACGGGAAGCCTGATCCAACCCACGAATCTGTCCACGCATTTTTTCAGAAATTGCAAGTCCAGCTGCATCATCACCTGCTCTGTTGATGCGAAGACCAGAGGATAATTTCTCCATAGCTTTTGCCTGACTATTACTTGCACCTGTCAATTGACGATGAGTATTAAGTGCTGCGATATTGTGATTAATTACCATAATAATTACCTCCATGTTTTTTATTTAAAGGTTCACTTCCATATGAACCAAGTTTTATAAATAAAATTTACTTTCTGATCCTCAGGCCGTACGCTCCTTTGATTTCTTCTGTAAATCTTATCTACTTATCTTATATATCGGATGTTGTTATTTATTACTTTATACTTATTCTGATAATATTTTATTTTTTTTTGTCAAAGAAATAGGATTGCTGTTGATTCTGGTTCGCCATATTTTTATAGTAGTTGTTGGCAGATTTCATATTCATCTTTGAATCTCGAATACCCTTTCTCTTTCGCTGTAGATACAACTCCAGATTGGTTTTGTTCCTAAGTTCAATTGCCTGTAATGTAACCCCTTTGTCTGTTACTTCAGATATTAAACCGGTTAATCGTGCAATCTCCTTCTGATAACTTCCAGGATGATTATGGAGCTCTTCCTTGACTCTCTGGTAGATTTGTTCAAAGCCGTCATCCAGCTTAAGAATTATTTCGATCATCTCATCCTTCTTCTGAAATATTAACTCGAAGTGGTCCTCATCCATTGTTTCTTGACCGATCTTAATCTCCTGTTCCATGGAAAGCAGAATTAAATGATCTAGGGCATCGCTCTTTTTAACTAGAGAAGCCTCTAATAAGGCTATATAGGTATCCTTCTGATTCTCATGCTCCATATTATATGCCTTTCCCAATGAAACACTGTTAAAATCCTTATACAAGCTTCATCGCTTCCTTCCACGTATCACGTAGCTCTCGGATAAATCCCAAAGCTTCTTCGAGTATTTTAGTATTCTTATTAATATTTGCATCGATTAATCTACGAAAAATGTAGTCATACATCAATTCAAATTCCATAGCAATCGGTATCTCCGGGTTGAGCGTTGATCGAAGCTCAGTTATAATATTCTCCGCCTTAATTATATTTAAATTAGACTTTGGTAAGTCCTGCTTTTCAATTGCCATGATAGCTATATTGCAAAACTTGATCGCCCCGTCATACAGCATTAAGGTAAGCTCCGCCGGCGAGGCTGTCAATATCTTACTGTCTTGATAGGCTGCTACTGCATTCATAGCCATAACATATTACCTCCTATATTACATTTTGCTTTTTCTTATGAGCTTGTGCTAGTTCCAATAAGCGATGAAAGATAGGAGCTTTTCGAATTTAATTGCGACATCATTTTCTCCATCGCAGTAAACTGGTTATAATATCGAGTCTCCAGTTTAGTAAGACGTTTCTCCTGAGACTTAAGAGCATCCTTATAATCATCTACGGTATTTTTCATTTCTTTATCATTATAAAAAGTTAATGCACTGCTGATTGGTGTACTTTTCATTTGATCCGTCATTGTACTATACAGCTTGTTGGCAAACTCGTTAAATACTTTCATGACAGCATCTGGATTTTCCATCAAGGCTTTCATTAATTTATCCTCCTTCGAATTAACCAGAGCATCATCCTTATCTCCGCTGATATGTAGCAATCCTTTCTCTGTATAATCAACCGAGGTAATTCCAAGATTGGCCAACGAATAATACTTTCCTTCGTAGCTAATCTTTACAGAGGTAATCGCTCTCATAGAACTAATAACAGAGCTAGCAACGCCATCTCTACGAAGCAGAGAATCCTTTATCTTATTATTCCATTTCTCAATGTCATCCTCTGACATTGCCTTTTTTTGTTCGTCTGTTAATGGATCGTAGCCTTTGGCAGAATCAGCATTGTATGCTGAATTTAAATCTCTTAAGACATCATTGTAGGATTTTACAAAGTCCTTAATCATATCATAAACTGCCTGAGTATCTCTAGTTACACTAATATTAATCACTTCATCATCACTATGATCCGCATTATCTAATCCACTTGTGATGTTTTTAACGGTTATGTTAAGTCCATTAACAGAAATTGAATTCGTAGAGTTCATAATCTCTGCGCCATTATAGAATACAATAGCATCCTTCGGCTCAATCACTGAAACACCGTTAGTAACCGTTACATCGGTAGTACCATTCACAGTATCCTTAGTGAAGGTGATATCACTTAGTCCTAGTCTTGTCAAATCAACCGGTTTTGATGTATCCGTTGACTTTATGGAGAATGCGTTGTCAATACCACTTGATTTTGAACTTATGAAGAAACGCTGTTGAGCAGTATCATATGAAGCATTCAATCCAGCTTCCTGCATTGCGTTCACGACATCACCAATGGTAGTATTCGCAGTAATCTCTAATACCTTAGGCTTATTACCTCCATCGATTGTTATTGATGCACCAGCCACCGGTTTTAGGTTTAATGAAGAAAGTTTCGTGTTATAGGAAGCATTACCTGTCAGCTCAGGTGGTCTCACACCGGTTATAAACTGAGCACTTGCAACAGATTTCACTTTAACGCTATGAGAGCCTTCCGGTACAGAGGAATTGGCGCTAACTTCGACCTTTGCTTCATTAGAAGTGGCTGCTTTTTTCGCCATGAATCCACCTTGCATCTTCACCTTTGATAAAGAACCAGTATAAAAATTATAGATCTTAGAATTGAGTGTCTTCCACTTCTCCTGCTTCCACTCCAGCTTCGTGATATTATTTTCAATATTAGTAGCCTTGGTACGCTGTGCAGTCATTAACTCCTTAACAATACTTTCGGTATCCATTCCGGATGCCATTCCTGACATTCTTATTGGCATAGCTACACCTCCTTATCTCTTCTCGTCAACAATCAAACCTGCGAACTCCCACAATTTCTGAACCAGCTCCATGGTCTCTTCTGGTGGGATTTCGCGAATTACTTCATCGGTATCTCGATCGATCACCTTGATAGCAATACGATTGATGTCTTCGTATATCGTAAATTCACATTTTGTTCTCTTAAACTTTAGTTTGCTATTGGCATTACTAATTGCACTCTTCAGCAAATTAGCCTCTGCCGTCTTATCCTTTTGTTCATTTTCCTTGCTCTGTTCGTACTGATTGTTAAAATGCGAATCAATCTGTATTACTGTCTCAGTTTTAGCCGTATCAGTAGTAGGTACCTGCAGACTAATATTCGGTATTTTTTGATCCGGTTTTACAACATCACGATAAGCAGACCCAGATATTCCTTCCAGCGCCATCTTCATACACCTCCATGTGTGGTAAACGTTGTTATTTCGTTTCTTAACCGTACTTATCTTTTGTCATCCTTGATTATACGCTAATAAGTAGATACTCTATTTATCGGATACATTGAACAAAATAATTATACTAAGGTAAAATTATTTAATCATTTTATTAAAAGAGATGTTTAAGAACCTCATCAGGTACTGTAGTCTCAGCCGCTTCTCTATTCGATTCCTGAATTTGTATATAGAGCTCTTTTCGATAGATTGGAACTGATTTTGGTGCGCTAATTCCTATCTTTACCTGATCACCCTTTACCTCTAGGATTGTTATTTCGATTTCATTTCCTATCATAATTGATTCATTTATTTTTCTTGTCAGGGCTAGCATACATTCGCCCCCTTTTTTGCTTTTATGCTGTCCAGTTTATCATAGAAGTAATTCTTTACCTCATAATCAGAATTTTCCACGATTACCTGAACTCCTTTTCTGGTATCCGAGTTAAAAATAAAAGGTGCTTTCAGATTAGCCGATATTTTGCTGACATCAGATGGAACCGTAATTGACACCATAACAATCAGGTTTGTATCGGTCAGCTTGTCGAGGGATTTTAAGTATTCATCTTCAATTTCCGGGTTATAATCTTCTTTAATCAAAAAGGGACTGACGATAGGAATGGAAAGTGAAGGTTCATCAATGCTTTGAAGCCAGGATATATTAGGCTGTTCTCCATCCTCATTATCAAATAAAATAGTATAATCCTTGAATTCTTCAAATCCTAATATGCCACCATCAAAGTGTATGATTTTATTTTCATCTAAATCGATTTCCCCAAAGTGTTTCGTCTTTATCAGCATTTCAATACCTTCCTTTCGTAATTAGTATGTGCAACTCCATCTTTTGTATCAGATTATATTGTATCATTATTACAGATGCTACCTCAGATAGTCAAGCAATGTATTTTGTACTATCTTCGAGGCTGCCGAAAGTGACGCATTATATATCGTCTCAGCAGAGCTGTATTTAATTATAGTTTCTGCAATATCCGCATCCTCATTGGTGGATAATAAATCTTCAAAATCAACCTTCTGGCTGGATAAACGCTCTTCGGTGAGCTCCAATCTGACATATCTGCTGCCAAGGTCTGAAACCGCGATATTGACCCTGTTCTGTTCTGCAGATGACATTGAGATACCACGAGAAAAGGCCTGCTGCATATTCTCCTTTTTAAGCTCAAGCTCCGTATCCAGCTGCTCCTTCATCTTATTATAGCGAGCCCTATCATTATCAGAAATTGTAGTATCCTTTAGGCGGTTTTCAACCTCTTTAACAATATTCTCTACCGAGATTACTTCGTTAACCGCATTCACGATATCACTGATTGTCCTTCCAATCTGGTGAGAGAAGGCATCGCTCCCCTCTGTATTGATCGTAAGCTTCTGATTGAAATTCACCTCATACTGAATCTTCTGGTCTTCCTTTGTAAATTCGATCTCATCTTGCTCCGGCTTTAAGCTGTCCGTCATCTTACAATTAAAATAATGCTCCGGTTTCAGGTCACCCTTCGCAAAGCCCGACTTATCGTAGGTCAGATTAATATTTTCCGCAGTACGAAGAGTTTCATATATATCTTTACCTAGAATCACCTCACCTGTCTCCGGGATATAATTAATCTCACCGCCTTCTGGTGTATATGCTGCAGGATCCTCAAGCGAGCATACTCTTGTAATATTGAACGACTGATCGACCAAAGCACCGGAGGTGTTCCTGATCGAACAGTTAATCTTCTCAGGATTGTTGGAGCTTAAGCCTTCATAGGATAACTGAAGTCGATAGCTCTGCTTGTATTCGGGAGCCTTATCAAAGGTGTTTCCGGTAGCAAAATCCGACAATTTATAACCGCCAATGGTCTTATCTATAATTTGTATCTGGTCTCCAGTAAAATTCTCCGTAATCGAATAATTCAGGTTCGGCGTATCCTCAGTAAAGATCAAAGAGCTGTCTGTTTTATATCCAGTGAAGACATATCTTCCTGCATAATTGGTATTGCCCTCCTGATAGATCTGCTGCTTCATCTGTTCCAAATTCTCTACAATTGCAGATCGGTCATTGGCTGTCAACGTATCTGTACTTCCCTGAATACAGTAAGTATTAATCGAGGAAAGAATACCATTCACCGTAGTCAAAGCACTCTCCGTCACATCCATCCATGATTTAGCATCCGGAATATTCTTCTCATAATATTGCTCAAGCTCCGAAAGGTTCGTACGAAGCTTCAGCGCTCTTACCGCAATAATCGGGTCTTCGGAAGGCCTCTGAATCTTCTTCCCCGTGGAGTATTGCTGCTCCAAAGCAGTCATATTGACTTTATTCTTATTGATATTATTCATCATATTGTTTGTCATCATTCGATTCGTTATTCTCATTATCCTAACCCCCTATCCCGATATTCTATATTATCACTAATTATCACTTTATATCAAAACCAGATCTATTCATAATACATACTGCCAACACTTGAAAGAACGTAAAATGAATTTTAATTAATAAATGAATTTCCAATGGAATTCATTTTATCTCCTAGCCACTACCCGAAAGAATGTAAAATGAATTTTCAATGGAATTCATTTTATATTCTTTCCTAGGAATGGGTATGACAGAAAGCGCATTTTGCTTTCTATACCCATTCCTATGCGCCCATATAATTAATCAACTTATCATATATCTCATCCATTACTGATATAACCTTTGCAGATAAATTATAAGCATTCTGGTAACGGACCAAGTTCATCGCTTCCTCATCTACATCCACACCGGAGACGGATAATCTCTGGTTGGTGATGCTTTTCAGAATATTGGACTGGCCATCGGAGAAATTTGCTGCTTTTGTGGTATCAATACCAATCTCAGCTACTAATGTCTGAAAGAAGCCATCGGGTGTACCTTGATCAAATAACTTCTTATTTTCCTTCAACGCAATTAGCTTCTCAACGATATCATTTGCTTCGGTACCATTCGTAATGTTAGTCGCCGTTGCCAATTTATTGGCATCCCGTATCATCTCTTCATTGATTGTGACATTCGATGCTGTCACAAAATAATAGGAACCATAAAGCGGTTCATCCTTCGGAATCTCTTCATAAAATCCACCTGTTTGAGAATTGAAGGTATCAAAATCATAATAACCATAATCATCTGAATCTAAGAGCGGCCCGAAGGTATAATCTCTACCGCTGACCTTACTTGTAGCACTGAAAACATCCATACCGGCTTTACCGTCCAGGTCCTTACCTGTTCTATGTATATCATTAAATGCTTTCGAGAAGGTACGAACAAATTCGTTCAATTGCTCCATATAATATGGAATTCCCTTGTAATTGATGCTTTCACCCACCTGAGTATTCACATCGATCTCATCCACTGCTACATATTCTTCCAGTTCAAAGGTATAGACAAATTTTCCATCAGAATCTTTTGTAACTTCAAAACCGGAATACCGATAATCTCGATTCCCTACCGTTACAACTCCTGTCTCGGGAATATTCAGCTTTTCAACCGAATTGATATTCGTATCAACCAGAGTAACTACATTAGTACCCGCTTCTGCCGATCCCTTACCTTGTAGGTTAAATTGGTTATTACCATCACGAACCTCGAATAATGCCTGTAGCGTTCCACCCAGAGAAGCACTTCTAATATCAAGCTCCTGACCATTTTCCCATTGGATATCATATAAGCCTTCCACATCATTCAGGTTAGCCTTTTTCTCTCTAGGTACTACCTGTAAGGAGTTATAATTACTAGTGTCCACCAGAGTGATACTGTCAAGCTTTACAACATAGCTGGTAATGCCAATTCCTGCGCCTACCTTCTTCTCAGTTACCGATATATTGGCAATCTCAGATAGCTCATCCACTAAAAGCGCTCTCTGATCTCGTAAATCGTTGGCTGTTCCACCGGTTACCTCCAGCGTATTAATCTGTTTGGTCAACGCTGCTATCTGCTGTGCACAGGAATTAATCTGATCCACCTTATTACGGATCTCAAAGTTACATTCCTCTTGAATACTGTTCATATTCACTGATAAAGAGTTAAAATACTCCGTAAAGCTTTTTGCATAATTAACAACCTGGGTTCGTACATTCAGGCTCGACGGATCCTTGGATAACTCCTGTAGGCTCTCATACATGGAGTTAAAGGTTGTCGTAAACCCTTCAACGCTAACTTCGTTAAAATAGCTCTCAATTTCATTCATATAATACGATTTTCCAGAGTATTCTCCATAAAGGGTATTGTTCTTCCTATACTTCGAATCGTAATATTCCTCTCTTTTCTGAACAACTCCGGTCACGCTGACACCGGTACCTGCCATACCGTAGGTTGAATTCATCTTTAATGCTTTGCCAGCCTTCTGCTCCATTACCTGTCTGGAATAGCCCTCCGTCTCCGCATTGGAGATATTATGAGCCGTCGTATCCAATGCCGACTGATATGCATATAATCCGGTTTGTCCGATATTCAATCCAAAAAATGTCGATGACATAATCTCACTCCAATCCTGAACCTGTAGTCGCCTTTATTTATTCTAGGACAAGCTCATAATAACGTGCTCCAACATCTCACTAACCACATTCACATATCTTGCAGATGCATTATAGGCATGCTGGTATTTGATAAGGTTGGTCAACTCCTCGTCCGAGGATACACCAGTTACTTCCGCTCTTTGATTATTGATGGTATCTGCCATAGCAGCTTGATTCATACTAATGGTGTTCAGCTGTTCACCCCGATTTGCAATCTCCGAGATGAAGGAGGTATAATAATCGCTGAAATTATATGAGGTTAAGGTGTTCGGTGACAGGGTGGAGAAGGCATTCTGCCACTCTGTAATCAGCTTCTTCGCTGTCTCAACATCAAAATCTCCAGAACCAGAATTACTGGATAATGGAATTAATGCATAGTTCTGCATTATTACCGGATTCACTTCTATCTCACCTAAGGTGAATAGAGAATAGTTATTGGAGGGATCCTCTTCATTATAGATTCTGGTTAACATAGAATCATAGGAGCCATCGTCCCGAAGAAAAGTCACTTCCTCTTCCTCCCCATATCTGGGCATGGACTTACGTACAAACAACGCTTCGCCTTTTGTTGCATTACTATCCATACCGACCGGAGCATTATCGACGTCTAGCACCTTTATAATAGTACCGTCTGATTGAGTAACCTTGATATTCGGACTGAGGATATCATTAATCGTCGTTACAACGCCGTGTATCAGCTGATCAAACTGGGCTTGTGTAGACATAACAACGGATGCATTAATCGTATTATTGAAATCAATGACGGCTGCTTGATATAAGGCATTCGTCTCATAATTTTCTCGCTTTGGAATATCAGTATAGTTGGCTTGCTTATTACCCCTTGCCGTCAGTAACCCTTTTAGAGAACCGATATCGGTATCCTCCTCCGAGGATGCGGCACGGCTCATATTAAATACATCCGCATTACCAAAGGCCACCCATACTGGTTTTAACATATTACTTGTTTCACTTACTGGAATCGCATCCATCTTAAAGGACATATCCTCCGTTACAAAGGGTACTCCTTCTAGGCTAACATTAACAATACCGACTGCATTTTCTTTATAGGTAATGCGCGCCATTGAACCCAACTCATCCAGTAGATTATTGCGTTCATCCCGAAGATCATTCGCTTTCTCCACTCCGGTACTTTCATATTGTCTGATTTTCCAGTTAAGCGACTTTATATGTTCACCAATTTCATTGATGCGAGTTACCTGATCCCTAATCTGTGTATTTAAATTGATCTGATAGTCATTGAGTTGGTGATAAATATTCTCCGCTCTTTCGACAAAGGTAACCGAGGTCTGAATTAAAGAGGCTCTCGCCACTACACTGTCCGGTTCCTTTGCAAGCTCCTGCAGGGATATCCAGAACTCATTCATCGTATTCTGAAAGGATTCCCCTTCCAACTCACCGAATAAGCCTTCTATCTCCTCCACTGCTTTATATTGTGCACTATAGAATGATTCTCTTCCAATTTCCTGTCGATAGGATTGATCCAGGAAAACATCCCTAACCTGCTTTACAGACGCAAAATCAGCTCCTAAGCCTTTCAACATGGTTGAGGAATAGGAGTCACCTAGTTTTATATAATTAAAATCGGTTAATACCGCCTGCTGTCTTACATAGCCCTTGGTATCTACATTAGCTAAGTTATGCGAAGTTACATTCAAAGCTGCCTGGCTTACATTCAAGCCGGACGTACCGATATATAAGCCACTCATTGAGCCCATAACCTACACCTCTCCTGTCTCTTACTGCTTCGCATCGAACATCCCTGTTCCGGAAGCGAAAGCTTCATATTGAGAAGCTCCCTTTGTGTAAGTATTGTTCCCTGGCGACATCCTTGTGCTTTGAATAAAATTCATATTGAATTCTATCATCTCTAGGGATTGTTGTATTAATGATTTATTTCGATTATTAATTTCGACTAATCTTTGAATCGTGCTATTTAGATTATCATGTATAAGTGAAAGAGCTTTCTGCTCCTTTGGTTGCTTTTCCATTAGTCCAATCAAGGTTTTTAACGTAAATTCCCCGGTATTCCGATTAATAACTGTCCTGATATTCACCATGATTTGGTCTCTTTTGCGTTCTAAGGTGTTAATCCTGCTGATCGCCGTCTGTTCCTTTGAAGTGATATCCTGCAGAGAGGTCAGGTCATTTTTAACGATGACCTGTGATTTCTCTTCCGATATCGGTATTAATTGCTGATATACATTACATTCTTCTTCCAGAATGCCAATTAATTCATCAATTAAGCTTGCCACTACTAACCCTCTTTCCTGTCTCAATCACCTAAATATTCATCAACCAGTTTATTGGCAACATCCTCGATGCTGACATGGTAGGTACCGGCCTCCATGCGCTGCTTAATATCGTTTACCTTAGTCTCTCGAATGTCTGGAGTACGAGCTACAACCTGCTTTGCCACCTGATAATCTTTACCTGTCTGGGAGATCTCAAGCTTATCACTAAAGCTGGAACTCTGAGACTTCATTGTACTTTTAGTACTATTCGTTTTGTATAATTGACTCACCTTATTGAACGCATCAATACGCATCACAATCACCACCTATCTACTCTCTTAAGCAACATGGAAGAAGCCTATTCTGTGCATTTTCCATTTTCTCTATAACATATTTATCGGATGATTTACAATTAATATTAGAGGTAATTCTAAATTTTCTTAAAAATAGTAGCAGTCCAGCCACAAAAAAAAGCACTTGTAGTCACATAACTGGCAAAATTCATTTCACCAATGCGAATACAAGTGCTTTATTCCTATCATAGCAGTATCCTATTTCCAGATGAACCAATTAATAACATAACCGGATATTACAGCTGCCAATGTAAAGGGTACGCTGATCTTCATAAAGGTTGGCGCACTAACCTCATAGCCTTCCTTGCGAAGAATACCAAGTCCTGTAATATTAGCCGATGCTCCGATCGGTGTAATATTACCTCCTAAAGTAGCACCGATTAACAATCCGAAGAATAGTAAATTCGGTTCAATTCCCAATAAATCGGATATCTGAGCTGTCACCGGAAGCATCGTAGCAACATAAGGAATGTTATCAATAAAAGCAGAGAATAGTACGGAAGCCCATACAATCAGTGTATATATCAGGAATACATTGTCATTACTTAGACTAACAAATATTTGGCTGATATCATTTACCAGACCAACCTCGGTAATACCACCAATTACTACAAATAATCCAGTCAACAGTAATATCGTATCATAATCAATGCTCTTAAGGGCATCAAGTAAGGCTGCTCTATCTTTGGTCTTGATCATTTTTCTAATCAGACCGATTAGGAACATACCCACACAAATGAGACCATTTGTTATCTCAGGCTTCTGTTCGATAAAGGATGCAAATATTAGAAGTGCCACAATACCGACAAGTAATACGGTTGGTATCTTATCCTCCACTACAGTTCTTTCCATTGCAGAAATCTGCTGCTTCTCCTTACGGAACAGAAACAATAAGATAAAGGTCGATACCAATGCTCCGACTTCAACCACCCAGAACATACCAATCTTTCCATCCATAAAGAAGAAATCCATGAAGTTCATACCGGCATAGCCACCTAATAATATTGATGTTGTATCACCAACTAAGGTCGCCGCACCTTGAAGATTTGAGGAAATTGCAATCGCGATTACGCTCGAAACCGGTGAAATCTTAAGCTTTTTCGCTATGGTAACTGCAACCGGTGCTACCATGAGTACGGTTGCTACATTATCGACAAATGCAGAGATGATACCTGCAAAAAGAGCTAGCGAAATAATCGTCCATTTCACATTCGGCATTCTCTCGATGATATAATCCGCCAATAGAGATGGCATTTTAGATTCAATGAACAGCCCCACAACACCCATGGTACCTGCAATCATCATGATAACATTCCAGTCCACAGCAGTAGCAACATTACCAATCGGTAGTATTCCCAAGATTACGAATAACGCTGCTGAGGTAAGAGCGATATATGCTCTTACCTTCGGAAAAGCTAAAAGCGAAATATAAGTCAGTGCAAAAATTATGATAGCTATTGTCTTCATTTGTCCCTCCAACTACGTCTTATGTTGTTTTGTATATTATGTCAGCTTGCTGACGATGCACATTTATCCAATCTTTTTCTTTAATATGGATATGGCCTTCTGTAACTGGTTATCCTTCTCAATCGGAATGATGACCTCCTTCTGCAGCGCATCATCTAACTCGACCTCGACATCAGGTTTGATACCGGTACCATGTATGTTGCGTCCCTTCGGTGTGTAATACTTGGAAATTGTTAGCTTTACTGCCGATCCATCCGGTCTGCCTAATTCATCGCTATAAGGGATAACAGTTTGAACAATACCTTTCCCGAAACTCTTTGTACCTACAATTGTAGCCGTCTTATAATCCTGAAGCGTTCCGGCAAAGATCTCAGAGGCACTGGCACTATTGCCATTAATTAGAACAGCCATAGGTACAGAAATCTTGGTTTTATCCTTCGCAGACTGTTCTTCACGTCGGTTATATTTATCCTCGGTGTAAACCAGTAATCCCGGAGGCAAAACACGGTCAAGTATCGAGACAACAGAATCAAGTCTACCACCCGGATTATTACGAACATCGACAATCAAGGCTTTCATTTTCTGCTTCTCAAGCTCATCTACCGCAGCATCAAACTGAGTTACCGTTATCTCATCAAATTCAGTCATAATGATATACCCGATTTTACCGGAAAGCATCTGATATTCAATGGTTGGCACTTCGATCTTCTTTCTGGTAACCGTGAACTCCAACTGCTCATTCTCACCTTCACGAACAATACCGATCTTAACTGTCGTTCCTGCCTTGCCCTTCATTTTACTAACAACTGCAGATAAGTCCATTCCAGTTACCTCTTCACCATTCACTTTCGCAATGATGTCTCCGGGCTTAATTCCAGCCTTATAAGCCGGACCTGTTACGAAAGGCTTTACGACTGTGATGATACCAGTCTTAGCATCCTGACTAACCGATGCACCAATTCCGAAATACACTCCGGATGAGCTTTCTTGCAATGCTTTATATTCCTCTGCTGTATAATAAGTAGAATACGGGTCGCCAAGGCTTGCCAAAAAGCCCTTATAAATGCCATCTGCAAAATCGACCCCTTTGACATCCTCAAGATATATCTGATCAATCATCTGATCCATAATTTCTAATTTCTTTACAATTTCTTGATAATTTTCCAAGTCAAGGCTACTGACAGTAATCTCTTCCTTATCCGTAGTTACCTTATCCTTAGTCACCTTCTCCTGTGATGTACTGTCTTCCTTTGCCTCTGTTTTTTCTGTTATATTATAGTTTTTATCAGAGTATATTAGCGCTGCTCCTAGAACAACAACAAGTAGAAGAGCACTCAATAATCCTGTAAGAATCCCTGTAAAAAAGTTCTTCTTCATTTACTCCTCCTTCCGCCACCGATCGGTGGCATCTAAATAGGTAAAAACAAGGGCTGGTGCACAATAGACTATAATCGCTTTCATCCGTCTGCAACAAGCCCTTATTCTTTACATTATATCCTTTCCCGCTTCGCGTGAAATTCGTATGCTTTAATAGTCCAATTGTTCCATATACTTCATGTATTTAACAACCATTAATGCAATCTTGAAGGTAATCGCATCCTCAAATATACGAAGGTCAAGGTTAGTGCTCTTCTGTAATTTATCCAATCGGTACACTAAAGTATTACGGTGGATGTACAATTGTCTAGAGGTCTCTGATACATTTAAGCTGTTTTCAAAGAACTTATTAATTGTTGTAAGTGTCTCTTCATCAAAATCATCCGGTGATTTGCCTTCAAAGATCTCCTTAATGAACATTTTACATAATGGCATCGGCAATTGATAGATCAGACGTCCGATACCCAGGTTATTGTAAGCCATAACATTTCTTCCGCTGTAGAAGATCTTGCCTACATCAAGAGCCATCTTTGCTTCCTTGTAGGATCTGGATACATCCTTAATCTCGTTCACGATGGTACCGAAGGCCACATGTACCTTGGTCATCGCTTCGGTATTCAACATATCCAATATTATCTTCGCTGTTTTGGTCAAATCCTCATAATTTTCATTCTGTTTCACTTCCTTAACCAGAATAATGTTCTTCTCATCAACAGCTGTTATGAAATCCTTTGTCTTCCCGGAGAATAAACTGCGAACTGTCTCAAGAGCATTCGCATCCTTCTCATTCTTGGTCTCAATAATATAAACCACACGTCTTGCTTCGGTATCAATATGAAGCTTCTTTGCACGGTTATAGATATCCACCAAGAGAAGGTTATCTAAGAGCAGGTTTTTAATAAAGTTATCTTTGTCGTATCTTTCTTTATATGCAACTAACAGATTCTGTATCTGGAAGGAAGCAATCTTTCCAATCATAAATACATCCTCAGAATCACCTTTCGCCAGAATTACATATTCCAACTGATGCTCATCAAAAACCTTAAAAAATTGATACCCCTGTATTGCCTGACTGTCTGCGGGTGATGCAACAAATGCCAGTACCGCACTTTCATATTGTTCCGCATTCTCTATTGTCGTGGCTAGAACCTTGCCTTCCGTATCCATTACACAGATATCGATACGTGTGATTCCTTTTAATCCATCGATGGTGCTTTGAAGAATTTGATTGGAAATCATATTTTCACTCCTTTATATTATATTTCTATTTTTCTTTAAAATTCATGTATATAAAAGATATTTTAACACTGTTTTCGTCATAAGTAAACTAATTTTATAAATAATACACAAATGTTTTAGTGTAATTCTATCAAATTCCGTATGCATCCATATAGTTTAGTCACTGCACTATTGCTGACAGATCGGCATAAGTACGACCCTTGCCAAGTGTGGTCCAGCTTCGCTGGACACACACGCACAACGTAAAAACAGGGAACACTTAAGTGTTCCCTGCAATCTATATTACTTTAGTTTGTAATAACCTGTTCTGTTTCCTTATCGAATACATGCATCTTTGACATATCAAATGCAATCTTTAAGGTATCATCCGGTCTAGCGGTTGTACGAGGGTTAACACGTGCAGTAATTTCTAAGGTCTCATCTACTGTGAAGTATAAGAATACTTCTGCACCCAATAACTCGTATACTCTAACGGTAGCTTCAAGTACACTGTCAGGTGAGCTGCTGATGAACATCTCCTCATCATGGATATCCTCAGGACGGATACCAGCAACAACTGCCTTACCATCATAATTACCTTCAATCAGTTTCTTTGCTTTATTCTCAGGAAGCTTTAAGGAGTTGCTTCCGAAATTAATATATACATCATTGCCCTTCTTCTGAACTGTAGCTTCGATCATGTTCATCTGAGGTGAACCCATGAAGCCTGCTACGAATAAGTTCTTCGGTCTGTCATATAAGTTCTGAGGTGTATCAACCTGCTGAACTAAACCATCCTTCATAACAACGATTCTGGTACCGAGTGTCATAGCCTCTGTCTGATCATGTGTTACATAGATGATAGTTGTCTGTAATCTCTGATGTAGCTTGGAGATCTCGATACGCATCTGAACTCTCAGTTTAGCATCAAGGTTTGATAACGGCTCATCCATAAGGAATACCTTAGGATTACGAACGATAGCACGACCCATAGCAACACGCTGTCTCTGACCACCGGAAAGAGCCTTCGGCTTACGATCTAACAAATGCTCAATATCAAGAATCTTAGCAGCTTCATGTACATATTTATCAATTTGATCCTTAGGTACTTTTCTTAATTTCAAACCAAATGCCATGTTGTCATAAACTGACATATGCGGATACAAAGCGTAGTTCTGGAATACCATCGCAATATCTCTGTCCTTCGGTTCAACATCGTTTACTAATTTGTCGCCGATCCACAATTCGCCCTGGGAGATTTCCTCAAGACCTGCGATCATACGAAGTGTGGTTGATTTACCACAACCGGAAGGTCCAACGAAGATGATAAACTCTCTATCCGCTATCTCAAGATTGAAGTCCTTAACAGCGATAACTCCGTTAGGATACTGCTTAGTTATGTTTTTTAATGATAAACTTGCCATTTTATATCCTCCTACAATTTTCTACATTTCATATGTTCTTGTACACTAACTATGGCTTTATGATACACTATTTCCATTTTATAAACCATATCCCAATTCCACAAAATAGGTTTTACCCTTTTGTGGAATTTGTATATTCAAAGTTTAAAAAGGTAGTTTTAACAATAATACGATAAATATTAGTGAAATTTACTGTCTATATTCAATAAAACCCTCTCCCATAACCTCTCTGACATCGCTTACGATTACAAATGAATTGGGATCGATTCTTTTAGAAATCTCTACGATTTTAATAATTTCCTTCTTGGAAACCACGCAAAAAAGCATCTTCTTATCGCGGTTGGAATACATGCCTGTTGCATTTACACCTGTCACTCCACGATCCATATGATGCATGATGGCATGAGCAATTTCTGCATAGTCGTCCGAAATAATATATGCCATTTTTGCAAATTTAAGACCTTCCAGAATACTATCCGAGATCTTCGTCGTAACAAAAACTGCGATAATTGCATACAACGCATTACCAAGTCCGAACGCAAAAGCACCAATTAAAATGATAGCGCCATCTATAACAATAAGAATTTGCGGGACAGTAATATGTCGGTTTTTAAAATGTAGTAAGGTAGCCAAAAGATCCGTACCTCCTGTGGATGCCTGCACCGAGAACACGAGTCCGATTCCGACACCACTGATTGCTCCGCCTAAAATTGAGGCCAATAGATAATCCTTCAAACCAAGATCAATGACCGGAATTACCATAAGCGCTAGAGAGAAGGTCAGCATTCCAAACAAAGAGGTCAGCAGAAACTTAACACCCCTCGTTTTTATGGAAAGGAGGAAAAGAGGTACATTGCAGGCAAGATTAAAAAACCAGATCGGAATACCACCTCGGATCAATCCTCTGGTCCAATACTTCACAACGATCGCAAGACCGGATACTCCTCCTGTAACTAATTCCATCGGCTCGTACACCAGATTCACCGCAAGTGCCATCAGAAAGGACCCTGTCAGTATTGTTAAGTATTTGCGTAATAATATAATGTTTTTATTATAAAACGTTTTTATTGCCATAGCTTCTCCTTTGCTTACAATCAGGATTACCTCATACAATTAATAGTGGATATATCCTTAAAATTTTATACATATTTCACGAGTGCTGCCAAGATTGATTCATTTGGCTCCCAGCTCTTGCAGCTGTTGTAGCGCTTTACTATCATCTACAACAAAACCGCTGTTTCTATCATAGCCTCCAATACGGGTAAAGCTGACATCATCCATAGAAGTCATGGAATAGCTCTCCAAATAATTCATCTTCCCCTCTAAGGACAGATTC
Source organism: Bacillota bacterium (assembly GCA_023436225.1). Lineage (GTDB taxonomy): Bacteria > Bacillota > Clostridia > Lachnospirales > Lachnospiraceae > Mobilitalea. Next base: position 63,454 of record JAEZKA010000003.1, read on the forward strand.
GACTTTATCTCCTCATAAAGCGTTTCTATATCGCTACTAATCTCTTCCTTACCTTTCTGAGTATCCATGCGCTCGATATATTCCTTTTTAAACACTTCCGCTACTATCATTTCTGCTTCCGGCTGCTCTGCTTTAGACAAGAGAGCAGTGGCACTTATGCTATCCGGTATGCTCCGCTCCTCGAAGATGGATTGATAAAGCTCTGTCGGCACCACCGAATAATAACTGATATCCAGATCAAGCATATCCTCTATCATCAGAACGCCATAATCAAAAATTACAGTGGAATCAAGATATCTTATCATAGTCGACAGACGAATCAGCTGAGGTATCGAAGGCTGAACAGCAATTAACTTCTTATATAATACATCTGTCATCGTGAACTGAGTACTCATGGGAATTGTAATATACGTTAGCTGCTTTCTTTCACAATGAAATACCTCCAGGATAAGCTTGCTGATAATATGGTTCTCTGAGTCATAGCAAAATATAAGATTTTTGCTTACATCGTCGATACTAGGTTCTGTAATCGGTGCTATTGTTGGCTCCGGCTTCTTAACCACCTCAGTCTTCTCTGGCTGAATCATCCATCGCTTCATAGTCGCCTGATATCCGATGATCCCCACAGTCAGCAAAATTGCCACAATAAAAAAGGATTGTAAAAACCCTCTGATGAATAAACTTTTTGCAGTTTGTTTTTGCTTCTTCCCTGTTTGCTTTTTTTTACTTGCCTTACTCTTCAAGTATTTCACCTCTCAATAACGGATATTTTACCATACCCCGAGTTGTTAATCAACGTATCTTTCATCCGCAGCAGCTGTGTGTTATACTATAGATATAAAACAACTACAGAATAAATTATGGATTTCATGCAACAATAAAAAGGTATTATAAGGAAATGGAGGTTAATATGAATCGAAAAACCGCCTTAATTACTGGCTCCTCCCGTGGGATTGGGAAGGCGATTGCAGTCAAGTTCGCTAAAAAGGGGTATAATGTAGTTATAAACTGCGCTCACCATGAGGAAGTCTTACTTAAGACAAAGAATGAAATAGAGAGTTATCAGGTGTCCTGCCATGCTTTTCTCGGAGACATGGGGAACTATGATACCGCAAGAGAATTATTTCGTCAGATTAAAAAGCTATATGGCAGTGTTGATGTACTTGTAAATAATGCCGGTATCTCCTATGTAGGCCTATTTTCTGATATGACCCCAGAGGATTGGAACAAAGTGATCACCACCAATCTTACCTCAGTGTATAATTGCTGTTCCTTAGCCATTCCCGATATGGTGAAGAATAAGTATGGCAAAATCATTAATATCTCTTCCGTCTGGGGCAATGTGGGTGCCTCCTGCGAGGTGGCATACTCTGCATCCAAGGGAGGAATGAATGCGCTTACAAAGGCACTGGCTAAGGAGCTGGCTCCGAGCAATATTCAGATAAATGCAGTTGCCTGCGGAGCAATCGATACTGAAATGAACCATTTTCTAGAGGATGAGGAGCTGATGGGCCTGATCGAGGAGATTCCTGCTAACCGCTTGGGAAAAGCAGAGGAAGTAGCCGATCTCGTATATCACCTTGCTTATAAGAACGAATACCTGACTGGCCAGATTATTGGTTTGGATGGCGGTTGGATCTAAAAATATGATTGACATTTACCTGTTCTCTGGGGTATAACTGGTATGTTGCTAATTTATTACCACATAATGGAGTCAATCAATGTCTAATTTATTAAAAATAGGGAAACGCCAAATGATCGGAATGATTATCGGTAATACTCTGATTGGTCTTGGTGTTTGTCTATTCAAGACCTCCGGTATGGGAAATGATCCATTTTCCGCTATGATCATGTCCATTTCGGAATTATCACACATATCCTACTCGAATTTACTGGTTCTGTTTAACCCCTTCATATTTATTATTGAAATTATTTGGGGACGAAAGTATATCGGACTCGGAACCTTTGCCAATTGGTTCTTAATCGGATTTGTAGCCGAATTCTTTATCTCGTTAACCAATCGATTTATATCAACTCCACAGAATTTACTCGAACAGTTACCGTTTGTGGTCCTCGGAGTATTAATCATCAGCCTTGGCGTGTCCCTATACCAGACCTCCGATGCCGGAATTTCACCCTATGACAGTCTGGCGCTCATTATGGATGAGCGAATGCCTAAAATACCTTATTTCTGGTGTCGAATGATTTGCGATGCAACCTGCGTTACCGTCTGCCTGCTAACGGGAGGGTTAATCGGCCTCGGTACCTTCTTATGTGCATTTTGCTTAGGCCCCATTATACATTTCTTCAATATGCTCATATCACAAAAGGTGATCTATCCAGAACTTGTTAATAATACGAATTAATCGATACGAAAGAACCACTTCATGGATTGAAGTCCAGAAAGTGGTTCTTTCTTTGATACTATTCTTCTTGTATTAATACATTGCGCGCTTCCCGTATACGTTCATGAAACTGCTGATAGAAATCCGCCTCTATATCGTATCTCTTTCCATAAAACAGATTAAGCAGATACAGATTAATCCTCTTTACGGTATTATCAGCTTCGGTATTCTTGATTAAAGCCTCCACATCATTTAGAAAGTAATGCCATTCGATCAAAAACTGTTTGTTCTTCGCTAAATTGGGCGTATCAATCCATTTACCCACCTTGATCGGCTCTGTTGCCTTACAAGGACATTCCTTAATCTGCAGAATATAGGAGAAATCATGATTTTCATAATATCTGCCCAGGGGAAAGATTCTGCAGATACCCGGACGGTAGGCATGGATGCTGCATCGCCCCTTCTGATCCAGGAAAGCACATGCCTCCTTCTCCCCAGTCATCTTAAGATTAGGAAGTATAATCCCATCCACTACATTCAGTTCAACCAAATGAGCGAGAAGCTGTTCAAAGGTAGCATCCATATTCGTTGTGATCCGATAGACATCATAGGGATCCAGTACGATAGAGCTCCCCATGCCCCTACAGCAGGCCGGCTCTTCCTGACAGCCATCGCAGCCAACCTCTACAGGGTCCTTTAATTCATAAAGCTTTCCGTCTGATATATCCTTAAGACTACAATTTCTTTTCATTCATATTCCTCACTAGATATATTCTTCTTTCACTTTTCACATTATAGCTTAAATGTTTCTATATATCCAGAGGAAATTCAGTCCTGTGCAAGGTTTCTGACTTCTTGCCGATTGCTCACTAGACATATTCATTTTGGGATTCGTACATTGGCTTTCTGATCTTACAATATTTTTTACTGCCCCTTATACCCACTCAAAAACATTTCGAATTTATCCATAGCTACCTTTAATTCTTCCACTCTAGGCAGATATACAATTCTAAAATGGTCGGGCTCCTTCCAATTGAAGCCACCGCCATGAACCATGAGTACATGCTGCTCTCTCAGGAAATCAAGGACAAATCTCTCGTCATCGAATATCTTATATCGCTTCGTATCTATCTTAGGGAAGGTATAGAAAGCAGCCTTGGGCTTTACAACCGTAATTCCCGGTATATTATTAAGACGCTCCGTAATATATTCTCGTTGTTCATAGATACGGCCGCCAGGTAGAAGGAGTTCATCTGAACTCTGATATCCACCCAATGCGGTCTGAATAATCTGCTGTGCTGGTACATTGGAACAAAGCCGCATGGAAGAAAGCATATTCAGGCCTTCAATATAACCCTGTGCCTTTGATTTATCACCGGCGAGGCACATCCAGCCCACCCGGTAGCCGGCAATTCGATGTGATTTGGACAATCCGTTAAAGGTTACTGTCAAAAGATCCGGTGCTAGTGATGCTATGGAGATGTGCTCCCTGCCATCCATGACTAGCCGGTCATAAATCTCATCAGCGAAGATAACCAGCTCATGTTCTCTAGCGATTTCAACAATCTGTTCCAGTATCTCCTTCGGATAAAGGGCACCGGTCGGGTTGTTGGGGTTGATGATTACAATCCCCTTTGTTCTGTCCGTTACCTTCTTTCTTATGTCCTCGATATCGGGATTCCAATCTGACTGTTCGTCACAGATATAATGAACCACCTTCCCTCCGGCAAGAGTTGCTGCTGCTGTCCAGAGCGGATAATCGGGAGAAGGTATGAGAATCTCATCGCCATTATCCAGTAGCCCCTGCATCGACATGGAAATCATCTCACTAACACCATTACCGGTGTAGATGTCATTCATCCCAACATCCGGAATATTCTTCAGCTGACAATACTGCATGATTGCTTTTCTGGCGGAGAAGATACCCTTCGAATCGGAATATCCCTCAGACTGCCCCAGATTCGCCATCATATCACGAACAACCTCATTCGGTGCTTCAAACCCAAAGGGGGCCGGATTACCGATGTTTAGCTTCATGATTTTAATTCCCTGTTCGATCATCTTATCCGCTTCATTCACGACAGGCCCCCTCACATCATAAGCTACATTCTCAAGCTTTTTTGTCTTTCCAATCAGTTTCATAATAAATCTCCTCTCTCTTCTATTTTATTAGGACATAAAAAAACCCTAAGCCAACCTGTGTCAGCTTAGGGCGAATTATTCAATCCGTGTTACCACCTAATTTCAGAGAAATCTCTGCTCTCTACTCAGTTCCACCTGTACCTGTTATGAGGGTAAGGATAAACCGATTCCGCTATAACGGGCGGACTCCCGATGAAATCTACTTAACAATAGTACTCGTTGTTCGGTCCACGGCTCAGAAACTGCTTCCATACCTTCTTCACAAGAATTTGCACCAACCATTCTCTCTCTGTCGATCAGAAAATATGTACTCCTTTTCGTCACTGCCTTTGCAAATATTAAATGCAATCATAAACTTATTTCATTGATTTGTCAACATTAATTTTTAAGTAACCCATGCCTATAAGACCCCTCCTGCCATGCCAATTTCACGATTAAGAATTTTAAGCAGAATGTCAATTCCTTGTTCAAATTTTGCAATACTGTCAGCTCCGCTTAATGATACACGGATAAAGCCTGGTGGAACAATACCTCCGATAGAAAACTTATCAGAGGAAACGACATTAACCCCATTATCGATTGCAGTCTTTTCGAATTCGTTGCTGCTCCAATAATCAGGCAGCTTCAGCCATGCGAACATACTATCTGGCATATACCGAAAATAATAATCGGATAATTTAGATTTCAACAAACAAGCTCTCCGCTGAATCTCAATCCTTTTAAGTGAGATAATTTCATCCGCCGCCCCGCTGACAATACACTCACATGCGATTTCCGCATTCAGTGCGGGAGCCATCCATATGGTATCGACAACAGCTTGAGAGATTCTACTATAGTACTTACCCGGTACGGCAACAAAGCAAATCCTAAGTCCAGCATAAAATGCTTTTGAAATACCTGAAATATAGATGCTTTGCTCCGGAATAAGAGCTGTCAGCGAGCCCTCCCTCTCCGATGATAAAAACCGATACAAATCATCCTCGATAAGGATGAGCTGATTCTGCCTAATGATTTCTACGATCGAGGCGCGTCTCCTATCAGACATAGAAGCATTTGTTGGATTCTGCATAGTTGATACGGTGTAAACTCCCTTTATGTCATAGCGATTACAGACTGCTGCAAGCCCCTGTGGCGTCATACCCTCGTCATCCATGTCCACTGCTTCAAGTTGTATACCACAGAGTCTGGCGGCTGTTTTTACGCCGGGGTAGGTAAGGCAGTCCACGGCAATACGATCACCCGGCTGAAATACGGAAGAAAAGATACAGTTCAGCGCATGCTGTGCACCAGCTGTTACGATAATATTCTCAGGTTGGGCGTCAATACCGTAACGCCGTATCCATTCACTGCCTGTTAGTCTATGCCTATATAACCCCTGTGGCGGCGTATATGCCATGAATTCTTTTAGGTCATTTTTATGGAGGACTTTTTCAATGATCGGACTCAGATCAGGTTCCATTGAATATACGGGTAGCACAAGTCCCATCTCGATAAGCCTTTTGTCATCTTTTTCTGTGTTGACCAGAGCCGAATTGATGCCCAAATCAGATGAAATATATGTGCCGCTGCCTACGGTTGATGCTACCAATCCACGTTTTTCAGCTTCGTTGTAAGCCCTTGTGATAGTGGTTACATTTACACCAACCTTTTTGGCCAATTCTCTTTGTGCCGGCAGCTTCTCTCCGGCTTTCAGGATCCCTGCACGAATATCCCTTTCTATCGCTTCTGCAATCGCAATATATAAGGACTTATCGGTATCGATAATTCTTAAATCCCACATTCACTCTATCTCCCAAATAATTGTATTACATACAATCATATATTGACCGTGGTACATTGTCAACATATAATGCATTTATCGTCATACATTTGATTGTGAAGGAGGTAATAAAATGTATAAAACGGACTTGCAAATGGAAATGAAGAGGCAGCTTGAAACCAAAGAGCTTTTTGAACAGGCAAAAATCTATGCGTATGATTACGTAGACAACCTTCAAAAAATGAATGTTTCTCCCTCCGATTCATCAATTACGAAATTGGAGGTCTTCGATGAACCGATGCCGGAGGGACCTTCTGTTCCCGACGAAGTGCTTAGCATTCTGAACCAATATGGTTCAAAGAATACTTCCTCACAAACCGGTGGAAAATACTTTGGCTTTGTCTGCGGAGGCAGTTTGCCTGTCTCGCTGGCTGTAAAATGGCTTTCCGACGTTTGGGATCAGAATAGCGCCTTGTATGTCATGTCGCCGATTGCTGCGAAAACAGAAGAAGTCTGCGAAAAGTGGGTGGCCAATCTGCTAGGTCTACCGGAAGGAACCGCTGCAGGGTTTGTAAGTGGCACTTCCACGGCAATCATTTGCGCCCTTGCCGCTGCAAGGAACGAACTGTTACAGAAGCAAAACTGGAATGTAAACGAGCTTGGACTGTTTGGCGCACCTCCTATTAGGGTTGTTCTTAGTGAGCAAGCGCACTCATCTGTGTTCAAAGCATTGGCTTTGCTTGGTCTCGGGAAAGCACGTGTCGAGCTGGTTCCATCTGACAATCAGGGGCGAATATCCGTGGAAAAGCTGCCTACGATCGACAGCAATACCTTGCTAATCATCCAGGCTGGCAATGCGAATGGTGGCGCATTTGATTGGATCGACAGGCTATGTGATATCGCAAATAAGGCAGGCGCATGGGTTCATATTGACGGCGCATTCGGGCTTTGGGCCGCAGCCTCCGAGAACTATCGGTGTTTGACAAAGGGCATTGAAAAAGCCGATTCCTGGTCGGTAGACGCTCATAAAACACTCAACGCTCCCTATGATTGTGGAATAGTTCTTTGCAAAGACCGCTCCGCACTGGTACGTGCTATGCAGGCCACCGGATCATATATTCAATACAGCGAAAACCGGGACGGCATGCTGTATACACTGGAAATGTCCAGACGCGCCAGGAGCATCGAGTTGTGGTCGGTGCTTAAGTATCTTGGGAAAAGCGGAGTGCAGGAAATTGTCGACCGTTTATGCAGTCATGCAAAATATTTCGCAGAAAGACTTTCTGAAAGTGGTTTTATCGTCCTAAACGATGTGGTATTTAATCAGATTTTGATTAAGTGTGAGGATCCGGAAAGAACGTCTGCCACGTTAAAGGCGATACAATCCAGCGGAAAGTGCTGGTGCGGCGGTGCGGTCTGGAATAATGAACCGGTCATCCGAATCAGTGTATGCTCCTGGCAAACTACAAAAGATGATATTGACGATTGCATTCAAACTTTTATCAAATGCCGCGAAAGGACGGAATGAAATGAAATCATTTAAGTACAAAAAGATTAATGCCTTTACTACAGGTTATTCATCAGGTAATCCAGCAGCATGTTTTTACCTTGATGCCGGTCAGATATTGAAGGATTCCGATATGCAAATAATTGCCAAAGATCATAAGGGGTTTGTATCAGAGGTCATTTTTTGCACCCCAAAGGACACTAATTTGTTTAACCTGAGATATTATTCTTCCGAGTGCGAGGTAGAATTTTGCGGACACGGAACGATCGCGTGCATGTATGATCTGATAAAAAATAACCACGAGCTATATAATTCATCGGAAGTCTTCATTGACACTCTGAAAGGTAGGCTGACTGTTTACAACGAGCTTCAAACTCTTGATGCAGTTTTTATTTCAGCACCGGAACCGGAATTTATCGAAACCGATGTGGCTGCCGTCGTAGACGTAGCCCTTGGCATCGCTCCGTCCTCGATCTCAGATAAACATCCGGTTTCAATGGTAAATGCAGGACTGAATACACTGATTGTCCCAATTACAACGCTGGAAGCCGAGCTGTCTGTGCAGCCTGACGAACCATCTTTAAAGAAGTTTTGTTACGACCATTCAATTGATATCATACTTGTGTATACGACTGATGTTTCTAATCATAAGAATCTCATCAGGACGAGAGTATTTGCGCCAAAGTTCGGCTACCTTGAGGACAAGGCTACCGGTTCTGGAAATTCGGCGCTGGGCTATTATATGCTTCGTCATAATATGTGGGATGGACAGTCGGTATCGATCGAACAAAATGCTGAGCTATCTGCTTACAATACCGTTCGTTTGAAAGCGACTGATGGAAGGGTAATGTTTGGCGGCAATGCAACCGTTCAAATCGAAGGGAAATATATTTTAAGCTAATTACCCTTCAGATTATTAAAGACATGCAAAACCCTTTCAAGTGCAGTGTCTGAAGGGAATTGCTTTTGCTGGTTATCTGCTTGGCACATAGGAAACACCAAAGGGGCTGTTGCAATAGTTATGCTCTAAAGGAAGGAAGGGGCTGTCGCACTAGCGGTTATTCAACCACCAGTGCGACAGCTCCGTTTTTAGGTTATTTTTTAGGAATTCTATATTTATTATAGATAAATCCGAGCATTATCTTAAAAATGATGCACTTTAATAAGC
>JAEZKA010000004.1 GCA_023436225.1 Bacillota bacterium
ATTTCATAAGCAATTTATCCCTGTTTAACATATATTATAAAACTACAATTGGTAAGCCGTATGCCTTAGTAGGGCACGTGCGGTTTGATAAGGGGGCAACCTAGAAATAGGCTGCCCTACTTTCTTACTAATAGAGAGCTGTGCTTGAGGTATAGATAAAGGTCCTTATGCTTGAGTCGCAGCTACGAAAGGAAGCCAGATAGATCATAGGCTCCCCTCACACACCGGTTCCAAGACATCTCACTCATTTGTATACCTGAAACGTACATAAAAAGTCTATGTTCGTTTCTGGTATACAAATTGAGCAAGCTGTCTTGCAAACGGTGCATTACGGGAAGCCTATAACCTATCCTGCTTCTTATTGAGATATCTTGAACAAGCATAAGGACCTTTTTTGTATCCTGTGAGCGACAGTATTTTGTGCTATTCCTGTTGGCATTAAGTAACTCGATCTGTGGTGGGAGTTTTCGATTACAGGAGCTTTGCCATATAATACTCGTCTACATATTCTCCATCGATGAGGAGAGAGCGGCGCTTTGTGCCTTCGATTTCGAAACCGTATTTCTGATAGAGAGTAATGGCAGGTCGGTTCATGCAAAGGACAGTTAGCTCAAGCCGTGCAAGACCCTGCTCCTTGGCCCAGAGAAGTAATTGATCAAATAGCTGTCGGCCAAAGCCTTTGGAGCGTGCCTTTTCTAATAGCCCGATTACGATGTATGCACTATGACGGTTCCGTTGAAAGCTTCCCTTCGAAGCGGCTAAGAAGCCGACGATCTCATCCGTCTGTACTGCGCATAGAAGCAGGTTGTTATTCGTGATAGACGCTCTGATATTATTCAGGGTTCTATTAATATCGTTTAACCGCTCATTAGGTTCATACATCATATATTTGGTTTCGTGGTCTAATTGTAACTGCATGTTCAGGAAAGCCTGCGCATCGTTTTCCAATACTTTTCTGACTAACATCATTGATACCTCCATAGTAATTTACGTTTTATGTAAAGTGTATATAATAATAACACATTTATATCAGGGTTTCCAGTTTTTGTTGCTTTGATGTATTCTGTCATATCCGGGTTATAATATCCTGGTGATTTTTGAGATACCGTAGGCTAATAAGTTGTATGAATAATTACTGATTATCTAGGCGGATTGAAAGGCGTATCTTGAATTTTAATATAAATATAGGAAGATTTAAAATTATGTATTTTGTTTTGCACAAGTATGAGTTATAATCATGTGTAAATATATTTTACTGAGTCTGCCTAGTAGAGCGAATTCCTTGGTTTTCTGCCCCCTCAAAGCACGCTTTGCGCACTTTTTATTATCATGAATTGGTGCTGTCGCCCAGCTTCGCGGTGTCTTGGCAGCATGCAGGATTAGTAAGGAATTTCTTATAATAATGATTTACAAATCAGATAGGTATAGTGATAGAAATGAGGCTGTATTATGGATATGATTAAAGTAGATAAGCTGTCCTTTGAATATATCAGACGGGATGAGAACGGTAATGTGGAGTCCATTAATAAGGCAATCGATGAGGTCAGCCTTAATGTGAAGAAGGGCGACTTTATTGCGATACTTGGTGCAAACGGGTCCGGCAAATCCACATTAGCTAAGCACATTAATGCGATTCTTTATCCAACGGAGGGCAGCATATGGGTGAACGGATTAAAGACCTCGGAGGAGAAGAACCTCTGGGATATCCGTCAAAGTGCCGGAATGGTATTCCAGAATCCGGATAATCAGATAATTGCTACTGTAGTAGAGGAGGATGTAGGCTTTGGACCCGAGAATCTGGGTATTCCCACGGAGGAGATCTGGAAGAGGGTGGAGAAGAGTCTTAAGGCCGTCGGTATGTTGGAGTTCAGACACCTTTCGCCGAATAAGCTTTCCGGTGGGCAGAAGCAAAGGGTGGCGATTGCCGGTATCATGGCTATGAAGCCCGAATGCATCGTCCTTGATGAGCCTACCGCGATGCTTGATCCCAATGGCCGTAAGGAGGTTATTGCAACCGTTCGGGAGCTGAATAAGTCAGAGAATGTAACAGTACTGCTCATTACCCATCATATGGATGAGGTAATCTATGCGGATAAGGTATTCGTCATGGAGCAGGGTCATGTGGTGATGGAAGGAACTCCGAGAGAGATATTCTCCAGAGTCGAAGAGATTAAGAGGTATCGAATGGATGTGCCACAGGTTACTGAGCTGGCATATGAACTAAGCAAAGAGGGCTATGATATTCCCGCAGGTCTACTGACAGTAGAAGAGCTTGTCAATGCGATTGAAGCTCTAAAACGCTCAAATAAGGCGGATTAGTATTAGGACATACAGTTTATCCCAATAGAGGAGAGACAAGCTTATTTTGGCTATTTGAGCCTCTAAGGGGTATATAATGGAATGGCCTCGACGAGGCAGTATGGAGGTATTCGGTGCAAATTATATTTGATAAGATAAATTATGTTTATAGCGGTGGTACAGCCTTTTCCAGGCATGCAATCAAGGACATCAGCTTTACCATCAGTAAGGGTGAATTCATAGGTCTGATCGGACATACCGGCTCCGGGAAGTCAACCTTGATCCAGCATATGAATGGCATAATCAAGGCAACCAGCGGACACATCTATTTTAATGGGGAGGATATCTACGATCCGGGTTATAAGCTGACCGGACTTCGCAGTAAGGTAGGCTTGGTATTCCAATATCCGGAGCACCAGTTATTTGAGACCACCGTATTCAAGGATGTGTTATTTGGACCTACGAATCTGGGACTTGATAAATTAGAGTGCGAGCTTCGTGCCTATGAAGCCCTGAAGATGGTTGGAATCGGTGATGATCTTCTGGATGCATCACCCTTCGAATTGTCCGGAGGGCAGAAGCGGCGTGTGGCGATTGCCGGCGTTCTGGCTATGAAGCCGGAGGTATTAATTCTAGATGAGCCTACTGCCGGTCTTGATCCGAAGGGCAGGGACGATATTCTGGAGCAGATCGGCAAGCTGCACCGTGAAAGTGGATTGACGATAATTCTGGTTACACATAGCATGGAGGATGTGGCCGATTACGCAGACCGCCTCTTTGTTATGAATAAGGGTGAACTGGTATTACAGCATCCGACCAAGGAAGTGTTTTCCCATTATAAGGAGCTGGAGCAGATGCATCTGGCAGCTCCCCAGGTAACCTATGTTATGAACGCTCTGAAGGATCGTGGGTATTCGGTTAAGACTGATGCTACCACCATAACAGAAGCAAAGAATGAGATACTTGCGCTGCTTCGCGCAGGTCGATAGGAAGTGAGACATTATGATCAGAGATATTACCATTGGACAGTACTATCCCACAGACTCCATATTGCATCGATTGGACCCGAGAGTAAAGCTGATCGGAACCTTTCTGTTTATTATTTCGCTATTTATTTTCCAATCCTTCTATGGATATGTCGTGGTTACCATATTTCTTATATCCGTAATTAAGTTATCAAGGGTGCCCTTTCGATTCATTATCAAAGGACTGAAGGCCGTCGTAATACTATTGTTGTTCACGGTCTTCTTCAATATGTTCTTCTTACCGGGTGAGCCACTTGTAGAATTCTATTTTATTACGATAACGAAGGAAGGCTTGATTAGTGCCGGTTTCATGGCAATCCGTCTGACCTACCTGATTATTGGCTCTTCCCTTATGACCTTTACCACGACCCCGAACCAATTAACAGATGGTCTGGAGAAGGTGCTACGACCCTTGAATCGTATTAAGGTGCCGGTACACGAGATTTCTATGATGATGTCTATCGCACTACGCTTTATCCCTATTCTTCTGGAAGAGACGGATAAGATTATGAAGGCGCAGATGGCAAGAGGAGCGGATTTTGAATCAGGTGGAATCCTTAAGAGGGCAAAGAGTCTTATTCCTTTGCTCGTTCCGTTATTCGTATCGGCTTTCCGTCGTGCCAATGACCTCGCGATGGCTATGGAAGCCAGATGCTACCGTGGTGGTGACGGAAGAACCAAGATGAAGCCCCTACACTACCAGCGTAGAGATTATGTGGCTTATATTGGGATGTTGGTATATCTGGGTGCAATCATTGCGGTGAATATGATTGTGAAGGCATATTTATAATTGTGTGTCAAAAGCTAATTTAATTATTGTATCGTCAGCTTGCACACTAAATTAATTCCAATCATATTAATAAATAACGACGGAGGTTTATAGCTGACTTATGAAGCGTGTGAAACTGGTAATTGCATACGATGGGACAAGATACTGTGGCTGGCAGCTGCAACCAGGGCAACCTACGATTGAAGCAGAATTGAATAAAGCGTTATCAGAGCTTTTGAAAGAAGAGATAACGGTTATCGGTGCAAGTCGAACGGACTCCGGTGTTCACGCACTTGGTAATGTTGCAATATTTGATACCGATAGCGCAATCCCGGCTGAGAAGATATGCTTTGCTTTGAATGTGCGTCTGCCTGAGGATATCCGGGTACAGAGCTCCATGGAGGTTGCTTCTGATTTCCACCCACGCAGGACAGTCAGTCGGAAGACCTATGAATATCGTATCTTGAATCGAAAGATTGCTTTACCGACTGAGAGGCTATATTCCACCCATGTATACTATGATCTGGATGTTGCAAGAATGCATAAAGCCGCAGAATATCTCATAGGGGAGCATGATTTTAAGAGCTTCTGTTCCGTGAAGACTCAGGTAACTGATACGGTAAGAACCATTCATCAACTGGAGGTACGCCGTGATGTGGATAACATTACGATAAGAGTAACCGGTAGTGGATTTCTCTACAATATGGTTCGGATTATTGCCGGAACTCTGATTGAGATAGGTAGGGGAGCTTATCCTCCTGAAAGGATGGAGGAGATCCTACACAGCTGTGATCGCAGTCGTGCCGGCCCCACAGCCTTACCTCAAGGATTGACTCTTATGAAGATAGAGTATGAAGATGAGTAAAAGCAAAAGTAAAAACTAGAGTATTGGGGAAGAATGGAGAATTAATCATGCTTGAATTTACTAATGATATGACTACAGTGAACGATACAACTATAATGATACGATTGTTATTAGCGATCCTCTGCGGCGGTGTTATCGGCTTTGAACGTGGACGAACCGGGCGTCCGGCAGGACTCCGCACACATATACTGGTCTGCCTTGGTTCCACCATGGCAATCTTAACGAATCAGTACGTATATGAGACCTTCGGGGTCAGTGATCCCACCAGACTCGGAGCGCAGGTGATCTCCGGAATCGGTTTCCTTGGTGCTGGAACGATTATTGTCACCGGTCGACATCAGGTTAAGGGTCTGACGACAGCCGCAGGCCTATGGGCGACGGCCTGTATGGGATTAGCAATCGGGATAGGCTTCTATAAGGCAGCGATATTTGGATGTCTATTAATCTCCTTCTCTACAGTGGTACTCCATCGTCTTGATAACTTTATGCTATCTAAGTCTAAGGTACTGGATGTATATATCGAATTTGGGAAGTCTGCTTCCATCACGAATGTACTCGATAATCTGAAGCAAAATGAGGTCAGCATCGATTCTATTGAGATCGTGAAGCCCTCTTATAATTCCAATTCTTCTACAGCAGCTATTATGACTCTTCGTCTGAGACAGAAGAAGTTCAGATTTGAAACCATCACGAAAATCAATGCCATCGAGGGTGTAGAATTCGTAGAAGAAATATAGTACTAATTTATCGTCCTAATAGAAAGAAAAATTTGGGACTTTTGTCCTAACTGATATGTATTCTTAGATGGATTATTGGCATTATTAACAGGTTTCTAAAGGTTTCACTCCTAATTATGACGGGAATGTAGAATTTCTTGTCAATTAGGAGTTTTTTTTGTACACAAAAAGAGATAACAATGATAAAAATTTCACGATATATGATTATTAGCCTGATTTATTACTCCAGAAGTAAATAAAAATAATCAAATAAATGTAAAATATATCCAAATAGTATTAATGAGTAGTTGACATATTGGAAAATTGTGTATTATAATAAGAACTCAGTAATAGGAAATAATAACAAATTAAGTAATGATATTACATGTTAAATAATGGTGGATATTGTTGCTAAAAGTAAGGCTGCTTATGTCAGCAATAAGCACAGGAAAATAAAGTAGCTTATTAACAGCAGATTTTTGAAACACAGTAAGTGGGGGATTAATGGTATGAAAGGAATCGTGGCTTTTTTTGTTAACTTACTTTTTAGTAATCAGGAGACCTATAACCTGAACGAAGGAGTATTAATCATTGTTCTTATCAGCTTATTAGCCGCATTGACGATCAGTATTATTGTAGCTAAGAAGAATAATCTATTCAATAAGCCGATGGGATATGATGATCCGTTAGGTGAGACGGACCAACTGAAGTGATACATAGACAATGAGGATGCCGTATGAAGCGTGAGAATGCACAAGTAACAGGTTGGCTGACGATGTTCGTCGACCTGGTAAGTATGATAGCAGCCTTCTATCTGGCTGCATATATCAGGGGCGGGATCATACAATTAGGGTATTTTAACGAGATATACCGCAATGCCCTGATGGTATTGTTCTTCGCTATCATCATCGTCAATAACTTTGAACAAGAGAAAAAGAATGTATGCAAGAGAGGATATCTGGAGGAGCTTGTACATATTATTAAGAATCAGGGGAAGATTGGTCTGATCCTATTAGCTTATATGTTCATGGTACAGCAGGGAAGTATATTCTCCCGTATATTCATATTCCTGTTCTTTTTACTTAATACATTGATTAGCTATGTGATGAGAAGCTACCTGAAGATCTATATGTTGGTCTTATTCAAGAAAAGCACCAGCAGCCGGAAGGTTATGTTAGTCACGACCTCAAGGAATGCACGTCGTGTACTACGTAGAATGAGGCAGGAGAATGAATGGCAGATATACATTACAATGATTGCCTTGTGGGATGAGAATCGCATCGGTGAGAAGGTGGATGGGCTAGAGATCGTTGCGGATCGGGATACGTTATTCGAGGTTGCAAAACGGAACGTAGTTGATGAAGTATTCATCTATATTCCGCGTAGCATCAAGATAGATCTGGAGGCTTTGGTCCTGGAATTCGAGCGGATGGGCATCGTAGTCCATCTGAATCTAGACATCTTCAGTAACATTAATCTGAAGGAGAAGACGATTAATGAGCTCGCCGGTCACAATGTCGTGACCTTCTCAACCAAATTATTCGATACAAAGCATGCTATCATAAAACGTTCTCTGGATATAGCAGGGGGCCTAGTAGGCTGCGTCCTTCTACTCCTACTGTCTATCTTTCTTGTGCCCGTGATTAAGATAGAATCACCAGGGCCGGTCTTCTTCAAGCAGACTCGGGTCGGGAAGAATGGAAGGAAGTTCAAGATCTATAAGTTCCGCTCTATGTACAAGGATGCGGAGCAGCGCAAGCAGGAGCTGATGGAGAAGAACGAGATGAAGGGGCTGATGTTCAAGCTGAGCGATGACCCAAGAATTACTAAAGTAGGTAAGTTCATTCGTAAGACCAGTCTGGATGAATTCCCCCAGTTCATCAACGTGTTGAAAGGGGATATGAGCTTAGTGGGAACCAGACCTCCGACGGAGGATGAGTTCCTTCAGTATGAGTCGCAGCATAAGAGAAGACTGATGCTTAAGCCAGGATTGACCGGACTGTGGCAGGTCAGCGGAAGAAGTGATATCAATGACTTTGAAGAAGTGGTACGGATGGATCTGGAGTACATAGATAATTGGTCGGTGAAGATGGATGCGAAGTTGATATTTAAGACAGTGGGGATCGTAGTGTTTGGAAGAGGGGCGAGGTAAAGGATTAGTTCATTCATAGTTCCTATATCTTTGAATAACTGATGTGTCTTGTAGAATGGTTTATGACGGATACGATAGAGTATTAAAAACAATAATAGGAACAAAAGTAAGTTGTTTTTGATAGGAGACTCTGAGCTCATATTTTTTATCCAAGAAAAGGAACAGAAAACCATAATAAGTTTGGCCCTGATGACATTTGATGGATGTTATACAAAGCTGAGATTTGACTTATATGGTCGGCTTGTACGGCAGGATAAAGAGAAAGATGATTAGTTCATCTTTCCTAGTG
The DNA here is from genome assembly GCA_023436225.1 of Bacillota bacterium. GTDB lineage: Bacteria > Bacillota > Clostridia > Lachnospirales > Lachnospiraceae > Mobilitalea. The sequence goes on from JAEZKA010000004.1 coordinate 8,115, forward strand.
ATAAAGAAAATTGTATATCGAAACTGCTAGATTTACATAGAAATTAAGATATAGTCATTAAAACAAAATGTTTATGTTCAACAAGAAAATGATTGAAATTGGATAGATAGCCGAACAGAGAATGTTATGAGGATTTGAGGAAGTTAGTGGTCTTTGATAGGTGTATCAAATATAAATGTTCTGAGGCTCAACCATATAGATAACACAATTCTCGATAGCTGGTAAAAAGGAGAGGTAAATGAAGAATGGATAAGCAGTACAAAATTGCAGTCGCTGGTACCGGATATGTTGGACTTTCTATAGCTACATTGCTTTCTCAGTATCACAAGGTCATAGCTGTAGACATTATCTCAGCGAAGGTTGATTTGATAAATAATAGAAGATCTCCAATTCAGGATGACTATATCGAAAAATATATGGCAGAGAAAGAACTTTATTTGGCCGCCACACTGGATGCTAAAGAAGCATACAGCAATGCGGATTTTATTGTCATAGCCACGCCGACTAACTACGATTCAGTTACCCAGCATTTTGATACTTCCGCTGTGGAAGCTGTCATAAAGATGGTTATAAAGTATAACCCTGATGCAATTATGGTTATTAAATCCACAATTCCAGTTGGTTATACCGCAAGCATTAGAGAGAAATTCGGTAGTAAGAATATCATCTTCAGTCCGGAATTCTTGCGAGAGTCTAAGGCTCTGTATGATAACCTCTATCCTTCTCGCATAATTGTCGGCACTGACTTGAATGATGCTCGTCTTGTGGAAGCAGCACACACCTTTGCGGCACTCCTGCAGGAAGGCGCAATTAAAGAAGAAATAGATACACTGTTCATGGGATTTACCGAGGCAGAGGCTGTCAAGCTGTTTGCCAATACATATTTAGCTCTTCGTGTATCTTATTTTAATGAACTTGATACCTATGCTGAAATGAAGGGGCTTGATTCCCAGGCTATCATCAATGGCGTTGGTCTTGACCCTCGTATTGGCACTCACTACAATAATCCGTCCTTTGGATATGGCGGTTACTGTTTGCCAAAAGACGCCAAGCAGCTTCTTGCAAATTATGCTGATGTGCCAGAGAACCTAATTGAAGCTATTGTAGAGAGCAACAGAACCAGAAAGGACTTCATAGCAGACCAAGTACTGAAAATGGCTGCTTACTATGATTACTACAATCGTGGAGATTATAAGGCAGAGGATGAGAAGTCCTGTGTAATTGGTGTGTATCGCCTGACTATGAAGAGTAACTCTGACAACTTCCGTCAGTCTGCAACTCAAGGAGTTATGAAGCGCATTAGGGCTAAAGGGGCAACAGTAATCATTTACGAACCGACCTTGAAAGATGGGGGCACTTTCTTCGGGAGTATGGTTGTTAATGATTTAGAGGTGTTCAAGAAAGAGTCAATGGTGATTATCGCAAACCGCTATGACTGCTGCCTTGATGATGTAAAAGAGAAAGTTTATACTCGGGATATTTTCAGGCGCGACTAAGGAGGATAGACAGATGAAGAAATACGGTGTTATTATGGCTGGCGGTGGCGGCACACGTTTTTGGCCTTTATCAAGACAAGAAACACCTAAGCAACTTTTGAACCTCTCTGGTAAAGAGTTAATGATTAATGAGGCGATTGATCGTCTCTCATATACAACAGATAAAAAGGATATTTTTATTGTGACTAATGCAACACAGGTCGAACCTATGTTGAAAGCTACAGAAGGACGTATCATTCCTGACCACGTCCTCTCCGAGCCATCTGCTCGCAACACAGCTGCCTGTGTTGGTTATGCAGCAATGGAAATTATAAGAAAGTATGGCGATGGAGTGATGGTAATCACACCTTCTGATGCCTACGTCAAGGATACGGCTGGTTTTACAAGAGTTCTTGCGGAGGCGGTTAAAGCTGCTGAGGAACAGGATAAGCTATTGACGATAGGTATCACACCTACATACCCTGCAAGCGGCTACGGTTATATAAAATTTGATAAGGCACAAGATTCTCTGGCAAAGACGGTAACTGAGTTTAAGGAAAAACCTGATGAAGAGACAGCAAAGTATTATCTTTCCACAGGGGCTTATGCATGGAATAGCGGGATGTTTATCTGGAAGGCAAGCACGATTCTCGCAAAGTTCGAGCAACTTATACCTGATATATATGCTGACCTTTGTAAGATTGGTGGGGCAATGAACACAGAATCGGAAAAGGAGATAGTAGAGGCTGTTTATCCGAATATCCGTAAAATTTCTGTGGACTATGCAATTATGGAGCCGTCTGCAGTAAACGGTGATGTGCTTGTTGTTCCCGGCGAGTTTGGATGGAATGATGTTGGCTCTTGGGACATGATGAATTTCCTTCATGAGGCTGATGAGAGTGGAAATATTATCTTAGGAGATGTAATTGCTATCAACACAACGAATAGTTCTATCTATTCAAGTAATAAGCTGGTAGCTGTTGTTGGTGTTGATAACCTTGTTGTTGTTGAAATACCTGATGCTGTATTGGTCTGCAACAAAGATAAAGCTCAAGATGTGAAGCTGATTGTAGATGCCTTGAATGCATCCGGAAGGCAAGAACTGCTTTAGAAGGTTAGGAAAGATGATCTATCTTTTCATAGACCATATTTCCTTAGACAAGGAACAGAGCCCTGGAAACCGGAAGGCAAGGACTATAGACTTTAGTTGTGTAGTGCTGAAGGATATAGCTTAAATGGAAGCCATTGAAACTTAGTAATAGAGATCAGAAGTACATGGTCATAAGGATACATTTATAAGTAAATGGGGAGTGGAGATATGTACGATTACTTAATTGTAGGTGCTGGTTTGTTTGGATCAATCTTCGCACATGAAGCAAAGGCACGAGGAAAGAGAGTTCTTGTGATTGATAAAAGACCGAACGTTGCTGGAAATATTTTTACGGAAAAAGTAGAGGGTATCAATGTTCATGTGTATGGAGCACATATTTTCCACACTAATAAAAAAAAGGTTTGGAATTATATTACACAGTTTGCTGAATTTAACCGTTTTACAAACTCACCTGTGGCTAATTATAAAGGAGAGCTTTATTCCATGCCATTCAATATGTATACATTTAATAGGATGTGGGGAGTGGTAACTCCGGAAGAAGCTGAGACTAAAATTAAAGAACAGTGTGCAGAGATTACCGGAGAGCCTAGAAACTTGGAAGAGCAAGCTATTTCTCTCGTAGGTAGAGATATTTATGAAAAGTTAGTAAAGGGTTATACAGAGAAGCAGTGGGGGCGCGATTGTAAAGAGCTTCCAGCTTTTATTATCAAACGATTGCCTGTAAGACTAACTTTTGACAACAACTACTTCAATGCTCTATATCAGGGAATTCCAGTAGGTGGGTATACAAAGATGATTATAAACCTACTGGAAGGTATTGAGGTAAGACTAAACACTGATTATCTGAAGAACAAAGCTGAGTTTGATGCTTTAGCTGACAAGGTCGTTTATACAGGTCCTATTGACGCGTATTTCAATTATAGCTTAGGAACACTCCAGTACAGATCAGTACGTTTTGAAACGGTACTTCTTAACCAACCTAATTATCAGGGTAACGCAACTGTGAACTATACGGACAGAGAGACTCCCTGGACTAGAATTATTGAACATAAATGGTTTGAGTTTGGCAGGGATGATCAGGGTAAAAATCTGTCGAAAACAGTTATTAGTTATGAGTACAGTTCAGAGTGGAAACCGGGGGATGAACCGTATTATCCGGTCAATGATGAAAAGAATGGAAAGCTTTATTCGCAGTATAAGGAAATGGTAGATATTGGGGATAAAGTAATCTTCGGTGGACGTCTTGGCGAGTATAAATATTATGACATGGATCAGGTAATTGATGCTGCACTCATTTGTGTAGATAAATATTTAAATTAAAGGAGTTCGAGAATTGAAGAAGATATTGATGGTTTGTGAGGCCTTTGGTGGCGGTGTGTTTACATATGTTTCTCAGCTCTGTAATGATATGGTTGATGATTTTGATGTTTATCTAGCGTATTCACTCAGACCTCAGACACCTAAGAACTATCGGGATTTCCTTGATAAAAGAGTTCATAGTATTGAGATGAAGAATGTTGGTGTTAAAGGGTTAACCAGTCTAAAAAATGATAGGGCCGCGATTAAGGAACTACGTAAGATTGAACAGGATGTTAAACCGGATGTAATCCACTTACATTCATCTGTGACTGGTGGATTAGGAAGGTTGGCATACAAAGGTGTAAACAATACCGTGGTCTATACGCCACACGGTTATGCTCATATTCTTTTGGGATCAGGAAAGAAATGTTTTGTATATAAGATGGCAGAGAGAATACTAGGCAAGAAGAATGCAATTACTCTTACTTGTTGTGAGAGTGAAGATAAAGTCGCAAAAACTCTGTGCAGAAGAACAGCATATATTGAGACAGGTGTAAATCTAGCTGATCTATCTGCATCACTTGACGGAATTGAACCGGTCAAAAATGAGAAGTTTACAGTGTTTACTCTTGGAAGAGTTTGTGTTCAGAAGCAACCTCAACTTTTTAATGAAATAGCGAAGCTTGTGCCGGAAGCTAGATTCGTATGGATTGGTAATGGTGAATTAGAAGATCAATTGGATGCGCCTAATATTGAGGTAACTGGTTGGAAGCCTAGAAAAGAAGCTCTAGCCATGGCTAAGGGAGCAGATGCATTCATTCTTTGCTCTCTCGGAGAAGCTATTGCAATGAGTCTTATTGAGAATATGTATATTAAGAAACTTATTCTTGTAAGTAATGCAATGGGAAATAAAAGTGTTATTCAGGACGGTGTTAATGGCTATGTCTGTACTACGGCGCAGGAATATGCAAATAGAATTAAGTCTGCAATGAAAGAATTCCCGAAGACACTACCTGAGAAGGCATATCAGGATGTTATTGAGATTTATAATACTAAAGAGATGAAGAAAAAATACATCGAGTTCTATAAGAAGGTGAGTTTATAATGGTAAAAATCGCAATTAATGGTAGATTTGTTGTAAGAAGATTTGGTGGGCAAGAAAGGTACTCCTATCAAATCTTATCTGGACTGGATAAACTAGCAAAAGCAGGCGAATTTGAGTTGATTGTTCCACAATATGCAGAAAATATTCCGGAATACCGTAACATCAATGTAATTAGATGCGGAAATGTTAAAGGTCATTTGTGGGAGCAAATCAGTTATTATAATTACTTGAAAAAAAATAAACGGACTGGTTTTAATACTTGTATTACTTGTCCTATTTTAAAACCAGATATTACAACTTTGCATGATATCGGACAGTTGATTAATGCTGATAGTTACCAAAATATATATGGAAAACTATCTCGACAATGGCACAAACTGATGTTCCTATCAGCGGCAAAGTATTCAAAATTAATTTTTACAGTATCTGAATTTTCTAAAAAGGAAATCGAGAAATATCTAAAAGTACCAGCCATACGTATCGTTGTTACTGGAAATGGATGGCAGCACTTTAAAACAGTTAAAGAAGATACTACTTTTTTTGATAGACATCCAGAATTAAAAAAGAAGGAATATTTTCTTTCGGCAAGCAGTATTACACCTCAAAAGAATTTTAAGTGGGTTAAGCAGGCTGCTAACAACAATCCGGATGCCGTGTTTGCCATTGCGGGAGAAAAAGTTCATTTGACGCAGGTAGATGGAGTGAAAGATCCGCCAAATTTGTTTTACTTGGGATATGTAACGGATAGCGAGATGAAAACATTAATGCTTTATTGTAAAGCCTTTATTCACCCTGCTAAATATGAGGGATTTGGGATAACACCTATGGAGGCAATGTCAGTAGGTGCTCCAATTATTTTGTCTAATGCTACTTGTTTACCTGAAGTGTATGGAGATACGGTAAGATACATAGATCCGGATAATCCAAATGTTGACGTGGATAAGTTGCTACAAGAAAAAGTAGGCAATTCTGAACGTGTTCTTAATAAATATAGCTGGATGAAGATGGCAGAGATTGTTTATTCCTCGATTAAATCCTCTTATGATTTATAGATAGTAAAGGATACCTTGGGAGGTAAGTTTAATAAATGAAAATAGGAATATTAACCTATCATGCATGTTTCAATTATGGAGCTTGTTTGCAGGCATTTGCCCTACAAAGAACCATAAATCAATTTGGATTTGATTGTGAAATAATTGATTATCAGTCTGATATTTTGAGAGAAATAAGCGATGTATTTGCTAAAAAACCAAAGCATCCTAAAGAAATTATAAAGAATTTAACACGAGTACCCTATAGAAAATCGTTAATGAAGCGGCAGGCGATGTTTGAAGGATTCGTAAATAGTCTAAATCTTAGTAGGAGAAGCAGGACGGAAGATGATGTAAAAAAGCAGGCAGAAGAATACGAGTGTATAATTTGTGGAAGTGATCAGACATGGAATATGGATCCGTCAATCCGATATCAGAACCCGGTTTATTTTTTGAATTTTGAAAAGAAGCAAAAAAGAGTTTCCTATGCAACTTCATTTGGGCAATGGGTTAAGCAGGCTCCTCAACACGAGGGTATGTTTTTGCCTTGGATTACTGATTTCGATGCTTTGTCTATGCGTGAACAAAGTGGAGTGGATTATTTATGTTCAAAAGGCTTAGACTGCAAACTGGTCGTAGACCCAACATTACTCTTAGATAAGGCAGATTATGATAAAATTTGTGAAAAACGAATTATCAATGAATCTTATGTGCTTTTGTTTACTTGGGATGGATCTAAAGCGGCTACTAACATTGCTAAGAAAATCCAAAAAATGACTGGAGTAAAACCCGTGTATATTGTTGCACCTCCTAGAGCAATGTTTTCAGGGGTAAAACGTGTACTCGATATAGGGCCAAAAGAGTTTTTAAGTTTGGTTAAACATGCCGATTATGTTGTTACCAATTCATTTCATGGTACTGTTTTTTCAATAATTTACAAAAAGAATTTTGTATCTGTTGTTACAGGGCATGTTGATACGCGAAGAGAGTCCTTAATGGAACATCTGGGTCTAACTGATCACTTGATGACAGAATTAAGTTTTGATTTATCTACTATCCAAAATACAGACTATTCCAGCGTTGATGGTAAACTAAACAGTTTTAAGAAAAGCTCGATGGAGTATCTTTATAATGCTTTAGGTAAAAAAGACTATGATTAATTTTGAATTTCAAAAAGATTGTTACGGTTGTGCAGCCTGCAAAAGTATCTGTCCGACATCAGCAATCGAATTACTACCTGATAAATATGGATTCCTGCAACCAAGTGTCCAATCGGATAAATGCATGGAATGTGGCTTATGTGATATCGTGTGCATACATGAAAATACGGCAAACGATAGGCAACATTCGCTCCAGGAAGCTTTCTTATATTCTAACAAAAATGTTGATATGCTCAGAAAAAGTGCCTCAGGTGGTGCATTCATTGCTATCGCAAAGAATGTTATTGAACAGGATGGATATGTATGTGGATGCGTATTTGATGAAAAATTAACAGCAATACATGTTGTTTCAAATGATATAAAACTTATTTGCGAGATGCAAGGTTCGAAGTATGTACAGTCTGACTTAAGAGGAGCATTTAAAGATATTCGGAAGTATCTTGATGCTGGCAAGACAGTCCTATTTAGCGGAACGCCTTGCCAATGCGCGGCTATCCAAAATTATTGTTCGAGACATAAGAATAACAGCTTCTTATATACGGTTGCAATTATTTGTCACGGGGTACCCTCTCCATTGGTATGGAAAGAATATAAGGAATACTTAGAGATTAAGAATAATAGTAAATTAGTAAAGGTAAATCATAGGGCAAAGGGAAGTTCTTATAATATTCCAATAGCAGAATACAGATTCAATAATGGAAAGATGCTTAGGTGGACTACCTACTTGGAAGATTTATACTGTTACGCATTCTCTACAGATTTATTTCTTCGTGATACATGCTATCATTGCGGCTTTAAAGGGTGTAATATTACAGCAGATATGATAATAGGTGATTATTTTGATTTTAGAGATTATAATAAATATAAGAATGGCGTTTCATCTGTCATTATTAACAGCGAAAAAGGGAGAAGTATTGCTCAGTTTTTGACCTTAGATGAACACATTTCCGTTGAAGCAATTAAAAATAAAAATAAAGCGCTTATAACTTCTGTGAAAAGGCATCCAAATAGAGACACATTCTTTGATCAGCTTTATTCTGACCCAATTATAAAATGTTTAAAAGAAAATGTGGTATACCGAAGATTTATATTTAAGAAATTGTTATATAAGACAAAAATATTGGTTTTAATCAAACGTATAAAGGGATAGATTTATGGAGCAAGTTAAAGTTGTAATGTCGACCTTTAATGGAGAAGAGCATATTATACGGCAAATTGATTCAATTATTCAACAATCCGGCGTTCATGTGTCTATATTAATAAGAGATGATGGGTCCACTGATGAAACTATAAGCCTATTACGACAATATAGTAAAGACCATCAACAGGTACAGGTTTTGGCTGGAAGAAACATCGGTTGGAGAAAAAGTTTTATAGAGGTATTAAAAGTTGCGGACAGTGCAGAATACTACGCATTTTCAGATCAGGATGATGTTTGGATAAAAGAAAAGCTGGAAAAAAGTATTAAAATCCTCAGACAGGCAGATTCTAAAAAACCTGCTATGGTTCACTGCAATCGATTTAGTTGCAGTGAAGATCTAAAGCCTTTTGACAGTCAATCAATGAAAGTGCGAAAACCTGTCAGTCGAAAAAATGCATTAACGCAGGAGTATGCGCAAGGATGTACTATCGTGATGAATTCTGCTGCAAAAAAATTGGTAACCAGATATCAGCCGAATGAAATGGCACCTCACGATTTTTGGACTGGATTGATTTGTTACTATTTTGGATCCGTCTACTATTTGGATGAAAGGTTGATTTACCATGTTCGATATAATGGTAGCCAATCATTTGCAGGCGATATAAAATCAGGACAGAAGAGTAGACTGAAATCGATGTTTACAAAAAAGCAAATCTACTATAATCCTGCAGAAGATCTTATGTCTGGCTATTCGGATTTACTTACAAAAGAAGATCTGAGTTTTTTGAAATGTGCGGCAACCGCAAAACGAAGTTTGGTTTCACGAATGCGTTTACTCTTTGATAGGGATTTTCGTAGAGTATCAAGAGGCGGAACATTCTTGCTGAAGATCAATGTTCTTTTAGGAAGGTTCTAATTGGTAAAAATTATGAAGCAAGTTCAAATATTACTATCTACTTATAACGGTGAAAAATACCTTGATGAACAATTGACTAGTATTTTTTCTCAGAAGGGAACAGAAGTGAGTGTGCTTGTAAGAGATGATGGCTCAACGGATCAAACCATTTCTATACTCGAGAAATGGGCCCATAAGAGTAAACTTTCATGGTACAGAGGGGATAACCTAAAGCCAGCTAAAAGCTTTCTAAATCTAATTTCACACACTGAAGGCTATGACTATTATGCTTTATGTGATCAAGATGATGTATGGTTACCCGAAAAGATAGTAACTGCTGTAAACATACTATATAATGAAAAGGCTCATCTCTATTATTCGACAACAACACTTGTCGATAATAATCTTAACGATATAGAACAGATTACTTTTCCTGATTATGATTTCGATTTCTATCAAAGCATTATGTATAATCATATATCCGGATGTACTATGGTATTTAGCGAAGAGTTAAGGAAGGTATTAGCAAATCATACCCCCAAGAATATTGTCATGCATGATTGGTGGATTATTTTAGTATGTAAATCCATAGGAATGGAAACCGTATATGATCTGAAGTCTCAAATTCTGTATAGGCAACACGGAGAAAATACCGTAGGACTTTCAAAAAATGCGTTTCCGTTTAGGTATTGGGCACACTGCATATTTAGACCTGGAGAAGATGAATCGAAAATGATTGCGGATTTATATGAGCTGTATGGCGATAAGGTAAAAGAAGAGTACAAAAGAGATATCGAACTGTTGTCTTCAAAAAAAATGAATTTTATAAATAAAATACATTTCATTTGCAACAAGAAGTATAGAACTAAAGGTATTAAAGAGAATGTGGGCTTTGCCTTGAAAATAATTTTCAATCATTTGTAATTATGTATTATGGAGGTGGCCCTATGGGATTAATTACGGCAGCAATATTATTGGGCATTGCGATATTAAATGCTTTCCGCGAAAAAAATATATATAATTTAATGACAGTGTTTTGTTTTTACTGGTCATCAGCATGTTTTATCGCAATTTTTCGACCTTATGAAATAAATAAGGTGTCTGGTAGTACATTTAGTATTATTTTGATTGGTTGCTTGGGATTTTCTGCGGGATATATATTTAGGAATAGTAAACAGTATAGAGAAATTAGGTTTAAGCGGCAATTACAACAAAATGTTTCATACGAATTCAAAAGAATGCCGATATTTATTTTGGCTGCGTTTACAGCATTTTATGGTTTGTTCAAGTCGTTTGTTATTTCACGCTTAGTTTCAACTGGGGTAGATTATAGTTCAGTTCGTAATTTGTATGCGGCAGCCGATACTAGAGTTATTTTCGGTGTATTTGATAATATCGTAAATGTGTTTGTTTATCTGCCGGGAGTATTTGTGCTGACAGCTGTAGCAATCATTGATTTTTTTGTAAAGAAAAGGAATAAATTTATATTTATTTGTGCGATTATCTCTGTTGTAACTAATATGTATATTACCTCTGGCCGTTTTATATTACTTGCAATAATCGCCGATATAATATATATGTTAATTTTTTATAATAGAAAAGAAACTGTAATGTTGAGGCTAAAAAAAGTTAATAAGAAGGTGAAATTATTAATTGTTCTTAGCATTGTGGCAATTTTCGTTTTGACTAATGTTCGATTTAATGATAGCTTTCAGGCAAGAGGAGTAACCACTTCATCACATTTTGTACTTTACTATATGGGATGTGTACCTTTAATGGATCATTGGATAGATGTTATACAAAGTCAGGAGAGTATTACATATGGAATGGCTTCAATTCACGGTTTCGTTCATCCTATTGTTTTATTATTGAAGTTGATTGGTATGCCAGAACCAACGCTTTATTCCTATACAACTGATTTGGTAGAAAACATGCAAACATTTATATATGTTTCTAGTGATAGAGCGTTAAATGCTTTTTCAAGTATTTTCTTATATTTATATTTGGATATGCGTGTGTTTGGTGTGTTTATTGGAATGATAATTTATGGTGTGATTTGTGCAAATGTATATAACAATATAAAAGAAAAAATAAATGTGAGAACAATGATGATGTTCATGTTAATAATGCAAGGCTTCACCCAGGTAATGGTTAGATGGCCCTTTTACAGGGGACCATATGTCGTTGCTATTTTTTATTCCTTGTTGCTTGTAAAGAGAAAATATGAAAGTGAGGAGTAGAATGAGAATCAAGGTGTTATTTTTAGCTCATGAAACCCGTCTGAATGGAGCAACAAAATCGTTATTAAATATTATTGATAATTTACCAAATGAGATCGAAGCAATTGTCATCATTCCCCGACAAGATGGACCACTGGTCGAAGAACTGAATAAAAGGAGTTGTGGTAAACTCTATGTAAAGTATTACTCTTGTGTGTTTAAACAATTGACTTTCAACAAAAATATTGAATCATATCTTAAATACTATTTATATAGAAGCTATGTTAATAGAAAGGCTGCAAAAATAGTTCTGTCTTTTGTAAAGAAAAATCAAATCAATATTATACATACAAATTCTGGAGTTCTTGATATTGGCGCACGCGTAAAAAAAATGTATAAAGATATTGTGCATATATGGCATATTAGAGAGTTCTTAGAAGAAGATCAAGGGTTAATTCCTGTGTATGGATGGAAAGCTTATTACGATAATATGAACAATAATGTCAACTGCATTATTGCAGTATCAAAAGCTGTGGCTGGTAAGTTTGGCAAGTTTGTCAATCAAAAACTCATAAAGGTTATTTATAACGGTGTTGCGAAAGACAATATTGTTAATCGTAATCGTAAAAATAATTCTAGCCTTCATTTACTTCAAACAGGAGCTGTAAATCCGTACAAGGGAGTGGGAACATCAATAAAAGCTCTAAAGTATTTATTAGAAAACGGGTATTCTGACATTGAGCTCTATATTGCTGGTGAAGGAAATCTTGATTTTTGCAGGGATGATTTTGAGGCTGTAAAGAGCAAAGTTCATTTATTAGGCTATGTAAATAATATTGCAGATGTAAGAAGCTGCGAAATAGATGCTGAAATTGTATGCTCACGATGTGAGGCATTTGGGCGTGTTACTGTAGAGGCTATGTTAGCTGGTTTACCAGTTATTGGATCTAATACTGGGGGTACTGTTGAATTGATTAAGGATGGTGTTAATGGCTATCTTTTTGAGTGTAATGACTATATTGATTTGGCAAGTAAAATAATATTACTTTATAGTGACAAATTAAAATGCCGTGACTTGGGAAATACAGCAAAGGTCTATGCGTCAGAAAACTTCCTGATAGATAGATGCGTTGAAGATATTGTTAGAGTCTATTACGAAATGATAGAGAAAAGGGATAAGGTAGTATCAAATGAAACAGGAGAGTGTTAAATCTAATTTCTTATTTAACGTATGTTACCAGGTTTTTATTCTTATTTTGCCTCTTATTACTGCACCATACTTATCCAGAACATTAGGTGCTGAAAAAGTAGGCATTTATTTTTATACTCAAGCGTTCGCCAATTATTTTGTACTACTTGCTATGCTTGGGATAAACAATTATGGCAACCGAGAAATTGCAAGAGCCCGAGATAGTAAACAGAAGTTAAGTAAAGTGTTTTGGGAAATATTTTCAACACAATGTTTCTTAACTGTTTTTTTAACTTTAGTATTTACTATTTATGTGATATCTATCAATCCTAAAAATTCAACGATTTACCTAATTCAGATATTCTATGTTATATCAGCAGGGTTTGATATTAACTGGTTTTGCTATGGATTAGAAAAGTTCAAGATCACTGTTACAAGAAGTACTATAGTTAGAATTTGTACAGCGATTGCTATTTTTGTTTTTGTTAAATCACCAGATGACCTTGGAATATATACATTTATAATGGCATTTGGCACATTGCTTGGACAATTAGTGGTATGGCCGTTTGTCATTAATCATATTTATATTATCTTCCCATCAATACGAGGTGTCCTTAACCATCTAAAAGGGATTCTGGTATTGTTTATCCCGGTCCTCGCGGTAAGTCTTTATAATATTATGGATAAACTTATGCTTGGATGGATGAGTAATACAACGGAGGTTGGATTTTATACTTATGCAGAAAAGATAGTACAGATCCCAATAGCTATTGTATCTGCTTTAGGTACAGTTTTAATGCCTAAAATATCCAACTTAGTAGCTAATGGTAATGATAGACGAAGCGAAGAGTTAATGGATAAATCCATGCTAGTAGCGATGCTAAGCAGTGTGGCGTTTTCATTTGGATTGGCAGCTATAGCTGATGTTTTCGCACCTTGGTTCTATGGTGTTGAGTTTACTAGATGCGGCTTATTTATTGTTCTCCTTTGCCCAATAATAATATTTAAAAGTTGGTCTGCTATTATACGTACACAATACATTATACCTGCCAAAAAAGATAAAATATTGATGATTTCTGTTTCGATAGGTGCAGCAGTAAATATAATTGCAAACTTGACACTAATACCGCACTTTCAAGGAATTGGTGCTATAATTGGAACTTTTTTTGCTGAATTAGTAGTTTTCGTAATTCAATTGGTGAAGGTTAGAAAGAATATAAAACTTTCAATATATTTAAAAGATGGTATGCAATTTTGTTTGATTGGGGCACTGATGTATATAGGAATTGATTGGATCGAGAGCCTTAATATGCCGACTATAATAACTCTAGTATTTCAGGTTAGTTTAGGAGCATTAATCTATGTGTTTCTTTCATGCTATTATATGCTAAAAGTAAAAAAAGAACCATTTGTTGTTAATAGTTTATTTAAAACATTTAAAATTAAGAAAACATTTTAAAAGTAAATGGTAGTTAGTGAGTACTCTAGACCGATATAGATATTTTTGAGAAAATAGATTTATCTTTTATTCTTGCTAAAAAGTTCAGTACTCAACTGGGCTCACTAAACGGAGGTAAAAATACTTGCGGAATGCAGAAAGTAATCTGAGTTTTTCGCCGCTCCTTTAAGCGGCGGACCTTTAGTGGAGTACCACTATCTACCGCAAGAAATATTGTCGTTAGGAGATAATTATTCGCAAAACATGGAGATATATGTAAAGTAATGGCGAAATTAACAGGAATGCATCGAGTGGGTTTCCACTAAGTCGATAATATCAATGCCAGATAAGTCAGGTATAAAAATCCCGCTTCTAAAAAGAGAAGAATTGTCGTATCAGAGAATTAACTTGCAATGACAGGAATTTTGAATCGCTCATGATCAATGTAACATAAGCCTAAAGTATCTTGTTAAATGATACCGATACGATTATAATTATTTCATACATGGAAGGGAAATTTTCATTATGAAAAAGCAGGGTTATTATTCTACCGGTGAATTTATGCGAATGGCGCATATTACGAAGAAGACGATTCGTTATTATGATGAGCAGAATATTTTAAAACCATCTTATGTTGATCCGGATACACGTTCCCGTTTTTACACGGATGCTGATTTTGCAAGACTACAGCAGATTTTATTATTAAAGTATCTTGGGTTTTCTCTTGTAGATATCAAAGAGATGACCATTAACCAGTCGGATTCTCTTTTTATGGAGGAATCTCTTAAGCTGCAGTTAAAGCTGGTGGAGGAACGGATTGATCAGTTACATAATGTGGCAGATACAATAAAGAGTGCCTCGCAGATGTTGATTGCCAACAAGGAAGTGGATTGGAGCCGTTCTTTAGAAGTGATCCATGATATTGGTTTAGAGAAAAGTCTTAAGAATCAATACAATAATTCGTCCAATATAGCAGCCAGAATTAATCTCCATAATAGATATTCTCATAACAAGAAGGGATGGTTTCCCTGGATTTTTGAACACTGTGAGCTCAAATCCGGTATGAAAGTATTGGAACTGGGTTGTGGCGATGGAACCTTTTGGGCAGAGAACAAGGATAAGCTTCCGGAGTCTGTACAGGTAGTATTATCCGATCGTTCCGATGGAATGCTGCGAGATGCTAAGAGAAAAATCACATTGGATCATCATAATTTTTCTTTTCAAGCATTCGATTGTCATGAGATTCCTTTTGCAGATGAGAGCTTTGATTTGGTAATCGCTAATCATCTTCTGTTTTATTGTGATGATATATCAAAGGTGTTAAAAGAAATAAGACGGGTATTAAGTCCCGGAGGTACTTTCATAGCTAGTACCTATGGAGCAGCACATATGAAGGAAATCAGCGAGCTCGTATTCCGATTTGATGACCGGATTGTATTATCAGGTCATAAGCTATACGAGAAATTCGGTAGAGAAAATGGGGAAGGTATTCTAGAACCATATTTCTCTGATATTCAATGGTATTCCTATGAAGATTATCTTATGATTCCAACACCAGAAGCGCTTATCTCCTATGTACTTTCCTGTCATGGAAATCAAAATCAGTATATTGTGGATCGTTATAATGAATTTCGATTACTCGTGCAAAAGTATACGGAAAAGGGCTTTAGAATAACAAAGGATGCTGGTATTTTCATATCGATTAAATAATATTATAAAAAATAATAAAAAATACTTGATGGTGCCCTAAGGGCACCATTTATAATATAAAAAACAAATGATAATAAATAATTAAGAGTAGCCCAAAAATAATGTTGAGAGAGGTAATACGATGAAAGGTATTATTTTAGCAGGTGGATCTGGGACACGCCTATATCCACTGACAATGGTCACAAGTAAGCAATTGCTTCCGATTTATGACAAGCCTATGATTTACTATCCGATGTCTGTTCTTATGAATGCGGGAATACGAGAAATATTAATTATCTCGACACCCCAGGATACTCCAAGATTTCAGGAACTTCTGGGAGATGGTCATCAGTTTGGGGTGAGTCTGTCCTATGCAGTACAGCCAAGCCCGGATGGACTGGCACAGGCATTTATTATAGGGGCAGACTTTATCGGGGATGATTCCGTTGCCATGGTACTGGGTGATAATATATTCTTCGGACATGGATTTAATAAAAGACTAAGTAAAGCAGTGGAGAATGTTCAGTCAGGAAAGGGAGCAACCGTCTTTGGATATTACGTAGATGACCCGGAACGGTTTGGTATTGTAGAATTTGACTCAAAGGGTAAAGCGATTTCCATTGAGGAAAAACCAAAACAACCAAAGAGCAACTACTGTGTGACAGGTTTGTATTTTTATGATAACAGTGTAGTAGAATATGCGAGAAACCTTAAGCCAAGCTTCAGAGGAGAGTTTGAGATCACCGATCTAAACCGAATCTATCTTGAACAGAATCAGCTAAATGTAGAGCTTCTGGGACAGGGCTTCACATGGCTTGATACAGGAACCCATGAGAGTCTGGTTGAAGCGACCAACTTTGTGAAGACAATAGAACAGCACCAGCACAGAAAAATTGCTTGTCTCGAGGAAATTGCCTATCTAAAGGGTTGGATTACGAGAGATGATGTACTTAAGGTATATGAAATGTTAAAGAAAAATCAGTATGGTCAATACTTATTTGATGTACTGGAAGGAAAATATATAGAAAACCTATATTAAATCAGATTGGAAGGGAAAAACTATGAATATTATTGTAACTGGCGGAGCTGGCTTCATTGGAAGCAACTTTATTTTTCACATGCTAAATAAATACCCGGATTATCGAATCGTATGTCTGGATTCTCTCACCTATGCGGGAAATCTCTCGACCTTAGCATCTGTTATGGAGAACCCCAATTTTCGATTTGTAAAGCTAAGTATTACAGACAGAGAAGGTGTCTATCACTTATTTGAAGAAGAACATCCGGATATGGTGGTTAACTTTGCGGCAGAGAGCCATGTTGACCGATCCATTGAGAATCCGGAGGTATTCCTTGATACGAACATCAAAGGGACTGCAGTACTCATGGATGCCTGCAGAAAGTACGGAATTGAGCGATATCATCAGGTCTCTACGGATGAAGTATATGGGGATCTCCCGTTAGACCGCCCGGATCTTTTCTTTACAGAAGAGACACCGATTCATACGAGTAGTCCATACAGCTCCTCGAAAGCCGGAGCCGATCTTTTGGTGCTTGCTTACTACCGTACCTATGGACTTCCGGTAACAATCAGCCGCTGTTCTAACAACTATGGTCCTTATCATTTCCCGGAAAAGTTGATTCCACTTATGATAGCCAATGCATTGAATGATAAGCCGCTTCCGGTCTATGGTAAGGGGGAAAATGTACGTGATTGGCTCTATGTGGAGGATCACTGTAAGGCGATTGATCTTATCATTCACAAAGGCCGTGTAGGTGAAGTGTATAATATCGGTGGTCATAATGAGATGAAGAATATCGATATTGTTAAGATCATATGTAAGGAGCTTGGGAAGTCAGAAGATTTGATTACCTATGTAACAGATCGATTGGGACATGATATGCGCTATGCAATCGACCCCACGAAGATTCATTCTGAATTAGGCTGGCTTCCAGAGACTAAGTTTGCAGATGGCATTAAAAAGACAATTCGATGGTACCTGGATAACAGAGAATGGTGGGAGACGATCATTTCCGGAGAATATCAGAATTATTACGAGACAATGTATCTTCACCGTTAAGAGCTGAGGATATGCTTGGTGGAAATATTGATATTCTTCCTCCAGAATAATCATATATTAAGTAGTGGAAATGAGGTTAATATGGGAATAATCAAAGTTGAAAAGAATGTAGGCGGAATTGAAGGATTGTGTATAATAGAGCCTGCTGTACATGGTGATAAGCGAGGATATTTTATGGAAACCTACAATCAAAAGGATTTCCATGAAGCTGGCTTAGACATGGCCTTCGTACAGGAAAATCAGTCCAGTTCTACCAAGGGTGTACTACGTGGAATGCATTTTCAGAAAGAATATCCACAGGGAAAATTGGTTCGCGTAATCAAAGGTACCGTATTTGACGTGGCAGTCGATTTGAGATACAATTCAGATACCTATGGAAAGTGGTATGGTATTGAATTGACAGAAGAGAATAGAAAACAGTTTTATATCCCAAAAGGCTTCGCCCATGGCTTTCTGGTGTTATCTGAGTATGCAGAGTTTAGCTACAAATGTACGGATTTTTATCGTCCCGGTGATGAGGGTGGACTGGCATGGAATGATCCCGATATAGCAATCAAATGGCCACAGCTTGTGGGTGAATATAAAGGAAATGCGTCTGCAGAGGGCTATACAATGGAGGATGGAAGTCCACTGATTTTAAGTGAAAAAGATCAGAAATGGTCAGGGCTTCATAGATAGAGATGCTTTAAGCTAGATTACACGAATAGTTAGGAGAACTAGGTGCTGAATATTATTTTAAACGATATCTATACTTCATTGATCGAATACATCGAGCTTGCTGTAGGCTTCAGTGTGTTAGTGATCCTAATCGTGTATGCTCTGAAGATACTCCTTATCCCCAATCGCATCAATATGCCGTTAAAAACAAGACTATGGAGATTGGTGCTGATATTCTCCTTTAATATATACCTGTTTTTGATTATATCAATCACAATATTATGCCGGGAACCGGGGTCTCGTTCAGAGGTAAGTCTGATGGTTTTTGATACCTTCTCCAAGGACCTATCGGGCAACGTATATCCGATCGAGAATATCTTATTATTCATTCCCTTCGGGTTATTACTACCCTTACTGAATAAGCGGCTGCATACTGTTATACGGACCACAGGATTAGGCCTGATGTCCAGCCTGCTCATTGAAGTAACACAATATATTACGCAGAGAGGCTACTTTCAGATAGATGACATCATTACGAATGTGTTGGGAACAATCATAGGTTATTTGATATTTATCGTTGTAAATCGATTCTATAAAACAATACAAAGTTCATAGTTTTTAGTCAGGGGCGGAGAAGGAAGTGATCTCCGCCCTTAATGATACTACTAATTCATGAAGTTGGAGAACTATTAATATAATCTATTTTGTCTTTGGCAGCGTGGGAAGGGAATGACATATCTCTGGGCATAAGCTCACCTCCAATGATATCATATTCTGATAAGGTTCAAATGGAACTGGGAAGCTGGTAACAATATACTGATATTGCAATATATTTACAAAATTATCTTGTCAGAGTTTTATGACAGTGCTATAATGAGTGTATATCCATAGGATACACACTGCTGCGTTGTTATTTTAATATTAATACGGATTATATGCATACTAATCATGCAGATTGTATCGGACAAGTCAAAATATGTGTTTAACTTTAATTACTTGAATATATTATTATAAGTACAGTTTTTTGAAAGGTGGTACAGATGAACTTAGGGAAACTGATTAGCCCGGAGGATATTGATGTAATATATGAGCCTACGGAATTAACGGCATCCTACAGGGATGGTAACAATCATGGCAGAGGCTATATTAATAAAGCGGAGATGAATAAAGAGATATTAAATCCGAAGTTGGCGGATTGGAGCTATTTCCCTGATCGTCAGGAACATGCTAAAAAGGTTCTACAAGTGCACTGATGTGATTTGGCAGAAGAAGCTCAACTAGAAGATACATCTGTATAGGACACGGGTAGCCGTGTCCTATTATTATTGATTTTTATGGGAGGGAAGCGGGGCATGATGTTGGATGGTATATATCATAACGATAAAGCAGAGGACTGTTGTGATCAGAAGACAAGTCGATACAGTAAAATGGATCGTTTTGTTATATTACTTTTCGCGGCAATACTGCTGTCCCTGATATTGTTTGCCTTCTGCTATGATAATCATACGAATCATAACTTTCCTAAGCTGTTGGATTATTTATATCATACGCAACTTTACCGAATGATCAAGGCCAATACATTTTTAGAATATATCCATAGTTGTCTTAAGAACGTCAAGGATTTTCATACCGTAATATTCGGAGCTACCTTATCCTCCATCAGTCTCTTGTTTGCGGCGGTGAGCTTCATCAATAATCACTTCAGTGATAATATCTATGGCTTTAAATTTGGAGATATCTTTGAGATAGGTTCAAGGAAATCCTTTCAGTTCGTAAAGAAAGAATTATATATTAAGGCTGGACTTATCTTTGTTGCCCTGTTGCTGAGATATTCCTTTGTGGCTCTTATATTATTGTTAGATGTCCTGATTATATTTGCATCGATTCTTATTCGGACGGATCTGATTGCTACCAAAAGAAAGAAATGGAGTATCATCAGCAAGTTGATCAAGAAGGAATTAATGAGTACCGAATATGCGGAGTGTATGGAATCCTTAGTGAAGCTTAGTCAATATGATAATAAGGATGAAGAATATTATGCACTAGTCTCGTATCTGGTTAGGGACGTTAAGAAAGATATGATGAATAAGGAGCTAAGGAAAAGTATCTTTGGTTGGATTTATAGGAACCAGTGTATTCGTGAGGACAAGTACTTCATTCTGGCCTATAATCTGGCGGTGGGGATTATTACCGGAAATGACCGGGTGAAGGAATATAAATATGCTAATCTGGAGGAAATCATATACGAGATTAATGAGTTAAAAAAATACGATAGATTAAGGTATATGAACCTGATGCTGGGATGTCTGATTGTGCCGATCCTACATCAGGATAAGGATTCTCTTCAATTATATGCAAAGTACTTTGAATTATCCTTAGCAGATCCGGTTGACAGTCCAATCAAGTATATTATGATAAGTACACTTTTGATTTATTTTGAAGTCTTTTATGAAAAGAAGATATTGATTGAACCGATATGTGAAACCTTCTGTTCGATCAATGAGGTTAAGAATTTTTTTTACTATCACGAGGAGTTTGGCAAGAATGAGGATATTAAAGAACAGATTCTCTATCTTTGTCTGAACCTAAGCAAATTTCGATGGATCTACTCGGAGGTTATTATACGATGCTATCAACGAATATTTCATGATTTTCAGCCGGATATCTATCATACTACGAATATCGAATCTTATGTAGGCTTAAAATTCTGAGGGAGAGAAGTGACTGATGAGAAATATCTGCAGACCGATTATTCTATACAACAAAATGGTACCACCTTCACCAAATAAATTAGATTATGATTATCTGATTTTTGGAGACTATGACGGTTTATCCGTCAAGGAGAATATTTATAGTGAGAACAAAAATGACTTGATCAGACTATGGTATGACATGGTTGAGGAAGCAAAGAGATTAGATGGTAATTATGTATACCGTACGATTTTTGGCTTTCGAAGCGAGGAGGAGTGTGATGCAAGTGATGAGGCTTTCCAGGGTTTAACGGAGCATCCCTTTTTATTTATCTCGATGCTGCAATTTAAGGAAAAGCATATAGAGCTGAGAGCGAAGCGGCAGTGTATTGAGACGAGCATCAATGAGTGCTATGAAGAGCTGGGTGCGTCGGCAATCTGCTATCTTACAATCGATAATGCGACCATTCTATTGATGATAAAAGCGAAGACCTATGAGCTTGGTGCACAGGCTTTTCATTATTTCCGTTACCATTGTTACGATATTTGCGGCCTTACATTAAATTATAGCTACACAATAAATGGATATTCACAAGGTGATCTGAATAACGAATTATATCTGGACGATGAGGCCATAGTTGATGAGGCGGTGCTTAATATAATCGAGAATAGTCCGGGTAGCGTCTGGTGCTTTTATGAGGAGCTGAAGCGACAGCTATTGGAAGCCGACAAGCCGAAGGTAAAGAATCTGAGCTTATATAGTATTTTTGGCAATGATGATATGGTAATAAGAATAAATGAAATTAGATGGTGTGATTTGCTTCCGCTCTATAGGAATAAGGGGAAGGGTCTTTTGTTAAATGAGTGTGATGGTTATATTCGTTGTGTCTACAATATTACCACCACGATCTCGATCAGACAGGAGGAGCATGACAATGGGTTGGCTCGATGTCCGGTAGAGATAGATACCCCCATAGAGGATGATTTTACAGAGCATTGTGCATCTGTCTTTGACGAGCATAGAAATAGAATTCTGAGTAATAACGATAAGAAAGCCAAAGGCTATTCCAAAGCACTGCTGATTATTCTGAATTCCCTTCAAAAATATGAGAAGTCGGATTTCTCTAAATACATATTTCTTACAATCTACGATCCCGTGAATACATTCATCGAGATGGTATATGATGAGAATTATAGTAAGCTAATCGTCGATCATCAGGAGCTGGAGTTTATAAATGCAGTCAATATTCAGGTTCAGAATACAATCGGCGCCTGCCGCAGCTTTTTTGAAGCACCTGATTTTAATGCCGCTATTTACTATTCACCGGTTAAGTTGAATGCGTTATATGCTTCCTATGCCTTCTATGTCACAGAACGTTTAAGAATGCAGACGGACAGCTTAGGGAGCGAATATAATTATAAGTTTATGATTTGCCCGTGGATGCAAGAGCAGATCATATGCTTCAATATCTTTGAAGAAGGTCTTACGGATAAGAATGTTATCCTTCTTAAGATTCCAGAAAGATTATTGTATCAGCCAAGAGATTTGATGATTATGCTGACTCATGAGATCGCTCATTTTGTTGGAGAGGGTATCAGGAATCGGATAAAACGATATGACTGCTTTGTCAATATAATGATTAATAGCATTATATCCTATATCAAAGGAATCCCTTTTCTGATGGATTTTGTTGCGGAGACGGATTTTAGGACAGTTAAGGAGTTTCTTAATCAGAAGCTTCGTCTGAAATCAGAGCGTTATATCGAGAGTAAAAGGAAAGAGGATCCACAATATCTGAAGTACCGATATACACTAGTATCAACCAAGGATGAACTGAATAATGTGATCAGAGGTGTAATCAGAGATCATAAGAAAGACTTGTTTTTAATGTTCAAATCGAATTATTATTCGAAACATAAAGAAAAGCTTCAAAGCCTATACTCGGATATATACAAAAGTGAGTATAACAGAGAGAACATCCAAAGCTTTAAAAAGGAGCAATACACAATACTGGAATATGAAAAGGCCTGGGAGGATGCTGTCTTTAAGCTGCTTTATCAATATTCGGAAAGTCTGATCACACCGGGAATCAACCTGATCTCACAGATATTCTCGGAGACATATGCAGATTTAATTAGTGTCATGACCCTTGGACTTACGCCACTTGATTATATTAGTACTTTCTTCCGTATGAAAGACAAGAATACCAGTTTATTCTTCTTAACCATTAGGATAACATTTGTTGTAATTGCTATGAGTATAGATGAATTAAAGAGTAAAGTCACTTATACCTTTCAAAATAGTTGGAGAGAAGAATGGGGGGAATTGCTGAAGCGATACAGTCAAAACGATAGCGACACCTTGGCTAAAACGATCTGTACGGTGGACAGCCTGATTAGAAGCTTCAATAAAGAAGACCTCAGTGGCATTATTGCTGAGGAGAATATCACAAAGGAAAATTATATTTTTCATGATTATGCTACCTGGGATTGGGTGATTCAATATCTTGCAAAATGCAGACAAGATTACGAGCAATGCCTCAGTAGAGAGAAAGAGGAGGCAGATTTCAAGCAATTTCTTTCTTTTTACCAGGATTTTGGGCATCACGATATTGAATATAATATCGCCCAAATGGAGGAGATGATTGATAAATATATGGAAAACGTGTATTCCAGACTGCATTAGGCTGATATCTTAATTAAAATATTGCAAAACACAACATATGGAACAGAATAACAAAAAAATGCAATTACACCTTGACATTTCCATAATTTCCAATTAATATGTAATAAGTTACAAAATATGTATTTGATGTGATGATTAGTATATGGCAAAGGAGAGAATAACATGAGTAAGAAAGCATCATATGGTTTGAGAGCTTTATACACAAGAGTGATGGTTGCTGTAATGATGATCGCTGCAATAGCGTTCGTTCCCAGCTATACCGCACTAGCTGCAAAGGCTCCGACTATATCAAAGAAGACCCTGAACATCATGGTGAAGGGGACCTATGATCTGAATATTAAGAATGAGATTAAAGGTGCCAGCTATGTATGGTCGAGTAATAATGAGAAGATTGCTACAGTAGATGCTGCAGGTGTAGTGAAAGCTAAGACAAGAGGGAATGCAGTGATTACCTGTAAGATTAAAGCCGGTAAATCAGTATATACGGTTAGCAGTAAGGTAAGAGTTGTATCCGGAGCAAAGAGCTTCGTAATTAATAATAAAATATCAGTTTTGAATAAAGGGCAGGTATATGATCTGAATAGAACCCTGACACCTTTTACATCCAATGATGTGACAACCTGGACCAGCAGCAATAATTCGATTGCTAAGCCGGATAAGAACGGTAAGTTCACTGCTCTGAAGCCTGGTACAGTAACAATTACCGGTAAGACCCTTAGCGGTAAGTCCGACTCCGTAACAATCAAAATTCTTGATGAAGATGGTGCTGTAGCGACTCAGGGTGAGATGGAAGAGCTGCTCAAGCTGGGTGCTAATAAGATCACATTAAGAACAGATTCAGAGAATACCTTCACTATTCCGGAAGGTAACTATAAGAATACAACCCTTGTAGTAGATGCACCTAAGGCAGATGTATATAACAGTGGTGTATTCAAATCCATCGAGATTCTTAAGATCGCACCCAATACCTTCCATGAGAAGGCAAAGGGAAACAAGCTGGTAATCAAATCTGCTACGGCAAGCATCGAGGTTGACAAGGATGCATCAGTATCGATTGAGATTACATCAGTAGGCTCAAAGGTTACAATTAAGAACGATAAAGGCGAGATTACCGGTGTGGTTATAATGAGTAATGCTGATTTGAAGATCGAAGGCGAATCCAGTAAACCAATTCCGGTTGAAATTAAGACTACAGGCGCAAGCATCACCACAAGTGTACCCTTGGCTGTTACAGCATCTGCTCCGGCAGCATTGACTCTTGAAAAGGGTGCAGAAAGCTCAACAATTACAGTAGATAAGAAGGAGAATATCCCTACAATTACTGGTGATGTAACCATCAATGTAACAGTTGGTACCGGTGCAACACAGACTAAGGTAGAAGTGAAGGGAGAAAAGCTTGATGCAAAGGATCCTGGAACGACTCCTTCAACCGGTGGAGGATCTGGTGGAGGTTCTGGTAGCAATCCAGGAGGACCCAGCACCCCGGATAATGGTTATACGAAGGATATCTTGAGTGGCGGAAGAATAAGATATATTTTATCCAAATCGGTTGATCAGATCAAATCAATCGAAACAAGCTTTATAGTTCCGGTGACTATCGATGGTGAGATGTTATCAACCCTCTTAAGCTTCCTGAATGATCCAGAGGGATCACTTGATAAGTGGCAGAAGGACAATGTGGTAAGAAAAACCTACGGTATTGCTGGGAATCAATTTGAGATTGAAGCCTCAGCTGCGAATGGTAATACAAGAAAGATTACGCTATTGAGTACACCGGGGGGATTTTTTGATGGCAGAGAATATAGTGTGACATTAGATACCGTTGATACTGCTGCTAAGACCGGTAGCTTTACCATCAATGGTGCAGATAAATATCTTACTATTTCGAAAACAGCAGAGAAGATCTTAGTGATTGAGACCAATATTGATGGACTCAACTTTGTTCCGAAATTCTAGTAATATTGATAAGTGCATATAATTATTAATTTCCCAAAGGATTTTTCGCATTCTGCGGAAAATCCTTTGGTATATAGGGGGGATGATGATGAAGGGAGTAATATTTTATATTGCTTTCGTTTTTTGCTGTTTACTCCCGGTTTCCACCGTATATGCCGGATCCTTGAATGAGTATGAGAAGCAGGTGGTGGCGGAAGCAAGGAAGACTTATACTTATCAAGGGAAGATGTATCAAGTCGATGAGAAATATATTGATCAATTGATTGCTTATCTGAGTCAGGATGATGTGGATATCACTGCTGAGCAGAGAGATAAGGCCTTGCAGACTGCTTACAATAGTATAGAGCGAGGTGTTCTGGACGGGTATCTGATTCCGGTGGAGGAGCCGGTGGAGGAGTCTGCGCAGCAGGCAACACCGATGCCTACGATTACGGTTACACCTGAGCCCTCAGAGATAGATGAGGCTAAGAATCTATCGCAGGAGGAAAAGGAACAGATTGATCAGTTCTTCGGGGAGACGAGTAATACCTCTATCATTACCGAGACAGGTTTTAATTTTGAACATACACTAATTGTGATTGTGGGGATTGTAATGCTTATGATTTTCGGATTTGTTGCTAACTGTCGTATGGACTACTTCGCTCAAAATGATGAATAGATATATCAGACGAGTAGCAATCTATATTGCTATGACAATGGTTCTTACTATATTGGGAGCTATCATGCTCTTCTTTGCCGGGAGGCCGGTTGTCTCTTATGTGATGAGTAAGGGCAACCTCCTAATCTATCAGGGAGCACCGGAGAGGCTAATACCCGATCAATCTAATTCTAAGAAGCTGCTTCAGGAGGCTGATGCACCGGTACAAAGCGAAGACCGGGACACGGTCCTTGCAGCTGGGCTTGGAGTAATAGAATGTGATAGAATTACATTGTCAGTGCCCCTCTATGAGGATGACAGCGATGATATATTAAGCAAGGGTGTCGGTCACTATCCCAAGAGTGGACTTCCTGGAGAAGGGAAACCGATTCTAATCAGTGGCCATGATACTACTTTCTTTGCACCCCTAGAGCAGATTATGATTGGTGATATCGTCAAAGTAGTCATGGAGGATAAGGATTATTATTATAGTATCGTAGAAGCAAAGGCAGCATTGGCAACGGATACCTCGGCATATGATTTATCTGGGGATAAGGAACAACTAATCCTGTATACCTGCTATCCCTTCGGTCAGCTACTGGGAGAACGAAAGGAACGATACTTTGTATATGGAGAGCCAATATCGGCGGAAGAAGCATTAACGAATGAGTGAGGATCAGAGGATGAAGATAAGTAAAAGGAAAGCAATACAGCTGATTAGTTGTCTCTATGCATTTATTCTCACTCTTATATTTGTAGTGCTTTTTATCTGTGCAGGAGTTGGCTTTGGTGTATTGAGCTGTAGAAGCATCAGACGCAATATCAATGAAAGCAATTACTATAATAAAGTATATGAAGAGCTTTACGCAAAGGCGGCTTCGGAGATAGAAGAGGTAGGCTTACCACAAGCTGTTCTAAAAGAGGTTATCACCCTAGAGAGAGTATACATATCGAGCAAGAATTATCTGGAAGCAACCCTGAACTCTGAGGAAGCCGTTATTAAGACCGATCGCATTAACGAAGAATTGAAACAGAATCTGGATCAATATCTGAAAGCAAAGAGTGTAGTACGTTCCGACGAGATTAATAAAGAGATCGATCATCTTGTAGCTATGATTGAGGAGGATTATAAGGACGCAATCAAGCTGCCGCTGATTTCTTCTATTATGGAATATAGAACGAAATTCTTATCGGCAATGATATATCTAATTCCGTTGCTGATATTGTTGGCAGGCGCATTCTGTTACTTCTTATTAAAAATGCATCATTATATCCATCGGGGACTGCGCTTTATCGCTTATGCTGTGATTTCTGCCTCTGGACTAATCATAGCCATGGCGGGATATCTGATGATTACTAGAGCCTACAATGAAGTGATGACTGAGCCAGAATACTATCAGAGCTTTTTGAGGATGTATCTGCGATGGGATATTACCGTATTTCTTTATATAGGTGCTCTGGGTCTGATCCTGGCACTGGTACTGGTCTCATTCATAAGCTATCTGAAGAATCGATTGAAAAATAATTAGAATGATGGAAGAGAAGAATATGGAACAAGGATTAATGGATCTTCATACACATATACTTCCGGGAGTAGACGATGGCTCTGAAAGCATGGAGCAGACGGTTCATATGCTTCAGATCGCTTATGAAGAAGGAATACGAACCATCATCGCCACACCACATTATGAGGCCGGTGCGAAGAATTTAGCTCCGGAACAGCTGAAGCAGATCTGTAGTCAGGTGCAGGATGAGGCTTGGAAGATTGATCGAGATATGAAGATTTTACTTGGGAATGAATTATATTATAGTGAATCTATTCTGGAAGCCATTCAATCCGGGGCAGCCCTTACCTTGGCCGGTAGTAGGTATATTCTGGTCGAGTTCTCTCCCAAGGAAGCCTATAATAATATTTTCCGAGGGCTCACAAGACTGACCGGTGCCGGTTATCTGCCGATTGTTGCTCACATAGAACGTTATCGTTGCCTATATAAGAAGGAAGATGCTATTCTGGAATTACATAATCTGGGTTGTTACCTTCAGATGAACTGCAAAAGCTTATTGGGAGGAATCCTTGATACAGAGGCGATGTATCATAGAAAGCTGATACAGCAGGGATTAATTCATTTTCTAGGAAGTGATTGTCATGATGATCAGGTTAGGCTTCCCTGTATGATGAAAGCAAAGAAGCAATTACAGAAGAGATGCGACGAGGGAATACTGAACAAGCTTTTCTATGAGAATCCCCTCAAAGTATTGGAAAACACATACATATAAAGGAGCTTGATATGGAAAAGAACTTCAACGATGAAATGGAAATTGATCTGCTAGAGTTGCTTTATTTACTGAAGACCAGGCTATGGATCCTACTCCTGACAGCGGTTATATTCGCATCCGGAGCAGGACTTGTCAGCAGCTTTCTCATTACACCGATGTATCAATCGACAACAAAGCTATATATCTTAACGAAGTCTACCTCGATAACTAGCCTGGCAGATATTCAGCTTGGTACCCAGCTCACACAGGATTATATGGTTCTGATTAAGAGTCGTCCGGTAGTGACTAAGGTAATCGAGAATCTGGGACTTGATATGACCTATAAGGAATTAGTGGATATCATCACCATTTCAAATCAAAGTAATACAAGAATTCTTGTAATACAAGCAGAGTATCCGGATGCGTTTGTAGCAAAGCAGATCGTGGACGAATTTGCCAAGGTTTCTAAGACACAGATTGCAAAGATTATGGATACTTCAGAGCCTACGGTAGTAGAGGAGGGATATGCATCGCCCTATCCCAGCAGTCCGAATATTAAGAAGAATATTATAATCGCGGGACTAGTCGGAATTGTGTTGTCAGCGGGTATTATTATTGTGATGCACCTGATGGATGATACGATTAAGACCTCAGAGGATGTGGATAAATATCTTGGTCTTACAACGTTAGGATTAATTCCGGTAGAGCAAAGTAAGGCAGGAGGAGCAGATAAGAAGAAACAACGGCAGAAGAAGGCACTCGCCAGAAAGGGAATGAGGTAAGTGGCATGAAGAATATTACATTTTCAAAGAGACAGGAACTGGATTATAGAGCCAATGAAGCTTACAAAACCTTAAGAACCAATCTGCAGTTCTGTGGTGATGATATTAAGGTAATCGCTTTGACTAGCTGCACGCCGAATGAAGGCAAGACCAGCGTGTCCTTCAACCTCGCTGTCTCCATTGCAGAGAATGATAAGAAGGTAATCTTTATTGATGCAGATCTAAGAAAGTCCGTATTAGTCGGTAGATACAAGGTTGGAGCGATACAGGGAGGCTTGACCCACTATCTGATCGGTGAGAAGAAGCTGGAGGAGGTTGTCTGTCATTCCGATATCAACGGAATGGATATTATTTTCTCTGGAGCGAGCTGTCCGAATCCTGCAGAGCTTCTGAATCATACAAGATTTACCGAGATGATTGCACACTTCAAAGAAATCTATGATTACGTAATTATTGATACACCACCCTTGGGCTCGGTAATAGACGGAGCAATCATAGCAAAGATCTGTGATGGTGCAATGCTAGTCATTGAATCGAATATGATTTCCTATCGTTTTGTACAGACAGTTAAGGATCAACTAGAAAAGTCGAACTGCAAGGTCTTGGGTGCGGTGCTCAATAAGGTTAACATGGATAAGAACGGCTATTATGGAAAATACTATGGCAAGTACTACGGCAAGTATTATGGAACCTACGGCCAGTAAGGATAGAACCACTTTGTAAGAAAATACTTGATATACTGAGGTTATTGCAAAATATTATTATTCTGCAATAGCCTTTTTTTCGTTGTCGAAACTAGGCACCAATGAGTACCGGTAGTAAATAAATTTATCTTGACATTTACAATAAATTCCAATATCATTAGCTTAATGATTTTGTTTACAAATATTTACAATCAAATTAATTATACTACGGATAAGAAGAAGTTGAATATTATCAAATAGAAGGAGAGGATGAATTATGAGACGAAATTCTTCCCGTAGTTGGAAGGAAGTATTAAGCAGAGTGACGGTGGCTGTCATCGTCATGTTGGCTTTTGTTATTGTTCCTATTTTGCCGGTGCAGGCAGCTTCAGCACCTGCTATCTCTAAGAAGGTAGTGAACGTTCTGATTAAAGATACATATGATCTTAATATTAATAATAAGATCAAAGGCTCCACCTATGAATGGTCAAGCAGCAACGAGACAATTGCGACTGTCAATAGCGTCGGTGTGGTCAGGGGTAAGATGAAGGGTGATGTAGTTATTACCTGCAAGGTTACTACGCCGAATAAGAAGGTATATACCTTGAATAGCAAGGTAAAGGTGATATATGGTGCAAAGAGGCTCACAATTACGAATAAGGTGACCGCTTTGAATAAGGGTCAGGTTTATGATGTAAATCGTAAGCTTACACCGGAGAACTCCAACGACATTACTACCTGGAGCAGTAGTGATCCAAAGATTGCTAAGCCCGATAAGATGGGTAAGTTTACGGCCTTAAAGACCGGTACAGTAACCATTACCGGTACAACATTAAGTGGGGCGTCATCCTCCATGACAGTCAAAGTGGTTGATGAACTCGGCACGGTTACAAATCAAAAGGAATTAGAAGAATTATTAGGTAATGGAGTTCAGATGATCACGCTCAGTACTACCGATAAGGTCTCGCTTAAGATACCCGCTGGGAATTATAAGGGAACCACATTAGTAGTCGATGCACCGAATGCTGAAATATACAATTACGGTGTATTTAAATCAATCGAAATTCGAAGAATAGCTGCCGATACCTGGCATGAAGAAGCACAGGGTAACGAGATAGTGATCACTTCAGGAAATTCCAGAATCGTAGTAGGCGAAAATGCTTCGGTTCGTATTGAGGTGACTGCAGCCGGTGCGAAGGTTATCATTGAGAATAACGGTGTTATAACAGAGGTTGCTCTTGAGAAGGAATCGGATATCACAATTACAGGTACTTCTACTAAGCCGGTACCAGTTGCAATTCATACAGCGGGGGCAAAGATAACCTCCAGTGTACCGCTTGCCGTAGAGACGAAAGCTCCTGCTACCTTAACACTGTTAAAGGGTGCGGAAAAGACCACGGTAGCTACAGATAAGAAGGAGAATATTCCGGTTATTAAGGGGGATGTCACCATTGAAGTAACTGTAGGAAGTGGAGACACTGCGACTAGGGAAAATGTGACTGGCGGAAAGATAGAGGATAAAGGTACCACACCTTCTACCGGTGGAACCGGAGGTGGCGGAAATGGCGGTGGTAATACACCTCCCCCAGTGGATGAAGTAACAAAGACGATATTGGAGGGTGGAAGAGTTCGTTACACCCTGTCGAAGCCCGTTACCGATATTAAGACAATTCGAGTAAGCTATATGGGGGTTAATTATGATGTAAATAGCGAGATGATGGCTAAGCTGAAGGGATTTTTAGCATCGGAGGCAACTAGCCTGGAAAGATGGAATAACTTACCCGAAGTACAAAGAACCTATGGTGGCGTTACAGTGAAGGTATCCGCAGCAAATGGATCAACCAGAACGGTTGAATTTGTAGATAGTATCTTACAGGGTAACAAATATAGTGTTACGGTAAGCTCCGATGGTACAGTTGGCATGACAAGTCTTCAATCGAATAAATCGTTCACTATTAAGAAGGTTAATAATTATACCTTAGAGATTAACAGCAACATCGAATCTCTGAGCTTTGATCCGGTTTTCTGATAGTGTATTAAATCATATGAATTTCCCAAAGGATTTTTCGTATCATGCGGAAAATCCTTTGGTATATACTGAATTATCTATAAAGGAGCTTAAGATGGAACAGAAACGAAACGATGAAATCGAAATTGACTTGGTGAGTATACTCTTTTTGCTTAAAAAAAGAATATGGATTATCTTAATGACTACGGTAATATTTTCGGCCTCCTCAGGTCTGGTTAGCAGCTTCTACATCACACCGATGTATCAGTCCACTGCTAAGCTGTACATATTGACAAAATCCACATCGATCACTAGCCTAGCCGATATTCAGCTTGGAACACAGCTTACACAGGACTATATGGTTCTGATTAAGAGTCGGCCTGTAGTAACCAAGGTTATTGATAATCTTGGACTGGATATGACCTACGAACAGCTGGTGAATATTATATCAATCTCTAATCAGACAAACACTCGTATCCTGGTGATTAAGGCAGAGTATCCGGATGCCTTTCTTGCGAAAAAGATAGTTGATGAATTTGCGGAGGTTTCTCGTACTCAGATCGCTGAAATAATGGCTACTGAGAAGCCAACGGTGGTAGAGTCCGGCTATGCATCTCCCTTTCCTTATAGTCCGAATATAAAAAAGAATATCCTGATTGCTGGGATAGTAGGAGCGTTTTTATCTGCCGGATTGATTATCGTATTGCACCTGATGGATGATACCATTAAGAACTCTGAGGATGTTGAGAAATATCTTGGAATGACTACACTGGGTATGATTCCGAAAGAAACGGGTTCTACGAAGGTGATGGATATGGAGGACAAAAGGCGGAGCAAACAAAGGGCGGTACATGCCAGAAAGGGTAAACGGTAGATGAAAATGGAGCACATCACATTTTCCACAAGACAAGAATTGGACTTTAGAACAAATGAATCCTATAAGACACTTCGGACAAATATCCAGTTTTGCGGGGATGATATTAAGGTTATCTCTTTAACAAGCTGTATGCCGAGTGAAGGTAAGACGAGTGTATCCTTCAATCTTGCGGTATCCTTTGCTGAGGCGGGGAAAAAGGTGATACTGATCGATGCTGACCTAAGGCGATCGGTGCTTGCGGGTAGATATCGTGTCGGAGAGGTGCAGGGAGGATTGACACATTATCTGATCGGAGAGAAGAAGCTGGACGAGGTAGTAAAGGATACCGATATTAGTAATATGGATATTATCTTTGCCGGTGCAACCTGCCCCAATCCTGCAGAACTACTGAATCATCAGCGCTTTGAAGACATGATTAATATATTAAAGGAGATTTATGACTATGTCATTATTGATACACCACCACTGGGTTCTGTAATTGATGGTGCTATTATTGCACGTATTTGTGATGGAGCGGTATTAGTATTAGAGGCGAACATGATATCCTATCGTTTTGCTCATGATGTGAAGGAGCAACTAAGAAAATCAAATTGTAAGATCCTTGGTGCTATTCTGAATAAGGTTCCAATGGATACAAGAGGCTATTACGGTAGATACTATGGTAAACATTATAGTAAATATTATGGAGCTTCTGAGGACGAAAAAGATCAGAGAAAAGCATTAAAAAAGTCACAAGGCTGATAGGGAATCAATAGGAATTAATAGGAGCGACCTGGATTGATATGATACCTCCTAAGTAGATTTTGGTTATTTCCTTTATCTACTTAAGAGGCAATGTCATTAAGTTAACATTACTTCATCAGAATCAAAATTTATTCCAGATTAGTTAGAACCATTTGTTAAAAGTAATAAAAAACGGTAGATGTTATCATAAGCAACTGCCGTTTTCGTATTTATGCAACACAAAAGCAGGTACCAAACGGAAAAATAATACAAGCTTAGCTTTGTATATATTTCTTGAAATATTTAAAAAAATAAGGGGCTGTCGCACTAAATGTGCGGCGCCCCATTTACGTTAGTGATGTTTATCACATATTTAGATTTACAAAAATAGCGCGTGACTATCAATCCAACAGAGACACGTTCCCACTCGGTTGCCGCACATAGC